>CAIYQZ010000058.1 GCA_903928495.1 uncultured bacterium
CTGTACAACCCCGTCTTCTCCACAACTACCCCGTGTTCAGCCAGAAACTTGGTCACGATGCTGGCCGGAATGCCGGTGTCGGCAAAGCTGCCGTCCATGTCCAGGCCGGGCGTGACGATGGTGGCCTTGATCGGGTCCAGCATGTTGAAGCCGGGGGCCATTTCACCAAAGCCGTGCCAGGTGTTGGCGGCAGCAGCCTCGTCGCTCAGGCCCTCTGTGCGTTTGAGCACCCAGTCAGAGGCGTTGCCCATGCCCTCTTCGGCCAGTTCCTGTGGGCCCCACACCTGGAACCACCAGTCACCGTCACCAAACTCGTCGTCCACTTTGCGCATCGCGCGGCGGAAATCAAGGGCTTCCAGAATGCTTTCTTCCACCAGCGCGCGTCCACCGGGCGGCTCCATCATGGCGGCGGCCACGTCGCAGCTGGCAATGATGGCGTACTGAGGGCTGGTGCTGGTGTGCATCAGGTACGCCTCGTTGAACAGATGGCGGTCCAGCTTGGTGCTTTGCGAGTCTTGCACCAGCACATGGCTGGCCTGGCTGATGCCCGCCAGCAGCTTGTGGATGGACTGAGTGGAATAAACCACAGACTCTTTTGGCCTCTGGCGCTTTTTCCCCATGGCATGGTAGCTACCATAAAAGGAGTGGAATGCGGCATGGGGCAACCAAGCTTCGTCGAAGTGCAGGTTGTCCACATAGCCGTCCAACATCGACTTGATGGTTTCGGTGTTGTAGAGCACCCCGTCGTAGGTCGACTGGGTCAGCGTCAGGATGCGCGGTTTGATCGCCGAGGCATCCACCCCTGCCAGCAAGGGGTTGGCCCTGATCTTGGCCTGAATTGACTCGATCTCGAACTCGCTTTGTGGGATCGGTCCAATGATGCCCCAGTGGTTGCGCGTGGGCTTCAGGAACACGGGGATGGCCCCGGTCATGATGATGGCGTGCAGGTTGCTTTTGTGGCAGTTGCGGTCCACCAACACCACGTCGCCGGGAGCCACGGTGTGGTGCCACACCATCTTGTTGCTGGTGCTGGTGCCGTTGGTCACAAAGAAACAATGGTCGGCATTGAAGATGCGCGCCGCGTTGCGCTCGCTGGCCCCAATGGCCCCGTTGTGGTCCAGGAGTTGGCCCAGCTCTTCCACCGCGTTGCACACGTCGGCACGGAGCATGTTTTCGCCAAAAAACTGGTGAAACATCTGGCCAACCGGACTTTTCAGGAATGCCACGCCGCCTGAGTGGCCAGGGCAATGCCAGCTGTACGAGCCGTCTTCGGCATAGTCAAGGAGCGCTTTGAAAAACGGGGGCTGAATGCCTTCCAGGTAGCTCTTGGCCTCGCGGATGATGTGGCGCGCCACGAACTCGGGCGTGTCCTCGAACATGTGGATGAATCCGTGCAGTTCGCGCAAGATGTCGTTGGGCAAGTGGCGGCTGGTTTTGGTTTCGCCGTACACGTAAATGGGCACATCGGCGTTCTTCCAGCGCACTTCTTCAATGAAGCCGCGCAGGTTCAGCACCACCGGGTCCACATCGGGGCCAGGCGTGAACTCTTCATCGTCGATCGACAGAATGAACGCGCTGGCGCGGCTTTGCTGCTGTGCAAACTGACTCAGATCGCCGTAGGTGGTCACGCCCAGCACCTCGAATCCCTCTGATTCAATCGCCTGTGCCAACGCACGGATGCCCAGGCCAGAGGTGTTCTCGGAGCGGTAGTCTTCGTCGATGATGACGATGGGAAAGCGAAATTTCATGGCGCGGCCTTTAGGGCAGTGAAGGGGCTGGGTGATGCATGAACACCCCAAAAAGCAAGCGCGAAGTGTACGGAAATATTGTGTCGGCACTGAGGCATCCGAGCCCTGGGTGTCTCACAATGGAGAAACACAATCAATGGCGAAGGTGGGACATGGCGGATTCGACCCTCTGGTGGGTGCTGGCAGGTGTGGCCGTGGTGGCTGAGTTGCTGACAGGCACGTTTTATTTACTCATGCTGGCGCTGGGCCTGGCGGGCGGTGCCGTGGCTGCGCACCTTGGTTTTTCACCGGCAGTCCAGTTGGTGTGTGCTGCCGTTTTGGGTGCGGGTGCAGTGGCAATACTTCAAAAAATACGCCCCCGCCCCCACCGGCACTTACAGCCACAGGCCGATGCGGACATGAACATGGACATTGGCCAGAGCCTGCAGGTTGACCTGTGGACAGGCCGCACGGGCCAGGCCAGTTACCGCGGAGCGCAATGGTCTGTCGAGTTGCTCGACGGTCACGACACCGCCGCTGCGCAACCCGGCCGCTACCGCATACGCGCAGTGGTCGGAAACGTGTTGCGCGTTGAACCTGCAGAAACCTGAACACCCTCCACCGGAGCCCCAGCATGGAAATTGCCATTTTTCTGTTCGTCATCGCACTGGTTTTCATCGTGCGCTCGATCAAGATCGTTCCCCAGCAGAACGCTTGGGTCAAGGAAAGGTTGGGCAAGTACGCGGGCACGCTGACACCGGGCCTGAATTTTCTGGTGCCGTTTGTCGATCAGGTGGCCTACAAACACTCCCTCAAAGAAATAGCACTGGATGTGCCCAGCCAGGTGTGCATCACCAAAGACAACACCCAGCTCCAGGTGGATGGCATCCTCTACTTCCAGGTGACCGACCCCATGCGGGCCAGCTATGGTTCGGCAAACTACGTCAATGCCATCACCCAGTTGGCACAAACCACGCTGCGCTCCGTCATCGGCAAACTGGAGTTGGACCGAACATTCGAAGAGCGCGACATCCTCAACGCCCAGGTGGTGGCCGCGATCGATGAAGCCGCACTCAACTGGGGTGTCAAGGTTCTGCGGTACGAAATCAAGGACTTGACCCCACCGAAAGAAATCCTGCACGCAATGCAGCAACAGATCACGGCCGAGCGCGAAAAACGTGCCCTGATCGCCGCGTCGGAAGGACGCAAACAGGAACAGATCAACATTGCTACGGGCGAGCGCGAGGCGTTCATTGCCCGCTCAGAGGGCGAAAAACAGGCCGCCATCAACAATGCCCAGGGCGAGGCTGCGGCCATTCTGGCGGTGGCCGAGGCATCGGCCCTGGCCATCGAGCGCGTGGCCCGCGCCATTCAACAACCTGGGGGTGAGCAGGCCGTTCAACTCAAGGTTGCAGAAAAGGCCGTCGAAGCGTACGGACGGGTGGCCGCCGACGCCAGTACAACGCTGATCGTGCCCAGCCACATGGGCGAGGTGTCCAGCCTGATTGCATCGGCCATGGCCATGGTGAAGTCGCAAACCCACGGCGGCACCCACTGACCCAAGACCGCGCAGCCAACAAAAAAGCCCCGTGGCACGGAGGCCCAGGGGCTTTCAGGGTGGTGCTGTGGACCGTTGGAAGCGGGCAGCAACACATTTCTGGCGGAGCAGGCGGGATTCGAACCCGCGGTGGGGATTAACCCACACACGCTTTCCAGGCGTGCGACTTAAACCACTCATCCACCGCTCCGTGGAACAAACAAAAGGCCTCGATCAAGAGGCCTTTCGAGGGATCTCTCAGATCCTAAAAAACTGTGGTGGGACGTGCGGGGGTCGAACCCACGACAAACGGATTAAAAGTCCGCTGCTCTACCAACTGAGCTAACGTCCCACTGATTCAACACACTGTTCAGTGCATCTCACCAAGCCTCAAATTATAGCGTCATTTTTGATGGCCGAGCAAACGGGCTTCATTTTTTTGCGGCGGCCAGGCGAGTCAGCAGGTGCCCCGCTGCCACCATGCCAAATGTAGCGGTGACGGTCACAACGGAGCCGTAGCCATGGCAGTTCAAGCTGCTATCGTGTCCCACTGCGGTCTCGGCAGTGGCATCACAGGCCTGCTCTGCAGGTGCCCTGACAGACTCACGGCTGAACACACAGTTCACGGGAATCGGCTGGGTTCTGGACGCGCCGTGGTGTTTTCGCAAGCGGTAGCGCACTTGGGCCAGCAACGGATCGTGGGTGACATCAGATAGCCGAGCGACATCCACCGCTTGTGCCTGGCTTTTCCCGCCCGCAGCGCCTGCGCTGACGAACAACGCATTGTTTTCCAGAGCCCATGCAGCCAGTGCCACCTTTGTTTTGACCTGATCACACGCATCCAGCACGGCAAAAGACCCGGTGTGCCCAACCACAGAGGGATCGAGCAGCTGCGTCAGGTTCTCGGGCGTGAGGAAGTCTTCGACCAGCGTGAAGCGGCAACTGGGGTTGATATCAAGCAACCGCTCCTGCAGGGCCTGCACCTTGGCTTGCCCAAGCGTGGAACCCAAGGCGTGCAACTGTCGGTTGATGTTGGATTCGGACACATGGTCCAGATCGATCAGCGTCAGTCGCCCCACCCCGGAGCGGGCCAGCGCCTCGGCAGCCCAGGATCCGACGCCGCCCACTCCGACCACCACCACATGGCTGTCGAACACAGCCTGGGCACCGGCGTGTCCCAGAAGGCGCCGCAGTCCCCCGAAACGGCGCTCGAAGTCAGCGGGCACATCTGCCACAGGATGCAGCATCAGTCGCGCATGATGAGCCACATCTGGAAGCGAAAGCCACCCAGTGCACCCAACACAATGCCCGCCACAGCGATCAGGCTCGTCAGGCTCAACGTTGAGATGCCGGACAAACCCTGCCCCACAGTGCACCCCATTGCCGTCACGCCGCCGATGCCCATCAGCACAGCACCACCCAAATGCAAAGCCGTGTCTTGCGTGTCGCGAAAGCCTTCCCAGCGAAAACTGCGTGTGACCAGGGAGTACACCCATGAGCCAAAAACCACGCCTGCCACCGATGCGACACCGACTGTCAGGACCTTGGAGGCGTCGCTGAAATAAATGAGCCAATCCAAGGTGTAAGCCATGGGTGCGGTGAAGGTCAGTGATTCCATCACCCCGCTGTTGGTGCGCAGGAAAACAGAGTCAAGCGTGTCCGGGTGCTCTGCCACAAATCCCAAATGCCCTGTGACCCACCACATGGCCACCACTGTGCCACCGATGCCAATCCCCGCCAGCACATTGTCAAACTGGCGGAACTGCTGACTGGCCAAGGCCCACACCACCAGGCCACAGCCCACCACGACAGCCAACCCGGTGACCAGCGCAGACCCTTCATGCCCCAAGACACCCGCCAGCCAGAGGGGCAATGAGCTGCCGCGCTCCATCTCAAAGGCCACCGTGTCCACGGTATTGACCCGGGCAACTGCAAACACCCCCCGCAATGTGGCAAATGCAGACACACCCATGACCACAAACACGACCAGCGCCTTCAAACTGCCCGCGCCAACGCGAACCAGGGTCTTGCTGCCACACCCTGAGGCCAGCACCATTCCAAAACCGAAAAAGGCCCCCCCAGTCAGCGCAGACAACCAAATGACGCGGCCGGTGGTGTAAAACGTTTTGCTGGTGTCTATCAGACCAAACCATCCCAGACCGTGGAAACCCAGCACGGCCACACCGACCGCCAAGCCCCACATGCGCATGCGCGTCCAGTCGCCCATGTTCACGATGTCGCTGATGGCCCCCATGGTGCAGAAGTGGGTTTTTTGCGCCACCACACCAAACAGCACAGACACCGCAAACGCAGCCCACAACACCTGCAACTGCAGGCTCGCAAAGGATTCCGGGCTCATCTCAGCGCATGCGGCTCAACCGGTCTTTGGCCGTCGCAGCGGCCTCAGACTGTGGGTGCAGTTTCACCACATCTTCCAGGGTGCGCCTGGCTGATTTGGCGTCTTTGAGTTCAAGCTGGCAATTGGCAATGGCCAAGCGGGCCTCGGGCACACGTGCGTGCTCGGGTGCCACAGACAGCAGCCGGCGATAAGTCTCGATGGCTTCGCGGAACGCACTGGTGGCGTACTGTGCGTTGCCAAGCCAGAAGAGCGCCGACGAACGGTAGCCACTGTCTGGGAACCGCTTCAAAAAGGCTGCAAAACCCGACACCGCCTGGTCAAACGCCGCTTTGCGCACAGACTCCATGGCCTGTTCGAACTCGGCTTTTTCATCAGGCTTGGCACGGAACTCCTGCCCGTCCAACGTCACGGTCACTGGCTCCAATTGCCGCAAGCGATCGTTCAGCGCAGCCAGCACATCTTTCTGCTGGCGCTGCACTTCCGCCACGTCCCGCGCAAGTTGTTCCGATTGCCCGCGCATGCGGGCCTGCTCAGCCCGCAACGCCTCGATCTGGTTGGACAGGTCCAGCAAGCTGCGGCGCGTGGGCGCGGTGCTCTCTTCGTTGAGCCGGGCAAAATCCTGCGTGATGCGCTGCAATTGGGCCTCGGTGGAGCGGCGGTCCGCCTCAACACGCCCGCGCAACTCAATGATGGCTTTGCGGGCCTCATCGTCGCCAAACAGTTGCGCCGAGGCGTGCAGGGGCAGCAGACCCAGCACAGCCACCACAAACAATGAGATGTTCGCGGTCACAGAACGAAAGTCGACACAGCGCGACATGGCAGGCCTCAACGGTAAGTCAACTCAACACGACGGTTCTTGGCGAAGGAAGCCTCGTCGCTGCCCATGGCCGCTGGCTTTTCCTTACCGAAACTCACGGCTTCCTGCTGTGCATCGCTCACACCCAGGATGGCCAGTTGGCGGCGAACCGCTTCTGCGCGCTTCTGGCCCAACGCCAGGTTGTACTCGCGGCCACCCCGCTCGTCGGTGTGGCCCTGCAGCACCACGCGGCGCTTGGCATCGGCTTTCAAAAATTTGGCGTGAGCCTCCAGGGTGGCCGCGAACTCGGGGCGCACCTGGAAGCTGTCGTAGTCAAAGTAAACGACACGGGCCACATTGGCTGGTGGCTGGCCAATGGCCGACTCATCGATCACCGCAGTGGGGACGGTGCGGCTGCCAGCCTGGGCATTGGCTGCATTGACGTCGACGGGAGCCACAGGCGCTGCTGTGCGGTCGGTCACAGGCACCTCGTCGAGCTTGACGTTGGAGCCACATGCACTGAGCAACACCAGCAACGCAGCAGACGCTGCAACGGTTTTGAAACGGGAGACGGCGCGCAGGCCAAAAGTAGAGCTTTTCATGACAGAAAGTTAATTAAAAAAATAGCAATAAAACGTTACCAAACATGCGCTACGGCGCAAAAGGACCCCAATCCGGTTCACGGATATCCCCTTTGGCACCGGCCAGTCGGGTTTTGATCCGTCCGTCCAGGGTCGTGGTCATCAATGCCTCGCGACCCTGCACACGTGTGGCGTACATGATGAGTCGCCCGTTGGGCGAAAAGCTCGGGCTTTCGTCGGCAGTGGTGTCGGTCAGGGCCGTGACCGCACCACTGGACAGGTCCATGGCATGGAGCTTGAATGCGCCACCCACGCGAGAAACGTAAGTCAACCAGCGTCCATCAGGGCTGATGGCGGGCGAGATGTTGTAACCGCCGGTGAACGTCACGCGTTCAGCAGAGCCACCTGTGGCCGACATGCGGTAGATCTGAGGCGCGCCACCTCGGTCGCTCACAAAGTACACCGAGTTGCCTTTCACATCCACCGAAGGCTCGGTGTCAATGCTGCCCGACTGGGTCAGCCGTGTTTGCGTACCAGTCCCGGTGTCGATGCTGTAGATCTGCGACGAGCCGTCCAGAGTCAAAGTGGCCAGCAGGCGTTTGCCATCTGGCATCCAGGCAGGTGCACTGTTGGAGCCTTTGAAGTTGGCCACCATCCGCCGACGCGAGGTGGACACTTCTTGCGAATAAATCACGGGCTTGCGGGATTCAAATGACACATACGCCAAGTGTGTGCCCGACGGCGACCACGCAGGAGAAATGATGGGCTCGACACTGGTGAACGCAGCCTGGGCGTTTTCGCCATCGGCATCGGCCACCCACAGGTTGTAGCTGCCCGCCCCTTTGGTGACATACGCGATGCGGGTGGAAAACACCCCTTTGTCGCCCGTGAGTTTTTCATACACGTAGTCAGCCACGCGGTGGGCGGCCAGTCGCAGGTCGGCTGCCACCACCGGCAGGCTCATGGCCCCCAGATCTTTGGCTCGCACCACGTCCCACAAGCGAAACCGGACGTCGTAGCGACCGTCGGCCAGACGCGACACACTGCCTGTCAGCAGCACGTCGGTCACCCGTTCACGCCAGGGGGCGAGGTCGGGCACGCTGGATTCGTCGAGCAACACGCCCACCACCGGCGCCACATGGCGAAACTGGCCACTGCGCTCGAGATCGGCACGCACAATGGCCGCCAGGTCTTGCGGCGCAGACTCGTTGCCTTTGAAGGCAGCCACCGAAAACGGCAGTTGCGTCAGCCCGACACCAGACACATCAACCCTGAACTGGGCATGCGCAGCCGGCCAGGCGCCAAGGGCAGCGGCACCCAGCAAGGTGCGGCGAGACAGAGAAAAAGACATGTGCAAAAGCGTTGAACCGTTGGGTAAAGGCCACTGGAGGCAGCCGCTGATAATACCGGACGCTCCGTTGGTGCTCACCCCAATCAAAACGTTCCCGCCCTTGTCCACCACACCCCCACTCACCCGCCGCCTGCTGCGCCTGTGGCCCTATTTCAAACCGGCGCGCTCTGGCATGGCACTCGCTGCCATCGCCACTCTGGTGGGCGCATTGACGGAACCAATGATTCCGGCACTGTTGAAAGCGTTGCTGGACCAGGGTTTTTCGGCGGGGGCCGTGCCGTTGTGGATGGTGCCTGCGGCGTTGCTGGGGCTGTTCGGGGTGCGCGGCTTGGCTGGCTTCATCGCGCAATACGCTCTCACGTACACCGCCAGCACAGGCCTGTTGCACATGCGCACCGCCATGTTCCAGCGCTTGACCACCGCCGACCTGCGCCTGTTCCGTCAGCACAACGCGAGTGCCCTGTCCAACACGCTGGTGTACGAGGTGCAAACTGGCTCGCAATTGCTGGTGGGTGCACTTCTCACGCTGGCAAAAGACAGCCTGACGCTCCTCGCCCTCTTGGGCTACCTGTTTTTCCTGAACTGGAAACTCACACTGATCGTGATGGGCATTTTCCCGGTGCTGATCTGGGTCATGCGTGCGCTGTCCAGCCGGTTGTATCGGCTGACTCAATCTGCACAGACCGCCACCGACCAGTTGGCCTACGTGGTGGAAGAAAACGTGCTGGCACACCGCATGATTCGGCTGCACGGCGCCCAGGCCGGGCAGGCGCAGCGGTTTGACCGCCTGAGCCACGGGCTCAAGCGCCTGGCGTTGAAATCGACCGTTGCATCCGCTGCCATGACCCCCCTCACCCAGATGCTGGCAGCAGCAGCACTCTCGGCCGTCATTGCCACGGCGCTGTGGCAAAGCAGTACCAATGGCGTCACGGTCGGTGACTTCGTGTCGTTTGTCACGGCCATGCTGATGCTGGTGGCCCCCATCAAGCACCTGGCCGATATTGCCGGACCCATCACACGGGGGGTGGCGGCGCTGGAGCGCGGCCTGGCCCTGCTGGACGAAACGCCCGAACAAACGGGTGGCACCCACGACCCGGGGCACTGCGAGGGGCGCATCAGCCTGCGCAATGTGAGCGTTCGCTACCCCGGCGCAGACAACGCCGCGCTGGAGCGGGTCGATCTGGACGTAGCCCCCGGCGAAGTGGTGGCGCTGGTGGGGCCATCGGGCTCGGGCAAAACCACTCTGGCCAACCTGCTGCCCCGGTTCATTGAGCCCACCGAGGGCAGCATCGCCCTCGACGGCCATGCGCTGCCCGATTGGAACCTGCAAGCTTTGCGCCGACAGTTTGCGTTTGTGAGCCAGGATGTGGTCATGCTCAACGACACCCTGGCGGCCAACGTGTCCCTGGGGGCCGAGGTGGACGAAGCCCATGTGCTGCAAGCCCTGCAGTCAGCCAACCTGGGCGACCTGGTGGCACGTCTGCCAAAGGGCATTCACGCCACGGTGGGGCACAACGCGGCCGAACTGTCGGGCGGCCAGCGCCAGCGCCTGGCCATTGCTCGCGCCATTTACAAAAACGCACCGGTGCTGATACTGGATGAAGCCACCTCAGCCCTCGACAACGAATCGGAGCGCCTGGTGCAGGACGCCTTGCAGCGGCTGATGGCGGGGCGCACCACGCTGGTGATTGCCCACCGCCTGAGCACCATCGAACATGCCAACCGCGTGGTGGTGTTGGCCGATGGCGAAATCCGCGAACAAGGCACCCACGCCGAACTGCTGGCCGCTGATGGCCTGTACGCCCGGCTGCACCACCAGCCCGCAACCAAAGCCTCAGGCGCTGAAAATCACGATAGCTGACAATCCAATACAGTCAAGCGCTGGAGCACGAAAAAACTTGAAATTCAGAACCAAGTGTTCTGCGCGGGACATCACAACAACACGATGTCGTATTGCTCTTGCGTCATGGCGTTGTCGCTTTGCAGCGAAATGGGTTTGCCTATGAAGTCGCTCAGGCCCGCCAGGTGGGCACTTTCTTCATCGAGGAACAGCTCCACCACCTTGGGTGAAGCCACAACACGAAACTCGCGCGGGTTGAAGGCCCTGGCCTCGCGCAAAATTTCGCGCAGGATGTCGTAGCACAGGCTGCGCGCGGTTTTCACCTCACCACGGCCCTGGCAAGCGGGGCACACCTCACTCAGCAGGTGGGCCAATGACTCACGGGTGCGCTTGCGCGTCATCTCCAGCAGCCCCAGTTGCGAAAACGTGCCGCACATGGTTTTCACCCGGTCGCGGGCAATTTGCTTGCGGAACTCGGTCAGCACAGCCTCGCGGTGGTCTTCCCGCACCATGTCAATGAAGTCCACGATGATGATGCCGCCCAGGTTTCGCAGCCGCAACTGACGCGCAATGGACTGCGCCGCCTCCAGATTCGTCTTGAAAATGGTGTCGTCGAAGTTGCGCGCACCCACAAAACCACCAGTGTTCACGTCCACGGTCGTCAGCGCTTCGGTCTGGTCGATGATGAGGTAGCCGCCCGATTTCAAATCGACCCGTCGGCTCAGCGCCTTGACGATTTCTTCGTCCACGTTGAACAGTTCAAACACCGGGCGCTCGCCTGTGTGCAATGCCAGTTTGGGCGCCGTGTCGGGCATGAACTCAGTGGCAAAACGTTGCAACTCGCCAAACTGCTCACGCGAATCGATGCGGATGGCCTGTGTCTGGGCCCCCACCAGGTCGCGCATCACCCGCTGCATCAGGCTCAAGTCCTGGTGCAACAGGCTGGCCGGCGGCAGGCGCACGGCGGCGTCTTTGATGCGAGCCCAGGTTTTGCGCAGGTAGGCAATGTCGTCGGCAAGCTCTTGGTCGGTCGCGTCTTCGGCGTTGGTGCGCAGAATGAATCCGCCGCCCAGGTCCGACGTCAGCGCCAGCAAGCGGCGTCGCAGGGATTCGCGTTGTTCCGCCGGTATTTTTTGCGACACACCCACGTGGGCGTCTTGCGGCAAAAACACCAGCAGCCGCCCGGCAATGCTGATCTGGGCCGACAGGCGTGCACCTTTCGTGCCGATGGGGTCTTTCAGCACCTGAACCATCAGCGCCTGGCCTTCATATATCTGCTTCTCAATGGGCAGCACCGGATCGGGCTGCAGCAGGTTGGCCGACTTCTGGCCACCGCCACTGGGTGAGCCGTCGCGGCCGTTGCCATGTTTGGCCGCAATGTTGGGCATCAGGTCAGCCACATGCAAAAACGCCGCCCGGTCCAGCCCGATGTCAATGAACGCCGACTGCATGCCTGGCAGCACACGCGAGACCTTGCCCAGGTAAATGTTGCCCACCAGGCCACGCTCGAGCGTGCGCTCGATGTGCACCTCTTGCACGGCGCCCTGCTCCACCACCGCCACGCGAGTTTCGTGGGGAGCCCAGTTGATCAGGATGTCTTGTCCCATGGCGCTTCGGTTGGGGTTGTGTGTTCAGAGAAGTTCGATGCCCGCGTGGCGCAGCACAGTGGCTGTTTCAAACGCAGGCAGACCCATGATGCCCGAGTAACTGCCCGTGAGGCGCGACACCCACAACGCGGCCCGGCCCTGGATGCCATAAGCGCCAGCCTTGCCCAGGGGCTCACCCGTGGCCACGTAGCTGGCGATCTGGTCGGCACTGAGCGCTTCGAAGGTCACGCGTGACTCACTGAGGGCTTGCCAGGTGTCAGGCGGCGCACCCGCGGCACCCAGGCGCCCGACGGCCACCGACGTCAACACGCGGTGCGTCTGGCCAGACAAATCGGCCAGCATGGCCTGTGCATGCGCGGAGTTGTCGGGTTTACCCATGATGCGCCGCCCCAATGCAACAGTGGTGTCGGCACACAGCACCGGCGCCGACGGCAAGCCGCGCCGCACCAGGCGCGCCAGCGAGGCTTGCAACTTCAACCGCGTGACGCGCTGCACGTAGCGCCGGGGGGTGTCACCCGGCAACACCGCCTCCAGTGCCTCGGCATCTTCATCGGCGTCGGGCAACAGGGTTTCGCAGCGCACTCCCCACTGAGTGAGCAGGTCCAGGCGGCGCGGGCTTTGCGAGGCCAGATATACGAAAGGGGGCGTGGCGGATGCGCTCATTCGCGGTGGTAGGGGTGGTTGTGGTTGACTGACCAGGCGCGGTAGAGCTGCTCGATCAGCAGCACCCGCGCCATGGCATGGGGCAACGTCATGTCAGACAACCGGATGCGGTGCGCAGCCTGGGTTTTGAACTCGGGGTCCAGGCCGTCGGGCCCACCGATGACAAACGCCACGTCTTCACCTTGCCGCTCCCACACCGTGAGCTGCTGGGCCAGGGCCACCGTGGTGAGGGTGGTGCCACGTTCGTCCAGCACCACCACCCGGGTGCCACGGGCCAGCACCGCCTCGATGCGCGCACGTTCGGCGGCCATCAGCGTGGCCACGGTTTTGGAGCCACGGGGCTCGGTTTTGACGGTTTTCACCTCCACCCGGCTGTCGGGTGGGAAGCGTTTGGCGTAGTCGTCGTAGGCCGTTTGCGCCCAGTCGGGCATGCGCTGGCCCACGGCCACGATGCAGAGCTTCATGAGCGCTCCGGCGCGGTGCAATCAGGTGGCAGGTGGCAGGTGTCAGCGTGCGGATGTGCGGCTGGGCGACTTGCGAGCGGCAGGAGCGGTTTTGCCTGCAGTTTTGGCTGCTGTTTTCTTCACAGCCGGCTTTCCCACCACCAGGGTTTTGACTTTGGCAGTCACCGTGGCCGCTGCCTTCTTGGCCGCAGGCTTTTTGACTGCGGTGGCCGCAGGTGCGGCATTGGCAGCTGCTTTTTTGGCCGGGGCTTTCTTCACGGCGGCGGCTTCAGGCGTTGCAGCCTTGGGCTTGGCTGCTGCCTTGCGGGCGGGGCTGGCCTTGGCAGGGGTCGCCACAGTTGCCTCGGTGGCAACGGCTGCTTTTTTGCGTGCAGGCGACTTGGGTGCTGCGGCTTTGGAAGCAGCAGCCGCCTCAGCCTTTTTGGCTGTGGCAGAGGTCAGGCGCACGGTTTTGCCACCCCAGATTTCTTCCAGGTGGTAGTACGCACGGATGGTGGGCTGCATCACATGGGCCACAGCAGCGCCGCAGTCCACGATGATCCATTCGCCGTTTTCTTCACCTTCCACGCGGGGCTTTGGAAAACCCGCTTCACGCACCGCGTCGCTAACGCTGGAGGCCAGCGCTTTGGTCTGGCGGTTGGAGGTGCCGCTGGCGATGATGACTCGCTCGAACAAGGGCGACAGGTGCTCGGTGTTGAACACTACGATGTCTTGCCCCTTCACGTCTTCCAGACCATCCACGATGGCTCGTTGCAGTTTCTGAACGTCGGTTTTGCGGGGCTGGGTTTCGCTGGTCATGTGTGAAGAGAGTAAAGCTGGTGTTGTGAAATGTAGCTTGCGACGGCGGGTTGCACCATGTCTTGCAAGTTGGTCGGCCGGTCTGCGTGTGCTGACTGCACACTCTGGCGGATGGAAGTGGAACTGATGCCGGTGCTGCTCCAATGCAGCGGGTGCGACGGAATGTGCGGTGCGAGATGAGTCGCTGCCAATGCACCCGATTTTAAATCAATAGCGATTCCATCGCTTTTCAGCATTGGTCTTTCAGCTACTACCAGAGTAGCAAGCTGTGCCACATCCTGCCAACGGTGCCAGGTGGTGAAGCGGTCGAACTGGTCTTGCCCCACCAACAGGTACCACTGCGCAGGGTGCAACTCGTGGCGCAACTCCAGCAACGTGTCGTGTGTGTAACTCGGCCCTGTGCGGCGGGTTTCACGGTCATCCACCGCGCAGACACAGCCCTCGGGCAAGACCAGGGCACCGAAGGCGAGCCGCGTCATGGCCAAGCGATGGGCCACCGGCGACACGGGGCGTGTTTTGTGCCAGGCGCCGCCCGTGGGCAAGACGATCAGTCTGTCCAGGTGGAACTGCCTGGCAAACGCCTCGGCCATGCGGACATGGTCAAGGTGCGGCGGATCGAACGCCCCACCGTAAAGCCCAATCCGCACGGGGGGGATTCCGTCGCCGGGGTTCAGCAACTCGGTCAAATCCAGTCGCGGCGGGGCAAGAAGTCGGTGTACAGCCGGTGTTCAGGCGTACCAGGCTCGGGTTTCTTCGCGTACGACCAACTCACCAGTGGCGGCATGGACAGCAGGATGGACTCGCTGCGACCGCCCGATTGCAAGCCAAAGTGCGTGCCCCTGTCCCACACCAGGTTGAACTCCACGTAGCGACCGCGGCGGTAGAGCTGGAAGTCGCGCTCGGCTTCGGTGTGCGGCAGTGCCTTGCGGCGCTCGACGATGGGCAGATAAGCCTTCAGAAACGCATCGCCCACGGCGCGCATCATGGCAAAACTGTTGTCAAAGCCCAGTTCGGAAAAGTCGTCGAAGAACACCCCCCCAACGCCACGCTGCTCGTTGCGATGCTTCAGGAAGAAGTATTCGTCACACCAGGTTTTGAAGCGGGGGTATTTGTCGTCGCCGAACGGCGCCAAGGCATCGCGGCACACGGTGTGAAAGTGCACCGCGTCTTCCTCGAAGCCGTAGTACGGCGTCAGGTCCATGCCGCCGCCAAACCAGCACACCGGATCGCCACCGCCCACGGGCGTGGCGGCAATCATGCGCACGTTCATATGCACGGTGGGCACCATGGGGTTGCGCGGGTGGAACACCAGGCTCACGCCCATGGCTTCAAACGGCGCACCGGCCAGCTCGGGGCGGTGTTGGGTGGCCGAGGGCGGCAAGCGCGGGCCCGTGACATGCGAAAAACCGCACCCGGCGCGTTCGAACACGGGGCCGCCTTCCAGGATGCGCGTGATGCCATTGCCTTGCAACAACTCGCCGCTGGGCTTGCTCCAGCCGTCTTCCAGAAACGCCGTGCCGTCGATGGAGGCAATGGCGGTCGTGATGCGGTCTTGCAGGCCCAGCAAGTAGGTGCGAACGGTTTGGGCGTTCAAATGGGAGGTGGTGGTGCTCATGCGGGGGCCACAGTTGAAAAATGGTTCACAGCGCGCGGTAGCCAATGTCGCGGCGGCACTGCATGCCGTCGAACACCACGCCATCCACCAGGCGGTACGCAGCGGCCTGGGCCTCGCGCACG
The DNA here is from genome assembly GCA_903928495.1 of uncultured bacterium. Lineage (GTDB taxonomy): Bacteria > Pseudomonadota > Gammaproteobacteria > Burkholderiales > Burkholderiaceae_C > UBA2334. Next base: position 15,461 of record CAIYQZ010000058.1, read on the forward strand.
GTGGCACCCAAGGCGGTGGCGCACAACACGCGCCCGCCCGAGGTGACCAATTGGCCATTGACCACAGTGGTGCCGGCGTGGAACACCACAGCGTCGGCACTGTCGGTGGGCAAGGCAGTGATGGCATCGCCCTTGCGCGGCTCCAGCGGATAACCGCCTGCGGCCAGCACCACACCCAGGGCACAGCGGCTGTCCCATTGCAGTTCCACACCAGCCAGTTGTTGATTGGCAGCAGCCAGCAGCACGGCAGCCAGGTCAGACTGCAGGCGCATCATGATGGGCTGGGTTTCGGGGTCGCCCATGCGGCAGTTGAACTCCAGGGTTTTCACGTCGCCGCTGGGGGTGATCATCAGCCCCGCGTACAAAAAGCCCGTGTACAGAATGCCGTCGGCCTCCATGCCTGCGATGGTGGGCAGGATGATCTCGCGCATGGCTTTGTCGTGCACGGCAGGCGTGACAACTGGCGCAGGCGAATACGCACCCATGCCACCCGTGTTGGGGCCTTGGTCTGCGTCAAGCAGGCGCTTGTGGTCTTGCGAGGTGGCCAGGGGCAGCACGGTTGTGCCGTCGCACACCACGATGAAGCTGGCCTCTTCGCCTGCCAGGAACTCTTCAATCACCACGCGGGCACCACCGGCGTTGTGCTGCACGCCGAACTTGTTGCCCTCCAACATGAAGTCCACCGCTTCGTGGGCTTCGGCCAGGGTCATGGCCACCACCACGCCCTTGCCTGCGGCCAGGCCATCGGCCTTGACCACGATGGGCGCACCCATGCGGTCGATGTAGGCGTGGGCCAGTGTGGCGTCGGTGAAAGTGTCGTACGCGGCGGTGGGAATGCCGTGGCGCTGCATGAACGCCTTGGAAAACGCCTTGGAGCTTTCGAGTTGCGCAGCGGCTTTGGTGGGGCCGAACACGGCCAGGCCGTGGGCACGGAACTCATCGACGATGCCGGCGGCCAACGGGGCCTCGGGGCCGACCACGGTCAGGCCGATGGCGTTGGCCTGCGCCCACTCGCGCAGGGCCACCACGTCGGTGATGGCAATGTTGGTCAGCGCGGCGTCGTGCGCAGTGCCGCCGTTGCCAGGGGCCACAAACACCTGGGCCACGCTGGGGCTCTGGCGCAGTCGCCAGGCCAGGGCGTGCTCACGGCCACCGCCACCCACCACCAGCACTTGCATGTTTGATTGCGTCATGACAGGGCTCATTCGGCAATGGCCGCGTTGTGGAACACGTTTTGAACGTCGTCCAGGTCTTCCAGCACGTCCAGCAGCTTTTGCATGCGGGCGGCATCTTCACCGGCCAGATCAATGGTGTTGTCGGCGCGCATGGTCACCTCGGCCATTTCGGGCACCAGCCCAGCGGCCTCCAAGGCGTTCTTCACGGCTTCGAATTCTTGCGGACTGGTCAGCACCTCGATGGCGCCGTCGTCATCGGTGATGACATCGTCTGCACCGGCTTCAAGCGCCACTTCCATGACCTTGTCTTCGCTCACACCGGGCGCAAACACCAGTTGGCCGCAATGCTTGAACTGGAACGCCACCGAGCCTTCGGTGCCCAGGTTGCCGCCGTGTTTACTGAAGGCGTGGCGCACCTCGGCCACCGTGCGCACGCGGTTGTCAGTCATGGTGTCCAGGATCACGGCTGCCCCGCCAATGCCATAGCCCTCGTAGCGGATTTCTTCGTACTGCACACCTTCCTGATTGCCGGTGGCTTTGTCGATGTTGTACTTGATGCGGTCGGCAGGCAGGTTGACAGCCTTGGCTTTGTCGATGGCCAGGCGCAGCCGGGGGTTGGCGCTCAGGTCACCGCCACCGCTGCGTGCGGCCACGGTGATTTCGCGGATCACACGCGTCCAGAGCTTGCCGCGCTTTTCGTCCTGACGGCCCTTGCGGTGTTGGATGTTGGCCCATTTGGAATGACCTGCCATGAAAACCCTCTTGAATTTGAGATACGCTGGAGCGCCGAAACACAACCCTTGATTGTACTTTTTGAGGTTTCCATGACCGACGCCCTGCTCATCGCCCAGAACGCCACCACTGCCTGCGTCATCCACCCCGACAAAGCCAACCGACACGGCCTGATCACCGGCGCCACGGGTACAGGCAAAACCGTGACACTGCAGGCCCTGGCCGAGCAGTTTTCGCGCATCGGCGTGCCAGTCTTCATGGCCGACATCAAAGGCGACCTCACCGGTGTGTCACAGCCCGGCCATGTGGGTGAAAAAATGGCCAAGATACTGGCCGATCGGGGGCTGTCAGCACCTGAGCCCAAAGCCTTTCCCACCACCTTGTGGGACGTGTTTGGACAACAGGGGCACCCTGTGCGTGCCACCGTCAGCGACCTCGGCCCCCTGCTGCTGTCTCGCATGCTCAACCTGAACGAGACCCAGGCAGGTGTGTTGCAGCTGGTGTTCAAAGTGGCCGACGACAACGGCATGCTGCTGCTCGACATGAAAGACCTGCGTGCCATGTGCCAGCACGTGGGCGACAACGCCAAATCGTTCACCACCGAGTACGGCAACATCAGCGCCGCCAGCATCGGTGCCATCCAGCGGGCGCTGTTGCAGGTGGACGAACAAGGCGGCAATGTGTTTTTTGGCGAGCCCATGCTCAACATCGCCGACTTCATGCAGACGGTGGACGGATTTGGCATGGTCAACATCCTGGCAGCCGACAAACTGATGAATTCGCCCAAGCTGTATTCCACCTTTTTGTTGTGGATGCTGAGCGAACTCTTTGAAACCCTTCCCGAGGTGGGCGACCTCGAAAAGCCCAAACTGGTGTTCTTCTTCGACGAAGCGCACCTGCTGTTTGCCGACGCGCCCAAGGCCCTCGTCGAACGCATTGAGCTGGTGGTGCGCCTGGTGCGCTCCAAAGGCGTGGGTGTGTACTTCGTCACGCAAAACCCGCTGGACATTCCCGACAGCGTGCTGGCCCAGTTGGGCAACCGCGTGCAACACGCCCTGCGCGCCTTCACCCCCCGCGACCAGAAAGCCGTGAAGGCCACAGCACAGACCATGCGCCCCAAAGACGGGCTCAACATCGAGGCAGCCATCACAGAACTGGCCGTGGGCGAAGCGCTGGTGAGCTTTCTGGACGAAAAAGGCCGGCCCAGCGTGACCGAGCGGGCCTACGTGCTGCCGCCTGCCGGGCAACTGGGGCCCATCACACCCGCGCAACGTCAGGCCCTGTTGGCCAACAGCCTGGTGGCAGGTGTGTACGAGCAAACGGTAGACCGTGAGAGCGCCCACGAATTGCTGCGAGGCAACGCAACCACCAGCGCGGCGGGTGCAGCAGGGCCTGCCGGAGCGGCCGCCCCGGGCAAACCAGCCGCCGGAGGTGCCACCCCGGCCGAGGGCGGCGGCTTGATGGGCGGCTTCAACGACCTGTTGTTTGGCAGCACCGGCCCACGCGGGGCCCAGCGCGACGGCTTGGTGCAGACCATGGCCAAGTCGGCCGTGCGCACCGTGGGCACCCAAATCGGTCGCGAGATTTTGCGGGGAGTGCTGGGTGGTTTGCTGGGCGGGCGCCGGCGCTGAACCGGGCGCGCGCCCGCTGCCTGTCAGGCGCGAGGCGCCTGCTGACCCAGAGTGGCCTTGAAATCGGCCACCGCGCCCGTGCCTTTGAAGTACTTCAGGTTGTCGAGGCCTCGATCAACCAGGGGCTTGAGGGTTCGCATGTCTTTGGCTGCGCCGATTTGCAGCACCAGTATCTGGCCATTGGGACCCAGCTCGCGCTCGAAGAACACCCCCACCTCACGCGCGAAATCGGCAAAAGGCATGGACGGGGCCGCGTCTTCGGCGACGTTGTTGCGAGCAACGGCCACAGGGGCTGCGGCGGCCTGGGGCTCGTCCACCATGCCCAACGCCAGCAATTCTTCCAGCGCCGACGCGCCACCCAAGCTCTCCAGCAAGCGAAGCAGTTCACCCACGGTGCGCTTGCCGTCCACCAGTATCAGCACAGGCCGAAGGCGGACAGGCAAAGACGGCAGGCGCTGCGCGATCGCAGCCTTGCCCAATTCACTTTTGTTCAGAACGGTCTTGTCAGTCCACACGGTGCGTAGATCTCCTGACTGGACCCGAGGGACTGCGCTGGTCCCATGGCCTCAGCCAATGCAGTTGTTTTTGTCATCTCCCTGCAGCGCAGCCATTGTGAGGCCATTGACGCCAATGTCACTCGGGGGGCACCCTATGTAATGGGGGGTCTGTAGGGCACATCAAAGCACGCGCAACAACCATGCAAACGATTTCTGCGTACCATTCGTCCCTTGTTTGTTCACCAGATTCCGCACCGTGATTTCCAAACTCCTTTTCTTTTCGGTACTGGCCATCGTTGGCGCCGCAGCATTACTGCTCGTAGCCGGACAACTCGGTCTGCTGCGTGGCAGCCCGCCACAGGCATTGGGCGTCCAGCAAGGCCGCCTGGCGGCACCTTCGACCACACCCAACAGCGTCAGCAGCCAGGCTGTGCTGTACCCCGACCACCCCCAGACTGCCTACGCAGCGATTGAGCCATTTGCGCCCCGCAGCGGCGAGTCCGGCGCTCAGGCATTGCAGCGGCTGACCGCTTTGCTCTCGCAGCAACCGGGCACACAGATCGTCAGCCAAACCGACGGCTATGTCCGGGCCGAAGCCACCACCCGCTGGCTCCGCTTCGTGGACGACGTCGAACTGTGGCTTGACCCAGCCGCCCAGCAGGTGCATGTGCGCTCATCGAGCCGCCTCGGCCGCAAGGACTTCGGCGTGAACCGCGCCCGGGTTGACGCCTTGCGGGCTGCCTTTGTGGCCGACACCTCCTCGCCTTGAACACGCGCCACTTCATACGCCAGACGCCTTATCTGGCGTGGGTGATGCTGTATTGCGCGGTCACAGCGGGCATGTTCGGGGTCATGCTCGGGCTGGTCACACCCAACCTGAGAGCGCAGTGGCAACTCAGCTACCAGGACATGGGCCTGCTCATGACCTTGTCGTCGGCCGGTGGCGTGGTGGGCTCGTTGCTGGGCGGGCACATTGCCAAACGGTTTGACACCCGCCGCCTGTTTTTGGCCTATGCCTGCTTCACACTGACCATGCTGGTGGGCTTGGCGAACGCACCCACATTTGCAGTATTGGTGGCCTGTTTTGCTCTGACTGCAGTGACCGAGTCGGCCCTTTTCACGCTGGGCCACGGCGTGTTGGCCAACATGAGCAGCGACAGCGAGACGCGCACCCGCTTCATTGGTCTGGTGGACGTGGGGTTCAGCCTGGGCACGCTGGTAGCCCCGCTGTGGGTGGCTGGCTGGTTCGCGGTGGACCCTGCCTGGCGCGGGCCCTATCTCGCGTTTGTGGGGTTTGTGGCTGTGCTGGTGGCCCTGCTCTGGCCCCGCAGGGTCTATGCCGGCCTGGCGCTGAACACACCTCCACCGGACAACGCCGCCCCAGCCGACCTCGCCCACGGTCAGGGCTACCTCACCTTGGCGACACACCCGGTGGTGCTGCCGGGACTGGCTGCCGCCATGTTGGTGGGTTATGTGGAATGGGGCCAGAACTACTGGCTGGTCAGCTATGTGGAACAGGGTCTCGAATGGGGTGCCACCCTGGCACGCCAGGCCGTGTTTGCCCTGATGCTGGGCATGTTGGTGGGACGTGTGTGGCAAACCTTTGCAGTGAGTCGTTGGCGCATGGAAACCAAAATCACCCGCCTGGCGTGGCTGTGCGTCGGTGCCCTGCTGGTGCAAAACGGCGCTGGTTGGATGGCCCACACCCAGCCAGCGCTGGCCGGGGCCATGCAGGTGCTGTTTGTGCTGGCCAGCCTGGGCGTGGGCCTGGGGGTGTCGGTGGGGTTTCCGATTTTGCTGGGCAGCCTGATCCACGCGCTGCCTCAGGAGGCCTCGCGCCTCTCGGCGCTGATGATGATCGCCATATCGGCTGGGGCAGCTCTGGCATCGCAAAGCGTGGGTCGACTCGCCGATGCCTGGGGCATGGCCACTGCGTTTGCGCTGCTGGTGGCATCGGCGGTGGCCTACGTGGTGGCGCTGGCCGCGATGCACCGCCGCCTGGCCCTGCAGGACGACGGCACGGCCCATTCACACCGCTGAGCGCCATGAAAAAAACGGCCCCAAAGGGCCGTTTTTCTAAATAGCACAATTATCAATACTGACAAGCGCTGGAGGCATAAAAAGCCTCAAATTCAGCCAGCCAGCAGCTTCCAGGTGTCCACCACCGAGTCGGGGTTGAGGGAGATGGAGCTGATGCCCTCGTCCTTCAGCCACACAGCAAAGTCGGCGTGATCGCTGGGGCCTTGCCCGCAGATGCCCACGTACTTGCCAGCGGCCTTGCACGCACCGATGGCCTTGGACAGCAGGGCTTTGACGGCAGGGTCGCGTTCATCAAAGTCGGCGGCCAGCAACTCCAGACCCGAATCGCGGTCCAGGCCCAAGGTGAGCTGGGTCAGATCATTGGAGCCGATGCTGAAGCCGTCGAAGTACTCCAGGAACTGGTCGGCCAGCACCGCGTTGCTCGGCACCTCGCACATCATGATGACCTTCAGGCCGTTGTCGCCACGCGCCAAGCCCTTCTCGGCGAGCATTTCGGTGACTTTCTTGGCCTGGCCCAGGGTGCGCACAAACGGCACCATGACCTGCACGTTGGTCAGGCCCATGTCGTTGCGCACGCGCTTGAGCGCTTCGCACTCCATGGCAAAGGCTTCGCGGAAGTCGGCACTGATGTAACGCGCTGCACCACGGAAGCCCAGCATCGGGTTTTCTTCATCGGGCTCGTAGCGGCTGCCGCCCATGAGCTTGCGGTATTCGTTGCTCTTGAAATCGCTCAAACGCACGATGACCGGCTTGGGCCAGAACGCAGCGGCAATGGTCGCCACGCCTTCGGCCACCTTGTCCACGTAAAACGCGCGGGGGCTTGCGTGGCCACGGGCCACAGACTCCACGGCCTTTTTCAGGTCGGCATCGATGTTGGGATACTCCAAAATGGCTTTGGGGTGCACACCGATGTTATTGTTGATGATGAACTCCAGGCGGGCCAGGCCCACGCCGCCGTTGGGAATCTGCGCGAAGTCGAACGCCAGTTGGGGGTTGCCCACGTTCATCATGATCTTCACGTCGATCTCGGGCATGTCGCCCCGGCGCACCTCGGTCACTTCGGTTTCCAGCAGGCCGTCGTAAATGTTGCCGGTGTCGCCTTCGGCGCAACTCACCGTCACCAGCATGCCGGTGGCGAGTTTGTCTGTGGCGTTGCCACAGCCCACCACGGCGGGGATGCCCAATTCGCGGGCAATGATGGCGGCGTGGCAGGTGCGGCCACCCCGGTTGGTGACGATGGCGCTGGCGCGCTTCATCACAGGTTCCCAGTTGGGGTCGGTCATGTCAGTGACCAGCACGTCGCCGGGTTGCACGGTGTCCATTTCAGAAATGTTGTGCACCAGGCGCACGGGGCCGGTACCAATTTTCTGGCCAATGGCCCGGCCCTGCGCCAGCACCGTGCTTTTGCCTTTGAGTTTGTATCGGTGTTCCACCTTGCCTGCGGCCTGGCTCTTCACGGTTTCGGGGCGGGCTTGCAGGATGTACAGCTGGCCGTCGGTGCCGTCTTTGCCCCACTCAATGTCCATGGGGCGGCCATAGTGCTGCTCAATCACCAGCGCATAGTGAGCCAGTTGCTCGGCGTCGGCATCCGTCAGGGAGTAGCGGTTGCGCTGCTCCACAGGCACGTCGGTGGTTTTCACCAGCTTGCCGGACGCTGCTTTTTCTTCGGGGGTGCTGAACTCCATCTGGATCAGCTTGGAGCCCAGGTTGCGGCGGATGACGGCGCGCTTGCCTGCTTTGAGCATGGGCTTGTGCACGTAAAACTCGTCGGGGTTGACTGCGCCCTGCACCACGGTTTCGCCCAGACCATAACTGCTGGTGATGAACACCACGTCTTCAAAACCGCTTTCGGTGTCGATGGTGAACATCACGCCGGCAGCACCCAGGTCGGAGCGCACCATGCGCTGCACGCCAGCACTCAAGGCCACGTCGGCATGGGCAAAGCCCTTGTGCACGCGGTAGCTGATGGCGCGGTCGTTGTAGAGGCTGGCAAACACCTCTTTCATTTTGTGCAGCACTTCTTCAATGCCCACGACGTTCAAAAAGGTTTCCTGCTGTCCGGCAAAGGATGCATCGGGCAGGTCTTCGGCGGTGGCCGACGAACGCACGGCAAAGCTGGCGGCAGGGTTGCCCGCGCTCAGGGTGGCAAACGCGTCGCGAATGGCTTTGTCCAGGTCGGCAGGAAACGGCTGGGCTTCCACCATGGCGCGGATTTCAGCGCCCACCTGTGCCAAGGCGCGCACGTCTTCGGTGTCGAGGGCATCGAGCTTGGCGTTGATGCGTGCGGTCAGGCCGTCAAAGGCCAGAAACTCGCGGAACGCGTGGGCGGTGGTGGCAAAGCCGGTGGGCACGCGCACGCCCGTCGGCAGCTGTGAAATCATTTCGCCGAGGCTGGCATTTTTTCCGCCGACCGACTCGACGTCGGACATGCGGAGTTGCTCGAAAGGCACCACAAGGGCATCCGGGCTGAACAGTTGAGACATGGGAACACTCCATCTAAGTTAAAAAACCTGTCTCGGCAGACCAGCGTATGCCCGTCATTCCTGTGGTTCTGGTTGTGGGAATGGGCTCTGACTCAACCGATCCCCGGTGCGCGCCCGGGGCAATCGCGGAATTGTAGGGACTTGGACCGGTTGGCGTGTCACAGCCGGACCAACGGAGTCAGCACACCGAAAGCAATCACCCCACCCGATGCAGCCGTTGGGCAAACCCTGTGCGCTCCATCAGCGACAAGGGATGGGGCTGAACACCCGTCACACTGAGCGTGCCACCGCGTTTTTCCACCGCCTTGAACAACTGTTCCAACGCGTCAAGCCCTGTGGTGTCGAGGCTCACCAGCATGGTCATGTCCAGCGTCACCTGTGTGCCTACGGGGGCCGCCTGAACGGCGTTCACCAACGAATCCATCTTGCCGACCGCACCGAAAAACAGCGAGCCATACAACCGGAAACGCAGCTCTGAGTCGGTGCGCAGGATTTCAGTGGCACTGAAGATGTCGCTTTGCCTGCGCACAAACAGCACCACGGCCAGCACCAGCCCCAGTTCAACCGCCACCGTGAGGTCAAAAATGACCGTCACAAAAAACGTGGACAGCATCATCAGGCGGTAATGACTGGAGTAATGGCGCAACCGTCCAAATTCGCGCCACTCGCCCATGTTCCAGGCCACAAACAGCAGCACCCCAGCCAGCACCGCCAGCGGAATGTGGGCGGCCAGGGGCGCACCCGCCAGCACAACCACCGCCAGCGTGACGGCGTGCACCATGCCAGCCACAGGCGACACAGCACCCGAGCGGATGTTCGTCACGGTGCGTGCAATGGTGCCGGTGGCGGGCATGCCACCGAAGAACGGCACCACAAAATTGGCTGCACCCTGCGCCATCAGTTCCTGGTTGGGGTCGTGTTTGGGGAAATCAGACAGTTGGTCCGCCACCCGGGCGCACAACAGAGATTCGATGGCACCCAGCATGGCAATGGTCAGCGTGGGCAACACCAGTTGCTTGACGGTTTCCCAGCTGAAATCAGGCAAGGCAAAGCCCGGCACCCCTTGGGGAATGCCACCAAAACGCGAGCCAATGGTCTCAACCGGCAAGCTGAACACCCATGCCACCAGCGAGAGGCTCACCAGCGCAATGACGGGCGCGGGCATGCGCGACGTTTCTTTCAACGCACTCAAGGTGCCCAGGCCGTCCAGCCGCTTGCGAAAGGCAGAATCCACGCCCCACAACCGGGGCCATGCAAACAAGCCCACCACGCAGGCCACACCCAACAGACACGCATAGGGGTTGAAGCTGCCCATGGCCTGGCCCAGCACCTTGATCTGGCTGAAAAAATCACCGGGCATCTTGTCGATCGACAGGCCAAGCCAGTCCCGGACCTGAGACAACGCAATCAAGACGGCAATGCCGTTGGTGAAGCCAATCACCACACTGACCGGCACATAGCGCACCAGAGAGCCGAGCTTGAACAGCCCCAGCAAAAACAACAGCACACCCGCACTGGCCGTGGAAATCAGCAGGTTGGCCACGCCATAACGCTCGACGATGCCGTACACGATCACGATGAACGCACCTGCCGGCCCGCCAATCTGCACCGACGAGCCACCCAATGCAGAAATCAGAAAGCCCGCAATGATGGCGGTCCACAACCCCGCCTCGGGTTTGAGGCCACTGGCAATGGCAAACGCCATGGCCAGCGGCAATGCAACGATGCCCACGGTGGCCCCGGCCCCCAAGTCACGCAAGAAACTGGCCCGCGTGTAAGCTTTCAGGTCGTCAAGCAACCGGGGCCGAAAAGATGCGATGGATGACATAAGTTTGGAAGAAAGACCGTGGACGTTCTGCACACAACCCGGAGAGCCCCAGCCTTGCGCGTCATTCTGTCAGGTTCACAGCGGTACTTTTGCCACCCAGCATCAGCCACTCAACTTCGCCAACTCAACACACCACCATGCCCAACCGCGCCGTTTTCCTGATTTCCGATGGCACCGGCATCACAGCCGAAACCTTTGCCAAAGCCATCCTGAACCAGTTCGAGTCCCACCACCGGATGATCCGCATGCCGTTCACCGACAGTGTGGACAAGGCACACAACGTGGTGCGCGAGATCAACCACACGGCACAGGTCGAGGGGCGCAAGCCCATCGTGTTCACCACGCTGGTCAACATGGACGTGCTGGCCGTCATCAACGAGCAGTGCCAGGGCCTGATGCTCGACATGTTTGGCACCTTCGTTGCCCCGCTGGAGGCCGAACTGGGCATCAAATCGAACCACCGCGTGGGCAGGTTCTCTGACGCATCCAAAAGCCGCGAGTACCACGACCGCATTGAAGCCATCAACTTCTCACTGGCCCATGACGACGGCCAAAGCGACCGCGACCTGGCGGGCTCCGATGTGATTTTGGTGGGCGTCAGCCGCAGTGGCAAAACGCCCACATCGCTGTACCTGGCCATGCAATACGGACTGAAGGCTAGCAACTACCCCCTGATACCCGAAGACTTTGAGCGCCGCAAGCTGCCACCCGCGTTGGTACCGCACCGGAAAAAAATCTTCGGGCTGACCATTCAGCCGGAGCGCCTGAGCGAAATCCGCAACGAACGCCGGCCCAACTCACGCTACGCATCGCTTGAAAACTGCCGCCATGAGGTGGCCGAAGCAGAAGCCATGATGCGCCGCGAAGGCATCCGCTGGTTGTCGACCACCACCAAATCGATCGAAGAAATTTCCACCACCATCCTGCAGGAAATCCGGCCCGACCGATTGGTCTACTGAGTTGAGCAAAATCAAGGAAGCCCCAGAATTCACCATGCGGAACGAAAACCAAGGGTTACCACTTATTTTGTAAGTAAGGGGTAATTATTTTGAGTCGCAACAGCCGGTTTTCGTCAGAACACCGTCAGCCGCGCTTCCAAGAATAGCCTTCAGGTGTCCATCGAGGGGCACCAAATTGTTTTTTAACAGGAGACTTATTCATGGCGCAAACTGAAATTCGCCCGATGTCTGCCGAAGAACGCAAAGTGATTTTTGCTTCATCGTTGGGTACCGTGTTCGAGTGGTATGACTTTTACCTGTACGGCTCTTTGGCAGCCATCATTGCGAAGCAGTTCTTCAGTGGTCTTGACCCTGCTGCTGCGTTCATTTTCGCCTTGTTGGCCTTTGCTGCTGGCTTCATCGTCCGTCCATTTGGCGCATTGTTCTTCGGCCGCCTGGGTGACATGATCGGTCGCAAGTACACCTTCCTGGTCACCATCTTGTTGATGGGCGGTGCGACATTCATCGTGGGTATTCTCCCCAACTACGCTTCTATCGGCGTGGCCGCTCCCATCATCCTGATCTGCTTGCGCATGCTTCAAGGTCTGGCTTTGGGTGGTGAATACGGTGGTGCTGCCACCTATGTGGCCGAACACGCGCCTGATGGCCGTCGCGGCGCCTACACCGCGTGGATTCAAACCACCGCCACATTGGGCTTGTTCCTGTCGCTGATGGTCATTCTGGGCACCCGCACCATCGTCGGTGAAGAAGCCTTTGGTGACTGGGGTTGGCGCGTGCCTTTCATCGTGTCCATCTTGTTGTTGGCCGTGTCTGTGTGGATTCGTCTCTCCATGAACGAATCCCCTGCCTTCCAAAAGATGAAGGCTGAAGGCAAAACCTCCAAAGCCCCTCTGTCCGAAGCTTTTGGTCAGTGGAAAAACCTGAAAGTGGTGCTGCTGGCCCTGTTTGGTCTTGTGGCCGGTCAGGCTGTGGTGTGGTACTCGGGCCAGTTCTATGCGCTGTTCTTCCTGACCAGCGTGCTGAAAGTGGATGGTTCTACCGCAAACATTCTGGTGGCTGTGTCCCTGATCATCGGCACACCGTTCTTCGTGATTTTCGGTACCTTGTCCGACAAGATCGGCCGCAAGCCCATCATCATGGCTGGTTTGCTGCTGGCTATCCTGACTTACTTCCCGCTGTTCAGCGCGCTTACCCAAGCAGCAAACCCAGCGTTGGCAGAAGCTCAAGAGAAAAACAAGATCGTGGTGACGGCTGCTGCTGGTGATTGCTCATTCCAGGGCAACCCCGTGGCCCGCGAAATCGACTTCACCAAGTCTTGCGACATCGCCAAGCGCTTCCTGGCACAAAACTCTGTGAGCTACGACAACGCTGTCGCTGCCGCTGCAGGCCCTGCCATCGTGAAGATTGGCGACAAGGAAATCGCCGCGCCCACTGGTACGGTTGTGAGCAGCAAGTTCGACGCAGAATCTGTCAAGAACATCGCCGCTTTCAAGAAAGAAGTGTCCGAAACCCTCAAGGCTGCTGGCTATCCTCCCAAGGCAGATCCTGCCCGCGTGGACAAGCTGAAGATCATCTTGATCTTGACCGTGCTGGTGATCTACGTGACCATGGTGTACGGCCCAATCGCCGCCATGCTGGTTGAAATGTTCCCAACACGCATTCGCTACACATCGATGTCCCTGCCCTACCACATCGGTAACGGTTGGTTCGGGGGTCTGATGCCCACCATTGCCTTCGCGATGGTTGCTCAGAACGGCAACATGTATTACGGACTGTGGTACCCCATCATCATTGCAGGTATGAGCCTCGTGATTGGTATGTTGTTCGTCCGCGAAACCAAAGACAACGACATTTACAGCCAAGACTGAGTGGCGGGAGGGGATATCTCCCCTCCTCCATGAATCATCGGCAAAATCAACAAAACCCATGCTCTCACGACGTGGGTTTTGTTCTTTCAACTTCAGTACATCATGATCAAAATTTTCCTGGGTTTCGTTGTTTTCTCCGCTCTGGCCATATTCATCCTCATGAAGGGTGGCGACATCGACATGAGTGGTGAGAAGCACGGCATTGAAGAACACCCACCAGCCAAAACCGAGCCAGCAGCTGCTCCAGCTGCAGCGCCCGCAGCAGCTCCCGCTGCGGCACCAGCACCCGCTGCTGCAGAAGCTGATAAGAAATAAATTCACATTCGCCTGCCTCGGGGCTTTCAGACCAACTCCATGCGCTACGCCAAAACCGAGGCAGGGCAAAACGCATTCAAGCAACGCTCTTCCGACTTGAGTGCTCGGCAAAGAGCCGTTTTCATTCTGTTCGACGGCCAGCGCACACTGGCCGACGTATTGAAGGCCACAACAGGGCTGGGGATCGTTGAAGCGGACATTGAAGACCTTCTCACCAAAGGTTTTCTCCAACCACCCACACCGGCACCTCAACCAGGCCCTGCCGCAGTGGCCCAGGCCGTGCCTGACCAGAAAACCGACGCGCAGGTGTTCACCCAGGCCTCACGCCTGGCAACCCAACTGTCGGCTCAAATGGGCCTCAGGGGGTTTCGCCTGAATCTGGCGGTGGAAGCCGCACTGAACAACGATGACCTGGTGGCACTGCTCCCCAAGCTCACAGATGCTCTGGGTGCGGAAGCGGTCCGACCGCTCAAAGAACTCCTGGGCAACAACTGAAACATCTTCGCTGGGCATCGTATGAAACTGGCTTTGCTATCTGACATACATGCCAATCTGCAGGCACTGGATGCTTGTTTGCTACACGCGGCCGAACAAGGAGCACAGAGATGGGCATTTCTGGGTGACCTGGTGGGCTATGGGGGTGATCCTGTTCCGGTACTGGAACGAATCCAGGAATATGTCGCACAAGGTGCACTGGTTGTTCAGGGCAATCACGATGCGATGGCAGTGACCCCACCTGCACAAAGCATTCTGCAAGGCGACGCAACCGCTGAATGGACACACGCTCAGCTCAGTGCTGACCAACGTCGCTTCCTGTCAGATCTGCCGATGACTGCCAAATTGGGGAACACTTTTTTTGTGCATGCCAGCGCCGATACACCCCTCAAATGGCGCTATGTGGACGACCCCAGAAGTGCGCTTGCGAGCCTGGAAGCTGCCACCTCAGACCCGGACATCCGTTACGTGTTTGGCGGACACGTGCATGAGCAGACGCTCTATTACCGCGGCAATGGCCGTGGCCTCATGGCTTTTTCGCCAATGCCAGGGGTACCCATTCCCACACCGGCGCACCGTCAGTGGATTGCCACGGTCGGCTCTGTCGGTCAACCACGGGACGGCAAGCCGCTGACGATGTACGCATTGTTTGACATGGCTCAGAGCCGTTTGACCTTTCACCGCCTACCCTACGACCATTCCGGTGCCGCCGCAGCAGTGCGTCGAGCCGGACTCCCCGAATACTTTGCCAAAAGGCTGGAAGAAGGACGATGAAACTGCTGCAACCCGGCGCGGAACTCGATGGTTTTGTCATCGACGCATGCATTCACGCCGGAGGAATGGCACACATTTACGCCGTTCATTACGCCAAGGGAGCCATCGATCCTGGTTTTCCGATGGTCATGAAAATCCCGCGCATGACTGCGGGTGATGGCGCAGAGAACATCGTCAGTTTCGAAGTTGAGCATCAGTTGATGCAGGTGTTGACCGGGCCACATGTTCCCCGGTTTGTGGCAGCGGGTGATCTGCACAACGTACCCCATCTTGTCATGGAGCACGTACCAGGCAAGACCCTCGACCATTGGCTTGCCAAACCCGGAGCCGAACACACCCCGCTGGATGCAAGCACCGTCGCCGAGTTGGGGGAAGCCATTGCACGTGCGCTGCACGGCCTGCACCGCCAGAATGCCTGCCACCTCGACCTCAAACCGGCAAACGTTCTGATCAAGCCCGATGGCACAGCGGTGTTGCTGGACTTCGGGCTGTCTTGTCATGCCCACTACCCCGATTTGTTGGCCGAAGAATTGCGCAAGGCAGTTGGCTCTCCAGCTTGGATTGCGCCTGAACAGGTGGTTGGCGTTCGGGGGGATCCACGCAGCGATGTGTTTGCACTCGGCGTGATGCTCTACGAGTTGGCAACTGGCGAATTGCCGTTCGGTGCACCAACCACGGCAGGGGGAATGCGCCAACGCCTGTGGATGGACCCTAAGCCTTTGCGTGCACACAGACCTGATTTGCCCGAGTGGTTGCAAGAGGTCGTGCTCAAGTGCCTAGAGCATGAGGCAGCGCTCAGGTATCCATCGGCTGCCCATTTGGCGTTGGACCTCGCAAACCCAACGCAGATCAAAGTAACGGCCCGAGGGAAAAGAACACAGGGCACTGGGTTCAAAGAACACTTCAAGAGATGGATCAAGGCAGCTGGCAAACACTACCAGCCAAGCCCCATGCCATCACAGCAAATTGACGAAGTGCCCATCTTGATGGTGGCGGTGCCTCATCACGATGTGACTGACGCCACGCTGTATTCACTCCGCCAAGCCGTCGGACGGTCACTGGGAATCCGCCCGGGCGCCCGTTTGGCTTGTGTCACTGTCATATCGCCGGGCGATACCAGCAGCACCCAAAGTGAGCACAGCGAAACGAGTGTGCACCGGCGGCATCTTGCGATGCTGCGTCAGTGGGCTGAGCCGCTGGATTTGGACGGTCACCAAACGTCTTTTCACGTCCTTGAGTCCAACGACGTTGCCGGTGCATTGGTTCGCTATGCGGAAGGCAACCATGTCAGCATGATCGTCATGGGTGCAGCCACACACGGTATCCAAATGCAGCGATTTGTGGCCACGGTACCCATCAAGGTTGCCATGGACGCACCCTGTACCGTGATCCTGGTGAAGCAGAACCTACCGTTCGAGCGCTTGCACGCCTGATTGCGGTTGAGAATTCAAGGCGCGGCTGCGCCCTACAATCCGCCGCCCCGCACTGCCGGTGCGGGAACCCACAACGAGACATACAGCCCATGAATCCCACCACCATTCAAGCCGTGGCAGCGGCCTTGTTCGCCCTGGCACTGATACACACGTTCTCTACCAAGTTTTTCGAACACCTGGCGCACACGCGCCCGGCCCATGCAGGTGTGTGGCATTTGCTGGCCGAGGTGGAAATCGTGTTTGGGGTGTGGGCCATGCTGTTCATGGCGGTGATGGGGGCCATTGAAGGCTTCAGCAATGCCATGGCCTACCTGGACGGCCGCAACTTCACCGAACCGCTGTTTGTGTTCGCCATCATGGTGGTGGCGGCCAGCAAGCCGGTGCTCCAGGTGTCCTCGGCTGCGGTGCAGGCGCTGGTGCGCGTGATCCCCCTACCCAAACCGCTGGCGTTCTTTTTCACGGTGCTGGGCATCGTGCCGCTGCTGGGCTCGTTCATCACCGAACCGGCCGCCATGACGCTGGCTGCCCTGCTGATGAAAGACACGGTGTTTGCCAAAGCGTCGCGCCGCTTGCAATACGCTGCGCTGGGCGCGCTGTTTGTGAACGTGTCGATTGGCGGCACACTGACCCACTTTGCCGCACCGCCGGTGCTGATGGTGGCGGCCAAGTGGAATCTGGACATTGTTTACATGTTCACCCACGTGGGTTGGAAGGCCGCCATTGCGGTGTTCATCAACGCTGGCGTGCTGACCTTCCTGTTTGCCAAAGAACTCAAGGGTATGGGTCACTCGTCTGGCTCGCCCTACACCGGCGTGCCGGGCTGGATGGTGGGTGTGCACCTGGCATTTTTGGTGGCAATTGTGGTCCTGGCGCACCACCCTGCTGCATTCATTGCTATCTTTTTGTTATTCATGGGTGTGGCCACGGCTTACCCGGCCTACCAGGAACGCCTGATCCTGCGCGAAGGCCTGCTGGTGGCGTTTTTCCTGGGTGGGCTGGTGGTGCTGGGCGGCATGCAGCAATGGTGGCTGCAGCCCGTGCTGTTGAGCATGGACGCGACCTCGGTGTACTTCGGGGCCACGGCGCTGACGGCCATCACCGACAACGCGGCACTGACCTACCTGGCCTCGCTGGTGGAAGGGCTCACACCTGAATTCAAATACGCCGTGCTGACCGGCGCCGTCACGGGCGGTGGTCTGACCATCATTGCCAACGCCCCCAACCCGGCCGGTGCGTCCATTCTCAAGGGCACGTTCCACGAGGGAGCCATCTCTCCCCTCAGCCTGTTCCTCGGTGCACTGCCTCCCACATTGGTGGCGATTGCGTGTTTCAGGATGTTCCCATACTGAGTAACTTTCCATGACCGCCACCCCGTCCACCACCACCGATGCTGCCCACCGAAAACTGATATTTGCCTCATCGCTGGGCACGGTGTTCGAGTGGTATGACTTCTACCTGTATGGTGCGTTGGCGGCCATCATTGCGCAGCAGTTTTTTTCAGGCCTGAGTGAGGGCAGCGCGTTCATTTTTGCGCTGCTCGCGTTTGCGGCGGGGTTTCTGGTCAGGCCGTTTGGGGCGGTGTTTTTTGGACGGCTGGGCGACATCGTCGGGCGCAAATACACCTTTCTTATCACCTTGTTGCTGATGGGTGGCTCCACTTGCATTGTGGGCATGTTGCCCAATTACGAGGCGGTGGGCATGCTGGCGCCGGTGTTCCTGATCGGCCTGCGCTTGCTGCAAGGTTTTGCCCTGGGCGGCGAATACGGCGGCGCTGCCACCTACGTGGCCGAACACGCCCCTCCTGGCAAGCGCGGCCAGCACACGGCCTGGATACAAACCACGGCCACGGCGGGGCTGTTCCTGGCACTGATGGTCATCACGGGCACCCGCACGCTGCTGGGGGAAGAGGCCTTTGCCCAGTGGGGTTGGCGCGTGCCCTTCCTGCTGTCGTTTGTGCTGCTGGTGGTGTCGATGTGGATACGCCTGGCCATGACCGAGTCGCCTGTGTTTGAAAAACTCAAGGCAGAGGGCAAAACATCGCGGGCACCGTTGACCGAGTCGTTCGGCCAGTGGTCCAACCTGAAGCTGGTGTTGCTGGCGCTGTTTGGCCTGACCGCAGGCCAGGCAGTGGTCTGGTACACCGGGCACTTTTACGCGCTGTTTTTCCTGACCGAAACGCTGAAGGTCAATGCCACCGACGCCAACATGCTGGTTGCCACGGCCTTGCTGCTGGGAGCACCGTTTTTTGTGCTGTTTGGTCACTTGTCTGACCGCATCGGGCGCAAACCGGTCATGCTGACTGGGTGCCTGCTGGCCGTGTTGACGTATTTCCCGGCCTTCAACGGACTGACACAGGCCGCCAACCCCGCGCTCCACGAGGCCCACAAGAACAACCGCGTGATGCTGCTGGCAGACCCCGCCAGTTGCCCGTTCCAGTTCAACCCCATCGAGATGGCCCGCTCGAACACGGGTTGCGACCTGGCACGGCAGGTGTTGACTGGGGCAGCCGTCAACCACACCACAGAGGCGGGCCCAGCCGGTTCGGCCGCCACCATCCGCCTGGGCACCACGGAGCTGGTCAGCCCGGACCTGAGCCGACTGCCCGCGGCCGAGGCCGAACAACAGGCCGCGCAGTTCCGCCAGGACGTGCGGGCCGCGCTCGACCGCATGGGTTACCCCACCCAGGCGGACCCTGCACAGATCAACAGACTGGCCGTGGTTGCCATCCTGACCTACCTGGTGCTGCTGGTGACCCTGGTGTATGGCCCTGTGGCTGCGGCACTGGTGGAAATGTTCCCTGCCCGCATTCGCTACACATCGGTATCGCTGCCGTACCACATCGGCAATGGTTGGTTTGGCGGCCTGTTGCCAGCCATTGCATTTGCCGTGGTGGCCCAAGGGGGCAACATTTACAGTGGCCTGTGGTACCCCATCCTGGTGGCGGGCATGACATTCGCGGTGGGGCTGTTGCTCCTGCGTGAAACCAAAGGTGCTGACCTGGGTTCCTGATGCCGGCGGCGCCGCCGCATCCATAAACAAAATCTATTGATAGCTTAGAAATAACAAAGCAAGGGACCGATAGAACGTACCTATACTTTGCCCCATCGCTGTTCACACTGGCACCCGAGCCTTGATGCTGACAGCGGCAAAGAGCCTTCGTTTCTCATCCAACCACCCTCAATGGAGTTACCCATGTCCCTGATCAACACGCAAGTCCAGCCGTTCAAGGCACAAGCTTTCCACAACGGCAAATTCATCGAAGTGTCCGACGCCAGCCTGAAGGGCAAGTGGTCCGTGCTGATTTTCATGCCCGCCGCTTTCACCTTCAACTGCCCCACCGAAGTGGAAGACGCTGCCGACAACTACGCCGAGTTCCAGAAAGCCGGTGCCGAGGTGTACATCGTCACCACCGACACCCACTTCTCACACAAGGTGTGGCACGAGACCTCCCCCGCCGTGGGCAAGGCCAAGTTCCCTCTGGTGGGCGACCCCACCCACGCACTGACCAACGCGTTTGGCGTGCACATCCCTGAAGAAGGCCTGGCACTGCGCGGTACCTTCGTGATCAACCCAGACGGCATGATCAAGACCATGGAAGTGCATTCCAACGAAATCGCCCGCGACGTGAAAGAAACCCTGCGCAAGCTGAAGGCTGCCCAGTACACCGCCGCCAACCCAGGCCAGGTGTGCCCCGCCAAGTGGAACGAAGGCGCCAAGACCATTGCTCCTTCCCTGGATCTGGTCGGCAAGATCTGAGGTGTGCCCACGCTGGCCTTGGCCAGCGCCACCACCCACAAGGGCTGCCAGGTGCAGCCCTTTTTTACGCCTGTTGCGGCACACCCATGCAACCGCAAACAGGCGATGGATTTTGACTATTGATAGCTTTCAAAATTACAAATAGATAAATCAATAGCCAGCGTCTATATTTACACCATTCAACGTTTTCAACCTTTCTCTCACAGGACTTCACCATGCTCGACGACACCCTCAAAGCCCAACTCCAGGCCTACCTGCAGCGCGTGACCCAGCCGTTCGAGCTGGTGGCCAGCCTGGCCAATCCCGCCGCACCCACCGAAACCGACACGCAGGTGAAACAACTGCTGGCCGACATCGTGGAGGCCTCTGGCGGCAAAATTTCCGCCCGGTTTGACGGCACCAACGCCCGCAAGCCTTCGTTCAACCTGGTGCGCCCCAACGGCCCCGCGCTGAACCTGACCTTCGCCGGTTTGCCCCTGGGCCACGAGTTCACCTCGCTGGTGCTGGCCCTGTTGTGGACCGGTGGCCACCCACCCAAGGTGGAGGCCGATGTGATCGAACAGATCAAGGGCCTGGACGGCGACTTCAACTTCGAGGTCTACATGAGCCTGAGCTGCCACAACTGCCCCGACGTGGTGCAGGCGCTGAGCCTCATGGCCATCCTCAACCCCAAGGTCAAAGCCACGGTCATTGAAGGCGGCATGTTCCAGACCGAGGTGAACGAGCGCCAGATCATGGCCGTGCCCAGCACCTTCCTGAACGGAGAGCCGTTTGGCTCAGGCCGCATGCTGGTGGAAGAAATCGTGGCCAAGATCGACACCGGCGCGGCCGCCAAAGACGCTGCCAAGCTCAGCGCCAAAGACCCGTATGAAGTGCTCATCGTGGGCGGAGGCCCTGCCGGTGCAGCCGCTGCGGTGTACGCAGCCCGCAAAGGCATCCGGGTGGGTGTGGCGGCTGAGCGTTTTGGCGGCCAGACCAACGACACCATGGCCATTGAAAACTACATTTCCGTGCTGGAAACCGACGGCCCCAAGTTTGCCGCCGCGCTCGAAGCCCAGGTGCGCCATTACGGCGTGGACATCATGAACCTGCAACTGGCGTCCAAGCTGGTGCCCGCCACCACTGAAGGTGGCTTGGTGGAAGTGCACCTGGCCAACGGCGGTGTCCTCAAAAGCCGTAGCGTGATTCTGAGCACTGGCGCGCGTTGGCGCAATGTGAACTGCCCAGGCGAGGCCGAGTACCGCAACAAGGGCGTGGCCTACTGCCCGCATTGCGACGGCCCGCTGTTCAAAGGCAAGCGCGTGAGCGTGATCGGTGGCGGCAACTCAGGCGTGGAAGCGGCCATTGACCTGGCTGGCATCGTCAGCCACGTGACGCTGGTGGAGTTTGCCGACCAGCTCAAGGCCGATGCCGTGCTGGTGAACAAGCTCAAAAGCCTGCCCAACGTGACCATCCACGTCAACGCGCAAACCAACGAAATCACCGGCGACGGAGAGAAGGTGAACGGCCTGCGCTTCAAAGACCGCGTGAGTGGCGAAGAAACCCTGGTGCCACTGGAAGGTGTGTTTGTGCAAATTGGCCTGGTGCCCAACACCGAGTTCCTGAAGGGCACGGTCAACCTCAGCCGCTTTGGCGAAATCGAGGTGGATGCAAAGAACCACACCAACGTGCCCGGCGTGTTTGCCGCCGGTGACTGCACCACCGTGCCTTACAAGCAGATCGTGATTGCCGCTGGGGAAGGCTCCAAGGCGGCTCTGAGCGCGTTTGACCACCTCATCCGCACGCCTGTGGCAGCTTGATGCAGATCAGCGGGGAACGGTGGACGCCTGCCCTTTGAGCAGCGCCACCCCTTCGGTCAGCGCCACCGCGATGTCGTCGAACGAGCGCAGAAAGTCGGGCACCAGGCCGCTGCTGCGCTCGAAGGGGCCGAAGTTCACCAGCTTCAGGTCGGGGTACTGGGCCATGACGGTTTCCAGAGTGCCGTTGCTGTCAACCAGGCCCAGCGCCAGCGCGTCCTGGCCGCCCCAAACCTCACCCGTGGTGTAGGTGCCAGCGGGCTGGGTGAGTTTCTTGCCGCGCCGGTCTTTCAGCAGTGTTTCAAACTGGCGGCCCAGTTCGTCCACCAGCGCCTGGGCCTTGGCCTCGCCTTCAGGCGTGCCGGGCTCAAACGGGTTGAGCATGCCTTTGAGGTTGCCCGAGGCGTAGGTTTTGGCCTTGACGTCATATTTTTCCAGCACGCGGTGCACGTCCCAGCTTTGCAGGATGGCCCCGATCGAGCCCACGAGCGAGTACTTGCCGCTGATGATTTCGTCGGCCGACAAAGCCACCATGTATCCGGCCGACGCACCCAGGTTGCCAATGATGGCCTGCACGGGTTTGGGGTGCTTTTTGCGAAGTTCGGCCACGGCATCCATGATGCGCTCGGCCTCCACAGGGGCGCCGCCCGGGGAGTCGATGTACAGCACCACACGCTGCACGTTGTCGTCTTCAAACGCACGCTTGAGCGCAGGCACCACCAGCTTGGCGGAAGCAAGCTTGGCGTCGGCACTGATTTGCCCTTCCACCCTCACCACCCCAACTGCTGGCTCGCGCGCCATGACGGCGGGCATGGGCAGCAGTGCTTTGGCTGCCAGGGCGGCGTACACACCGACCGAGCCCACCACCAGCACACCCATCACCCAGCGGCGGAAGCTGGCGGAGCGGCGGGCCTCGGCTTCACGGCGCTGCTGGTCCAGCACAAAGGCTTTGGCCAGGCCCACCATGGCCTGTTCGGCGGTTTCGGTCTGCGCCATCAGCGCGGCTTCCACAGGGTTGGGGGCATTGCGCCTGGCCCACCAGCGGGTGAGAAAGTTGGACATGGTTGAAACCTCGTGGGAAACAGGTATCGGCTGTGCGCCGGTTGCATGTGCGAGCATATGGCAAGCACGCCCCCAGTGCAGTTGCCTGGGCAGCCAAGCCCCCACTCTCAAGGAACCCCATGCCCCGACTCTGGATGACCCTTTCAGGCCTGTTCGGCGCCATCGGTGTGGCCGTGGCTGCCTGGAGCACACACGGCCTGCCCGCCATCGTGCCGGCCGATGAACTGGCCTTGGCCATCAGCCGAGCCAACACCGCCAATCAGTACCTGCTGCTGCATGCCCTGGCGCTGCTGGGAATAGCGGTGGCGCAGCGGCAGGCACCGTCGGTGTGGCTGAACGTGGCTGGTGCGCTTTTTGTGGCGGGAATGCTGGGTTTTGCGGGTGGGTTGTACGGCCTGCGCATCCTGGCGGGCATCCACACCGGGCCGTCGGTGTACATCGTGCCCCTGGGTGGCACATGCCTGATATTGGGCTGGGCAGCGTTGGCCGTGGCGGGGTGGCGACGGGGTTGACGGAGGTGAGCACGTCAAAGTTATTGCGAGTAATTCGCATTAGCGTGTCATAATCCAGGGCATCAGCCAGCCACTGACCCGCCATGCGCACCGCCGTTTGGCGTGGGCGTCATCAGCCAGCCGACAACTCTCTGATGGACACCACACCCCATGCTCCGCCGTTCACATTCAGGCCAAAAAGTGACTTCAGCGCTTGCCAATAAACACTTCACAGCTACTAACTTTTCGTCATCGACAGGCACATTGTTGCCGCTGGGAGCCATGCTGGTGGCCGGTTCCATGGGTGCACTGGCCCAAACCGCCCCTGCCGACGGCGGCAAAACCCTGTCAACCGTCACGGTGAAAGAAGCGGCTGAAGCACCCGAGGGCAAAGACAGCATCCGCGCCACCGACACCACCATTGGCAAAGGCCGCCAGGCGCTGCGCGACATCCCACAGTCGGTCACCGTCGTGACCGAAAAGCTGATGGACGACCGCAACCTGGACACCATGAAAGAAGTGCTGAAGACCACTGGCGGTATCAGCTTCCTGGCGGCCGAGGGCGGGGAAGAAGACATTCGCCTGCGTGGTTTTGCGCTGCAAAGCACCGGCGACGTGTTTGTGGACGGCATGCGCGACCCGGCGTTCTACGACCGCGACACCTTTGCGCTGGACCGTGTGGAAGTGCTGCGCGGCTCGGCGTCGTTGCTGTTCGGGCGTGGCTCGACGGGCGGTGCGGTGAACATGGTCAACAAGGTGCCCCGCCTCATTGACGAACATCAGGTGGACCTGACGGTGGGCAGCCACGGCTACAAGCGGGCAGTGGGCGACTTCAACATCCAAACCAGCGATAACGCAGCCCTGCGTCTGAACATCATGGCCACCCAGGCCAACAACAACGGCGCGGGCTCCGGCATCGACAAAAAAGGCATTGCCGCCACCTACCGCCACGGCATTGGCGAACGCGACGAATTCAGCGCCAGCCTGTACCACCTGGACAACCGGAACGGCATGAATTACGGCATGCCGTGGATACGCCCCACCGCCGCCTCGCCCGCCAGCGCCACCACCGTGCTTCCGCTGGACCCTTCGGCCTATTACGGCATGGCCAGCGACCGCAACGCGGGCCAGGCCACCCATGTGACGCTGAGCCACACCCACCGGTTTGACCGCGACAACGAGATCACCACCAAGGTGCGCAAGGGTGCGTATGAGCGGGACCAGCGTGCGAGCACCGTGCGCTTTGGCGCTGCAGCCACACAGCCCGGGGGCGCGGCGGTCAGTTTGGCAACCTTTGGCCCGAACACGGTGATCACACGCGGCACACAACTCAAAGTCCAGAACCTGGACAACCTTTACGCGCAGAGCGACTTCAGCGGCAAGTTCGAGGCCTTGGGCTTCAAGCACGAGTTGCAAGCCGGTGCCGACTTTGCACAGGAGGAAAAAGTGGTCTTCGGCGCTCTGAGCGCGGCCCAGGGTGGCGTGGTGCTCACCAAACCCACCACCACCGTGGGCACGCCAAACGACAGCGCATCCATCAACGAAAGCCTGCGCGTGCTGCGCGAAACCAGCCGCTACAAGTCCAAGGGCTTTGGAGCCTATGTGCAAGACCTGGTGCAGGTGGCACCACACTGGAAGGTGCTGGCCGGGTTGCGCTACGACCACTTGACCGGTGACTACTTCACCTACGCCATTCCCACCAATGCGGCAGGCCCTGTCGCCACCACCAGCTACCGCATGAAGGTGTCTGAAGTGAGCAAGCGCTTGGGCGTGCTGTACCAGCCCAACGCGCTGCACAGCTACCACGCTTCAGCGGCCACGTCGTTCAACACCTCGGGCGACGCGTATTCGCTGGGGGCCACCAACGTCAACACCCCGCCCGAGCAGGCCATCAACGTCGAATTCGGTGGCAAGCTGGACTCGGCTGACCGGCAGTGGACGACCCGGTTTGCGGTGTTTCGCAGCACCAAGCTGCACGAGCGCAACACCGACCCGCTGGTGAATCTGGTCACGCTGTCAGGCAAAAGGCACGTGGCCGGAGCCGAAGTGGACGTGACCGGACGCCTCAGCCCGAAGTGGGAAGTGTTTGGTTCTTACATGTGGATGCCGGTTGCCAACATCAACCAAGGCGTGGCGGGTTCCGAAGGCCAAGGCACCCGCCCCAGCCTCACGCCCTACCACTCGGGCACGGTGTGGACCACCTACCAACTCACGCCCCAACTGCGGGTGGGTGGTGGCCTCAATTTCCGGGGCCGCCAGACGCCCAACCGCAACCCGGGCTGGGAAGTGCCGAGCTGGGTCACGGCCGACCTGATGGCTGAATACAAGTTCGACTTTGACCGCCTGACCATGAAGGCCAACCTGACCAACATCACCAACAAGCTGTACGCAGATTCGCTGTATTCAGGCCACTACATTCCCGGTGCGGGCCGCATGTTGCAGGTAACGGCCAACATCAGGTTCTGATGCCATGCTGATCACCCTGCCCGACATTCTCAGCGCCGACCAACTGGTCACTGCCCGCCAACTGCTGTCCAACGCTCCGTGGGAAAACGGCGCCCAAAGCGCTGGGCCGCAAGCACGCATGGCAAAAAACAACGAGCAGTTGCCGCACGGCTGTGAAGCGGCCACCGCCATCAGCCAGATGGTGCTGGGTGGGCTCAACCGCTCGGCGCTGTTCTTCAGCGCCGCCCTGCCCATGCGCATCTTCACGCCGCGCGTCAACCGCTACTGCGGCGCGGCCAACACGTATGGCAACCACATCGACAACGCCATCAGGCTGAAACCGCTGGACGGCGGCGGTACCGAGTGCGTGCGAACCGATGTGTCATGCACCGTGTTTTTGAACGACCCCGACGACTACGACGGCGGCGAACTGACCATCAGCGACACCTACGGCACACGCGGCGTGAAGTTGCCCGCCGGCCATGCCGTGCTGTACCCCGGCACCAGCCTGCACCAGGTCACGCCGGTCACCCGTGGCCAGCGCCTGGCCAGCTTTCTGTGGGTGCAAAGCATGGTGCGCAGCGACGAACAGCGCCGCCTGCTGTTTGACATGGACATGGCGCTCCTGGCGCTGCGCCAGCGCGAGGGCGAGACCGCCGAGGCCATCCAGCTCACCGGCACTTACCACAACCTGCTGCGCATGTGGGCCGAGACCTGACCATGCAAGCCTTGAAGCCCATTCCCCCGCACATCGTCAACCTGGCCGACCACGAAGCCGCTGCCCGCGAGGCACTGGACGACAACGCCTGGGCCTACTTTGCCGGTGGCGCAGCCGACGAACTGACACTGCGAGCCAATGTGTCCGCGTGGCAGGGGCTGCAGTTGCTGCCCCGTGTGCTTCAACCTCTGCAAGCGGGCCACAGCCAGGTGCAGTTGCTGGGCCGCACCCTCGCCCACCCGGTGCTGCTGGCCCCAGTGGCCTACCAGCGCATGGCCCACCCCGATGGCGAGTTGGCCACCGCGCTGGCTGCCGCCGCCCAGGGTGCAGGGCTGGTCCTGAGCACACAGGCCAGCACGCCGCTGGAAGATGTGGCACACGCCTACCACCGCATGGCAAGCGACCCGGCCAGCGACAGCCCTGGCCCCCTGTGGTTCCAGCTGTACCTGCAACCCCGCCGCGACACCACTCTGCAGTTGCTGGCCCGCGCCGAAGCAGCCGGTTTCGAGGCTATTGTGCTGACGGTGGACGCCCCGGTGCACGGCGCCCGCGACCGCGAACGCCGCGCCGGGTTTCGACTGCCCCCCGGCATTCGCGCCGTCAACCTGCCTGCCACAGACTCCTGCAGCACCACCCCACCCGGTGACGCCTCGACGATTGGGGGGCTGTTGCAACACTCCCCCACCTGGGCCGATGTGCGCTGGCTGGTACAGACCACACGGCTGCCCGTGCTGCTGAAGGGCATTCTTCATCCCGACGATGCGCGCCAGGCGCTCGATGTCGGAGTTGCGGGCGTGATCGTCTCCAACCACGGCGGGCGCACGCTCGACACCTGCCTGCCAACCGCCCACGCCCTGCCCGCCGTGGCCCAGGCCGTGGGCGCACACATGGCGGTGCTGGCCGATGGCGGCATTCGCCGGGGCACCGACGTGTTCAAAGCCCTGGACATGGGTGCACACGCCGTGCTGGTGGGCAAACCGTATGTGTACGGGCTGGCCCACGCAGGTGCGGTGGGCGTGGCACATGTCATCCGTCTGTTGCGCGACGAGTTCGACATTGCGCTGGCGCTGTGTGGCTGCGCCTCGCCCGCTGACATTCGCCCGGCACACCTGGTCAGTGAAAAACAATACCCACCTACATCAAATGCGATCCATTCGCATTTAAAATACAGCAATCAACCTTCGGCCTGCACACCACTCAACCCACACCACAGGGCGCCATCTGCTGCGCAGTTGTCCCAGTAAGCTTCGCATGTCTGCCGTTTCTGCACCGTTCCCACCCATGGCCACCGCTCCTCGCCGCCTCTCGCGCAACGCCACGCTCGCCGTGGCCGTGGTGGGTTTGCATGTGGCTGGCCTGTACGCCCTGCAAAGCGGGCTGTTGCTCCGCGCGGCGGAGGTGGTGGTGCCAGTGGAAGTGCTCGCGCAGTTCATAGAGCCCGCGCAACCCAAGGTCGAGCCCCCACCTCCCCCACCCCAGCAGCCCAAACCCAAGCTCCAACCCCAGCCGGTGCAGCCAAAACCCCAGCCCACTCCGCTACCACCGCCCTCCATGCCCGTGGCCGTGTTGTCTGCCGAGCCCGCTGCCAACGCCGTGACCGGCGTGACAACGCCGCAACCACCCCCGCCGCCCATCGCAGCACCCGTGTCCGTGGCACCACCCGCGCCCCCGGCCCCACCGGCACCGCCCCGCATCCAGCTGCCCGACAGCAACGCCGACTACCTCAACAACCGGGCCCCGGCATATCCCCCCCTGAGCAAGCGTTTGGGTGAACAGGGAAAAGTGGTGGTGCGCGTGTTCATTGACACCGATGGCAATGCCACCCAGGCCGAAATCCGCACCAGCAGCGGCTACGACCGCCTGGACCAGACGGCCCTGAAAACCGTGCAGGCCTGGAAGTACCTGCCCGGCAAGGTGAACGGCGAGCCCAAGGCCATGTGGTTCAACGTGCCCATCAACTTCGTGCTGGAGTGAAGAGCGGCATTTTCAATAAAAAAATGCCCCTACCGCTTTCTGCCATTGGTTTTTAAGCTATTTGTTTTTGGAGATTTTTCGATGGAAACGCAATTCGGACTGGCCCACGTGTGGTCACAAGGCGACTGGGTCACCCGCGCAGTGGCGGTCATTTTGTTGGGCATGTCACTGGCCAGCTGGCTGGTCATACTCATCAAGGTGCTTGACTTGCGCACCCACCGCCAACAGGCCCAGGGCTCTGAAGCGTTCTGGCACGCGACTGACTTTGAAGACGGGCTGCGCCAACTGGGCACCGACGCCAACAACCCCTTTCGCCAGCTGGCCGAGACCGGGCGCGAAGCCACCCGGCACATCCTGCGCAACGACGACCCCACCGCCCGCCCCGGCAACACAGCTCCCCGGCCACAGCTGCACGACCAGCTGGACGTGAGTGACTGGGTGACGCGCGAGTTGCGCAACAGCATCGACGAGTTCACGGCCAAGCTGCAGGGCGGCATGGCCGTGCTGGCCTCGGTGGGATCCACCGCACCGTTTGTGGGGCTGTTCGGGACCGTCTGGGGCATTTACCACGCGCTGCTGGGCATTGGCGCAGCAGGCCAGGCCACCATCGACAAGGTGGCAGGCCCCATTGGCGAAGCGCTCATCATGACCGCGCTGGGCCTGGCCGTGGCCATCCCGGCCGTGCTGGGCTACAACGCGCTGGTGCGGGGCAACAAGGGTGTGCTGCACAAGCTCAACCGCTTCGGCCACGACCTGCATGCCCTGTTTGTGACCGGCGCCCGCGTCAGCCAGGGCGGGCACACCGCTGGCCCGGCCCCCAGCGCATCACCCGCCCCTGCGGTGGTGACCCTGCGCAAACCCTGAAGGAGCACACACATGGCCCACGGCGGTTTTTCAGACAACGACGACAACGAGATGCTCAGCGAGATCAACATGATTCCGCTCATCGACGTGATGCTGGTGTTGCTGATCGTGTTCATCATCACCGTGCCGGTGATGAAACACGCGGTCAACATCGACCTGCCCCGCGCCAGCAACGAAAAAGAGCTGGTCAAACCCGAAACCGTGCGCCTGAGCGTGGACGCCGACGGTGCGTATTTCTGGAACGAACAGAGGCTGGCAGACGACAACGAGCTGCAAGGCCACCTGGCCGCCGCTGCGGCCCAGAACCCACAGCCCGACCTGCACATACGCGGCGACCGCGCAGTGCGCTACGAGCGCGTGGCGCAGGCCATGGCCGCGGCACAGCAGGCCGGGATGAAAAAGATTGGTTTTGTGATGGAGCCCGCGAAATGAGCCCTCAGTCTTGCCTAGGTGACGGCAACTCTGACTCGCCGACCGCGCCACCAGTGGCTGCTACTGCGGGCGGCAGACATGAGGCACCACCCGCGCTCTCCAGCCAGCAGTTGATGCAAGGGCACTCAACCGTGGCCATCACCCACAACGGCACCACCTACCGCCTGCAGACCACCCGGCTGGGCAAACTCATTCTGACGAAGTAAGCCCGCCGCAGCTCCGTTATTACAGACCGATGGCGGCGATGCCTGCCTTGGCGACCTGCGCGTCTTCGTTAGATTTCACGCCACTCACACCCACCGCACCCAGGCAATACCCGTCTTTCATGATGGGCACGCCGCCTTCCAGCATGCCATGGATGAAAGGCGCACTCAGGAACGAAGTGCGGCCACCGTTGATGACGTCTTCGTAGCCCTTGCTTTCGCGGCGGCCCATCACAGACGTATTGGCTTTGGCGGGTGCAATGTGGGCAGACAGGGGAGCTGCGCCATCCAGGCGCTGCAGCCACAGCAGGTGGCCGCCTTCGTCGGCAATGGCAATGGTCACGGCCCAGCCGTTTTTCAGGGCCTCTGCTTCGGCGGCAGCGGCAATCGCTTTGACGTCGGACAGTTCAAGAGTGGGTTTGGTTTTCATGGTTCAGCCTTGCGCAATGTTGTATGCAACCCATGAGCTTAGCGGCGCAATCACCGACTGTGGGGCGGAATTACCCACACGCAAGTCATAGAACTTTTTCGGCTCCCGCCGGTCTGATCCCCGTGTGCCACGCAACGCAGCGCTTTTCTCTAGAATGCGCCGCATCGCTGGGCACGCGGCCCGGCGGGCGGCCTTCCACCGCGTTTTTTGTATTCAACCTCTGGAGACCCCACCATGAACGACAACGTCTTTTCATACGGCTACGGCACCGTGCTGTCGGCCGATGCGCGCAACAAAGTGCTGCGCAACACCTACTGGCTGCTGGCCCTGAGCCTGCTGCCCACCGTGGCCGGTGCCTGGGTGGGCGTGGTCACTGGCATCACTGCGCAACTGTCTGGCTTTCTGGGCCTGGCAGTGTTCATGGGTGGGGCCTTCGGCTTCATGTGGGCCATTGAAAAGAACAAGAACTCGGCAGCGGGCGTGCCCATTCTGCTGGCGTTCACGTTCTTCATGGGCCTGATGCTGTCACGCCTGATCGCGGTCATTCTGGGCAAGTCCAACGGCGCCGAACTGATCATGACGGCCTTTGGCGGCACTGCAGGCGTGTTTTTCGTGATGGCCAGTCTGGCCAGCGTGATCAAGCGCAGCCTGGAAGGCATGGGCAAGTGGCTCATGGTAGGTGCCGTGGTGCTGCTGGTTGGCAGCGTGATCAACGTGTTTGTGGGGAGCAGCGCCGGCATGATGGCCATCAGCGTGCTGGCCATCGGCATCTTCAGCCTGTTCATGCTGTACGACCTGAAGCGCATCGTGGACGGCGGCGAGACCAACTACATCAGCGCCACCCTGGGCCTGTACATGAGCCTGTTCAACGTGTTCCAGAGCCTGCTGGCGCTGTTGGGCATGGGCAGCAACGACGACTGAGCCTGGCTGGCATGACCCGTCAGAAAAAAAAGGGGCCAATCGGCCCCTTTTGTGCGTTTTGAAGCCACTGCCAATCGGCTAACCTGCGCCATGGGTGCCTGTGTACCCGCCCCTGAGGTTTTTCTGTCATGCAATCCAGTACGCACCCAACCCTAAGGTATTTGTCGACCACACTCGGCCTGGCGGCGCTGATGGCGCTGTCGGGGTGCGATTACCTGGGCATAGAGCCCGCCTCCAAGGCTGTTGAAGGCAAAGTGGCCGAGGGCAAGGCCATTGGCGGTGCATGCCGCCATGCCAACCGCGCGCTGGAAGACTGCTACCGCTACAACCCCAAAGCGAACAAGGCAGCGGTTTTCGACGGCTGGAAAGACATGGACGTGTACATGCGCGAGAACAAACTCGACACCATCGCACCTGTCACCCCTCCGGAAGCTGCGAAAAAGCCGGCAGCCAAGTCGGCTGATGACGAGATCATCACCGAAACCGACGACAAGCCTGCCGACAAAGCGGCAGACAAAAAACCCGCTGCCGCCAAGAAATGAAGCAGCGGGAAGGCACAGCAAGCCTGCTCAGCGCAAGCCACCCCACTCGAACACTGCCATGCTCTCCACGTGCGCGGTGTGCGGAAACATGTTGACCACCCCCGCAGCCACGCAGCGGTAACCAGCCTGGTGCACCAGCAGTCCGGCATCGCGGGCGAGTGTGGCTGGGTTGCAGCTGACGTACACGATGCGCTGGGGTGGCGCCCAGGCTGGGTCAAGCGTGACAGGTGGGACCGGGGCCTCGGTGTCTGGTGCCGGACGCAAGCCTGCCTCGCGCAACCGTTGCTGGTGCACGTCGGCCAGGGCTTTGGACAATGCAAAAGCACCCTCGCGCGGCGGATCCACCAGCCACTTGTCGGCTCGGCCATCGGCCTGCAGCATGGCAGGGGTCATCTCGAAGAGGTTGCGCGCAACAAATTCAGTAGTGCAAAGCCCTTTTCCATCAAGCGACAAGGCCTGATTTTTTATGTAGTTTTCGCGGGAACGAGTCACCAGCACCTCGCTGCCTTCAATGCCCAGCACCGAGCCAGCTTGCGTGGCAATGGGCAGGGTGAAGTTGCCCAGGCCGCAGAACCAATCGATCACACGCTCGTGTTTGCGGGCATCGAGCAGGCGCAACGCCCGGCTGACCAGCACGCGGTTGATGTGCGGGTTGACCTGGGTGAAATCCGTGGGTTTGAATGGCATGTGAATGCCAAAGTCCGGCAGGTCATAAGACAGCTCCGCGTCTCCGGGTTGTGGCGCGTCCAACAGGTGCACGGTGTCTGGCCCCTTGGGCTGCAGCCACCACTGCACCTCTGGGTGAGCGTGGGCAAAAGCACGCAAACGGTCCAAGTCAGCATCCGACAGCGGGAACATGTGCCGCAGCACCAGCGCAGTCACGCTGTCGCCACAAGCCAGTTCGATTTGGGGGCACGTGTCTCGTGCGTCCATGCTGGCAATGAGGCCGCGCAAGGGCAACAGCATGGCGCTGACGTGCGGGGGCAGCACTGGGCAGACCGACATGTCGGCCACATAGCGGCTCTTGCGCTCGTGAAAACCAATCAGCACCGTGCCCTTTTTGAGCACATATCGCACGCTCAGGCGGGCGCGATAGCGGTAGCCCCAGGTGGGGCCCTGAATGGGGCGCCACAGGGTTTCGGGTTTGACTTTGCCCAGGTGCCAGAGGTTGTCTTCCAGCACGCGCTGCTTCATGGCGACCTGGGCGGTGGCGTCCAGGTGCTGCATCTTGCACCCGCCGCACGCGCCAGCATGGAGGCCAAAGTGCGGGCAACCGGGTGTGACGCGCTGCGACGACTCGCGGTGGACGGTGGTCAGCGTCGCGGCTTCCCAGTTGTTTTTCTTGCGGTTGACCTGGGCTGTTACCCACTCGAACGGAAGCGCGCCGTCCACAAACACCACCTTGCCGTCAGCCTTGCGGGCAACCCCCTGCGCTTCGAGATCAAGTGAGTTGATGTGCAGCCAGTTGTCGGGGTAGCCGAAATCCTGGGCGATCGGCGCAGTGGGGCGCTGGGCAGCGTCGCCATCGACAGGGGCAACAGAGGAATCGGGGTTGGCAGGCGGTGTGCGGGCGGCGCTGAGCGCGGCCGACAGCGATGGCAGGGGCGTGGTTTCGTCAGACATGGCCCAATTGTCTCAGGCCAGCCAACTGCACCTCTCGTCAGCGAGCGGGCAGGAGTTTGACCGGATCGACCGGCGTGCCTTTTCGGCGGATTTCAAAGTGAAGCTTGATGCGGTCAGTGTCACTGCTGCCCATCTCGGCGATTTTCTGGCCCTGCTTGACGGTTTGGTCCTCTTTGACCAACAGCGTCTGATTGTGGGCATAAGCGGTGAACATGGTGTTGCTGTGCTTCAGGATGATCAGATTGCCCAACCCACGAATGGCGGCGCCCACATATGCAACACGGCCGTCGGCAGCAGCTACCACGGGCTGGCCCGCCTTGCCCGCAATGTCGAT
The DNA here is from genome assembly GCA_903928495.1 of uncultured bacterium. Classification (GTDB taxonomy): domain Bacteria; phylum Pseudomonadota; class Gammaproteobacteria; order Burkholderiales; family Burkholderiaceae_C; genus UBA2334. The sequence goes on from CAIYQZ010000058.1 coordinate 49,282, forward strand.
GCCTTTGTTCTTGGCATCGTCAAACCCGGCAATCACCGTGCCTTCGGTAGGCCAGATGAAAGAGATGTTGTCCTCTGCGGCCTTTGCCGCAGATGCAGCAGGCGCCGGCGGGGCCGCTGGCGCAGTTGCCGTTGCTGCAGCGGATGGCAGCGCCTGGCCGACGACAGCAGCCGCGCCCGCCACGGGCGCGGTGGCTACGCCAGCCGTGGCGGGAGCTGGCACGGGTGTGCCGGCCGCTGCCGTGCCTGCAGCCGAAGTGACAGGCGCTGCAGGGGCCGGCACTGACATGCCTGGCGAGGGCGCAATCACGCGCAACACCTGGCCTACCTCGATTTTGTTGGGGTTGTCCAAACCGTTCCAGCGCGCCAGGTCACGCCAGTTCTGGCCCACATCCAGACCAATGCGGATGAGCGAGTCACCGGGACGCACGGTGTAATAACCCGGCTTGCCCGCGTTTTCCTGGCCGGGCACCACCGCCGTGACCGGCGAGCTGGCACCCGCAGGGGCAGCACTCACCACTGGGGTCGCCGACGGGGCTTGGGTGGCCACAGCGCCACGGTCTTCGACCGGTGCGGGGGCCGATACCCTGGTCGTGCTGCAAGCGCCCAGCGCCAGCAGCAAGGCCAAACCACCGAGGGCACGCACGCCCCGGGAACGAATATCAACAGACAGCGACGGAACGAATGGCTTGGGCATGGACTTGGACAGACAGGTGGGCGGGTCAGGCGATGCCGGATTTTAGGGGGACGAACTGCACAGGCTCCAACACCTGTTGCACCAGACCGGTGGGTGTGCGATCTATCACGACCAGGCTCTGGCCCGCCGTACCCAGGCTGGCGGGTGCCACCAGACGTCCGCCAACGGCCAATTGGTCTGTCCAGGCACGCGGAACAGCGTCCCCACCAGCGGCGGCAATGATGCCGGCGTAGGGCGCTCCCTCGACAAACCCCACCATGCCGTCCCCGAACAGCAGGTGCAGGTTGGGCACACGCAAGGGGCGCAGCAGATCGCGTGCCTTGTCGTGAAGACCCTTCAGCCGCTCGATGCTGTAGACCTCACGGCACAGCCGCGCCAGCACCGCCGCCTGATAACCGCAGCCAGTCCCAATCTCCAGCACCCGCCCCATGGGCAGGGTCTGGTTGTGAACCAGCAACTCCAGCATGCGGGCCACCACATTGGGCTTGGAAATGGTTTGACCCAGGCCTATGGGCAGGCTCGTGTCTTCGTAAGCCTGGTTGACCAATGCACTGTCAACGAACCGGTGGCGTTCAACGTCGCCCATGGCCTGAAGCACTTGGGAGTGTGAGATGCCCATCGCTGCCAGCTTGCGCACCATGGCGGCCCGCACGGCCGATGAATCCAGGCCGACGCCAACGGGCAGCGCCGAATCAAAGCTTTTTTTGCCAGCAGCGCTTGATGGCATTGACTTGTTTGCTATTTCTCTAGTGACTCCAACACCTGCTGCCACCGGTCCGGTATCCAAGCGCGCCGGAAAACTGGGGCGGGGCTTGGGCACGCCGGTGGCACCAGGCAACGCACCCGGTGTGGATTTCATGCCAGACCTTGCAATGTCTGGGTCAGGCGGCTGGCAGTGGGCGCCCAGTAGGGCAGCACAGCGTGGTCGGTCAGGTCCACCTGCAGCGGCGTGATGGTCGCGTAGCCTTGGGCTGTGGCATGGAAGTCGGTGCCCTCACCGTCTTCGCGCGCGGCACCGGCGCTCCCAATCCAGTACATGGTGTCGCCGCGCGGGCTTTGCTGGGTGATGACGGCCTCAGCCGCATGTCGCCGCCCCAGGCGGGCCACTTTGAACCCACGCAACGCGTGTCGCGGCAGATTGGGGATGTTCACATTCAGCAACCAGTGGGCCCCGTCCCGCGCCGTGTCGGGCCCATCCGCACAGGCCAACGTGGGCAGGAGTTGTGCCACCAATTGCCGTGCCGTGGCCGCCGCGTCGTCCAAATGGGCCCAGCCCTTTTCGGTTTGCGAGAACGCAATGGCTGGCACCCCGAACAGATAGCCCTCCATGGCAGCCCCCACCGTGCCTGAATAAATGGTGTCGTCGCCCATGTTGGCGCCGTTGTTGATACCGGACACTACCAGGTCAGGCCGGTAGCCCAGCAGCCCAGTCAGGGCAATGTGGACGCAATCGGCAGGGGTGCCGTTGACGTAGCGAAACCCGTTGGCCGCCCGGTGCACGTAGAGGGGCGAATGCAAGGTGAGAGCGTTCGATTTGGCACTGTTGTTGTGTTCAGGTGCCACCACCTCCACGTCGGCCAGATCCTTGAGCGCCTCGTACAACGCCACGATGCCGGGCGCTTGGTAACCATCGTCGTTCGAAAGCAATATTTTCATGGGGGCCATTCTATTGAGAGCGGTCCCGGCAGCGACAAAGCGCGCCGCAAAGCAGCCACAGGCTGCCTATCATGCCCACAGGCTTTCCGCCCTCACCTTCCCGCCCCCACCCTTTGATGGAGTCACCCATGTTTGCCTGGCTGTGCGAAAACCCCACGGGCGTCGATGCCTTGACCTGGACTGAATTGCCCACCCCGACACCAGGCCCCGGTGAGGTGCTGTTGGCCATTGAAGCGGCCAGCCTCAATTTCCCCGACTTGCTGATCGTGCAGAACAAGTACCAGATCAAGCCACCCTTGCCCTTTGTGCCCGGTGCCGAATACGCGGGCACCGTGGCAGCGCTGGGTGAAGGGGTGAAGCACCTGGTCGTGGGCCAGAAAGTGGCCTGCCTCAGCGGCACGGGTGGTTTCGGCACCCACACGGTGGCCAAGGCCGCCCTGTGCATGCCCCTTCCAGCGGGCTTTCCAGCCATCGACGCGGCGGCTTTCATCATGACGTACGCCACCTCGTATCACGCGCTGGTGGACCGCGCAGCATTGCAACCTGGCGAAACCGTGTTGGTGCTGGGCGCGGCAGGGGGCGTGGGCACGGCCGCCATTCAAATTGCCAAAGCGGCCGGCGCCAGGGTGATTGCCGCCGCATCCACCGATGACAAATGCCACACCTGCCAGCAACTGGGTGCCGATGCCACCCTGAACTACACCCAACACGCACCCAACGGCAGCTTGCGCGAAGAAATCAAACGGCTGACAGATGGCAAAGGTCCCGATGTGGTGTACGACCCCGTGGGTGGCGAATTTGCTGAGCCGGTGTTCCGCAGCATCGCCTGGCGGGGCCGCTACCTGGTGGTGGGGTTTGCCAGCGGACCCATCCCCCAACTGCCCATGAACCTGCCGCTGCTCAAAGGCGCGTCGCTGGTGGGCGTTTTCTGGGGAGACTTTGCGAAGCGTGAGCCAAAAGCCAACGCGTCGATGATGCAAACCCTCGCGAATTGGTACGGCCAAGGAAAGATCAAGCCCCTGATTCACCAGGCATTGCCCATGGCCGATCTGAAGCAGGCCTACGCCACCATGGGCAGCCGTGGGGTGCAGGGGAAACTGGTTCTGGTGAATTGATCGTCAGCACCTGACAGATACAGGACTCACATCGAAAATGCGCTCTGTCACTTGGGTGGCAGCACGGTGATGCTGTCTACCCAGACCAACTCGCAAGCGCCACCACCGGTATCGGTGCGTGAGCGCGAACTGTTCCAACTCCATCCGTCTGCGGTCGTCACGTCAACGAGTTTGCCCCTGATCTCCACCCGCTCACCCACGCGAACAGACTCAAGCGCACGCTTGACCGATGCCGACGACGGAATCAGATGCATGTTGGCGGAACTGGCTGCAATCTCGCTTGCAGGAATGGGCGGCCCCTCATGGCCCCAACGGTAGTGGTACCAGCGACCTGACTGCGAAATGTTCAGCTGCTCGATCACGGCCGCGTCACTCATCCGGTTCCAGCCCAAGGCGAAATCGAGGGGAGCGAGGTCGGATCCACGACCCAACAGATAGCTGGCCACCGACAAGACTCTGGCACGGACTTCAAACTGTGCGAAGGGCTGAACCTGATAGGCCCCGACACTCACCGCAGGCAGACCTGCATGAATCTGCTGCACAGGCTCGCCTGCGACAGGCGCACTTTGGACAGGCCGTTTGTGCCACCAATTGACTGCCCCCCAGCCGATCAGAGCAACAAACAGCAAAGCCTTGAAACTCACACCTTGCCTCCCGTCGTCACGGTGCAATCACAGGCGGTATCCGCTACAGGTGGGCTACACCGCATGCTCCAGAAACAACAAAGCCCGGCAGAACCGGGCTAAGTTGTTGTTTTACTTGGGGTGACTGATGGGGCTCGAACCCACGACAACCAGAATCACAATCTGGGACTCTACCAACTGAGCTACAGCCACCGTAAGCCTTGCATTATAACCCGCTGAACACTGCAATCTCAGGTCGCATCACAACATCGAAACGCGCCAAGAGCAGCAGGCCGGCATCAACCCTGTTTGGACGGATTGTTGCCAGGTTGTGGGACCTTGATATCCACCTTGAGGCGCTTCTTCAACAGTTTGTAATAGGCCTGACCTTCGGCCGAGCCCCACCACTGGTTGTATTGCTGCAACTCCTGTGCGGCCAGATCGGCAGGCGGTGCTTCGCGCTCCATTGACTTCAGCACCTTGATCACGGAATAGCCCCTGGCGCCCAGATCAACGCCAACCCAAGCTGGCAAGGTGGAAGTCTCTGCACGCAAAGCAGCTGTCAACTCCTGCGGTTGCAGGCCCTGCGGCTTGTCGCGCGAGGCAACCACTGCGGTCTGAAGCTTCACGCCCGCCCCCGCCTTGCCTTCGGCCAACGCCTTTTCCCCTTCTTGACGAGCCATCGCTTGGGCTCTTTGGGCTTTCAACAGGGCCGTCACACGTGCTTTGACCTCATCCAGCGCCAGGGTGTGAGCCGGACGATGAGCGAGGATCCGAGCGGCGACCAGCTGGTTGGCAGCTGTCTCAACCGCCTCGGTGTTGTTCTTTTTATCCACAGAGTCCGACGAAAAGAGCGCTGTCAGGAGCTTTTCATTGGCCAAAGCAGGTGGCAGGCCGGGTACGGGCTGGCGCTTGACGCTGTTGACCGTTTCGAGCTTGAGTTTGAGTTTGTCCGCCACCGGGGCCAACGCATTGGCCTGCTCGTAGACCATGTTGCCAAAGACGTCTGCTTTTTCAGCAAACTCTCGCTGAGCCAACTGCTTTTTCAGTTCGGCTTCAATTTCCGATTTGACCAGCGCCAATGGGCGGGCCACCGAAGGTTTGATGTCGGTCACCAGGATGACGTGATAGCCGAATTCGCTTTCCACCACGCCGGACAGCGCCCCTTTGGCCAGCGAAAAAGCCGCATCTTCGAATGGCTTGACCATGGCACCGCGCTGGAAAAAGCCCAAATCTCCGCCCCCGGGAGCGGAGCCAGGGTCCTGGGAGTTCTTGCGTGCCAGTTCTGCGAATGCGGCAGGCGCAGCGGTGGCCTGTGCCAGCAATTCAGCCGCTTTGGCCTTGGCTGCCTCCCGGTCGGCAGCGGGCGCATTGGCTGCCGCATTGATCAGGATGTGGCTGGCACGTCGCTCCTCTTTGCTGGCATACCGGTCGGCATTCTGCTGGTAGTAAGCGGCGACATCGGCATCGCTCACCACCAAACCCTGCGCAACCCAGTCCAAGTTCAAGACCAGATACTCGACGTCGGCCTCTTCTTCCGCCTGAAACTGGGCGGGATTGGCGTTGTAGTAGGCAGCCACCTCGGCATCGTCGACCTGAACCTTGTCTTGGTAGGCCGCCGTGTCAAACCGCGCCAGCTGCACTTCTCTGCGCTCAAAAAATGCCTGCAATGAAGCGCGGGCCGATGCGGGAGTGGCAAAAGCCGATGCCACCACGCCTTGCGACACCTGACGCTGCGACAAATCCTGCCGCACTTGCAATTCGAACATTTCAGGCGACAGGCCCTGGCCTGCCAGCACCTGACGGTAACGGTCCATGTCCAAGGTGCCGTCGGGACGGCGCAGGCTGGCAATGAACTCGTTTTTCTGCAAGTCGCGAGCCAGTTTCTGGTCGCTGGTGACGAGGTTCATTTTCTCTGCAGACACCAGCAACACGCGCTCGCGAACCAGCCGCTCCAGGGTGGCGTACTTGGCAGCGTCGGTGTCCAGCAGTTTGATGTCAATGTTCGGCTGGCTGGCTCGGATGCGGTCCACCTCCTGGCGATGTGCGGCATCCCACTCGTCCCGCTTGATGGGCTGACCGCCCACTGTCGCGACCGTTTCACCGCGGCCGCCCATGTTGCTGTAGCCATCAACGCCCACCAGCACGAACGCAGGGACGATGAAAAGGGCCAGCAGAAAACCCATGAGCCGTGTGTTGTTCCGGATGTAGTCGAACATGCGTGGTGTCCTGTCGCTGTTGATTGGCGTGGGGAGCTGAACAAAGAAAAAGGCGAACTCTCGTTCGCCTCAGTGGGGGTGGTGGGTGCTGACGGGGTCGAACCGCCGACCTACGCCTTGTAAGGGCGCCGCTCTACCGACTGAGCTAAGCACCCCACCGAAAACAGATGGCCGATTTGGCTCAGTTCAGGGCGTCTTTCAATGCCTTGCCTGCGCGAAACTTTGGAACCTTGGCTTCGTCGATTTTAATCGACTCGCCGGTGCGGGGGTTGCGACCCGCGCGGGCAGCACGTTGACCAACTTCAAACGTACCGAATCCCACCAGAGAAACGGAGCCACCCATCTTCAGGGTAGCGGCAATCGCGGCCAGCGCGGAATCCAGTGCACGGGTAGCAGATGCCTTGGAAATGTCGGCATCGTTGGCAATTTGGTCGATGAGTTCGGTTTTGTTCACAAAATTTCCCTAGAAACTGGGGGTTGGTCGAGCCGGCTGGCAAACACTTGGGCCGGTCGCCCGGGATGTCTGGAATTCAAGGACGCGAATTCTAGACCCATAGCCGACGGCACTCGGCCGATCCACCGAAAAAAACATCTCTCCTGTCACCTCTGCTTGCCCGCTCGCCAGTCACTTCATGCAGCTCGGCGCCGAACGACAAGACTCACGCCCAAGGCTGTGAGGGCGGTTCCAGCCAGGGTGGTGAGGGTCACAGGTTCAGAGAACAACAGCCAGGCCAGAAAGGCCGTACTCGGTGGGACGAGGTACATCAGGCTCGTGACGCTGGCAGCGGCACCGCGCTGAATGAGCAAATACAACAGCGAACTTCCGCCGAGTGTGAGGCCAAGGACCGACCACGCCATGGCCCCCGCGAGCTGTGTGTTCCATTGCATGGACTCTGGCTCGGCGAGCGCAAAGGGCAACGTGACCAGCAAAGCCGCGCCCAATTGCACGGCGTTGGCAGACCTCACATCACAAGGCTGCACAAACCGCTTCTGGTACAGCGTGCCCGCCGTGATGGCCAGCAGCGCCACCACCGCAAACGACAGGTTCAGCCAAGTGGCCTGGTCTCCAGGCCCCCCACCCTCGAACTTGCGCGAAACCACCAGCACCAGTCCAATGAACCCGAGCACCAGCCCCAGCCATTGGCGGCGCGACACCGCTGCCTGCCCGCCCCCGTGACTCAAGGCCGAGAGCCAGATGGCCGTGAGCACTGGCTGCAGGCCCACCACCAAGGCCGAGAGGCCCGACCCCATGCCCGCCTTGACGGCAGCCCACACCCCGCCCAGATACAGGGCGTGCATGAAAACGCCGGTGATGCCCAAATGCAGCCACTGCATGCGATCGCGCGGCCAGGACACCCGGGTCCAGACGATCCAGGGAAGAAAACAGGCAATCGACAGCGCGTAACGCACCGCCAGAAACGTGAACGGCGGCGCATAGGGCATGCCGTACCGAGCGACGATGAATCCCGTGCTCCAGATCAGCACAAAAACTGCAGGCATGGCCTGCAACCACGCTGTGTCTGTGCCGGCACTGGCCGGTTCTGGCCTCGCCCTCGCGCTCATCGGGCGCGCGCTTTGATTTCGGGCAGGGCTTTGTGCAGGTAATACACCATAGACCACACGGTCAACACGGCAGATGCCCAGATCAGCCAATGCCCCCAGACCGCAGTGTTCACCATGCCAAACAACACGCCGTCGTACAGCAAGAACGGAATGGCGACCATTTGAACCATGGTTTTCAGTTTGCCCACCATGTGCACCGCCACGCTTTTGGTGGCACCAATGATGGCCATCCATTCGCGCAGCGACGAAATGGCAATCTCGCGACCGATGATGATGAGTGCCACAAACACGTCGGCCCGCTCCAGGTGCACCAACACCAGCAGACTGGCACACACCAGAAACTTGTCGGCCACGGGGTCGAGAAACGCGCCAAAAGCAGAAGTCTGATTCCAACGACGGGCAAGGTAACCATCGGCCCAGTCGGTGAGGGCAAACACGACGAACATGGCAGTGGCCAACACATTGCGCGTCGCCATGTCCACACCCTGCAGGTAAAACACCCCCACGATGAATGGGATGGCCACGATGCGGGCCCAGGTGAGCAGGGTCGGGATGTTGAAGAACATGACCGGATTATTCACCACAGGGCGTCAGTGCAGTGCCCGGTAAATGACATCGGCCAATTCGGCAGAAATGCCGTCCACCGTCATCAGGTCTTCCACGCTGGCTTGCGCCACACCACGCACCCCACCGAAGCGCTGCAGCAGCTTGGCCCGCCGCTTGGGGCCCACACCGGCGATGTCTTCCAGCCTGCTGCCGCCCGTGCGCACCTTGGCGCGCTGGCTGCGCATGCCGGTGATGGCAAATCGGTGGGCCTCGTCACGGATTTGCGCCACCAGCATCAGGGCCGCAGAGTCTTTGCCCAGGTAGACCTTGTCGCGCCCATCGGCAAACACCAGTTCTTCCAGGCCCACCTTGCGACCCTCGCCTTTTTCCACGCCGGCAATGAGGGAAAGATCCAGACCCAGTTGCTCGAACACCTCGCGCGCCATGCTCACCTGCCCCTTGCCGCCGTCCACCAACACCAGGTCGGGCAGGCGCTGCGCTGCGCTGCTGCCTGCCTGCCCACCGCTTTCGCGCAGCGCCTCGGCCAGCTTGCCGTAACGGCGCAGCAGCACCTGGCGCATGGCGGCGTAATCGTCGCCGGGGGTGATGCCGTCGATGTTGTAGCGGCGGTATTGCGCGCTTTGCATCTGGTGGCTTTCAAACACCACGCAACTGGCCTGGGTGGATTCGCCTGCCGTGTGTGAGATGTCAAAACACTCGATGCGCAAGCTGGCCAAATCGTCCAGCGGCATGTCCATGGCCTGGGCCAGCGCACGCGTGCGAGCCTGTTGCGATCCTTCGTCGGCCAGCAGGCGGGCCAGTTGCAGGTCGGCGTTGGTTTGCGCCATGTCCAGCCAGATGCGCCGGTGCTCGCGCGGGTTGACCACCGCACTCACCTTGAGCCCGGTTTGTTCGCTCAGCAACTCCAGCAGGCCCGCATCCACCGGAGCCCCCACCACCAAAATGGGCGGTGGCGGGGTCTGGGTGTAGTGCTGGGCAATGAAAGCTTCCAGCACGCGCTGGGCCATGTCGGGGGCCTCTGATGGGGCAGAGCCATCGTCACCCTCGGCCCATACCACCGCGTCTTCCACATGCACGGGGAAATAAGGCCGGTCCCCCAAGTGGCGGCCGCCGCGCACCATGGCCAGGTTGACGCAGGCGCGCCCACCCTGGATGCGCACGGCCAACACATCCACGTCTTTGTCGGACACGTTGTCCACCGCCTGCTGGTGCAGCACGCGCGACAGGGCCGACACCTGGTTGCGGACCTCTGCAGCCTGCTCGAACTCCAGCCGGTCGGCATGGGCCATCATGCGGGTCTGCATCTCATCGAGCACCGTCTGCGTGTCGCCATTCAGAAAATTGGCGGCGCGGCGAACATCAGCCGTGTAGTCGGCCACGCTGATGAGCTGCACACACGGCCCCGTGCAGCGCTTGATCTGGTACAGCAAACAAGGCCGGGTGCGGTTGGCAAACACCGTGTCTTCACAGGTGCGCAGCCTGAACACCTTTTGCATGAGCTGGATGGTTTCTTTCACCGCCCAGGCGCTGGGGTAAGGGCCGAAGTACTGGTGCTTTTTGTCCACCGCACCCCGGTAATACGACATGCGCGGGTAGTCGGTGGGGCTGGCGGGCCCGCCCAACGCTTCCACATCGGTGCCATGCAACACCGGCAAGCGCCCCACGCGCAGGTAGGGGTAGCTTTTGTCATCCCGAAAAAGGATGTTGAATTTGGGGTTCAGCGTCTTGATGAGGTTGTTTTCCAGCAGCAGTGCCTCGGCCTCGGACCGCACCACAGTGGTTTCCATCCGCACGATGCGGCTGACCATGTGCCCAATGCGGGTGCCATCGTGACTGCGCTGGAAGTAGGTGGACACGCGCTTTTTCAAATTGCGCGCTTTGCCCACGTAGAGCACCTGGCCTGCCTCGTCGAAGTAGCGGTACACGCCCGGCAACGCGGGCAAAGCCGCCACCTCGCGCAGCAGCGCCTCGGGGTGTGCGGGCTGCGGGATGTGGGATGCAACAGGCTGCTGGGGCGGGGTCGGGTCAGACATGGTTGTATTGTGTCGCGCCATGTCCGCCGCAATCCCCCCCATCGCCCCGACAATTCCATGCAACCACGCTCATGCGCCTGGGTTGTGGGACGTGTTTTGCCGCGTCATCGACAACCACGGTGACCTGGGTGTGACCTGGCGACTGAGCACGCAGCTTGCGGCCCTGGGCCACCGGGTCCGCCTGTGGGTGGATGACGCCAGCGCCCTGTCGTGGATGGCGCCCGAAGGAACCCCTGGCGTGCAGGTGTTGCCCTGGAGCCAGTCTGCCGACACCGAAACCTTGCGCAACCTGCCCGCGTCCGATGTGTGGGTGGAGGCGTTTGGGTGTGACATTGAAGAGACCTTCATAGCAAACTTTTCAATACCATCAAGCGGTGGGAACCGAAAATGCTCAAAAATTCCCGTTTGGATCAACCTGGAGTACCTGACAGCCGAGCCATATGCCCGCCGCTGCCACGGCTTGCCGTCTCCTGTGATGCGCGGCCCCGCCGCCGGGCGCACCAAGCACTTTTTCTACCCCGGTTTCACCGAGGGCACGGGTGGTCTGTTGCGCGAGCCTGACCTGACCCAGCGCCAAGCCAGGTTTGATCGAAGCGCCTGGTTGGCCACCCGAGATGTGCCCTGGCAGGGTGAATCGGTCATCAGCCTGTTTTGCTACGATTCGCCGGCACTGACCGAGCTGTTGCAATCTCTGGCGGCGCGCGACCAGCCGACCCGGCTGCTTGTCACGCCCGGTCGGCCCGCTGCTGCAGTGGCCCAAGCCGTGCAGGCCTTGGGGTGGGACGCCAACGGGCACGGCCGCTTGCACCTGCACGCACTGCCAGCCCTGCCCCAGCCAGGTTTTGACGAACTGCTGTGGGCGTGCGACCTGAATTTCGTGCGCGGTGAAGACTCACTGGTGCGTGCCTTGTGGGCTGGTCAACCCTTCATCTGGCACATCTACCCGCAAGACGATGGCGCACATGAGCACAAGCTCAACGCCTTCCTGGATTGGCTGCAGCCCCCACCGGATGTGCGCCAGGCGCACCACCGATGGAATGGGTTTAGCGACGAGCCACTGGTGCTCCCGGATGCCACGCCGCACCGCAACGCCGTGTTGGCGGCGCGCGCTTGCCTGAACGCTCAGGCCGATCTCGTCACCCAGTTGCTGGAATGCACCCACAGATGGCGTGGCTAAACTGAGGGCCCCTCCCCGATCAACGGAGTTCATCCATGGCGCACCGTGTTTTGTTTGGCCGTCGCACCGTCATGACACTGGCTGCGTCCTCCTGGGCTGCCGGTTTCACGGGCCCGCTCGCATGGGCCGATGGCCGGGTGGCGACGACCCTCGCTGGCAAAGTCAGGTTGGTACACGGACATGTACTCCTGACCGCGGCCGACGGGTTGCAACGGGTGGCCTCCACAGGCATGGAACTGAGGTCGGGCGACCTCATTGCCACCGGGCCCGAAGCCGAGATGCATGCCGAAATGGAAGACGGGGCTTACCTCGCGGTGCGTCCGGGCGCCCAGATACGCCTCGTCGCATACCAGTTGACCGGCACAGCAGCGGACACCAGTTGGATCGACCTGATCAAAGGCGGACTTCGGCTGGTATCGGGCTGGATCGCCAAGAGCAACCCCGGGGCGTTTCGACTCAAGACCCCGGTGGCAACCATCGGCATACGCGGCACGGACTTTGAGGTGCAGCACTTTGCACCCGAAGAGGCACCTGATCCCGAAGAGGCGGGCACCCACCACATGGTGTACGAAGGTGCCACATTGCTGTCGACCGAAGAAGAGGACCTGGAAGTGCTTGCCGGCCGCGCCGCCTACGCCACCGATGCATTGAGCGCTCCCCAGTTGCATGTCGACACCCCCCGGTTCTTCCGGCGCAAACGCGGCGCATTCGATGCGCAAATAGACGAGAAAGCTGCCAGCATCAAGGAAACCATACTGGCCAAACTCGAAGAAAAAAGTCTGGCCAACACGGGGGAAACCCTGGCGCAACGCATCGAGCGTTTTCGTCTTGAAAATCCGGAAAGCACGTTGAGCGACCGGGAGCTGGTGGAGCGCGCCGCCCGCCGGGCGGCCCGTCGGGCAGGCAACAACCGCGCCGGCTCTGGCAGGGGCGGTGGGCGCGCCGGCGGTGGCAGGCGCTGAACCGCGATTTCGCTGCAGGGTAAAATGCCGGGTTGACTGGTCGAGCCCAAACCGAAGGCGGTTGGGTCAACACACCAGGGCAAACCTTGGCCACGGGCGGTGGCCACGCACCTGGTGCAAACCGCCCACCACCACTGCACCCTGCCGAAACAAGGCAGCTTTACTTCCAGAACTGTTATGAAAATCGCTCAAGAAATCCGCGCCGGCAACGTGATCATGCACGGCAAGGACCCCATGGTTGTCCTGAAAACCGAATACAGCCGCGGCGGCCGCAACTCTGCCACCGTGCGCATGAAGCTCAAAAGCCTGATTGCCAACTTCGGCACCGAAGTGGTTTTCAAAGCGGACGACAAAATGGATCAGATCATTCTGGACAAAAAAGAGTGCACCTACTCTTACTTCGCCGACCCGATGTACGTGTGCATGGACACCGAATACAACCAGTACGAAGTCGAAGCCGAAAACATGGGCGACGCGCTGAACTACCTGGAAGACGGCATGACCGTTGAAGTGGTGTTCTATGACGGCAAAGCCATTTCGGTTGAACTGCCCACCAGCGTCGAGCGCGTCATCACCTGGACAGAACCCGCCGTCAAGGGCGACACATCTGGCAAGGTCATGAAGCCCGCCAAAATCGCCACCGGTTTCGAAGTGGCGGTGCCCCTGTTCGTGGCCCAGGACGACAAAATTGAAATCGACACCCGCACCGGTGAATACCGCAAGCGCGTCTGATCTCTTTGTCGAACCCAGCCTGAAAGCCCCGCAAGGGGCTTTTTTCATGCACAAGAAGCCACAGCTCACATGGAATTGATCACGCGCATTTCGGGGGTCATCGTCCCCGTGTTTCTGATTGTCGCCATCGGATACGGGTACGCGCGGCGGCAGCGCCCTGACCTGAGCACGTTCAACCGCATTGCGCTGGATGTCTTGGCACCGGTGCTGGTGTATTCGGCCCTGGCAGCGCGTGATTTCGAGATACAGCAGCACCTTCCTTTGTTGCTGGGGGGTACGGTGTTGATACTGGGTGGCGGGTTGCTGGCATGGCCTCTGGCAAAGCTGCTGGGCGCTCAGCCGCGAACGCTGGTGCCGGTGGTCATGTTCAACAACTGCGGCAACATGGGCTTGCCGCTGGCGTTGCTGGCATTTGGCACCGAGCATTTCGGCGCAGCGGTGGCGCTGTTCTCCGTCAGCAACCTGTTCCATTTTTCGGTGGGCGCCCGCATCACCAGCGCGCAGGCGCACACGCGTGACCTGCTGCTGAGCCCACTGATGATCGGTACCGCACTCGGGTTTTTCTCGGCACTGACCGACATCCGTCCACCGGCCGATGTGCTGGCTGGATTGAAGCTGTTGGGTGATGCCCTGCTGCCCATGATGCTGTTCGCCTTGGGAGTGCGGCTCACATCGCTGACGCGCCAGGGCTTGTCGCTGGGGCTTGCCGGGGCACTGGCCCGCCCGCTGATTGGCCTGGCCATCGGATTGCCGCTGGCATGGCTACTGGGGTTGGAAGGCGCAGCCAGGGGTCAACTGTTGCTGTTTGCGGCATTGCCGCCTGCTGTGATGCAGTTCATGCTGGCCGAGCGCTACCAGCAGGAACCCGACAAAGTGGCTGCCATGATCATGCTGGGCAATGCACTGGCTCTTGTGTTTGTGCCGCTGGCGCTGATGCTCGGGCTGTAAGCTGCACCCACCTGCGTTGATCAAACCCCGGAAAAGAGCCCTCAATGGAATCCACACACACACTCAGCACAGACCGGTTGGCCGATGCCTGGGCTGAACTTCAGGCCCACGCCAACAGCGGTGCACCACTGGACGGCGCAGCCCACCGCCTGGCGTTTGCCGACCCTGAATTCCTGCTGCGGCGTGAGACGCGGGGCATTCGCTTCCAATTGGAAATGCTCAAGCCCGACCTGGCCCAGCAGGCTCTGGGCATCAACAACACCGTGGTGGTGTACGGCAGCGCCCGTTTCGTTTCGGAAGTCGATGCCCGACAGCGGCTGGCTCAGGCGCAAGCATCCGGTGACGCGCAAGACATTCGCAAAGCCCAGACACTGTTGCGAAACGCTGCGTATTACGAACAGGCGCGCGCATTCGGCCGGTTGGTGGCGGAGTACGGCCAGCGCTGCGCCACAGCAGACCAGATTTTCGTGTGCACCGGTGGGGGCCCCGGCATCATGGAAGCGGCAAACCGGGGCGCCAGCGAGGCAGGAGCGCTGACCGTGGGCCTGAACATCGCCCTGCCCCATGAACAAGGGGCAAATCCGTGGGTATCACCCGAACTGAGCTTCAAGTTCCACTACTTTGCACTGCGCAAAATGCATTTCATGATGCGTGCCAAGGCCCTCGTTGCATTCCCCGGCGGGTTCGGCACGCTGGACGAACTGTTTGAAGTCATCACCCTGGTGCAATGCCAGAAAGCCAAACCAGTGCCCATTTTTCTGTTTGGCAGCGACTACTGGAAGCGCCTGATCAATTTCGATGTGCTGGTCGAAGAAGGCACCATTTCCCCCGAAGACTTGTCGTTGATGACCTACGCAGACGACCCGGGGGCTGTGTGGGACGGCATCCGCAGGTTCTATGGCATGCCCTGATCCGCGCGGCTGAAGCCACGGGCAGGGTATATTACTAACCCATTGGTCAGTAAAAATGTCTCCCGCAGTGACTCAAACACCATCCGACGAATCCCGCCACAAACGAGAGCGACGCAAGGAAGCGCGCCCGGGTGAGTTGCTGGTTGCCGCACTTGACTTGTTTGTTGAAAAAGGCTTTGCAGCCACGCGGGTGGAAGAAGTGGCGCAGCGCGCCGGTGTGTCCAAAGGCACCCTGTTTTTGTATTTTCCCAGCAAGGTCGAGCTGTTCAAGGCGGTGGTCCAACATCACCTGTCGGGCCTGTTTCGGGAGTGGAATGCCGAGTTCGACACGTTCACCGGCAGCACGCCCGACATGGTGCGTTACTGCATGAACCAATGGTGGGAGCGGGTTGGCGCCACACAGGTGTCGGGCATCACCAAGCTGGTCATGACCGAGGCACACCAGTTCCCCGAGGTGGCGCACTTCTACCGCGAGGAAGTGATTGAACCCGGCAATGCACTGATTCGCCGGATTCTCCAGCGGGGTGTCGACAGGGGTGAATTCCGCGAGCTGGACATTGGCTATGCGATCTACAGCATCATTGCGCCCATGATTTTCATCATCATGTGGAAGCACTCCATGGCGCCCTGCTGCATGGCGACATCCAGTGGCATGCCCAACGTTGACCCGTCGGCCTTTGTGGCCAGCCAGGCTGACATCATTCTGCGGGGCCTGCAGGCGTGCCCCCCACCCACACCGCCCTCACACACATGAACACCTGGTTGAAGCGAGCCCTGTGGGCTGCCGTGGTATTGGCCCTTGCCGCCGGCGTGGGCCGCGCTTACCTGGCCCGACAGGCCAAAGCCAAGGACGCACAAGCTGCGGCCGCTCAACTGAAAGCGCCTGTGGCGTTTGAACTGGCCTCACAAGACACCGTCACGGCACGGGATGGCACGCTGGTGCAAAGCATTGCCGTCTCAGGCACAGTCAAGGCCACCCAAACAGCCGTACTCAAAGCCCGGGTGGCCGGTGAAATCCAGGGCCTGACCGCGCGGGAGGGCGACCGCGTGAAGGCCGGTCAGGTGATGGCACGCGTGGACACCACCGAATACAGCGCCCGGGTGCAACAAGCGCGCCAGCAGGCACAGGCTGCGGCAGCTCAAGTCGATATCGCCCGGCGCAGTCTGGACAACAACCAGGCACTGGTGGCTCAGGGCTTCATTTCCAAAACGGCACTGGACACCTCGCTGGCCAATCTGGATGCCGCACAGGCCAACCACCGCGCTGCCTTGGCGGCGCAGGACATTGCCCAAAAAGCCCTGGTGGATACAGCCTTGCGCAGCCCCATCAGCGGCCAGGTGGCCGCACGCCTGGTGCAGAACGGCGAGCGGGTGGGCGTGGACGCCCGCGTGCTGGAATTGGTGGACCTGTCGGCCCTGGAACTGGAAGCAGCCCTGCCCCCCAAGGACGCAGCCCGTGTTTCTGTGGGGCAGACTGCCAGCGTTCAAGTGGAAGGCCTTGAGCAGCCAGTGCCAGCACGCGTGGTGCGCATCAGCCCCAGCGCCCAAGCGGGCAACCGTGCCGTTATGACCTACCTCAAGCTCGATGCGACACCTGGCCTAAGACACGGCCTGTTTGCCGATGGACGCGTGGCGGTGGGCCAACGCACCGGCGTACTGGTGCCAGCCAATGCGGTGCGCAATGACAAACCCCAACCCTATGTGCAACAGGTCTTGCGCGACACAGCCGGGACCCGCGTGGTCCACACGCCGGTGCAGGTATTGGCCCAAGGGCTGACAGACGGGGCGGACAACACGGCCACTGCACTGGCAACAGGCATAGCAAACAATTCAATACTGATAAGCGGTAGGGCAGGATTTATTCAAGAAAACACAGCCGTGACCCTGCCCGGTGCGTCTGCCGCGGCAACCCTGCCCGCAACCAAGCCCTGAGGCGCACGACACCATGTGGTTCACCCAGGTATCGTTGCGCAACCCGGTCTTTGCGACCATGGTGATGCTGGCGTTTGTGGTGATGGGGCTGTTCAGCTTCCAGCGCCTGCAGGTAGACCAGTTCCCCAGCATTGACTTTCCCGTGGTGGTGGTCACAACCGAATACCCCGGTGCGGCACCTGAAATCGTCGAGACCGAAGTCACCCAGAAGGTGGAAGAAGCGGTCAACACCATTGCCGGCATCAGCAGCCTGACTTCGCGCAGCTACCAGGGCCAGTCGGTGGTCATCATCGAGTTCGGGCTGCACATGCAGGCACGCAAAGCGGCTGAAGACGTGCGGGAAAAAGTGGCCCTGCTGCAGCCCAGCCTGCGCGACGAGGTGAACGACCCCAAGGTGCTGCGCTTCGATCCGGCCGCGCGCGCCATCTGGTCGGTGGCCGTCTTGCCCGATGCCAGCCAGGGCAAGGCACCGAACGCAGCCGAATTGACCCAGTGGGCAGAGCAGACCTTCAAAAAACGGCTTGAAAACGTGCGGGGCGTGGGTGCCGTGACCGTGGTGGGCGGTACACGCCGGGCCATCAACATCGAACTGTTGCCGCAGGCCATGGAAGCGTTTGGCGTGAGCGCCAGCGAAATAGCCACCGCTGTGCGCACCGAAAACCAGGACGCGCCCCTGGGCACGCTGCGCAACCGCGACCAGGAACGCGTGGTGCAGGTGCAGGCCCGTGTTGCCAACCCGGCTGAGTTTGCGCAGATCATCGTTGCACGGCGCAATGGGCAGCCGGTCCGGCTGGGTCAGGTGGCACGCGTTGTGGACGGCACCGTGGAGCAGGAAAACCTTGCCCTTTACAACGGTGAACGCACCCTGCTGCTGCAAGTGCAAAAAACGCAGGACGAAAACACGATTGCAGTGGTCAACGGCCTGCAGGCCACACTCAAGGAGATGCAGGCCCAGTTGCCAGCCGGGTATCGGCTGCAAGAGGTGCAAGACGGCTCACGCCCCATCCGCGTGGGGGTGAACAACGTCAGGCAAACACTGATTGAGGGCGCCATCCTCACCGTGCTGATCGTGTTCCTGTTCCTGAACTCGTGGCGCTCCACCATCATCACGGGGTTGACACTGCCGATCGCGCTGATCGGCACCTTCATGGTGATGAACCTGTTTGGCTTCACCATCAACATGATCACGCTCATGGCCTTGAGCCTGTGCGTGGGCCTGCTGATCGACGACGCCATCGTGGTGCGCGAAAACATCGTGCGCCACCTGCAAATGGGCAAGACCGCCTACAACGCCGCCATGGATGGCACGCGGGAAATCGGGCTGGCGGTGCTGGCCACCACGCTGTCCATCGTCGCGGTGTTTCTGCCCATCGGTTTCATGGAAGGGATCATTGGCAAGTTCTTCCATGAGTTCGGCATCACCGTGGCAGCGGCCATTCTCATTTCCATGTTTGTGAGCTTCACGCTGGACCCGATGTTGTCCTCCGTGTGGCACGACCCCGCCGTGCACGGTCACGACGCATCAGGACAAGCGCGCAAGGGCTGGTACGACAAATCCATTGGCCGGGTCACGGGCTGGATTGACCGCATGCAGGACGATCTGGCCCACCGCTATCAGCGTGTGCTGGCATGGTCGCTGGACCACAAGCGGGCCACAGTGGCCATGGCAACGGGTGTGTTTGTGGCCAGCGTGGCGCTGGTGCCGTTGCTGGGCACCGAGTTTGTGCCCAAGGCAGACTTCTCGGAAACCTCGCTCACCTTCCACACACCAGCAGGGTCATCCCTCGAAACCACGGAAACCAAAGCCAGGCAGGTGGAAGCCATCGTGCGGGAGTTCCCAGAGGTGCGCTACACCCTGGCGACGCTGAACACAGGCAACGCGCAAGGCAAGATCTACGCGAACATTTACATCCGCCTGGTGGACCGCAAAGAGCGCACCGTCAATGCCGACAAGCTATCGGCCAAGCTGCGGGAGCGTTTGCGCAGCGTGGGGGGTATCAACGTCACCCACGTCGGCCTGCTCGATGCGGTGGGTGGCAACAAGCAGGTGGAGTTTTCCCTGCAAGGCCCCGACCTGAAAGAACTGGAGCGCCTGACCCGCCGGGTGATGGAACAGATCCGCCCGACTGCCGGGCTGGTTGATCTGGATTCATCGGTGAAAGACAACAAACCCACGGTGGACCTGCGGCTCAACAGCGCAGCAGCGTCCGACCTCGGTGTGGGTGTGAACACCCTGGCCACTGCACTTCGCACACTGGTGGCGGGGCAGACGGTGGGCAACTGGCGGGCGGCTGACGACCAGACCTACGACGTCATCGTGCGGCTGGCAGGTGCAGACCGTCAGGATCCCCAAGACCTCGCCCGGCTCCCACTGGTGGTGGGAACACAGGCCGACGGCAGCGCGCGCGTGGTACGCGTGGGCCAAGTGGCCTCCGTGACCGAATCGACCGGTGCCAACCAGATCAACCGGCGCAATCTCACGCGTGAGGTGTCCATCAATGCCAACGTCTACGGGCGCACTGCGGGCGAGGTGTCGGCAGACATCCGCCAGGTGCTCGATGCCACGCCCTTCCCTCCTGGCTACCGCTATCAGTTTGGTGGCTCCACCAAAAACATGCAGGAGTCGTTTGGCTACGCCGTTTCGGCATTGGCCATGGCGGTCATCTTCATCTACATGATCCTGGCCAGCCAGTTCAAGAGCTTCCTGCAGCCGCTCGCGCTCATGACCTCATTGCCACTGACGCTCATTGGCGTTGTGCTGGCATTGATGGCTTTTGGCTCCAGCATGAGCATGTTTTCGGTCATCGGCATCATCATGCTGATGGGCTTGGTCACGAAAAACGCCATCCTGCTGGTGGACTTTGCCATCCGTGCGCGTGAAGGCACCCCCGACCACCCGGCCATGGGCCGCACTGAGGCACTGCTGATGGCAGCAAAGGTGCGTTTGCGGCCCATTCTGATGACCACCCTGGCCATGGTGTTTGGCATGGTGCCCCTGGCGTTTGCCTTGTCGGAAGGTTCCGAGCAGCGCTCACCCATGGGGCAGGCCGTGATCGGAGGGGTCATCACGTCGTCCATCCTCACACTGGTGGTGGTCCCGGTCGTGTATTGCTACATGGACGATCTGGCCCAGTGGCTGCGACGCCGGTTCGGTGCGCCAGTAAAATCAGGAACCATCGGTTAATATACCCCACGGAGTATCAAAATGAGTGCCAACAGCCCTAGCCCAACCGCCGCCAACCTCGACATCGCCAAAGCCCGCTTCAACATGGTGGAGCAGCAAGTGCGGCCGTGGGATGTGGCCGACTCAGCTGTGTTGGGCCTGCTGAGCAGCTTGCCCAGGGAAGAGTTCGTGCCAGCCGCCTTCCGCAGCATGGCGTTCGCCGACCTTGACATTCCATTGACAACACCGGCCGAACCCGGCAAGTCCATGCTGCCGCCCAAGGTACAGGCCCGTCTTCTGCAAGACGCCGCCGTGCAAGCAACAGAGACTGTGTTGGAAATCGGAACCGGTTCTGGCTATATGGCGGCCATGCTGGGCAGTCAGGCGAAAGCCGTGCGCAGCATCGAGATTGATGGGAACCTGGCTGCACAGGCCCGAGCAAACCTCCAGAGAGCAGGCATCACCAACGTGGATGTGGTCCATGCCGATGCGGCAGCGGAAGGTTTCAGGGCTTGCGAAACCGATGCTCCCTTCGACGTCATCGTCCTGGGAGGTTCGGTGGCTGAGGTCCCCCCTTACCTGCTGAACCTTCTCAGGGTCGGCGGCCGGTTGGTCGGCATTGTGGGCAACGATCCGATGATGCGTGCCACGCTGGTCACACGTGCATCCGAACAAGCCTTCACAACCGAGCAGCCTTGGGACTATGTGGCGCCTCGCCTGGCGCACTTCCCGCAGGCCGATGCCTTCCGTTTTTGAAACCGTCACTCGAAGCAACTCCCATGCAGCAACTGCAAGCAGGCCAAGTGTCAGACTGGGCCCAGAAAATGACCGCCGCAAACCCAGCATTGACCCCCATCGTCCTCGATGTGCGCGAAGCGTGGGAAGTCCAAACTGCATCGGTACCAGGCGACGAGGCCATCAACGGATTCAAGCTCGTGCACATGCCCATGCGCACGGTCCCAGCCCGCTACCCTGAGATCGACCGTCACCAACCAGTGGCGTGCCTGTGCCACCACGGCGCACGCAGCATGCAGGTGGCTTACTTCCTGGAGCAAAACGGCTTCACCCAAGTGGCCAACGTCCAGGGCGGTATCAATGCGTGGGCCAGCCAGCACGATCCCCGGATTCCTTTGTACTGAGTGTGTGGCCGCTGGCTGCAGTCTCATAAATCCACACTTTCAGGACCCATCCATGACCGTTTCGCTGTCCACCTTCAGCCTGCCTGCTGCAAACCGCAGCACCCCATCCACCGACCGGCGTCTCACAGGCAACTGGTCGGGCATTGGCCTTGCGGTCGCGCTGATGTGCGCCGGTACCGCCAGCCAGGCCCAATCACTCTCAGCGCTGTACGAGTCCGCACGAGGCTTTGATGCGACCTACCAAGCCGCCAAGTCAGCGTACGACGCCGCACAGGCCAAAGCAGACCAGGCCCGAGCCGGTTTGTTGCCGACCGTGGGCCTGAACTCTTCCGCCAGTTGGAGTGACATCAACAACGCGTCCCCTGTGCCGGACCGCAACGTCAACAGCCAGAGCGTTGCAGTGGCTGCATCGCAGCCGCTCTACCGCCCCGCCAACCGCTTGAGTTTCGAGCAGGGACAGAAGTCGTTGGTGGTTGCGCAGGCCCAACTCAACGCGGCAGAGCAAGACCTGATCATCCGCACAACGCAGGCCTATTTCGACGTTCTGGCTGCGCAAGACACCCTGACGTTCGTCAAAGCCCAGAAAACTGCCG
Organism: uncultured bacterium; assembly: GCA_903928495.1. GTDB lineage: Bacteria > Pseudomonadota > Gammaproteobacteria > Burkholderiales > Burkholderiaceae_C > UBA2334. The sequence goes on from CAIYQZ010000058.1 coordinate 71,311, forward strand.
TCTCGGAGCAATTGGCCTCCGCCAAGCGCAACTTTGAAGTGGGCACGTCCACGGTTACCGATTCACGGGAGGCGCAAGCCAGGTTCGATCTGGTGGTCGCCCAGGAAATCGCCGCCGAGAACGACTTGCGAGTCAAAAAACTGGCCCTCGATCAACTGGTAGGCAAACCTGGCACAGACCCCCGCCCACTGGCCATGCCCGTCGCGTTGCCAGCGACCGTCCCAGATGATGTGACACAGTGGGTGAACCGCGCAGAAACCACCCACCCGGGTGTCAAGCAGGCGCAAACGGCCCTTGAAATTGCGCAACTGGAGACCCAGAAGGCACAGGCAGGCCATGGTCCCACCCTGGACCTGACGGCACAGTACCAATTGGCCCGCTCTCCCTCCACAACCACTGGCAATCAGTTGCGCAGCAACACAGCCACAGTTGGATTGGCCTTCAACATGCCCCTGTTTGCAGGCTATGCGATTCAGAACCGTGTCAAGGAAACGCTGGCTCTGGAAGAAAAATCCCGCGCGGACGTTGACGCAGCCAAGCGAACCGTGGCCCAGGCAACCCGCGCTGCGTTTTTTGGTGTGGAATCGGGCAAGGGACAGGTCAAAGCCCTGGAAGCAGCCGAGGCCTCCAGCCAAAGTGCGCTGGATGCCAACAAATTGGGCTACCAGGTGGGCGTTCGCATCAACATCGACGTGCTGAATGCACAAAGCCAATTGTTTCAAACCAAACGCGACCTCGCCGTGGCCCGTTACAACGTATTGCTGGGCGGTTTGAAACTGCGGCAGGCCAGCGGTAACCTAACTCCAGACGACCTGAATGCGGTCAACGCGCTGGTGGCGCGCTGAGCAAGCTGCTCATGTCCTGCATCCAGTGGGTCATGGATTCAAACCTGCAGATCGCTGTCAAAGGAAGCTGAATGGAATCGGTCAATGTGCTGTGCATCAAATGGGGCAACAAATATGGTGCCGATTACGTCAACAAGCTCCACAGCATGGTCAGGAGACACCTGCATCGCCCTCACCGCTTCATATGCCTGACGGACGATACAGCGGGTATCGCCCCGGAAATTGAAGTCAAGCCGATACCGGCCATCGGATTCGATGAGTTTGACCAGCGCAAGCCGTGGTCGTTTCAACATGGATGGCTGAAGCTGACCAGCTTCACGCATCCTCTGTACGACCTCGCGGGCAAGACGTTGTTTCTGGATTTGGATATCGTCATTGTTGACAGCTTGGACCCGTTCTTCGATCAGGCGGGCGAGTTCATCGTCATCAAGGAATGGGACAAGAAAGACGGCACAGGAAACACGTCCTGCTACCTGTACACCATTGGCGCGCACACGGATGCCCTCGACCATCTGAAGAACAACTTTCCTCAATCGATTGAAACCGTCCGCAACGAGCAAGAATTCATCACCGAATTCCTCGGTCGCCAGAAAAAAGTGAGCTATTGGCCATCTGCATGGTGTCAGAGCTTCAAGCGCCACTGCATGAGCAAAGGACTGCTCGGCTGGTTCACCCCACCGCGCATTCCACCTGGCGCAAAAATCATTGTTTTTCATGGCAAGCCCAATCCCCCGGACGCGATCGCAGGCGTGAGTGGGAAGTGGTACCGACGTGTCATGCCAACAGCTTGGGTGGCTGAGCATTGGCGCTGAAACGCATCGCCTGGCAACATCGCGTTTACCGCTTGGCTTGGCTGGCACTGGCACCAGCGCTTGTGTTGTGGTTGTGGTGGCGAGGTCGGAAAGAACCAGCGTACCGTCAACGCATCACGGAACGATTGGGTTGGATACCGGTGTTCCCTTCCAATGCCGGCTGTCTCTGGATTCATGCCGCGTCGGTGGGAGAGGTAAACGCCGCTCAACCGCTGCTGGAGCAACTCCTTGAACAGTGGCCATCACACACCATCGTTGTGTCCACACAGACACCCACGGGCGCGGACGCACTCGCAGCCCGATGGGGCAAAGCATTGCGGCATGTTTACGCGCCCTTGGATGCACCTTGGGCTGTCCGGCGGTTTCTGGAGAGACTGCAACCACAGGGTCTCATATTGATCGAGCGGGAAGTGTGGCCCGAGTGGTTGTATCAATGTAAGCGGTTGGTCATTCCGGTGGCATTGGTCAATGCGCGCATGGGCAATGCATCACACCGGGTTTACGAGCGCTGGCTGGGCTGGATGCAGGCTGCCTGGTCCGACCTCAGGGTTGCTGCAGCAGATACTGCCAGCGCGCAGAGACTGATGAGTCTGGGCGCAATGGCCGAAAAGACCGCAGTCACCGGCAATCTCAAGTTCGACGTGCGTCTGCCTGAGATTCAGGCCGCAAGGGTTCCACCACCCGCCGGCCGTCAACTGATCGTTGCCGGAAGCACCCATGCCGAAGATGAAAGTGCTTGGCTGGAAGCATGGCCGGACATCGCAGAAAGATATCCTGAAGCACTGTTGGTATTGGTGCCAAGACACCCTCAGCGTTTCACCGAGGTGGCCAACCATTTACGCCGGTTGAATATCGCGTTCAGCCGCAGCAGCGAGCCCGCTTCCATGAGAGACGGCATGTCCGTCTTGCTGGTAGACGAAATGGGTCAACTGGCGCATTGGTACCGATCGGCAAGCTTTTGCTTTATCGGGGGCACTTTGGCACCTGTGGGTGGGCACAACCCGCTGGAGGCACTGAATGTCGGCCAGGCCATTCTTTTCGGGCCACACACACACAACGCACAAATCCTGTTCGACGACATCCTCAGCCATGGAGCAGGGGAATGTGTTCAAGACGGTCCTTCCCTGCGTGACAAATCACTGGAATGGCTGGCCAACCCTGCGCAATTGGCTCAAAGAAAAATGGTGGCGAGTGACTGGGTGAGTCAACACCGTGGCGCCACACAACGAACGCTGCAAGCATTGGAGCCTTGGCTGGACACCATCGACCCGAACAGCTTGCGGGCCATTGAATGCTTTAGCGAAGGCGCTCACACTTGTTGGTTCGACCCAGAGGCAATGTCACAGGCAACTGCAGCAGACTTTCTGCCGGATCGGCACACCGTGCAAACCGACCTTGCGACAGGCAGCGGCCGAGGCCAAGCACTGAAGGTGGTGCGACTGAGCAAACCCCTCGTGATCCGGCATTACTTCCGGGGAGGTTTGATGGCAAAACTGAGCAAGGACCGTTTCTGGCCCGCAGCTATCCATAACAGCCGCGGGATGAGAGAGTTCACGCTGCTCAGGCTCATGAAGAGCTGGTCATTGCCAGTTCCTACACCAGCGGGTGCTCACCATCACCGTTCTGTCCTGGGCGACAGGGCAGACATAGCCATTGGTTGGATACCAGACGCAAACAACCTGATCCAGCGTCTGCAAGCCGGCCCCGTGACAGAAACTGAATGGCGGACCGTTGGAAAGACCATTCGAGACATGCACGATCGCCAAGTGTTCCACTCCGACCTGAATGCTCACAACCTGATGTTGGACGTGCGTGGAAAAGCTTGGATTGTTGACTTCGACAAGTGCATGGTGAAGCCTGACGAGGATTGGAAACCTCGCAATTTATCCCGGCTGCTGCGCTCCTTCCAAAAGGAAGTGAATCGTCACCCCAATCTGTACTGGAAACTTGCGGATTGGGAGCTTTTGCTTTCAGGGTATCGCAGCAACTGAGTCAGCAAACACAGGTCAGGAAGACGCCTGAGTCAAACCCTCAGGACACGCATAACGTCTCACCTGTGCCAAGCTTCCCGATACGCCATGGGGGCGAAAAGAGAATGCGCCACAGCTTTTTCAACCAGTTCAGGCTTGTTGGCCTTGCCAGGTGACAACTCTCCGGTAGACGCGTCGTATGTCATCACTTCCGGAGGCAAGTCCGGACGCAACACAACGACGTCTTTTCCCTCCATGTATGCCTGTACTTTGTCAAACTGCATGATGGCGCGACCGACACCTCCTGCATGGGTGGGGTTCAACATGTCCCGCCCAATCATGGGGTGCTCGCCCGTCAAACCCATGAGGGAAATCAGTGTCGGCGCCAGGTCAATCTGACTGGTTTGCGCGGAGATAACTTGGGGCTGAATTCGACCACCCAAAATCAATCCTGGGATGTGAAAGCGCTTGATCGGAATCAGCGAGTTGCCGTAAACCCGAGAATTGTGATCAGCAACCACCAGGAAAATGGTGTTATTCCAATACTTGGACTTTTTTGCTTTTTCAAAGAAACGGCCGAGGGCATGGTCAGCGTACTTAACGGCGTTGTTGACCGTTCCTTTTGGCGCATCGTGCAGCTCTATCGCACCATCCGGGAACTCAAATGGAGCGTGATTCGAAGATGTGAATACCAGTCCGAAAAAAGGTTTTGCATTTTCTTTGTTGAAATTCTCATGCGCCAGATCCAACACAGCTTCATCGCTGACACCCCAAGTACCCTTGAAGACATTGTTCGGAAAGTCTTTTTCATCGACAACGGCATCAAAACCATTCCCCATGAACCAACTGCGCATATTGTCGAAATGCGATTCCCCGCCGTAGTAAAAAGTAGATGCATAACCTTGGCGTTTCAGAAACTGTGCCAACGTGAAGAAATCCTGTTGTGATCTGGCGAGTTTGACCGTGCTGGGGGCGGAGGTCGGGGGGAAACCTGCAATCACAGCCTCAATTCCCCTCACGGAGCGGGTACCAGTCGCATAGAGTTGGTCAAACCAAATGCCCTCATGCGACAACCGCTCAAGGTGGGGCGTCACCGGCTCCCCTCCCAGCCTTTTGACAAACTCAGCCCCCATGCTTTCTTCCAGAACGATGACCAGGTTTTGGGGTGCGGTGTTTGGAACCAGAGGCACTTGACGACGGAGGGTGGGTTGTTGTTCACCACCAACGTAGAGACTTGGATCTGCGCCTGTCCCAGACTTCACTACTTCCAAGACACGCTCGGTTGGCAGATTGCCATACAGAACACCACCCTCCTCACTCTTGCGGTCCAAATAGAGTGCATACATGAGGGTGTAACCTGAACTCAGTGGAAGCTGGTTCACCACACCATCCTGCGTCGTCGCCGCAAGTGCAGGATTTGCAGGCCGGTGGGTCAGGGTACCTCGTCCCGCCAAAGCGAACGCGCAAAACAGGATTGCCGATAGCGCCAGCGCGGACCACCAGTTGAGCTTGGCCGCCAATGCAGGTGGTTTCGTCCACCGCCAGAAGGCGACGATGGATGCGGGCAGGAGCAGCGCAATCAACACGCTGCGAACGGGATACTGAGCAAAAACAGTGGGGCCCACCTCGCGCAGGTAATTCAGGTACTCCACGAAAACGTAGTTCGGTCGGTTGTCATACTCCTCAATGAACGCGGGGGTAGACCACTCCATGAAAAAAAGAAAACCGAACCATGCCGTGCCGTAAACCCGCAAAGCCAATGAGCCCCACATCCAACTGCGATGTCCCATCGCGGCCAAAGGCAACAGGGTGGCGGGAAGAAACCAGATCAGTCCCAGAATCACGCCATCAAATCTGAAACCTTCCAGCAACAGATCGCCCCATGCACCCTGGGCATCCACCCTGTCAAACAACCACAGGGCCAGGCCCCAACGGGCACACACCACCATCAGCCAGATGATCAACACTGGACGCAGCAAAGTCAGCAACACGCCTGCCATTGGACTTAACCGTGGCTGAGGATTTGCAAGTTCAGTGGTCATGAGGTCGTATGGAACGGGTTAGGCAGAAAAAGGCCGAGGGAAATTCAGTGCGCCGATGCGCCCACCACCGCGTCGGGCTTGACGGTTTTGAGCAGAGAGAGCATCTCGCCCTCGATGCGGTGCAAGGCCTCAGGCGTGTGCCCTTCGAAGCGCAGCACCAGCACGGGCGTGGTGTTCGAGGCACGGATGAGCCCAAAACCATCCGGCCAGTCCACACGCAGGCCATCGATGGTGGACACCCTGGCAGGTGGAGCAAAGGCCGTGTGCTGCAACTTGCGCACCACCTCGTGGGGTTCGCCCTCGGCACACGCCACGTTCAGTTCAGGTGTGCTGAAGCTGGTGGGCAGCGCATCCAGCACGGCCGACGGGTCGGCAGAGCGGCTCAGTATCTCCAGCAGGCGTGCACCGGCATAGGTGCCATCGTCAAAGCCATACCAGCGCTCCTTGAAGAAGATGTGGCCACTCATTTCTCCGCCCAGGGGCGAGTTGATTTCCTTCATGCGGGCCTTGATCAGCGAATGCCCGGTCTTGAACATCTCGGCAACCCCCCCGGCCGCTTCGATGGCCGGAGCCAGGCGCTGGGTGCACTTAACGTCGAACAATATGGTGCCACCTGGCACCCGGCTGAGCACGTCCTGGGCAAACAGCATGATTTGCCGGTCAGGAAAGATGTTGTTGCCCTGGCGGGTGACGATACCCAGGCGATCCCCGTCGCCGTCAAACGCCAGCCCCAGTTCGGCCCCACCGGTGGCCAGCGCAGCCATCAGGTCTTGCAGGTTTTCGGGCTTGCTGGGATCGGGGTGGTGGTTGGGGAAGTTGCCATCCACCTCGCTGAACAGCTCTGTCACCTCGCAACCCAGCGCACGGAAGATGGCCGGTGCAGATGCACCTGCCACGCCGTTGCCACTGTCAATCACAATCTTCATGGGCCGGGCCAGCTTCACATCGCCTGCGATGCGCAGCGCGTAGTCATCATCCACGCGCACCTGTCGGATGCTGCCGCCGGGCACCAGAGCCCAACTGTCCGCCTCGATGGTGCGACGCAGCGCTTGAATGTCTTCGCCGTAAATGGCTTTGCCCGCCAGCACCATCTTGAAGCCGTTGTAGTCCTTCGGGTTGTGGCTGCCCGTCACCTGGATGCCGCTCCTGCACAGTGTGTGGGCTGCGAAGTACAGCATGGGGGTGGTGACCAGGCCCACGTCCAGCACCTCGATGCCCGCAGCGGCCAGACCACGCATCAACGCCTGGCTCAAGGCCGGTCCGCTCAGGCGGCCATCGCGGCCCACGGCCACCTGCGTTTCGCCCTGAGCCCGGGCGGCCGTGCCGAACGCCTTGCCCAAAGCCTCGGCCATGGGCTCGTTGAGATCGGTCGGCACCACGCCACGGATGTCGTAGGCTTTAAATACAGAAGCTGAAACTTGCATGAAAAATCCCTGAAAACTGGCCTTGTTTGGCTGTGCGCAAGATTGTAGGCGAGGCCCTCTGCCACAGCGGGACTGGCCAGCCCCCATCTGGCGCAGGCACAGGTCCGGAAATGGCCACATTTCAGGCTTCGGCTGTGTACGATGACCTTCATGTCCACAGACCAGCCAGCACCCGACGCACAAGCAGCAGACAACCCCGACGCCTGCTACCTGGCGCTGGCTGCCCGCGATGCGCGCTTTGACGGCCTGTTTTTCACCGGTGTGACGTCCACTGGCATTTACTGCCGCCCCATTTGCCGCGTGCGCACCCCCACACGCAGCAACTGCCTGTTTTTCAACAGGGCCGCACAGGCGGAACAGGCGGGGTTTCGGCCCTGCCTGCGCTGCCGCCCGGAGCTGGCGCCGGAGGCGAGACCTTGGTCCACGCAGGATGCCGGCACCGTGCTGCTGAGTCAGGCCGTGACATTGCTGCGGCAACCCGATGCGCCCTGGGCCTCACAGTTTGCCGGCGGTACCTCGGTGGCCGCCCTGGCTGCACGCCTGGGCATCAGCGACCGGCATCTGCGGCGGCTGTTCAAGGCCGGGCTGGGCGTGTCACCGCTGCAATACCTGCAAACCCAGCGTCTGCTGACCGCAAAGCAACTGCTCACCGACACCCGCTTGCCCATGAGCGAGGTGGCACATCAGAGTGGCTTTGGCAGCGTGCGCCGCTTCAACCAAGCTCTCAAAAACCACTACGCCCTCACGCCGGGAGCCATGCGCCGCTCACAGGCTGCGCAGGGCACGCAGCCCCACACCCGCCTGACCCTGGCCTACCGCCCGCCCTGCGACATCCAAGCCCTATTGACCTATCTTCACCAGCGCGCCCTGCCCGGCGTGGAAGTCATTGACTTGGAACATCTGAGCATCACCCGAACGCTGCGCATGCCTTCGATTGACAGCCTTGGCCAGCCGCACACCGGCTGGTTACGCGTGGTGTTTGATGCCAACCAGCCCAAAGTGTGTTTGGAGGTCAGCGAAAGCCTGAGCCGCAACCTCCCTGCCCTGATTCGCCTGGTGCGGCATTGGTTGGATCTGGATGCCGAACCACTGGCCGTGGCCCGCACACTGTGCAACGACTTTCCAGCAGCGGCAGGGATTCGCTTGCCCGGTTGTATGGACGGATTCGAGCTGGCCGTGCGTGCGGTGCTGGGCCAACAAATCACCGTCAAGGCGGCCAACCGACTGATGGCGCACCTGACGAATGCACTGGGGAGCCCAGTAGAAACACCCTGGGCAGGCTTGGACAAGCTGGTGCCCACGCCTTCACAGGTGTTGCGCACACCCGATGAGGTGCTGGGCCAATTGGGCATCATCGGCCAGCGCCAGCGGGCCCTGAAGGCATTGGCTCAAGCCGTGTTACATGAGGGCTTGTTGCTGGACCCCACAGCCAACCCGCAGCGAACAGAGGCTGCGTTGCTCGCCCTGCCGGGCTTTGGCCCTTGGACCAGCAGCTATGTGGTGATGCGGGCGCTGCACTGGCCCAACGCCTTTCCCGCACAGGACGTGGCGCTGCAAAAGGCCTTGGGCACACGCCAGCACACGCAGGCGGCCAAAGCCACTGAAGCGCGTGCCAACGCATGGCAACCCTGGCGCAGCTACGCTGCCATGTGCCTTTGGCAGGGCAAAGCGACGCTTGATGCAGACAATTTTATATAGCTTAATAGTCAATACAGTCAAGCGATAAGGCACATTTTTATATGAAATTCAGAACCACGTTGGCGTCAATGACAGCGCCCACCCCGCTCGGGCCAGTGTTGATGGCCGCTTCGGCACATGGCCTTGCAGGCCTGTGGTTTGTGGGGCAGCGCCACATGCCCGACAGCACTGGCTGGCCGACCGATGCGCAGCACCCTGTGCTGCAGCAAACGCAACGCGAGCTGGAAGCCTATTTTCTGGGTCAGCGCACGGCGTTCGAGGTGCCGCTGGACCTCAGCCACGGCACTGAATTTCAGCAAGAGGTGTGGCAGGCGCTGCTGCGCATTGCGCCGGGCGACACCAGCCATTACGGCGCCTTGGCAACCCAGTTGGGCAAGCCGAAAGCCAGCCGAGCTGTGGGTGCTGCCGTCGGGCGCAACCCCATCAGCATTCTGGTGCCCTGCCACCGGGTCGTGGGTGCGAGCGGGCAGTTGACCGGTTACGCTGGCGGGCTTGACCGCAAGCTGGCCTTGCTGCAACTTGAAAGTGCTGTTTGAACTCATCCACGCCCGCCAGCCCCAGCTGGATCAAAGACTTTTTGCTGCTGGCCGCCATCTGGGGCTCATCGTTTTTGTTCATGCGAATGGGGGCGCTGGAGTTCGGCGCCCTGCCCACAGCAGCGGTACGTGTGGCCATTGCGTCTGCGTTCTTGTGGCCGCTGCTGCATTGGCGGGGTCAGAGCCCCGCACTCAAACAGCACTGGCGGCCCGTTTTTGCTGTCGGGTTGCTGAACTCCGGCATTCCTTTTGCCTGCTACTCGTACGCCCTGCTGTACATCAGCACGGGGTTGTCTTCCATCCTGAACGCCACGGTGCCGCTGTTTGGGGCGTTGGTGGCATGGATCTGGCTCAAGGACCGACCCAATGCATTGCGGATCACCGGGCTGGCCATCGGCTTCGCAGGCGTGGCCATGCTGGCATCAGGCAAAGCCAGTTTCAAGCCCGATGCATCGGGCATGGCATCGGGTTGGGCTGTGGTGGCCTGTCTGGTGGCCACGCTGTGCTAAGGCATCGCGGCCAGCTTCACTCGCAAGTACCTGAGCGGCATGCCGCCGCTGGTGACCGCCACTGGCAGCCAGATGGGTGCCACGCTGGGGCTCGCGGTACCTGCCGCGTGGTTCTGGCCCCAGACACCCCCCGGCTTGCAAGCCTGGATGGCATTGGCGGTGTTGGGCGTTTTGTGCAGCGGGGTGGCGTACATCCTGTACTTCAGGCTGATCGAGAACGCTGGGCCAGCAAAAGCCTTGTCGGTGACGTTTTTGGTACCTGTGTTCGCCATCGTGTATGGCGCAATGCTGCTTGGCGAAGCCGTGACCACCTGGATGCTCGTGTGCGGCGGGGTGATTTTTGTCGGCACGGCGCTGTCGACCGGACTGATCAAGACAAGCAAATAAAAAAGCGGTTGCAGACCGAAATCTGCAACCGCTTATGTATGTTGGCGGAGTGGACGGGACTCGAACCCGCGACCCCCGGCGTGACAGGCCGGTATTCTAACCAACTGAACTACCACTCCTTTTTTGCACAGTGCCGTGGCACTTTGCAAAAGCCTGATTGCCAAGTAGGCAAATCTGGCGACCCTACGGGGATTCGAACCCCGGTACTCACCGTGAAAGGGTGATGTCCTAGGCCTCTAGACGATAGGGTCAAAACCTAAAACTTAGCCATAAATTGTAGCACTGTTTGGTGGAGGTAAGCGGGATCGAACCGCTGACCTCTTGCATGCCATGCAAGCGCTCTCCCAGCTGAGCTATACCCCCAACAGGTCCACAATTTCGCGTAATTTCTTACGCTGCAGCAAGCCTCAAATTATAGGGCGTTTTTCAAAGGTTTTGCAAGCGCGTCAAAACATTTTCTTTGCCTTGCAACTCGAGGACAGCATCGAGACTCGGCGTCTGAGCAGTGCCCATGACCAGCACACGCACAGGCATGGCCAGTTGGGGCATTTTCAACCCGTGGATTGCCAAAACGTCTTTGATGGCGGCACCGATGTGCAGCTTGCTCCATTCACAGTCTTTCAAGCGCAGAGCCAAATCAGCCAACGCGGGGCGAATGGCCTCCGTGACAAGGGCGGCGCGCTCTGCATCGTTGACCAGCACAGGACCATAAAAAGCTGCACACCAACCGGCGAGCGCCACCGTGGTGTCGCATCTGTCTTTGAAGAGTTGGCACAGGCGCGGCAACCGATCATCCACATCCCATCCCAGAGCCTGCAATTGAGGGGCGACGAGGTCGGCCAGGGCTTCATCTGGCATTGCCTTGATGTGTTGCGCATTCACCCATTTGAGTTTGGCTTCATCGAACTGCGCGGCGCTCTTGCCCAAGTGATCGAGGTTGAACCAGTCCAGAAACTGCTGGCGGCTGAAAATTTCGTCATCACCGTGGCTCCAGCCCAATCGGGCCAGGTAGTTGACCATGGCATCTGGCAGATACCCCTCGGCCTTGTACTGTGTGACGGCTTTTGCCCCATTTCGCTTGCTCATCTTCTCGCCTTGCTCATTGAGCACGGTGGGCAAATGGGCATACACGGGCGGCTCCTTGCCAAGCGCCTTGAATATGTTGATCTGGCGTGGTGTGTTGTTGACGTGGTCGTCGCCGCGAATCACGTGGGTGATGGCCATGTCGATGTCATCTACGACCACACAGAAGTTGTAAGTCGGCGTGCCGTCTGGCCGAGCGATCACCAGATCATCCAGTTCCGTGTTCCAGATTTCAATCCGGCCTTTGACCTTGTCATCCCATGCGACCACCCCATCCTGCGGATTGCGAAAACGCAGCACTGGCAAGACGCCTTGCGGGGGTTCGGGCAACGTCTTGCCAGACTCAGGGCGCCAGGTACCGTCGTAACGGGGCTTTTCTTTGGCGGCCATCTGGCGCTCGCGCAAAGCATCCAACTCAGCCACGCTCATGTAACAGGGGTACACCTGACCACGGGCCTGAAGCTCAGCCAGCACTTCTTTGTAACGGTCCATCCGTTGCATTTGATAGAACGGACCTTCGTCGTGGTTCAAACCCAACCAAGCCATTCCTTCCAGGATGACATCCACAGCAGCCTGGCTCGATCGCTCCAGGTCGGTGTCTTCAATGCGCAAAATGAAATCGCCACCGGTGGAACGCGCAAACGCCCAAGGATAGAGAGCCGAGCGGATGTTGCCCAGGTGAATGAAGCCTGTGGGCGAAGGCGCAAAACGCGTGCGTGTTTTCTGTGTCATGTGAGTGTGTCGAGGCCGCGCAACAGGTCGGCCTTCAAGTCGTCAATGTGTTCAAGTCCGACCGCCACCCGAACCAGGTTCTGGCGAATGCCCGCATCTGAACGTTGAGCTTCTGTCAAACGCCCATGAGATGTGCTGGCAGGGTGGGTGATGATGGTTTTGACGTCGCCCAGATTGGCCGAGACAGACATCAATTGTGTGGAATCGATGACATGAAAAGCTCGGGCGCGTGCCTCGGCGCTGATGCTCCCCTCCACGTCAAAAGACAACACGGCACCACCCATTCCCGATTGCTGGCGCATGGCCAGTTCATGCTGGGGGTGGGACTTCAGCCCGGGGTAATACACCCGTTCAACTGCGGGGTGGGTCTCAAGCCATTGCGCCAGGGCCAGTGCACGAGCGGATTGCGCCTCCATGCGGATGCCCAACGTTTCCATGCCTTTGAGTACCACCCAGGCGTTGAACGGCGAGAGGCTCATGCCTGCGCTGCGCATCACCGGTATCAACTTGGACTGAATCAGGTCTTTGGTTCCGCACAGTGCGCCGGCAATCACCCTGCCCTGCCCATCCAGGTATTTGGTTCCGGAATGAATGACCACATCGGCCCCCATGCTCGCGGGCCGTTGCAATGCGGGTGAGCAAAAACAATTGTCAACCGCAAGCAATGCCCCGATGCCGTGAGCCACGTCGGCCAGCGCCCGTATGTCGCAGACGTCGGTCAGGGGATTGGTGGGCGTTTCCGCGAACAGCAGTTTGGTGTTGGGCTGCAACGCCCGCTCCCACTCGGAGACATCGGTTTGGGACACAAACGTGCTTTGGACACCGAACTTCGCAAACTCGGAGCCGATGAGTTTGATGGTGGAACCAAACACCGAGCGCGAGCACACCACGTGATCGCCCGCCTTCAGAACACCCATGCAAAGCAACAGGATGGCGGCCATGCCGCTGGCGGTACCAATGCACGCTTCCGTGCCCTCCAACGCGGCCAGACGCGCTTCCATGCTGGACACAGTCGGATTGGTGAAGCGCGAGTAGATGTACCCATCTTCCTCACCCGCAAAGCGGCGCGCCGCGGTTTCGCAATCGGGCTGGGTGAAGCTGCTGCTGAGGTACAGAGCCTCGGAGTTTTCGCCGTATTGACTGGGCGCGACGGCAGTGCGCACAGCTTGCGTGTCGCGATGCAACCCACCGGTGTCTTGAACATGTTTCATCGATCAGGCCTCCTGGGCATTGGGCAATGCCAGACGAGAGCTGTCTTCCTGCCCCTCAGGGACATCCACTCGCCCCTGATTGAGCCTGACGATATCGGCTGGTTGAATGTCTCCGGTGCAATAGACGCCATCGAAGCACGATGCGTCAAACCCGGTGATGCTCGGGTTCAATGAGCCCACGGCCTGCTTCATGGCATCAACGTCCTGGTAAATGAGGGCATCACAACCGATGATCTGGCGAACCTCCTCCACAGACCGGCCATGTGCCACAAGCTCACCGGGCGTAGGCATGTCTATGCCGTACACGTTGGGGTAACGAACTGGTGGTGCCGCGCTGGCCATGTAGACCTTGTTCGCACCCGCATCGCGGGCCATCTGCACGATTTCGCGGCTGGTGGTGCCACGCACAATCGAGTCATCGACCAGCAACACATTTCTGCCACGGAACTCGCTGGCAATCACATTCAGCTTCTGGCGCACCGACTTCTTGCGCACGCCCTGCCCGGGCATGATGAAAGTCCGACCAACGTACCTGTTCTTGACGAAACCCTCCCGGTAGGGAAGTCCCAGCAATTGCGCCAACTGCATGGCGCTCGGGCGCGAAGATTCGGGAATGGGAATGACCACGTCGATCTGGTCGGGGGGCACGGTCGACACCACGCGCTTGGCCAGCGTTTCGCCCATGTTCAGGCGCGCCTGGTACACCGAAATACCGTCAAGCACCGAATCCGGGCGAGCCAGATACACGTACTCAAAAATACAAGGCGAATGAGTCACGGATTCAGCGCACTGCATCGCGTGGACCTTCCCTGACATGTCCACAAACACAGCTTCACCGGGCAAAACGTCCCGGTCAAATGCAAGCCCCAGGCCTTCGAGCGCCACGGACTCGCTGGCTATCGCAATCTGCCCGTCACCGTGGCCCATGCACAGTGGCCGAATACCGAAAGGGTCACGGAAGGCCAGCAAACCGTGACCGGCAATCAAGGCCACTACCGCGTAAGAGCCACGGATGCGACGGTGAACACCTTTGACGGCTGCAAACACATCGGGCGGCGACAACGGCAATCCACGCGTGGTTCGCTCAAGTTCGTGAGCGAGCACATTGAGCAACACCTCGGAATCGCTGTCTGTGTTGATGTGCCTGTGATCGGTGCTGAAAAGCTCCGCCTTCAGGGCATGTGCGTTGGTCAAGTTGCCGTTGTGGGCGAGCACCAGTCCGAAGGGCGCGTTCACGTAGAACGGTTGTGCTTCGTCCTCGCTTTCAGCGTTGCCAGCGGTCGGATAACGCACCTGCCCCAGCCCTACGTTGCCGGGCAACGAGCGCATGTTTCGGGTGCGAAACACATCACGCACCATGCCCTTGGCCTTGTGCATGAAAAACTTCTGCCCCGACTGGGTGACGATACCAGCCGCGTCCTGTCCACGGTGCTGCAGGAGCAGCAGCGCGTCGTAAATCAGTTGGTTGACTGGAGCGTTGCTGACCACGCCGACGATTCCACACATCAGGACACCACCTTTAAAAATTCTTCAGGAAACACCACTTTGGCTTGGGTTGCCACCAGAACCAGCACCTGAGCCAGACGCGACTCCAGCCACAGTTCTTCCCGCGCCCAAGGCGTCAAGCCCACCACGAAGGCAAGCAGCACCAACAGAATCAGGCCCCTCGCCATGCCGAAAAGGCTGCCCAATACGCGATCCACCGGCCTGAGCCCTACCTTTTCAGCCAACTTGCGCACCAGCCAAGACGCGAGACCAAATCCGAATGCGCTCAGCACAAACACAGCCAGGAAGCCAGCTGCTGTTTTCAGCGCATCGGAAGCGCCTTGCAACGGCAACCATGCCGCTGCATCGGTGGCGAACCACTTGGCCAGCACAAACGAAGCCACCCAGCCAACCAGCGAAAACACCTCGTACAGGAAACCGCGCCATGCGCCCAGTGCCATCGACAGCAACACCGCAGTGGCCAGCAGTCCGTCAACCAGATTCATGGCTGGACATCACAAGGTCAGAATCGCGGCCGCCAGTCCCAGGCCCTTGGCTTTGGCCGCAGCCTTGTCAGCGTCTGAGCGGCTGGCAAACGGCCCCAACCGCACACGAATTCGCTTGCCCTCTGCTGTTTCGGCTACGTGGGTGTAGGTCTTCAAACCCGCCCGCTCGAGTTTGAGCCTGACCTGTTGGGCCAGTGCGCTGTCAGCAAAAGCACCCACCTGGACAATGAACCGCTCTTCGCTGCTAGCAGCAGGCGCCGCAGCCGGTGCGACGTCGCGGCCTTCAAGCAGTGCTTGAGCGCGTTCGCTCTCCTTCGGGGCAGTGGAAGCAGCAGCAGGCTTGGTTGCCGGTGTCCCATTGGGCTCGGCCTTGGGCTCAGCTTTAGGCTCTACTTTGGGTTCGGGTTTGGGTTCAGGTTTTGGTTCCGGCTTGCTCGCTTCTGGCTTCGACGGCACGAGCACTTCCTCGCTTTGCGACAACGATTTCTCGGCCACAACAGCCTCGACGGCTGGCGTGGCCGGTTTGCCTACAGGCTTTGCAGCCTGCCGCGAGGGAATTTCAATCGGTATGTCAACCGGAATGGGTCTGGGCTGTGTGTCAAACAACACCGGGAACACCACCACGCCGGCCAGTACCAGCAAACTGGCCCCAATCAAACGGTGTTTGGCTCGCTGGCGCACCACTTCGATGGCAGGCGGCGTGGCTGGCACGGCAGATGAGGCTTGTCGAGGCTTGAACATGCGTGGGAATTACGGTGGCCTGACGACTTTCGGGCGCCATGGCCGACGGGATCAGGACGACAGGTGTTTTGCTGACAAACGAGGGGTGCCATTCAACAGCACGCCACCCACGGTGAAGAAGGAACCGAAGACCACGATTCTATCAGTGGGGTCAGCCTGAGCCACCGCCGCATCCAGGGCCGCCATGGGTGTATCGAACAGCCCTGCAACCGCCCCTTTGCGCCCCGTCAAGCCGGCCCATTGCGCTTCCAAATCCGCAGCACGACTCGCCCGTGGGGTGGGCAAATCAGTGAAGTACCACCGATCCACCAGTGGCGCGATCCGCGACAGCATGGGTTGCAAGTCTTTGTCGGACATGGCACCGAAAACGGCATGCGTGGTCGGGTAGTAGCCCATGGCATCCAGATTTGCCGTCAAAGCCGCCACCGAGTGAGGGTTGTGTGCCACATCCAGCACCAAGGTGGGTTGACCGGGCACGATCTGAAAACGGCCAGGCAACTCCACCACAGACAGGCCGACTCGCACCGCCTGCGCCGTGACCGGCAAGCTGCTGCGCATGGCTTCTATGACGGCGAGCACTCCGGACGCGTTGAGCAGTTGGTTGGCGCCGCGCAGCGCCGGATAGGCCAGTCCACTGAGGCGCCGCAGCCCTCGGTCGGCCGACGTGGCCCAGCCCCATTGCTGCTGGTCACCACCAAAACTGAAGTCCACGCTCAGACGCCACAGGTCGGTCCCCAATTGGTGGGCGTGGTCCAGCACACTTTGAGGCGGCAGCGGGTCACTCACCACGACCGGACGACCGGAGCGCATGATCCCGGCTTTCTCCCAGCCAATGGCTTCACGGGTGTTGCCCAACAACGCCATGTGGTCCAGATCAATGCTGGTGATCACAGCGCAGTCGGGGTCTACCACATTGACCGCGTCCAGACGTCCACCCAGCCCCACTTCCAGCACCACCACATCCAGCTTCGCTTGCGACAGCGTCAGCAGGATGGCCAGTGTCGTGAACTCGAAGTACGTGAGGCTGATGGCGGGCGAATTATTTGAATCTTTTTGGCACCTGGCGCTTTCCACCATTGAAAAGTTTGCTACCAAGAGATTGGGATCAACGGATTCACCTTGTATCCTGCAGCGCTCTTCAAACTTCACCAGATGAGGCGAGCTGTACACACCCGTTCGGTAGCCGGCGGCACCGTAGACCGACGCCAGCATGGCGCAGGTCGAACCCTTGCCGTTGGTGCCAGCCACGGTGATCACGGGACACCCCATGCCGCCCACCAGTCCCAGCCGTTCAGCCACCACCCGAACGCGCTCCAGGCCCATGTCAATGGTGATGGGGTGAATCTGTTCGCAGTAAGCCAGCCATTCAGCCAATGTGGCGGACGCGGCGGGCGCAAGTGGCAACGAAGTGGGGCTGACCGGTGTGTGAAGCATGTGCGCATTGTCTCAGGCACACACGTGGCGCCGCCCGTGCTGCGGCACAATTCCCTGCATGATCACTCTGTATGGCATACCCAATTGCGACACTGTCAAGAAGGCACGTGGCTGGCTTCAGTCCCGAGGCGTGGCACACCAGTTTCACGACTTCAAGAAGCAAGGTGTACCGGCTGACCTCATGAGCCAGTGGCTGGCCGAACTGGGCTGGGAAACCCTGCTCAACAAAAAAGGCACCACTTGGCGGAAGCTTCCGCCGGAAACGCAATCAGCAGTCGTGGACGCTCCCACTGCTCTGGCACTGATGGTGGCAGAGCCCAGCTCCATCAAACGGCCTGTTGTGAAGTGGGCCAACCAAACCACCGTGGGCTTTGACGAGGCGTTGTGGAGCCAACTGCTGCCCTAAAATTCGGCGTTTTATGCCCGCCGCATGCGGGCACCGACCATTCAAACCGGGAACATCTTCATGGCAACAGACAAAATCGACGGCGTATCCGTCAACACCCAAGCCAGCGTGTACTTTGATGGCAAATGTGTGAGCCACGGCATCACGTACGCCGACGGTACGAAAAAGTCCGTGGGTGTGGTGCTGCCCTCCACATTGACCTTCAACACGGGTGCACCAGAAATCATGGAGTGCGTGGCTGGCAGCTGCGAGTACCAGCTGGCCGGCCAAGCAGGCTGGCAACAGTCAGTGCCCGGTCATTCCTTCAGCATTCCCGGCAACAGCTCATTCAACATCCGCGTGACCGAGGCCTACCACTACATCTGCCACTTCGGCTGACACCGGCCCACCCGCAGTTTCACTGTCACGGCAGCCTGGCTGCCTCTTTTTTTGTCCCACGCCCATGGCCACCATCCTTCAAAACCTTCCTGCGCAACAAAAAGTGGGCATCGCCTTCTCCGGCGGCCTAGACACCAGTGCGGCCCTGCTGTGGATGCGCCAGAAAGGCGCTGTGCCTTATGCCTACACGGCCAACCTGGGCCAGCCCGACGAGGCTGATTACGACGAAATCCCCCGCAAAGCCATGGCCTATGGCGCCGAAAAAGCGCGGTTGATCGATTGCCGCAGCCAACTGGCAGCCGAAGGCATTGCCGCGTTGCAAAGCGGCGCTTTCCACATCAGCACCGCGGGTGTGACCTACTTCAACACCACGCCGCTGGGTCGGGCCGTGACCGGCACCATGCTGGTGGCTGCCATGAAGGAAGACGATGTGCACATCTGGGGTGACGGTTCCACCTTCAAAGGCAATGACATCGAGCGCTTCTACCGCTACGGCCTGCTGACCAACCCAAACCTGCGCATTTACAAGCCCTGGCTTGACCAAACCTTCATCGACGAGTTGGGTGGCCGGGCCGAAATGTCAGCCTTCATGACCCAGCATGGCCACGGCTACAAAATGAGTGCCGAAAAGGCCTACAGCACCGACAGCAACATGCTGGGCGCCACCCACGAAGCCAAAGACCTGGAGCACCTGAACAGCGGCATCCGCATCGTCAACCCCATCATGGGTGTGGCGTTCTGGAAAGACGAGGTCGAAGTCAAGCGCGAAGAAGTGACCGTGCGCTTTGAGGAAGGCCGCCCCGTGGCCATCAACGGCGTAGCCTATGCCAGCTTGGTGGATCTGTTCCTGAAGGCCAACGAAATCGGCGGCCGCCACGGCTTGGGCATGAGCGACCAGATTGAGAACCGCATCATTGAAGCCAAGAGCCGTGGCATCTATGAAGCCCCCGGACTGGCCCTGCTGTTCATCGCCTACGAGCGACTGGTGACCGGCATCCACAACGAAGACACCATCGAGCAGTACCGTGACAACGGACGCAAACTCGGCCGCCTGCTTTACCAGGGCCGCTGGTTTGACAGCCAGGCACTGATGTTGCGCGAGACCGCCCAGCGCTGGGTGGCCCGCGCCATCACCGGCGAAGTGACACTGGAGCTGCGCCGGGGCAATGACTACTCCATTTTGAACACCGACAGCCCCAACCTCACCTATGCGCCCGAGCGCCTGAGCATGGAGAAGGTGGAAAACGCCCCGTTCAGCCCGCTGGACCGCATCGGCCAACTGACCATGCGCAACCTCGACATCACCGATACCCGGGCCAAGCTGGGCGTGTACGCGAAAACAGGTTTGCTGTCAGCAGGGGATGGCACTGATATGTTGCGCCTGAGCCCACAACAACCCGACTGACTGTGCGCTTTGTGCAGATTTCACACCGCAGCGCAGCATTAATGAAATACTCTTTACTTTGTACCGTTTAAGGAGCGAACCATGAAACGCCGTGCTGTTGTGTTTGCGAAATTGCTGGGTGTGTCGTGCCTGGTTGCCTTGGCACATGCCCCGCTGGCATGGGCACTGGACGCCCCCAAAGACAAGGTGGTGTTGACCATCACAGGAAAAGTGGGAGCCCCCAACAAGGGGCCTGCAGCGCTGTTTGACATGCCCATGCTGCAAAAGCTGCCCCAGCGCACATTCACCACCCAAACACCGTGGGAACCCAAACCCACGACGTTTACCGGCCCTCTGCTGCGCGATGTGCTGGCAGCCGCTCAAGCTTCGGGCTCCACACTGGAAGCCACTGCGCTCAACGATTACAAAATCACTTTCCCTCTGTCAGATGCCAAGGATTTTGATGTGGTCATCGCCGTCAAAATGAACGGGGAAGACATTCCGGTGCGCACCAAGGGCCCGCTGTTCATCGTGTATCCCTTTGACAGCAAGCCTGAGCTCAAGGCCGCCAAGTACTACGAACGATCCATCTGGCAGCTCAAGTCGCTCACGGCGCAATGAGTGAGGGCACTTCGTCTGCTGCTGCCGGTGGACGACGGTTCCTGTGGTGGCTGGCACTGAGCACCGCGAGCCTGGCAGGTCTGGTTGCCGGAATGCTGGTGCTGCAAATGCGGCAAAGCCAGAACCTGGAAGACAATTGGCAACTCAAGGCAGATTCGGTCACAGCACTCACGTTTCAGTTTGAGCGGGAGTTTTTGCGACTTCGTCATGCCGTTGATACAGCATCGCAAAACCCCTCCTCAGGCAACTTGGACGACTTGGCTCTTCGTTACGACATCTTCCTCAGCCGCAAGTTGTTGCTCGACGACAACCCCAGCATCCGCCTGATTCGCCACCGAGCGGAGTACACACAGTTGCTCCCCAGACTGGCCGATTTCGTCAGCAAAGCTGACCCGCTGTTTGCCGTCGCTGTACCGGAGCGTACACAGTTACAAGCGTTGTTGGTCGAGCTCAACGAGATGGGGCCCGATGTCCAAGCCCTGAGTTTTGCGGCCACCTCTGTCATGGCGGGGTTGATCGAAGCCAAACAACAAACCATCCGTGATCAGAGCACCACCATCCTGCGGCTGACGGTTGCACAAATGGTGTTGCTTCTGCTGGCAGCCGGTGCGCTTTGGGCGCGCCACAAGCGGCTGGTTCGTGAACGCGAGGCCCTGGAGAACCTGACCCATGACCTGCGGGATGCAAGGCAAAAGGCCGAGGCGGCGAGCGAAGGAAAGAGCCGCTTTCTGGCCAACATGAGTCATGAACTGCGCACTCCGTTCAATGGAATGCTCGGCATGCTCAGCGCCCTGGAAAGCACCCGGTTGAACGAACAACAACTGGACTACGCACGCACGGCCCGCGAGTCCGCGCAACATCTGCTGACTTTGTTGAATGACATCCTGGACTTTTCTGCGATGGAGGCTGGAAAGCTGAAACTGGTGCCCGGTCCTGTCGAGTTGCGGCAGGTGTTCACCGAAGTTCAGGCGCTCATGCAGATCAGCGCCCACTCCAAGGGTCTGGCTTTCGGCGTTCACCTGCCGCAGGAACTGCCCCACTGGGTTCAAGCTGACAAAACACGCCTGAAGCAGATCCTGTTCAATCTGGTCAGCAACGGCATCAAGTTCACCAGCCAGGGACGCATAGATGTGTTTGTCGACACCGACACAGCGCGAGATGGCATTGCTTCGGTGCGGATACGGGTGGTGGACACCGGCATCGGGATGAGTGAAGAGGCCATTGGCCGTCTGTTCCAGCGCTTTTCACAGGTCGAGTCAGGCGTTGACCGCCGCTTCGGTGGCGCTGGGTTGGGGCTGGACATTTCACGTACTCTGGCACGCCTGATGGGGGGAGAGCTCTCTGTCAGCAGCAAACCGGCTGTGGGGTCCACTTTCACACTGCAGCTGCCTTTACCTGTGTGTGATGCACCACCCCTGCCCACGCCGCCGCATGCAACTACTCCCTCGACAACTTCGGAACAGGCTGACTTTCCCGCTCAGCTCCCTGGGCGCCGCTGGCGTGTCCTGGTGGCAGAAGACCACCCCGTCAACCGCAAGATGATGGCCGCCTTGCTCGGCAAGCTCGAATGCGATGTGACGTTCTGCGAGAACGGACAAGAGGCGGTGGATACCGTCCAACAGCATCCTTTTGACTTGGTTTTCATGGACATTCACATGCCTGTGATGGACGGCCTGGCTGCCACGCGCTTGCTTCGCCAAGGCGGTCTAGACCACCAGACCTTGCCCATCGTTGCCCTGACAGCCGACGTGATGAATGAGGCACGCGACAAGGCCATGCAGGCAGGCGTCAACGAATTCCTGTCCAAACCGGTTCGTCTGCCCGAACTGCAGGCATCCCTGGCCAGATGGCTGCCCCACGCAGCCACACAGGCACGTTGAGTCAACGCCTGCACCGAAACCGGCCGGTTGTTGACCGGCAGCAAAGACTACCGCACAGCCGATGCTGCTGGCAAAGTGAAACGGCCCACCAGTTTGTCAAGGAAGGCTGCCTGCTCTCGCAGTGAGGCAGCAGCAGCCGCACTTTGCTCCACCAGCGCAGCGTTTTGCTGGGTCATTTGCTCCAGCTCTGTCACAGCATTGCTGACCTCTTGCATGTCATGGCTTTGTTCGGCACTGGAGGCAGTGATGTCAGCGATGATTCCACTGACTTTCTGTACGGCGCCAACCACCTCCTGAATGGTTTGCCCGGCACCATCCACCAGTTGGGAACCGGTCTCAACACTTTCCACCGAGGTGCCGATCAGAGCCTTGATCTCCTTGGCCGCCTCGGCACTCCGACCCGCCAGTGCGCGAACTTCACTGGCCACCACGGCAAAACCTCTGCCTTGCTCACCGGCCCGGGCCGCTTCCACAGCGGCGTTCAGGGCCAGGATGTTCGTCTGAAAAGCAATGCTGTCAATCACCGAGATGATCTCCACAATTTTGCGCGACGAACCTTGAATGGAATGCATGGTGTTCACGACATTTGCCACCGAATCACCACCGGCTTCAGCCACCGAGTATGCGGAACCAGCCATGACATTGGCTTGCCGCGCGGCCTCTGCTGACTGGTGCGCCAATCCATTGAGCCGCCCCATGGAGGCAGCAGCACGCTGCAGGTTGTATGCAGTGGTTTCCGTTCGGTCAGACAGATTCTGATTCCCTTGCGCAATTTCCGAACTGGCCACCGTGATGCTCCCTGAGGATGTGCGCACCTGTCCCACCAGTTCCGCCAGCGAATGCGCCATCTGACCGAGTGAGCGAAGCACGTCACCCATCTCGTCATTGCGGTCGGTGAGGATTCGCACACTCAAATCGCCCTCCCCTATCGACTTGGCAACACGGACCACCTCGTCCAACGGTGCGCAAACGTTGCGCTGCAGCATGCGGGTTCCAATCGAGATGAGAACCACGATCAAGGCCATGATGCCCGCCACGGACCAGACGGTGCGCATTCGCTCAGCGCCAGCCTTGTCGCGCAAAGCGGTCGCGCCTTCTTCTGTCAACTTGACCATCGCTTGCTGTGCCGCCAGAAAGGCAGCAAGCTCAGGTTGGGTTTTGGTTTTGATTTCGGCAAGTGCTGCGCCAGCGTCACCGCTTGATCGCAATGCTTCTGCCCGGGCAATCGCAGCCTTCAGGGATTGGGCCTTGGCTTTCACTTCCGTCAGTGCACTGCGCTCTGCGTCACTTTGCATCAATTGTGTGAGGCCTGCCTCCAGTTGTGCCTCCTCCGCAGCTCCAGCCTCCCGCCCAGTTGCCAGAAACTCGGATGCCGAGCCGTCAGTGGCCAAGACCGCCGCTATTCCGCGCAACGCCTGGGCCTGGGCCACTCCATACCAACGGGCGCTCAGCTCCAGCTTCCTCTGCTGTTCTGCCTGCTCCGCCACCGATATCGCCTGTGACCGTATGGTGCGGACCGCAGAACCACCCGCCATGGCCACCAACGCTATGCTGACCGCGATGGCCGGCAGCCACAGTTTGAATGCAATGCTCAAGGATTTCATCTGGCGCGCCCCGTTTAAACGTGGCCCGCAGTATCCGGAAAACTCACCGGTCAGGTCAACAACAAGCCGAAATGCTGCGCCCGACTGCCGTTCACACCACCACGGGTTCCATCTCCAGGCGAAGTCCAAAGCGTTCATACACACTCGTCTGTATGGCCTTGGCCAGGGTCATGACCTCGCCGCCTGTGGCCGGAGAGGCTGCGCCCCCGCGGTTGACCAGCACAAGGGCCTGCTTGTCGTACACCGCCGCATTGCCCATCGCTTTGCCTTTCCAGCCGCAGGCATCGATCAGCCAACCGGCAGCCAGCTTGATGGTGCCATCGGGCAACGGATAGTGAACCACCTTCGGATCCCGCCCGATGATGTCGGCACACTGCTCGGCGCTGACCGTCGGGTTCTTGAAAAAACTGCCTGCATTGCCCAGCACCGCTGGATCAGGCAACTTGGCACGCCTGATCGCGCACACCCAGTCAAACACCTGGCGCGGGGCTGGCACCGTGCCCCACTCCTCGGCTTTGCGGGCCAATTCCAGATAACTGATGTCAGGCACCCAGGGCTTGGGCAGTGCAAAACGCACATGCGTGATGAGTGCACGCCCTGCCAAGCCGAGGTGCCGCTGATCGGACGCCACGTGTTTGAATACCGAATCGCGGTAGCCAAAGCCGCACTGTGCTGCATCCAGTGTGAAAGCTTCGCCCGTGTGCAAATCGACGGCGTCGAGCGAGTGGAAACGGTCTTGCAACTCCACTCCATAGGCACCAATGTTCTGCACCGGCGATGCACCGACTGTGCCGGGAATCAGCGCCAGATTCTCCAGGCCCGGCCAATGCTGCGCCAGTGTCCAGTCCACAAAACCGTGCCAGCCCTCGCCGGCCCCAGCTTCCACCAGCCAATGGCTGGGTGTCTCAGCCACCAGCCTGCGGCCCGTGATCTCGACCTTGATCACAAGCTGCTTCACATCACCGGTCAGCACCAGGTTGCTGCCTCCGCCCAGCACCAAAGGCGACTGTCGACAGGCCTCCGGGTGAAGACGGCACAGCGCTTGAACGTCGGCGGTGCTGCGCACACGCACCAAACGCAAGGCTTTGGCCTGTATGCCAAAGGTGTTGAGAGGCTGAAGCGACACCGAGTTCTCGACTAACATCCCGGAATTGTCTCACCCCTGTTTTCACTCACGGATCGCCCCTGCCATGCCCTCCTTTGACACCATTCTCGAAGCCAACCTCGTCGAAGTGAAAAACGCTGTCGAGCAGGCCAGCCGCGAGGTGGGCACCCGGTTTGACTTCAAAGGCACATCGGCGCACCTCGAACTCAAAGACAAAACCATCACCCTGTTTGGCGACAGCGACTTCCAGATCACCCAGGTCGATGAAGTGCTGCGTGGCAAACTGGCCAAACGCAATGTCGATGTCCGCTTTCTCGACGCAGCCAAAATCGAGAAAATCGGCGGTGACAAGGTCAAGCAGGTCGTCACCGTGCGCAACGGCATCGAAACCGAAGTGGGCAAAAAAATTCAGCAGGCCATCAAGGGCAGCAAGCTCAAGGTACAG
Organism: uncultured bacterium; assembly: GCA_903928495.1. Taxonomy (GTDB): domain Bacteria; phylum Pseudomonadota; class Gammaproteobacteria; order Burkholderiales; family Burkholderiaceae_C; genus UBA2334. Next base: position 96,549 of record CAIYQZ010000058.1, read on the forward strand.
GCAGCCATTCAAGGCGATGCGGTGCGAGTGACCGGCGCCAAACGCGATGACCTGCAGGCAGCCATGGCCGTGATCCGCAAAGATGTGCCCGACCTCCCACTGAGCTTCAACAATTTCAGGGACTGACTGTCCCACACACCTATGGCCGATCGTCGAAACGCAGGTGCCAACCGGGTCCAGTTTTCGCCCCAGTTGCTCAAGCTGGGCATGCTGCTGGACTTCACGCTCTACGACGAGCACGGGCGCATGTTGCTTGCGCGGCGCCAGCGCATCGACAGCCAGCACCTGCTCGACATCCTGTACGCCCGGCCAGCCCTGTTTGCGGATCAGGATGAATCCCGCGAGCCCATCAAGGTGGTCATGGCCAGCCTGGAACAGGCCATGTTCCGCAATGCTCCCCTGAAAGACATCGACAAGTTCCACACACTGACCAGCGTGCAGCGGGCCGAGCCAGTGGACGTGTCGCTGCCGCAGGCGTGGTCAGACCTGGAAGACCGCCTGCGCACTGCGCAAGGCAACATCGCCGGCGATGCTCCCGTGGCACACGACGCGCTGCTGCGCATTGACCAGATCATCGCGGGCATCCACAAACTGATGCGCCAGGACGAAGCAGGCTCTTTGTTCTTGTTGGTCAACCGAGCCATCACAGGGTTCACGGGCTACAGCACCATGCACAGCCTGCTGTGTGCAGGGCTGGCAGATTCCATCGGCAAGTCCACCGGCTTGAACGACGCCGAGTTGGAGGCTCTCGAGCGCGCAGCGCTCACGATGAATGTGGCTGTCAAGTCTTTGCAAGACACCATGGCCGCGCAAAAGTCTCCCCCCACCAGCGAACAACTGGCCCTGATCGATCGGCACCCCACTGCAAGCGCCAACCTGTTGCGTGCTGCGGGCGTGCAGGACCGCCTGTGGCTTGATGCGGTGACCCTGCACCATGACCCCCTGCCCAGCAGCGTGGCCCTCACCAAGATGGGCAGCGCCGAGCGCGTGGCCCGCGTGCTGCAAGTCATCGACCGCTACACCGCCTCACTCAGCCCACGCGGCAGCCGTGCCGGGCGCGAGGCCCGGGAGGCAACCCGCTCGGTGGTGCGTTTGCCAGGCTCTGCTGTTCACGACGAGGTGGGCCTGGTTCTGCTGCAAACCATGGGTTTGTACCCAGCCGGCTCTTACGTCAAACTGGTAACTGGTGACGTCGCGGTGGTGTTGCGCCAGGGTGATCGGCCCAACACGCCACACGTGTCCACCGTGGTCAACAAACGCGGTGAGCCCATTGGAACTCCAAGGCTTGTGGACACCGCCGTGCCGGAGCATGCGGTGGCCGAGGGACTGTCAGGCTCTGACATCCGTGTTCGCCTGAGCGAGCAACTCATCCTGCGCCAGATCGGCGCTTTGCGCGCGGCAGCCGAGCGCGGAACGCAGCCACGCTGAACGCACTGCACACACCATGAGCGCCAACGAAAAACAGGAACTGGTCGCGGTGTCACCCTCGTCGTTGCACGTGGGCGCTGCACTTCGCATTACTTTGCGTGATGACCAGGGGCGCGTGCTGCTGGCAAAAGGCCTGCGCATAGACAACCTCGAAGCCCTTGAGTCTTTGCAGCGTCGCAAACTGGTGTACGTGAACTATGACGAGTCGGACGAAGCCGTAAAGGTCATGATGAACGGCCTCAACGAGGCTACCCGGCGCGACGCCCCTCTCAAAGACATTGACAAATATGTCGACCTGAAATCGGCAGACGCGGGCATTGCCTTGCCCAGCTCGTTGTCCCAAGCGTGGGAGCAGGTGGAAACACGGCTCAAGGTGCTGCTGAGCCAACTGGCCCAGGGGGGCTCTGCCGGGCAGGAAGCCGTGCACCGGCTCAACAGCCAGATTGCCGTGCTGCAGGACGCCCTGCTCAACCGTGACCGCGATGCGGCGTTGTTTTTGCTTGTTCACCGCGCGGTCACCGGCTTCAGCGGTTACAGCGCCCTGCACTCGCTGCTGACGGCCACTGTGGCACACATGCTGGCTGCGCCGCTGAAGCTGACCGCCGAGGAAGACGCCTGCCTGGTGCGCGCGGCGCTGACCATGAACGTGGCCATGACACAGCTGCAAGACCTGCTGGCAGCCCAAAAGCAACCGCCCTCGCCCCAGCAGCGCGCCCTCATCGACCGCCACCCGACCGACAGCTCACGCCTGCTGATGGCAGCCGGCGTGAAAGATGCACTGTGGCTTGAAGTGGTGCAGGCCCACCACGACAACCTGCCCCACCTGCCGCTGGCACAACGCAACAGCGCCCAGCGGCTGACCAAAATCCTGCAAGTGGTGGACCGTTACACAGCCGCCATGAGCCCACGCGTGTCGCGTGCCGGTCGCGATGCCAAAGACGCCGCACGCTCCGCCATTGTCCAGGCCGGTGCCGGGGGGCATGACGAAGTCGGGCTGGTGCTGATGCAGGTGCTGGGCCTGCACCCTGCTGGCACTTTCGTGAAACTGGCCAGCGGAGAAACCGCCGTGGTGTTGCGCCGGGGCGTAAAGCCCAATGAACCCTGGGTGGCCAGCGTGCTGAACAAGCGCGACGAACCCATTGCCGAGCCGCGCCTGTACAACACGGCCAGGCCCGAACTGGCGGTGGTGCAAGGCATATCGGGTTCACATGTCCGGGTGCGGCTGAACCCCGAAGCCATGCTGCGGCAACTGGCGTTCTCCAAAACCGGGGCCGAGCGTGGCGTACGGCTGGGCTGACCTGGCGCGGATCATTGCCGGTGCTGCCATGGCGGTGGCCACGTGCCATGTTGGCGCCCAGACCCACGCCGTTCAGTTGGCAGGCATCTCCGGCTCCAAGGCATTGCTGGTGGTGGACGGCCAAGCCCCCAGGTTCATGGCCGTGGGCGACACCCATGCCGGTGTGCGCCTGCTGGAGGTCACGCCTGCGGGCGCAAAGGTCAGCGTAAACGGGCAGCAGATTGCCCTCGTGCTGGGCGAGTCCCCCGTCAGCGTGGGAGCGCGCGCTGGCGGCGCGACCGCAAACGGTCAACGCGTGGTACTCACGGCTGACAGCCGGGGGCATTTCATGTCGGCCGGCAGCATCAACGGCAAAAGCGTGCAGTTCATGGTGGACACGGGCGCCACCACGGTTGCCTTGAGTCAAGCCGATGCCCAGCGATTGGGCCTGAAAACAGATGGAGCGCAGCGTGTGGGCATGCACACCGCAAATGGCACGGTGGTAGGCCACCAACTCAAGTTGCAACGTGTTCGTCTAGGCGATGTCGAAGTGAGTGACGTGACGGCAGTGATATTGCCGCAGCAAATGCCTTATGTACTGCTCGGCAACAGCTTTCTCAATCGCTTTCAGATGCAGCGCGACAACGACCAGATGACGCTGCAGCGGCGGTACTGAATCAAACCTGTGCCGCTGTCACCACCACCTCGATGCGCCAGGCGGGGTCGGCCAAAGCGGCCTGCACTGTGGCACGCGGAGGCGCATGGCCTGCAGGCACCCAGGCGTCCCATACCGCGTTCATGGCTGAAATGTCGCGGATGTCGGTGAGGTAAATCTGCACGCGCAACAGCCGGGTTTTGTTGCTGCCGCACTCGGCCAGGCGGCGGTCAATCTGTGCCAGCACATCCGCAGTCTGGCTGGCAATGTCGGTCGCTTCGCACTCGGGCACCATGCCCGCCAGGTACACCACGCCGTTGAAAACCGCAGCCTCGCTGTAGCGGGCTGACACATGCCAGCGCTGGAGGGTGTTGGGTGTGTCGCTCATTTCTTCTTCGCTCCCAGTTTGGATTCAGTGCCTTTGACCAACCGGTCCACGTTCTCGCGGTGCCGCCAGATCAGCAAGACCGCCATCACCACCAGGGCGCCAACCATCGGCGGCGACGCTTCCCACGCCACATCACCGCCGAACATGAAATACACGGGGGCAAACACCGCCGCCACCATCGACGCCAGCGACACGAACCGCGTGAAAAACACCACGATGCCAAACGACGCAAGGCACGCCAGTGCCAGCAACCAGTCCACCCCAAACAGCACGCCCACTGCCGTTGCCACACCCTTGCCGCCTTTGAAATGGAAGAACACCGGGTACAAGTGGCCCACAAACGCCGCCAGCCCCACCAGCGCCATGGTGATGGGCCCCAAGCCCAAACCGGGCCCCCACACGCCCGCCACCCACAAGGGCAGCCAGCCCTTCACGGCATCGAGCACCAGCGTGGCAATGGCCGCCTTTTTGTTGCCAGACCGCAGCACGTTGGTGGCGCCAGGGTTCTTGCTGCCATAGCTGCGGGGGTCCGCCAGACCCACAAACCGGCTCACGATGACGGCAAACGACAACGAGCCCACGAGGTAAGCGGCCAACACGGCCAGACCAGAATAGACAAAATCCACAGCGGTTTCCTTTTTTTATGAATGAAATAGGCCTCTACCGCTTGACCCTGTTCATTTATTAGCTATTTTTTATCAGGCCTATAAACGGCCTGAAAGCCACTTATTCTGCCAGCGCACATTGCACCGGTCGGGCACCCAATGGGCCGCTGAGCACGTCAGGGCTCAAGCCCACCAGAAAGCCCCGCCGCCCGCCGTTGATGCAAATGCGCGGCAGCGCCAGCACGGTGGACTCCACGTACACCGGCATGGCCTTGCGCAGCCCAAACGGCGACGTACCGCCCACCAGATAACCGCTGTGGCGGTTGGCCACTTCGGGTTTGCATGGCTCCACCGATTTGGCCCCGATCTGCCGCGCCAGGTTTTTGGTCGACACGGTGCGGTTGCCATGCATCAACACCGCCAAGGGCTTGGCATCCTGGTCTTGCATGATGAGCGTTTTGACCACGGTGAACGGGTCAAACCCCAACACCGCCGAGCTGTGCTGTGCCCCGCCGTGTTCCAGGTATTCGTAGGGGTGCTCGGTGTACGCCACGCCGTGGCTTTTCAGCCAGGCGGTGGCGGGGGTTTCAGAGACGTGTGAAGTGGATGTGCCTTTTTTCGCCATTGCCGATATGTGTCACTGCGCCAGATCGCGGTGCTCCCAGCGGATGGCGTCGATGGCCTTCAGCAGCTCAGGGCTCAATTGCACGCTCCAGGCATCCAGGCATTCGTCCAGTTGGGCCACGCTGGTCACACCGATGATGGTGCTGGCCACGCGCCAGTTGCGGTAGCAAAAAGCCAGCGCCAGTTGGCTGGGGGTGAGGCCGTGTTCTCGGGCCAGGGCGTTGTACTGTTGGGCACTGGCCAGTGCTTCGGGGCGACCCCAGCGCTGGGCTTTCATGCTGTCGTACAGGGCCATACGGCCTTGCTGGCCTTCGGCGCTGGCGGGTTTGTGGATGCCGCCATCGTCGTATTTGCCGGTCAGCAACCCGAAGCCCAGGGGCGAATAGGCCAGCAGGCCCACGCCCAGGCGGTGGCAGGTTTCGTCCAGACCGTTCTCCCAACTGCGGTTGATGAGGCAATACGGGTTTTGCACCGTGGCCACGCGCGGCAGGCCGTGTTGATCGGCCAGGCGCACAAACTCGTGCACCCCGTAAGGCGTTTCATTGGACAGGCCGATGGCGCACACCTTGCCTGCTTTCACCAGCTCGGCCATGGCTTCCAACTGCTCGTGGATGCTGGCGCAGGGCTTGTCTTTCTTCGGGTCAAAGTACACCGCACCGAACGCGGGCACATTGCGGGCAGGCCAGTGGATCTGGTACAGGTCGATCACATCGGTCTGCAGGCGGCTCAGGCTGTTGTCGCAGGCGTTGAGGATCTCGGCCTTGGTCAGGCCTGAGTTTTCGCCGCGAATCCACGGCATGCCGCGCGATGGCCCGGCCACCTTGGTGGCCAGCACCACCTTCTGGCGCACGCCCGGGTTGGCGGCAAACCAGTGGCCAATGATGGTTTCGGTGGCGCCGCAGGTTTCGGCCTTGGCTGGCACGGCGTACATCTCGGCCGTGTCTAGAAAGTTCACACCCCGCTCCAGCGCGCGGTCGAGGATGGCGTGGGCTTTTGGCTGGTTGACCTGTTCACCGAAAGTCATGGTGCCCAGGCAGATGGGGGTCACCTGAAGGGAGGAAGCGCCGAGTTCAACAGTGTTCATGTGTGCGGTCTGAAAGGTGGACAAAAGTGCTGCAAACCAGTTTACGGGTTTGCTGTGGCGCGCGCTGTGGGTGGGGCCGGGTTTCAGTCACCTCCGCAACCGCCGCCGCCATCGCTACTGCCACCGTCGCCGTCCCCCGAACCCGACGACTCGCTGCCGCCGAACCCTCCGGCATCGCCGTCTGCCCCAACCGAGCCACCTTCGCCAAAACTGGTGCCGCAATACACATCTGATCCGCTCTGGCGGTCGATGTCGCGGCAATCGGGCACGTAGCTGAAGCCCCCAGCAATGCCAAATTTTTTGTCCAGCGCAAACAGCAGAGGCAGGCGGCTGGGCTGGCGGGGGTTGATGCTTTCTTCCTTGCACGCCCAGTACCAGGTGCGGCGCAGCCCGTCATTGCGCTGGGGGCTGCGGCCCAGCACTTCCGCCGGGGTGTGGTGCAACAGCTTGCCAAAGGCCGCGTCGCACCATGCCTGGTAGCCCCGCGTGTGCAGGATGAATTCGTGCCACGCATCGTCCACCACTCGGGACGGCATGGCCACAAACTTGAAGCCGCTGCGCAGGTGCGCCAGAAAGAACTGCCGCAGGCCGTGAAGCACCAGCTCGGCCTCGCGCCGAGTGAGCTGGGGGTGTTTGGCCATCAGCTTGTCGGCCAGGAAGCTTGGCAGGCGCGCTTCGCGCAGAAACTGGCGGCGCTGGCTGTGCTCCCAGGCGCGCAGGGCCAGGCTGGCCAGCCCACACGTCAGCGCCACTGCAGCCATGACCAGCGGGCGCACAGTGGCCATGCCCACCCAAGCAGCCAAAGGCAACAACCACACACCGTATTTCGCCCACACCAGCAAGCTGATGCGCCGGCGAAAGGTCAGGCCTTGGGGGGAGTTCATGGCGATACCCGGTCTATTTGCTCATCGCGTTGCGGGCGCGTTCTTCTTCCTGCAAACGCAGGATTCGGCGCTGCACTTTGCCGGTGGTGGTCATGGGCAGGGTGTCCACAAACTCCACTTCTTTGGGGTACTCGTAAGGCGCGAGTTGCGACTTGACGTGGGCTTGCAGTTCCGCCACCAGTGGCGCGGTGATTTCTTCATCAAAAATGCCGCTGGCGCTTATTCCGTATGGGTTGTTTGCTATGTACTCAGCGGCCAGCACCACATAGGCTTTGACCACTGCACCGCGCTCGGCGTCGGGCTTGGGCACCACGGCGGCGTTGAGCACTGCAGGGTGTTTGACCAGGCAGTTTTCAATCTCACTGGGGCCAATGCGGTAGCCCGCCACTTTGAACACGTCGTCAGCGCGGCCGTGGTACCACAGGTAGCCGTCGGCATCGCGCACAGCCATGTCGCCGGTGCGGAACCAACTGTCATAGGCGCTGCCGGTGAACTTGGCCAGCGTTGCCTCGGGCTTGCCCCAGTAGCCCAGCATGAAGATCGGGTCGGGTTCGCCGTTGGGGCTGCGGCGGTGGATGGCAACCTCGCCGGGCACACCCACGGGGCATTCGTGGCCCTCGTCGTTGATGGTGGTGACGCGGTGGCCAGGATAGCCCTTGCCCATGCTGCCGGGTTTGGCGGGCCAGCCCAAACCCGGGGTGGGTGGCCGTGACGCATCGGTGGCTGGCTCACCCCACACAGCCCCCAGACAGAAGTTGCCCACGATGTAGTTCACCTCGGTCTGGCCGAACATTTCATTCACCACCACGCCCAGTTGATCGCGGCAGTAGGCAAACACCGCGTCGCCCACGGCCTCGCCCGCGCTCATCAGGCCTTGCAATTCAAACTGGAACTGCTCCTTCGGTCGGGGGTAGGCCTTCATCATGACCTTCAGCGCGGTGGGGAAGAGGAAGCTGTGGGTCACCCCATGGCGCTGCAACAGCGTAAACGCCACTTCGGGGCTGAAGCGCCCGTGGTAGGCCACGATGGGGCGGCCAAAGTACAGCGTGGGCAGCAGCGCATCCATGAGCCCGCCGGTCCAGGCCCAGTCGGCAGGCGACCAGAACACGGCCTGGCTGCCGGTGGGCAGGGGCACGTCGGTCGTGGCATCGGCACCGAGTGCAGAGGGGAACGGCAACGCGCCATCGGCCCCGAGGGGGAAGCCAAAGCCGTTTTGGCTGCACACAAAACCGCTCAGGTTGCCCACCAGCGCGCGGTGGGGAATGAGGCCGCCCTTGGGGTTGCCGGTGGTGCCGCTGGTGTAAATCAGCACCGCAGGTTCGTCGGCGGCGGTGTCGGCGCAGGTGAAGTGGTCGGGCGCGGCGGCCAGGGTGGTGTGCCAGCCGTGAACCTGCACACTGGCGGCCCCAGCGCTGGAAGCTGGCTGATCAATGTCACCCACCACCGCGATGTGGCGCAGCGCGGGGCAGTCGCCACTCACTTCCAGCAGATGGGGCAAAGCATCGGCGTCGCACAGGGCGACGGCGGCGGCGCTGTCTTGCAGCCGGTATGCCAGCGCCTCGGGGCCAAACAGCATGGACAGCGGCATGCCCACACCGCCCGCTTGCAGCACGCCCATGTAGGCCACGGCGGTTTCAAACCGCTGCGGCATGACGATGGCCACCCGGTCGCCCCGCGCCAGCCCCCAGCCACTCAGCACCTGCGACAGGCGGTTGGCGTGTTGCTGCAATTCAAAATATGAATGAAAAGTGGCCTCTGCGCTTGATCCATCTGCAATCACAGCGACGTTGTTTGCATGTTCTGCGCTGACGGCCCAGCGGCCACAGCACCAGTGGGCCATGTTCATGCGCGGGGGCACCTGCCAGCCAAAGCGCTGCTGCATGGCGGTGTGGTGGTCCAGTGGGTTGGGCGTGGCGGGAATGGTCATGGGCGGGCTGTGGCGTGTGTCGCGGCGAAGACGGGTTGGCAAGGCTGGGCGAGGCAGTGCTGGATACAGTTGGCGGCATGTCTCTGCCCACCCCAACCACCCCCAGCACGGCTTCGGAACAGGCCGCTTTGTACACCGTTCAGCGCGCCATGCGGTGCGGGTTTGAGCCCATTCGCGGTTTAAGTTACCACGTCAGGCAGTGGGGCCAGCCCCAGCCGGGCGTGCCGCCGCTGGTGATGGTGCACGGTTGGATGGACGTGGGCGCGTCGTTCCAGTTTGTGGTGGACGCACTCGCCGAGCTGGGCCAAGCCCGCTGGGTGATTGCCCCCGACTGGCGCGGCTTTGGCCTGACCGCATCGCGCGGGGCCGACTGCTACTGGTTCCCCGACTATGTGGCCGACCTCGACGCCTTGCTCGACCGCCTGTGCCCCGGTCAACCCATTGATCTGGTGGGCCACAGCATGGGCGGCAATGTGGTGATGCTGTACGCCGGGGTGCGCCCGCAGCGCGTGCGCCGCCTCGTCAACCTGGAGGGCTTTGGCATGCCCGCCACCCGCCCCGCCCAGGCCCCCACCCGCCTGACCCAGTGGCTGGACGAGCTGCAAGCCCTGCGCCAGGGCGACAAAGACCTGAAAACCTACGCCAGCCGCGAAGCCGTGGCCCAGCGCCTGATGAAAACCAACCCCCGCCTGCCCGCCGACAAAGCCTTGTGGCTGGCGGGCGAGTGGGCAGCGCCAGACGCAGATGGGCAGTGGCGAATCCTGGGCGAGGCAGGACACAAGCTGGTCAACCCGCAGCTTTACCGCCTGGAAGAGGTGCTGGCCGTGCACCAGCGCATCACTGCGCCCCTGCTGGCCGTGGAAGCCAGCCAGAACCAGATGGCCCAGTGGTGGCAGAACCGCTACACGCTGGACGAATACCACGAGCGCCTGAAAAGCGTGGCCAACGTGCAAGTGGCCCAGATCGACGACGCAGGCCACATGCTGCACCACGACCAGCCCGGCGCGCTGGCCGCTCTGCTGCAAGGTTTTCTGGCGGACTGAGCCGCCAGTTGCGCCACGGCGGCAGACGATAATCAGCCTTTTGAATCTGAACCGATTTCTTGAGGCCCCCCATGGAAGCAGAACACATCAACACCATCAACGCCCGCCTTGCCGACCTGAGCCAGCGGGTGGTGGAACTCCGGAGGTATCTTTGACTACGATGCCAAGGCATTGAAGCTCAAGGAAGTTGAAAGCGCGCTGGAAGACCCCAAGGTCTGGGACAGCCCCAAACGCGCCCAGGAGCTGGGCAAAGAAAAGAAATCGCTCGAAGACGTGGTGCTGGTGCTGGACAACCTCACCAGCGAACTGGCCGACAACAGCGAGTTGTTCGAGATGTCCAAGGCCGATGACGACTACGCCGGCCTGCAAACCATCGAAGTGGAAGCCGCCAAGCTGGGCGAGATCGTCGAGCGGCTGGAATTCCGCCGCATGTTCAACAACCCGGCCGACCCGCTGAACTGCTTTTTGGACATCCAGGCCGGTGCCGGTGGCACCGAGGCGTGCGACTGGGCCAGCATGCTGCTGCGCCAGTACCTGAAGTACGCCGAGCGCAAAGACTTCAAAACCACGCTGGAAGACGAAACCGCAGGCGACACCGCAGGCATCAAAAGCGCCACCATCAAGATCGAAGGCGAATACGCTTTTGGCCTGCTGCGCACCGAGACCGGAGTGCACCGCCTGGTTCGCAAATCGCCTTTCGACTCGTCGGGCGGACGCCACACCAGCTTTGCCAGCGTGTTTGTGTACCCCGAAATCGACGATTCCATCGAGATCAACATCAACCCGGCAGATGTGCGTACCGACACCTTCCGTGCCAGCGGCGCGGGCGGTCAGCACATCAACAAGACCGATTCGGCCGTGCGCCTGACGCACATCCCCACCGGCATCGTGGTGCAGTGCCAGGACGGACGCAGCCAGCACAGCAACCGCGACGTGGCCTGGAAGCGTCTGCGCAGCCGCCTGTACGACCATGAACTGCGCAAGCAGCAGGAAGAGCAGCAAAAGCTGGAAGACACCAAAACCGACGTAGGCTGGGGCCACCAGATTCGCAGCTACGTGCTGGACAACAGCCGCATCAAAGACCTGCGCACCAACGTCGAAATTTCGGCTACGCAAAAAGTGCTGGACGGCGACCTCGACGCGTTCATCGAAGCCAGCCTGAAGCAAGGCGTTTGATACCCGGCTTGCCCACCCTGTCACGGGGTGGGCACCTCACACATTCACAAAAGGAAACCCCATGTTGTCATTTCGAGAAGGCCCAGCGGTCCTCGTGAAGCGTGAGGACTACACCGCCCCCGCTTACTGGATCGACACGGTTGACCTGACGTTCGACCTGGACCCGGCCAAAACCCGCGTGCTCAACCGCATGCGCGTGCGTCGCAACCCCGACGTTGCCCCACAGCCCCTGTGCCTGGACGGCGAAGACCTGAACCTGGCGCGAGTGATGGTCAACGGCCAGGGCACCAGCTTCAAGATGGAAGGCAGCCAACTGGTGCTGGCCAACCTGCCCGACGGAGAAGAGCCCATTGAACTGGAGATCTTCACCACCTGCGCCCCAGCCAAAAACACCAAGCTGATGGGCCTGTATGTCAGCCAGGACACCTTCTTCACGCAGTGCGAGGCCGAAGGCTTCAGGCGCATCACCTACTTCCTGGACCGCCCGGATGTGATGGCCAGCTACACCGTCACCCTGCGCGCCGACAAGTCCAAATACCCCGTGCTGCTGTCCAACGGCAATCTGGTGGAGGAAGGTGCACTGGAAGACGGCCGCCACTTTGCCAAGTGGGTGGACCCACACAAAAAGCCCGCGTACCTGTTTGCCTTGGTGGCAGGCAGCCTCGTGTGCCGCAGCCAGCCCATTCGCACCCGCAGCGGCACTGACCACCTGCTGCAGGTGTACGTGCGCCCCGGCGACCTCGACAAGACCGAACACGCCATGAACTCGCTCATGGCCTCCATTGCCTGGGACGAGACCCGCTTTGGCCTGCCACTGGACCTGGAACGCTTCATGATCGTCGCCACCAGCGACTTCAACATGGGTGCGATGGAAAACAAGGGCCTGAACATTTTCAACACCAAATACGTGCTGGCCAGCCCCGCCACCGCCACCGATGTGGACTTTGGCAACGTGGAAAGCGTGGTGGCTCACGAATACTTCCACAACTGGACCGGCAACCGTGTGACCTGCCGCGACTGGTTCCAGCTCAGTCTGAAAGAAGGCCTGACCGTTTTCCGCGACCAGGAATTCAGCATGGACATGGCGGGCAGCCTGTCTGCCCGCGCTGTCAAACGCATTGAAGACGTACGGGTGCTGCGCACCGCGCAGTTCCCTGAAGACGCGGGGCCCATGGCCCACCCCGTGCGGCCCGACAGCTACATGGAGATCAACAACTTCTACACCGTCACGGTGTATGAAAAAGGCGCCGAAGTGGTGCGCATGATGCAGTCGCTGGCCACAGCCAACGCGTCTGACGATGGCCGCGCCGGTTTTGCACGTGGCATGAAGCTGTATTTCGAGCGCCACGATGGCCAGGCCGTGACCTGCGACGACTTTGCCGGTGCCATTGCCGAAGCCAACCCGCACAGCCCGCTGGCACGCAACCTGCCCCAGTTCAAACGCTGGTATTCGCAGGCCGGCACTCCGCGTGTGAGCGTCAAGGGCTACTTCGACGCGCCTTCAGGCACCTATGCGCTCACCTTCAACCAGAGCTGCCCCGCCACACCCGGCCAGCCGGACAAAGCGCCCTTCGTCATTCCCATGGCCATGGGCCTGCTGAGTGCCGAAGGCCAGCCTCTGCCCGTGCAACTGGAAGGCGAACCACCTGCCACCGCCGACACCCGTACGTTTGTGCTGACCGAGGCCAGCCAGACACTGGTGTTTGCGGGCCTGACCGCCGAGCCCGTGCCCTCGCTGCTGCGGGCTTTCAGCGCTCCCGTGGTGCTGGAGTTCAACCACACCGACGAACAGCTGCTGACCCTGCTGGCCCACGACACCGACCCGTTCAACCAGTGGGAAGCTGGGCAGCGCCTGGCTCTGCGCACGGCACTTAAACTGATAGCTGAAGAGTCAACTCCAACAAGCGGCGGGACACTGAATGATGCATATATTCAGGCCATGCGGGCTGTGTTGCGACATCCGCGCCTGGACCCGGCGTTCAAGGAGTTGGTGCTGACTTTGCCCGCTGAAACCTACATGGCCGAGCAGCTCGATGTGGTGGACCCCCAGCGCATTCACGCGGTGCGCGAAGCCATGCGTGAGGCGCTCGCCGTCAGGCTGTACGACGACTGGGTGTGGGCCTACGATCACCATTCACAAACCGGCGCATATTCACCCGACGCCGCCTCATGTGGCCGCCGGGCACTGGCAAACCAGGCCCTCACCCACCTGTGCTTGGCCGCCACCCTGCGTGGCGACACCGTGTGGCCGGGCAAGGCGTTGCAGCGCTTCAAAGATGCCAGCAACATGACCGACCGCTTTGGTGCCGTGTCGGCACTGGTGAGCGCCGGCCACCCGCTGGCACAGAATGCCCTGCAGCGTTTCCACGCACTGTTCAAAGACGAGGCACTGGTCATCGACAAATGGTTTGCCTTGCAAGCCAGCAGCCCTGACCGGGGCGGCCAGGTGCTGCCACTCGTGCGCAAACTCTTGGGCCACCCCGACTTCACGGTCAAAAACCCCAACCGCGCCCGCAGCGTCATCTCCACCTACTGCCAGGCCAACCCGGCAGGTTTCCACCGCGCAGACGCGGCCGGCTACGTGTTCTGGAGTGAACAGGTCGTGGAATTGGACAGCATCAACCCCCAGGTAGCAGCCCGCCTGGCCCGCGCGCTCGACCGCTGGAAAAAGCTGGCCGAACCGTACCGCAGCGCCGCCCGCGAGGCCATCAGCCGTGTGGCAGCCCGCGCCGACCTCAGCAACGACGTACGCGAGGTCGTGACCCGCGCACTGGCCGACTGACCCCATTCCGAGGAGACGAACATGAGCAAAAAAGTATCACTGACCCGCTATCTGGTGGAACAACAGCACGAACACGGGAGCATTCCCGCTCAACTCCGCCTGTTGTTGGAGGTGGTGGCGCGAGCCTGCAAGAGCATCAGCCAGGCTGTGAACAAAGGCGCGCTGGGTGGCGTGCTGGGCGGGGCCGAGTCTGAAAACATCCAGGGTGAGATGCAGAAAAAACTCGACATCATCGCCAACGAGGTGCTGATCGAGGCCAACGAATGGGGCGGCCACCTGGCAGCCATGGCCTCGGAAGAAATGGACAGCATCTACCTCGTGCCCAACCGCTATCCGCAAGGCGAATACCTGCTGCTGTTCGACCCCCTTGACGGCTCCAGCAACATCGACGTGAATGTGAGCATTGGCACCATTTTCAGCGTGCTGAAGAAGCCCGACGGCGACCGTGGCGTGGAAGAGGCCGATTTCCTGCAGCCCGGCAGCCAGCAGGTGGCGGCCGGCTACTGCGTTTACGGCCCGCAAACGACCCTGGTGCTGACGGTTGGCGACGGTGTGGCCATGTTCACGCTGGACCGCGAGCAGGGCTCCTTCGTGTTGACCGATGAAGATGTCCAAATCCCGGCCGACACCAAGGAATTTGCCATCAACATGAGCAACATGCGGCACTGGGACGAACCGGTCAAACGCTACATCGACGAATGCCTGCAAGGCAAAGACGGCCCGCGCGGCAAAGACTTCAACATGCGCTGGGTGGCCAGCATGGTGGCCGATGTGCACCGCATCCTCATCCGTGGCGGCGTGTTCATGTACCCGTGGGACAAGCGCGAGCCAGACAAGGCCGGCAAGCTGCGCCTGATGTACGAAGCCAACCCCATGGCGTGGTTGGTGGAACAAGCAGGCGGTGCCGCAACCAATGGCACGCAGCGCATCATGGATGTACCAGTGACCAAACTACACCAGCGCGTGCCTGTGTTCCTGGGGTCCAAGAATGAGGTCGAACGCGTGACCAGCTACCACGCCAAGCTATAATCATGGGCTAACGCCGGTGTAGCTCAGTCGGTAGAGCAGCTCATTCGTAATGAGAAGGTCGGGTGTTCGATTCATCTCTCCGGCACCAATTCAGAAAAGGAAAGCCCACTATTCGAAAGATAGCGGGCTTTTTCTTTAAATCGCATTTACAGACTGTTTACAGACTGAGGCGCTTAGTTTCGGGTCGTTAGCTCAGTTGGTAGAGCGTCTGCCTTACACGCAGAATGTCGGCAGTTCGAGCCTGTCACCACCCACCATATGCAAGCCCCCTTCAGGTATAGCGCGGGCGAACCTCGTCGCTGGCTTCGCGCCGCTTGGCTAGAACAGCAAGCTCCAGTTCGGCGGGCAGCTTGACCAGCATCAGGTCAACCCCCGGCGGGAATCGCCCTTTTCTCACCTCCGCACAGATGGCTGCATGGAATGCTGCGTCGGTGAAAACGATCACGGGTCGCCGGGTGCCGACCAATGCCAACAAAAACGCGGCGTCCTTGACCATCTTATTGAGCGGCCCGACCTTGAGCTTATTGTCATGCCCAAGCCCAGCGGTGGTGATGCAAGCAGCCAGTGCGTCGCTGACAGCATCCACCTCAAACATCCCGCCCCATTGCAATTGCAACTTCCGCTTCTCAAACGTCTGGGCAGGGTAAATGGCAGGCAAACCGACCTCGCGCAGCCATGGCTCGATGGTTTTGGTGAGAAGAGTTGTATTGGCCACAGCCGCCAGCGTATCAAGGATTGGGAATGCTCCTTTATGTGCGTCATAAGACATCCCGGACTTGCTACGATGTGACTAAAGCAGGGGGCAGAAAGCTGACGGTCGCACGCGAGTGAACGCGACCGTAGGGTCAGCGCTGGTCCCTCATTCAAATGGACCAGACTGAGACCACCAGCACATGCTTGAAGACATCCAAAAAACCCTGTGGGCCACCGCCGACAAGCTGCGCGCCAACATGGACGCTGCCGAGTACAAGCACCTGGTACTGGGCCTCATCTTCCTGAAGTACGTGGCAGACACCTTTGCTGCCCGCCGCGCCGAGGTGCAAGCCCGGCTGCAAAACCCCGCCGACGAGTTTTACTTTGCCGACGCCACGCCTGAAGACCTGGCCGCCGAGCTGGAAGACCGCGACTACTACA
>CAIYQZ010000059.1 GCA_903928495.1 uncultured bacterium
TACAAGGGCGAAATGCCCTTGTCTGAGACCCGAAACGCACCGAATTCTTCATCATGTGGAATTTCTCGCCTCAGTGCCCAGCGTCAACCGTGTTTTGAACACCATCCCTAGCACTTTTCTATATTCAATAGTTCACTATTGAAATTTCAAGCCTCGCGACGCAATGCGGGGAACAGAATGATGTCGCGGATGCTGGGGCTGTCGGTCAACAGCATCATCAGGCGGTCCATGCCAATGCCGCAGCCACCGGCAGGGGGCATGCCGTATTCCAGTGCGCGCACAAAGTCGTGGTCAAAGAACATGGCTTCGTCATCGCCGCCGTCTTTGGCCTCCACCTGGGAGTGGAAACGGGCGGCCTGGTCTTCGGCGTCGTTCAGCTCGCTGAAGCCGTTGCCAAACTCGCGGCCGGTGATGTACAGCTCAAAACGCTCGGTCACGTCGGGGCGGGTGTCTGAGGCGCGGGCCAGCGGCGAAATTTCCACCGGGTGCTCGCAGATGAAGGTGGGGTTCCACAGCTTCTCTTCCACGGTTTCCTCAAAGTACATCACCTGCAGGCTGGCCAGACTGCGAGTGGAGAGCTTGTGTTTTTCTTCCTTCATGCCGAGCTTGCGCAACGCATTGATGAGCCACTCGCGGTCATCCACTGCCGGCACACCGTGGTGGCCGAGTTCGCCGCCCGCCCCGGTGTATTTGCAGATGGCCTCGCGGATGGTGAGCCGCTCGAATGGCGCGGCCAGGTCGACGGGTTTGCCGGCGTAGGTCAGTTGCAGGGTACCTGTGGCCTTCATGGCTGCGTCGCGCACCAGTTCTTCGGTGAAGTTCATCAGATCCTGGTAGTTCCAGTAGGCCGCGTAGAACTCCATCATGGTGAACTCGGGGTTGTGCCGGACACTGATGCCTTCGTTGCGGAAGTTGCGGTTGATTTCAAACACCCGCTCAAACCCGCCCACCAGCAGGCGCTTGAGGTACAGCTCGGGCGCGATGCGCAGGAACATCTGCTGGTCCAGCGCGTTGTGGTGTGTCTCGAAAGGCTTGGCGTTGGCACCGCCGGGAATGGGGTGCAGCATGGGCGTTTCCACCTCCAGGAACCCATGGTGCACCATGAATTCGCGGATGCCACTGACCGCACGGCTGCGCGCCACAAAGCGGCGGCGGGCGCTTTCGTCGGTCATCAGATCGACGTAGCGCTGGCGGTATTTGATTTCCTGATCGTGAATGCCGTGGAACTTGTCGGGCAGCGGGCGCAGGCTTTTGGTCAGCAAACGCACCTTTGTGGCATGGATGGACAACTCGCCGGTGCGGGTTTTGAACACCGTGCCTTCGGCGGCAATGATGTCGCCCAAGTCCCAGTGTTTGAACACGTTGAGCATGTCTTCGCCCACGCTCTCGTTGTTCAGATAGATCTGGATGCGGCCACTGCTGGGCCCAAACGATGCGTCTTGCAGCGTGGCAAAGCTGGCCTTGCCCATCACGCGCTTCAGCATCATGCGACCGGCCACGCTGGCGGTGGCACCCAGTGCTTCCAATTCTTCTTTGGTGTGTTCGTTGAAGCGGGCAAACAACTCGTCGGCCCGGTCAGCGGGTTTGAAGTCGTTGGGAAACGCCACGCCGCCGCCCTGTTGTGCCTTGTCGCGGATGGCCTTGAGCTTCTCGCGGCGCTCGGCAATCAACTGGTTGTCGTCAAAGGCGTCCGAGTGGTGTGGCAGCTCGGACGTGGGCGTGTGGGCTTGTTGGGTCATGGTGTGCAATGAAAAAAGGGCTGCGTCTTTTGGACGCAACCCGCTATTTTAGGTTTGTGCCAGCCGCGCCCCGCGCACAGGGCTGGCCGGGGGCTCACTCGCCCAGGTAGGCGGCGCGCACTTTGGGGTCGGTTAGCATCTGCTTGGCGTCACCGGACATGGTGATCACGCCGGAATCCATCACGTAACCGCGGTTGGCAATGCCCAGAGCGCGGCTGGCGTTTTGCTCCACCAGCAGGATGGTCACGCCCTGGGCGTAAACGTCTTTCACCACCTCGAAAATTTTGTCGACCATGATGGGCGACAGGCCCATGGAAGGCTCGTCGAGCAGCAGCACCTTGGGTTGCGACATCAGCGCACGGCCCATGGCCAGCATCTGCTGCTCACCACCGGACATGGTGCCGGCGAGTTGGTCTTTTCGCTCCCGCAGGCGGGGAAACAGGTTGAACATCTTCTCGATGTCGGCAGCAATGCCGTCGTTGTCATCGCGGATGTAGGCGCCCATCTGCAGGTTTTCAGTGATGGTCATGCGGGTGAACACGCCGCGCCCTTCGGGAACCATCACCAAACCCTCTTTCACCAAGTCCCACGAGCCTTTGCCTTTGATGCTTTTGCCCAGGTATTCGATGTCACCTTCCACATAAGGCTGCGTGCCGGTGATGGCCTTCATGGTGGTGGTTTTGCCCGCACCGTTGGAGCCGATCAGCGTGACCAGTTCGCCCTCTTGAACCTCCAGGTCAGCCCCTTTGACAGCCTTGATGCCGCCATAGTTGACTTTCAGACCCTTGACTTTGAGCAGTGTGTTTGCCATGTGTGCTGTTCTCTCTTGCTGAAGCGTCAGGGGTATCAGTGTCCGCCGGTGCCCAGATAGGCCTCGATGACTTTTTCGTTCTTCTGCACCTCGGCCGGTGAGCCAGTGACCAGCGGTTTGCCGTAATCGAGCACGGTCACACGGTCGCACAGGCCCATGACCAGCTTCACATCGTGCTCGATCAACAGGATGGTGCGGTTGTCTTTCCGGATGCGGTCAATCAGCTCGCGCAGTTGCACCTTTTCAGTGGCGTTCATGCCAGCGGCGGGTTCATCGAGCGCAATGAGTTGCGGATCAGTGGCCAGGGCGCGGGCAATTTCCAGGCGGCGCTGGTCGCCGTAGCTCAGGGTGCGTGCCTTGTAATCGGCGTACTTGCCGATGCCAACGTAATCCAGCAACTCCTGGGCGCGCAGGGCAATGGCCTTTTCTTCGGCTTTGAAGCCGGGCGTGCGGAACATGGCACCGAGCAAGCCAGAGTGCGTGCGCACATGCCGCCCCACCATGACGTTTTCCAGCGCTGTCATTTCGGCAAACAGGCGGATGTTCTGGAACGTGCGGGCAATGCCCGCCTTGGCCACTTCGTGCACCGCTGTGGGGGTGTAGGGCTTGCCGGCCAGCTCGAAGGTACCGCTGTCGGGTGTGTACAGCCCTGTCAGCACGTTGAAGAAGGTGGTTTTGCCGGCCCCGTTGGGACCGATCAGACCATACACCTGCCCACGTTTGATCGTGACGCCCACATCACTCAATGCCTGCAAACCGCCAAAACGTTTGGACACGCCAGACACGTTCAACACAATATCTGCGCTCATGATGCGTCTCCTTTGGTCAGGGACTTGCCGTGCTCCGGCGCAGGCCACAGACCTCGTGGCCGCAACAGCATGACCACGATCATGGCCAGCGCGATCAGCAGCTGGCGCAAAATTTCAGGGGCCAGGCGACCATCGGTGATGTAGTGCAGCGGACCGGCCATGTGGCGCAACAACTCGGGCAACGCCGCCAGCAACAAAGCGCCCAGGATGACGCCGGGAATGTGGCCCAAACCACCCAGTGTGACCATGGCCACGATCATCACGCTCTCCATCAGGCTGAACGATTCAGGCGACACAAAGCCCTGGAAACTGGCAAACATCACGCCCGAGATACCGCCGAAAGACGCGCCCATGCCGAAGGCCAGCAGCTTCAGGTTGCGGGTGTTCAGGCCCATGGCCTTGGCCGCAATTTCGTCTTCGCGAATCGCCATCCAGGCGCGGCCGATGCGCGAGTCTTCCAAGCGCATGGACACCACAATGATGACCATCACCAGAAACAGGAACATGTAGTAATGCAGGCTGACCGACTCGAATGTGATGCCAAAAAACGTCTGCCGCTGGCCCAAACTGATCCCGAACACGCTGACCGGGTCGATCTGCATCAGTCCTTTAGGGCCGTTGGTGATGTTGATGGGCCGGTCCAGGTTCAGCATGAAAATGCGGATGATTTCACCGAAGCCCAGTGTCACGATGGCCAGGTAATCACCGCGCAGCTTCAGCGTCGGAGCGCCCAGCATCATGCCCACCACGCCCGCAAACAAGCCCGCGATGATCAGCACCAGCCAGATGCTGAGGTGAATGCCGTTGGGGAACATCGCCTTGACGGCAGGAAACGCTTCAGCGAGGTGGGGCGAACCCAGCAGACCCATGAAGTACGCGCCCACTGCAAAGAAGGCGACGTAACCCAGGTCGAGCAGGCCCGCAAAGCCCACGATGATGTTCAGGCCCAGGGCCAACATGACGTAGAGCAACGCCATGTCGATGATGCGCATCCACGCATTGCCAAAGGGTTGCAACAACAGGGGCAGCACCAACAAACCGATGCCGCACAGCACAAACGCAATCAACTTGCCTTGTTTGGATTCAAACATGTCTGTTCTCCTTAGGCGCGTTCAGGCTCGATCGGCCACACGCTCACCCAACAAACCCGACGGGCGAACCGTGAGCACCAGGATCAGCACGATGAAGGCAAAAATGTCGGTGTACTGGCTGCCCAGGAAACCACCGGTCAGCGCACCCAGGTAACCCGCGCCAATGCCCTCGATCAGGCCCAGCGCGAGGCCACCGACCACCGCACCGCCGAGGTTGCCAATGCCACCGAACACGGCAGCCGTGAAGGCCTTGAGCCCCGGCATAAAGCCCATGGAGTGCTGAACCGTGCCGTAGTTGGCGGCCCACATCACACCGGCCAGTGCTGCCAGGCAGGCGCCAATGACGAAGGTTGCGGAAATCACCACATCGGGCTTGATGCCCATCAGCCCCGCAACGCGGGGGTTCTCGGCTGTGGCGCGCATGGCGCGGCCCAGCTTCGTGCGGTTGACCAGGTACATCAGCGCTGCCAGCGTGACCGCCGTGGCAGCCAGGATGAACACTTGCGTCACCGAGATCACTGCACCGCCAAACTCAAACGGCTCGGACGACAGCACCGAGGGATACGACTTGGGATTGGGTTTCCAGATCATCATGGCGAACGTCTGCAGCAGCAATGACATGCCGATGGCCGTGATGAGCGGGGCCAACCGTGGCGAATTGCGCAACGGTCGGTAAGCCAGTTTCTCGATGGTGAAGTTCAGCACCGAGCACACCACCATGGAAATCAGGATGGCCACCACGAGCAGCACCCAGCCCGGCACCCCAGGCATTGACTCTTTGGCCGTGACGATGATGGACCAACTGGTTAAAGCACCCACCATCAGCACATCGCCGTGCGCAAAGTTGATGAGGCCGATGATGCCGTACACCATGGTGTAGCCCAGCGCCACCAGTGCATACATGCTGCCCAGAACCAGACCGTTGATGATCTGCTGAAGCAAGATATCCATAAAGTGTTTCTCCGTTGTTGGGAAGTTGCCGGCACGTTCCCGATCGGTTTCAGGCTAGCAAAAAACCCGCCAGTTGGTGTCCTGTTGGGAGACTGACTGCGGGTTGGTCGCGGATTGTAGCCACGCACCCGTGTCCAAACGGCGCCCCAAGCTGGGGCAAATGGCCGGGTTTTCCCTCGAATCTGTCTCGGGTGTGCTTTGCATCAAGCGGACAGCGCCATCATGAGTTCGCCTGATGGTTCAGGCTTTTCAGTTCGCGCAGCTTATCGGCGATGCGAATTTCCAGGCCACGCTCGACGGGTTTGTAAAACGTTTGCACCTCCATGCCCTCGGGCAAATACGTTTCTCCGGCAGCAAATCCGCCCGGTTCGTCGTGTGCATAGCGGTAGCCTTTGCCGTGATCCAGGTCTTTCATGAGCTGCGTGGGGGCGTTGCGCAGGTGCATGGGCACCGGGCGTGTGCCATCGGCTTTCACAAATGCCTTGGCTGCTTTGTAGGCGGTGTACACCGCGTTGGACTTGGGCGCCACGGCCAGATACACCACACACTGGGCCAGGGTCAGCTCACCTTCTGGGCTGCCCAGTCGCTCATACACCTCGGCCGCATCCAACGCCATGCGCAGGGCACGCGGGTCGGCCAGGCCGATGTCTTCGCTGGCCATGCGGATGAGACGGCGCACCACGTAGCGCGGGTCGGTGCCGCCGTCGAGCATGCGCACCAGCCAGTAGAGCGCCGCATCGGGGTCGGAACCACGGACCGACTTGTGCAGGGCCGAAATGGCGTCATAAAACTGGTCGCCGCCCTTGTCGTAGCGGCGCAAGTGCTCACCCAGCACGCGCTGCAACCACGGCACCGTGACCAGTTCAAGGTGTTCACTGCTGGCGGCCACCGCCAGGGTTTCCATGGTGTTGAGCAGTCGACGGGCATCGCCATCTGCGTACTCAGACAGCACATTCGCCGCTTCATCATCTATAGCTGGAAACGCTTTATAGGAAAGCGCCAGGGCCATGATTTTCTTCAAATCCGTCTGCTCCAGCGCCCGCAACACATACACAGCGGCGCGAGACAGCAACGCAGAGTTCACCTCGAACGACGGGTTTTCGGTGGTGGCGCCGATGAAGGTGAACAGCCCACTCTCCACATGCGGCAAAAACGCGTCTTGCTGGCTTTTGTTGAATCGGTGTACCTCATCCACAAACACCAGCGTGCGGGTAGGCACCAGCCCGGTGAGCGCGGCCTGCGCCTGCTCCACGGCTTCCCGTATGTCTTTCACGCCGCCAAGTACAGCGCTGATGGTGATGAACTGCGCATCAAACGCATCGGCCATCAACCGTGCAATGGTGGTTTTGCCCACGCCGGGAGGGCCCCACAGAATGCAACTGTGCGGCTGACCCGATTCGAACGCCAGCCGCAACGGCATGCCGGTGCCCAGCAGGTGCTGCTGGCCCACCACGTCGCCCAATGTGCGGGGGCGCAAGCGCTCGGCCAGCGGCGCATGGTGGGAGGAAGAATGTGTTTGCAACGTGCACCTCAACAATGGGTGACATTGTCTCAGGCGGTCCGCAACTGTGCGCCCCCTCCGTCAACCGGCAACCGAATCACCACCGTTGTGCCCACACCCCAGGTGCTGTGCACCTCGACCGTGCCGTGGTGAAACCGCATGATTTCCTGCACGATGGACATGCCCAACCCGGTGCCGGGCAATTTGCCCGATGTGTCTGCCCGGAAAAAGCGCTCGAACACACGCTTCACTTCTTTCGGCGTCATACCAATGCCCTTGTCCGTGATACGGAGCTCAAGTTGCAGGGGCTGCGCTTCAGCCAACACCTCCAGCCCGACGGACACACCCCCGCCATCCGGCGAGTACTTGTAGGCGTTGGACAGCACGTTTTGCAGCACCTGCCGAAGTTTGCTGATGTCGCCCGTGATCCAGACGGGTCCGTCGGGCAATGACAACGTCGCGGGTTGGCGCCCCTCGGGCAGCTTGAACGCCCTCACTGTGTCCGTCACCCATTGCCGCGCATCCAGCGGTGCGAGCTTGAAGTCTTTGCCCTGGCGCGCCTCGATGCGAGAGAGGTCCAACAACTCATCGAGGATGGCAGCCACATTGCGCGACTGCTGGTGGATGATGCCCAGAAACTCCTGCCGGGTGGCCGGATCGAGTTCCGGTTGGGTCTCCAGCACCTCCGAAAATCCGTAGATGCTGGCCATGGGCGTCCGCAACTCGTGCGCGGCTGTAGAAAGAAACTCCGACTTGAGGCGCGCCACTTCCGTCTCGTGCGTGATGTCCCGCAAATAAAGAATGCGGCTGACCGAGGGCACGTCCACCCGGCGGGAGGACACCTCCAGCACCCGCTTGGCAGGGCTTGCCAACGACAGCACCTGTCGGGTGCCGGGCGGACCACTGACATCGCCCGCAAACCCAAGTGGCCGCGGCGCTCCCGGTTCACAGCGGCCAGACAACCAGGCCAGAAACTCCCGTTCATCCAGGCCGGTCAAGTTCAGCCCCAGGGTGCCCAGCAATTCCTGCACAGCCGGGCTGACATACTTCACGCGGTGGTTTTCATCAAACGTCAGCAAGCCGTCGGGGCTCAGAGAAAACACGGCATTGAGCTGCGCGGTGCGCTCAGCCACTTGTGCCTGGGTGACTTCTTGCTGCTCAAGGGCATTGCGCATGTGCAGGAAATGCCTCGTGAAGGCCAAGGCCAACAGCAAAAGCAAAGCCGACACCACGCCGGCCTGCAGCACGAAACCCTCTTTGTCGCGGTTGTGCGCCAGGAACACGTCTGACACATCGCGCCCCACCACCACCACAAGAGGAAAGTCGGCCAGTTTTCGGTAGGAATACAGCCGATCAACGCCGTCGATCACCGATCGGCTTCTGAAATGCCCTGAGGACTGCCCCGCTTCAATCATGCGGAACATTTGGGAGGACACCGCGTTGACACCGTGGCTTTCCGCCAGACCGACCCGTCGTGCACGGGCAATGCCATCCAGCCCATACAACGCCGCCACGCCTCTGTCCCCCAACTGCAACTCACCGTAAAAACGTGTGAAGTACTCGGGATCGACCGAAATCACCACCACACCTCCGAAGGCACCACCTGCGAGGTTGATGCGCCGGGTGAGTTGCAAAGACCAACGCTGGGTCGCCCGCCCGATCACTGGCTTTGACACAAACAGTTCGCCATGGTCACGGGTCACATGGAAACTGAAGTGTTCGCGGTCCGACAGATCCAAGCGGGAGGTGATGGCCCGGTTGGCGTGCGCGTAGATGCCGTTTGAGTCGATCACACCGATCTGGTTAAAGATGTCGTTGTCGAGCACCCCCCGATCTGACAGCCCCACCAGGTCAATGGCTGCGCCCCTTTCCAGGTAGCGGTCCTTCACAAACCTCACCACTTGATCGGTGCTGCGCAAGGTTCGGCTTGCATGTTCCTCGCTCACACGGGCGAGGTTGGACAAATCGCGGATCGCGAGCTCTTCCTTGCTGACCCGACTGGCTTCGATCAGTGTGAGCGTGTGCATCCATGTCACGGCCAGCAATGCAGCGGCTGTCAGCCACACAAACAGCACCGTGCGCCCCAGCGCTGCAGGCCGCCACCGCAGTCCCGGTTCTGGTGCGCCTGGGGTGTTCACGGCTGGCCCTGCGCCGGGCCACCAGCCTCCAGCAGGGCTGACATGCCTTCGGCGCTCATCGGGTGACCGATCAGGAAACCCTGAAAAATGTCGCATCCCTGGCGGGTGAGCACATCCATTTGGGCAGCGCTTTCCACGCCCTCGGCAATCACCGTCATGCCCATGGCCTGCCCCACCCCAACGAAACACCGGCTGATCGCCTGAGCATTGGGGTTGCCCGCCAGATCGTGGACAAACTGTCTGTCGATCTTGAGACGGTCGATCGGCATGTCCTTGAGCCTTGCCAGGCTGGAATACCCGACCCCGAAGTCGTCGATCGCAATTTTGAACCCTGCCTTGCGCAGCACACTCAGGTGGCTGTAGGTCTCGCCCGCATCGCGAAGGGCAAAAGACTCGGTCACTTCCAGCTCGATGTCGTGCGGATCGGCCCCCGCTGCGGCCACCAGCTCTGTGAGCCGGGACGCAAAGCCCGGATCGTCCAGCTGGCGCGAAGACACGTTGACCGACACACCCATGTCGCGGTGACCACTGGCTTTCCAGGCAGTCAACTGTCTGCAAGCAGTGGAAACCACCCATTCGCCCAGTTCAATGATGGAGCCATTGGCTTCCGCCAGGGGAATGAACCGGTCCGGGGGCACGGCACCCACGACCGGGTGGGTCCAGCGCAACAGCGCCTCGCAACCACAGACCGCCTGCGAACCACCCCGGGCCACCTGGGGCTGATACACCAGTTGCAGCTCCCCGCGCGCCGCAGCGCCCCACAGATCCAGCCCCAGGTCGATTGCTTCTTCACCGCCTGCTGGGTGGTCAAAACACCGGAACCGGCATCCTGGCTGGCTCAGGGCCTGATCCAGCGCCAGGTGGGCGTTCTGGAGCACCTTGGATGCATCTTCCCCGTCAAAGGGGTAGCGAGCACAGCCCACACGTGCGGTCACCAGCACGTGGCGGTCATCGATGTTCATGGGCACACCGAAGGCCGCAAGCACCTTCTTGGCAAGGGTTTGCACATCGGCCCGATGCAGGACACCGTGAACCACCGCGACGAACCGGTGGTTGGGCATGCGGGCCACCAGATCGTCATGGCGCAAAGTCGTTTGCAAACGCATGGCCACCTCTCGCAGCACAGCGTCGGCAACGTCACCCGCCAGCGAGCCAAGCGCCTGGCCTTGCACGTTGACTTCGATGCTCAACACAGCCACACCCTGGCCCCGTCGGCAGGCGGCATCCAGGTCAGCGGTCAGTTCATCTTGCAGCAATCGGTCGTTGGGCAGGCCCGTGACCGCATCGTGGCACAGCAGCCAGGTCAGCCCTTGGGCCTGAGCAGAAAACACATCCAGCGCCGCCATGACACTCAGGTAGCCCATGGGTTTGCCTGTAACGTCCACAACGGCGTGAACGGTTTGCCGCAGCAGGGTTTTGCCTGCTTCCACACGGCCTCTGAGGTGGTGGCCACTCCAGGCACCGACATCACGGAGTTGGGTCCGGTAGATGTGCAATGCCTCCGCATCAAGGTCACCCGGTTGCATCAGTGGTGAATCATTGCGGGCGAGGAGTTCTTCGGGCTGTATGTCCATCAGGCCGACACAGGAAGGGCTCATATCCAACACCTGGAAGCTGTCGTCCGACAAGACCCAACCCGCGCCGGGCATTGGGCCTGGCCCCATTCCACGGGCCAGCGATTCCAGGACTGTGCCCCGAGGCTCGGACCGCAGGCCCAACAGCCAGTGGAACGTTTTGCCGAGTGGCTGATCGTGCACCAGCACCCATGCGTCCAGAAAAGCGGTTTGCGGCTGTGCCCCCAAACCCACCAGCGTCTGGTGCTGGATCGCATGGCGGACCGACGGAGGTGCATCGCCCACGCTGCGCCAGAGGGTGCTGAGCGGACGGGCGAAACGCACCAAAGGATGCCCCACCACATCCTGTGGATGGCACCCCAGCAAAGCCGCCGCAGGCGGGCTCACATGTGTGACAACCCCCAGGCCATTGGTGGTCAGGCTGGCCATGCCGGGTTGCTGCAACCACGAGAGCCATGCATCTTCGCCCAGCCCCTGTGGCCCCAAATGGGACAGCACACTTTCGTAACGTCTGCACAGTTGTTTGAACTCGGCTTGCAGTGCATACAGTTCGCGGCGGCGAGCCTGGGCTTCGACACCGGTCAGGGCAGCCGGAACGAAGTGCGCCGCAGTGTCCGCCCCGGTGGCAACGCTGTGGGGAGTCACACTCATGCCAACTGCTCTCGCACCCATTCAACGACCCGTGCCGGGCTGAACGGTTTGACAAAGTAGGCGTCTGCACCCCGGCGCCGCGCAGCCTCCAGGTCCACGACTTGACCGCGTGCGCTGATGATGGCAACCCGCGTGTCCAGCAAGGCGTCATCCATCTTGATGGCGTCGAGCACCTGGAGCCCGTCAATGGCCCCGGGCATCATCACATCCAGCAAAACAACTCGCGGCTTTTCTCGATAGATGGTGGCCAGTGCAGACGCGCCGTTTTCAGCCTCCAGCACGTCAAACTCCTTGGCCAGCACCAGCGACAGCAGGCGGCGAATCTGAGACTGATCGTCCACAACCAGAAGTTTGGGCATGTCGCTAGGCTGCCGCCGCAGTGGTAGCGTCCCACCGGTACCGGGCAAGCTCGGCGGTGGCTTGCGCAATGTTGAGCAGCTTGTCAAAGGGAATCGGTTTGGGCAACACGGCCACATCGGCGGGCAGCCCGCCACGCGACTGAATGTCTTCCGCATCCAGCCCAGTGACCACCACGATGTTCGTCGAGGCAGCTTCGGGCAACCGGGCCAGCACACGAATCATTTCAAAGCCGTCCATGCCCGGCATGTGCAGATCGGTGATCAGAAGATCGGGGTTGCAGCGGCCCATCATCACCAGCCCCGCCACCGCGCTGTTGACCGCGATCACCTCGGGTGCCATCGGCCACTTTGCCAAATGCACTTCGTACAAACGCAGCAAATGAATGTCGTCCTCCACCACCAGCACGGTCAGCCGGCGCGACTTGCCCTGTGAGCCTGCACCCGCAGGCGAGGCGGATGCGGTCAGGCTTTGCGCCGGGGCTTGTGCAGGGATGGAGGGCGCGGGCACCTTGCGCAACAGCGAGTCCACGGAGTCGCGCAGCACCCGGCGGTGGCCACCAGCCGTTTTCCAGGCCTGCAGCAATCCGCTTTCAACCCACAGTTGCACGGTTCCCACCGATACACCCAGCAGCGCAGCAGCTTCGCGGGTGGTGCAAAAGGATTTTTCGATCAATGGAGTGCCCATGGGTGACCTCTGTTTATTTTGATTATTGCCAAATATTGGCACTTTTAGGCAGAAGGCGTGAAATAAATCACGCGCAAGCGCTGTGCCTTCCGGCGGGTAGGCTCACCGGTGGACAACGCAACATTGAAAGAGAGCAGCAGCTGGTGGCTCACCAGCCCACAGCACAACGGCTTATTGCCGCAGCACATCGGCCCCGGCCGGGGGCTTGAAGGCAAAGCCGCTGGGGCTCAAACCGGGGTTGGGCTTGAACCCGTCGAAACGGATCACAGAGCGCTGGCCGAAGCTGTCCTCCATGTCCAAGGCTGCCAGTTGGCCTTGGGCAAAACCCACGCGCACGCTTTTCAGCTGCCCGTCGCGCTGCTTGGGGCTGGCGCGCACCCAGCTGAGGCCCTCGGCATCGGGCTCGGACTTGAACTCAAAGGCTTCGCCCAGTTTGGCCATGCTGGCCGATGAAGCCACCAACGCTGCGGGTGTAGATCCCAGGACTTGGGACTGCGAGCGGGCAGTCACCTGGTTCAAATCCACATCGTGCAACCACAGGGTTTTGCCGTCGGCCACGATGGTTTGCTCGAAGGGTTTTTTGTAGTCGAACCGAAAACGGTCGGGCCGCAAAAATGCGAACGTGCCACTGCTGGTTTTGGCACGGGGCGCGGCCTCGCCGGTGCGGGCGGGGGCCGTCACTGTCTGCGTGAAGCTGGCACTGCCGCTGTGGGTGGCCGCCAGGAAATTTTCAAGGTCTTTCAGGCCATCAGCGCTTGCTAGAAAAGGAAAGCTTGCTATCGCCAGAAAAGCCAGAATGTTTCGCATTGGATGGGTGTGGGTCAATCGGCGCGGGGGGGTACCAGGATGTCACGCTGGCCGCTGCCGCTCATGGCGCTGACCAGACCGGCTTTTTCCATGTCCTCCACCAAACGGGCGGCACGGTTGTAGCCAATTTTCAAATGGCGCTGCACCAGCGAGATGCTGGCCTTGCGGTTTTTCAGCACCACCTCCACGGCCTGGTCGTACATCGGGTCTTTTTCGCCACCGGGGCCATCGGCACCGTCAACGCCCAGGTCACCGTCGCCATCGACCGTACCGCCTTCCAGCACCCCTTCGATGTAGTTGGGTTCTCCACACTGATCTTTCAAGTAGGTGACCACGCGGTGCACCTCGTCATCGCTCACAAATGCCCCGTGCACGCGCACGGGGTAGCCGGTGCCACTGGGCATGTAGAGCATGTCGCCCATGCCCAGCAAGGCTTCGGCACCCATTTGGTCGAGGATGGTGCGGCTGTCGATCTTGCTGCTGACCTGAAAGCTGATGCGGGTGGGAATGTTGGCCTTGATGAGGCCGGTGATCACGTCCACGCTGGGCCGCTGGGTGGCCAGAATCAGGTGAATGCCGGCGGCACGGGCCTTTTGCGCCAGGCGGGCAATGAGTTCTTCAATTTTTTTGCCCACGACCATCATCAGATCGGCCAGCTCGTCTATGACCACCACGATGTGCGGCAACCGCTCCAGTGGCTCGGGCTGCTCAGGGGTTAGGCTGAAGGGGTTGTAAATGAACTCACCTTTGGCCTTGGCTTCGTCGATCTTGGCGTTGAAGCCCGCCAGGTTGCGGACGCCCATTTTGCTCAGCAGCTTGTAGCGCTTTTCCATTTCGGCCACGCACCAGTTCAGTCCGTTGGCGGCTTGCTTCATGTCGGTGACCACGGGGCACAGCAGGTGCGGAATGCCCTCGTACACGCTCATCTCAAGCATTTTGGGGTCGATCAGCAGCAGGCGCACATCGCGCGCATCGGCCTTGTACAGCAGGCTGAGGATCATGGCGTTGATGCCCACCGACTTGCCTGAGCCCGTGGTACCGGCCACCAGGCAGTGCGGCATTTTGGCGAGATCGGCCACCACCGGGTTGCCCACAATGTCTTTGCCCAGGCCCATGGTCAGCAGGCTCTTGGCCTCGTGATACACCTGCGAGCCCAGAATTTCACTCAGCTTGATGGTCTGACGCTTGGCGTTGGGCAACTCCAGCGCCATGATGTTTTTGCCCGGAATGGTCTCGATCACGCGGATGGACACCAGGCTCAAACTCCGCGCCAGGTCTTTGGCCAGGTTCACCACCTGAGAGCCCTTCACGCCCGTGGCGGGCTCAATCTCGTAGCGGGTGATCACCGGGCCGGGCATGGCGGCCACCACGCGAACTTCCACACCAAAGTCTTTCAGCTTCTTTTCAATCAGGCGGCTGGTCATTTCCAGCGTGTCGGCCGACACGGTCTCCTGCCGGACCAGAGCGCCGTCCAGCAAATCAACCTGCGGCAGGTTGGAGTCGGGCATTTCCTGGAACAAAGGTTTCTGGCGCTCCTTGGCCACGCGCTCGCTGCGAGGTGGCTCGACGACGGTGGGCTCCACGATCAACACCGGGTCGTGGTGGGTCTCAATGATGTCTTCACGCTCTTCGGTCACCACCTCTTCGCGCTGGCGGGCCGCTTCCTGGCCGATGCGCAAGTCCTGATCCGCCTCGCGGCGTTCTTTGCGGGACTGGAACCAACAGTCCACCGTCGCACCCAGCCATTGGGCACCGTGCCCCCACGAAAAACGGAACACGCCCGACGTGGTCACCACGAGAGCCGCGATGGCGACCAGCGCTGAACCATTGAACCCCAGCCATTGCATGGCCAGGGGGCCCAACCAGTGGCCCAAAGCGCCACCGGCGTGGTCAGGCAACAGCGGCTCCAGCCGGTACAGGCGGCCCCACTCCAACACCGTGCTCGACGCCATCAGGGCCACGAGCATGCCCACATAGCCCAGGCGCTGGAGCGGCTGCGCAGTGAGCCACGCCCAGCGGCCCATGGACGCCACATCCGCATCGGGCGGCTGAACCTCATCTGCACGCAGCCACCTGGCCAACGAGGCCAGCCAGGCACGCAATCCCGCCAGGAACAGCCACCACACCGAGAACCCGAACAGGAAGTAACCTCCATCGGCCAACCACGCACCCAGCCGCCCCGCCCAGTTGCGGGTGTCGCCACCCGTGCCGGTGGTGGACCAGGCCGGATCGCCCAGCGAATGGCTGGCCAGGGCCAGCAACGCAAACGCCCAGATCACCAAGCCAACGAACAACGCCAGTTCATGGGCAAACCGCCCCACGCCCGACACGGGCTCGGGCTGGTTGTTCAGGGTATTCAGGGTGTACGACATGGAACGGTCAGATCGCAGGTGGGCGGATCGACGTGCGCCCGGGCGCACGACGGCGGTCGTGGACGACCGTGGTGCCATCGGACATCTGTTCGACAAAGCCGCGGTCTTCTAGGTCCTTGATCACCCGGCTCACCATTTCGCGCGAAGCACCGATCATCTTGGCCACATCCTGGCGTGACACCTTGCCTTCGATCACCAGATGACCCTTGCCGTCGGGCTTGGCAAAGTCGATCAGCACGCGTGCGACTCGCCCGTACACATCCATCAGGGCCAGGGACTCGATCTTCCGGTCGGCCTGACGCAAGCGCAGCACCAGTCCTTTCATGACCGCATAGGCCATGGCCGTGTTTTCAGACAGGCAGCGCGCAAACTCCGCGCGCCCCAGGATCAACACGTCTGTTTGGATATCGGCACGCACGGTTGCCGAGTGGGGCTGGTTGTCGATGAGGCTCATTTCACCCAGGTAGTCACCCGGGCTCAGGGTGGCCAGAATGACTTCGCGTCCCCGTTCGTTGGTTTTCACCACGCGCGCCCGGCCCGTCAGCAGAATGCCCAGGCTGTTGGATTTCTGGCCCTGTTCCACGATGGCATCACCGCGTTTGAAGCGCGCCTTGCTGACCGAGGCCGCCACAACCTCAGCCTGTGCGGGTGCCAGATTGCTGAACAGCGGTACCCGCCGGATGAGTTCAAGATTGGACAAAATGGCCATAAGGGGTTCTCGGGTGTGT
Organism: uncultured bacterium; assembly: GCA_903928495.1. Lineage (GTDB taxonomy): Bacteria > Pseudomonadota > Gammaproteobacteria > Burkholderiales > Burkholderiaceae_C > UBA2334. Next base: position 16,217 of record CAIYQZ010000059.1, read on the forward strand.
GCTCGGCACGCCAAGCGTGCAACGGGCCTCCATACAATGCAATGTATACGGCAGATGGGGGCTTGAGGCTCTGCGGCATCTCCGCCCCTGTCAAGACTGCAGCATTTTTTCATCGGCCCCGTGGGCCAAACACATCCACATGAAGCATTCTAAAGTTCTGATCCTGGGCTCGGGCCCTGCTGGCTACACGGCCGCCATTTATGCCGCCCGCGCCAATCTGGCACCCACACTGGTCACGGGCATGGCGCAAGGCGGCCAACTGATGACCACCACCGAAGTCGACAACTGGCCCGCCGACGTCCATGGCGTGCAAGGCCCCGACCTGATGCAGCGCTTTCAACAGCACGCAGAGCGCTTCAAAACCGAGATGGTGTTCGACCACATCAACGCCGTCGACCTGAGCAAACGCCCCTTCGTGCTGACCGGAGACAGCGGGCAGTACAGCTGCGATGCACTCATCATCGCCACCGGTGCATCGGCCAAATACCTGGGCCTGCCGTCTGAAGAGGCTTTCATGGGCAAGGGCGTGAGTGGCTGCGCCACCTGCGATGGCTTTTTCTACCGGGGCCAGCCGGTGGCCGTGGTGGGCGGCGGCAACACCGCTGTGGAAGAAGCGCTGTATCTGTCGAACATCGCCAGCAAGGTCACACTGGTGCACCGCCGCGACAAGTTCAAGGCCGAAGCCATCATGATCGACCACCTGATGGAAAAAGTGGCCGCAGGCAAGATCGAGCTCAAAACCCATTGCGTGCTCGACGAGGTGCTGGGCGACGAGAAAGGTGTGTACGGCATCCGGTTGAAGAACGTGTTGACCGGCAGCACCGAAAACGTGGACGTGCAAGGCTGTTTCATCGCCATTGGCCACCAGCCGAACACCGATATCTTCAAAGGCCAGCTCGACATGAAGGACGGCTACATCATCACCCGCAGCGGCAACAATGGCTTTGCCACCATGACCAGCGTGCCTGGTGTGTTTGCCGCTGGCGACGTAAAGGACCACATCTACCGCCAGGCCATCACCAGCGCCGGCACCGGCTGCATGGCTGCACTCGACGCCCAGCGCTTTCTGGAACAGGGCGTTGCCTGATCTATAATGCTGGGTTTTCCAGGGTTACCGCCACCCTTTTTCATGGCGAGGTGAGGTTGTCATTCCTGGCCGTCAGGCCACGACAACCGTGTTTATCGGAGTGTCCTTTATGGCACGCGTCTGCGATGTAACGGGCAAAAAGCCCATGGTGGGAAACAACGTTTCCCACGCCAACAACAAAACCAAGCGCCGCTTCCTGCCCAACCTGCAATACCGCCGGTTCTGGGTTGAGAGCGAAAACCGTTGGGTGCGTTTGCGCGTGTCCAGCGCAGCCCTGCGCCTGATCGACAAAAACGGCATTGACGCCGTGCTCGCAGACCTGCGCGCACGTGGCCAAGCCTGATACTGAAAGGAACCGATCATGGCAAGCAAAGGCGGACGCGAAAAAATCAAGCTGGAATCCACTGCAGGTACCGGCCACTTCTACACCACGAACAAAAACAAGAAAACCACGCCTCAAAAGCTGGCTTTCATGAAGTTCGATCCCAAGGCTCGCAAACACGTCGAGTACAAGGAAATCAAGCTGAAGTGATTCACTTCGCCTGAAACAAAAAAGCCGCTGTGTCCCAGCGGCTTTTTTGTTGCCGGCCGCCAAGTGCGGCCGGTAGGGCAATCACTCAGGACAGGCGCACAGCCCGAAGGGTGTACGAGAACTCCTTGAGAGCGGAAATACCGCTGTCTTCGGCGCGCTTGCACCAAGCCTGCAGGTCTTTGGCCAGTTGCTCGCGGGTATGTGTCCGGCTGGACCACAACTGGCGCAGCTCTTCACGCATGGCGTACATCTTGTCCAGCACCGGATGCTCGGCACGGGCCAGCGCCAACTGCGGTCGCAGCACCGCAGGTACTTTTTCATCATCACGGTGAAGCCAGCGGCGGGCCACTTCCAGCGCCTGGATGTTGCCTTGGCCAGACCGTGCGGCCTGCAGCTCGGCCTTGCAGGCGCGGCGCATTTCCCGGGCAAAGGTGGCCATCACTTCATAACGGTTGGCAATGATGGCTTCGAGCGTCTGTTCGTCGGCCACGGGTTTGACCATGCCCAACACCATGTGCGGGCTGGTTTTGCGGACCTTGGCCAGGCCGGCCATTTCCAGACAGCGGATGTACAGCCAACCGATGTCGAACTCATAGGGCTTGACGGACAACTTGGCCGATGTGGGGTAGGTGTGGTGGTTGTTGTGCAGTTCTTCGCCACCAATCAGGATGCCCCAGGGAGACACGTTGGTGCTGGCATCGGCGGCCTCAAAGTTGCGGTAGCCCCAGTAGTGCCCCAGACCGTTGATGATGCCGGCGGCAGTGATGGGAATCCAGGCCATCTGCACAGCCCAGATGGACAGGCCGATGACCCCAAACAACGCCACGTTGATGACCAGCATCACAGCCACGCCCTCCCAGGAAAAGCGCGTGTACAGGTTGCGCTCGATCCAGTCGTCTGGCGTGCCGTGGCCATAGCGTGCCAAGGTGTCGAGGTTTTTGGTCTCGGCGCGGTACAGCTCTGCGCCCTCGGTCAGCACTTTCTTGATGCCGAACACCACGGGGCTGTGTGGATCGCCTTCCTGTTCGCATTTGGCGTGGTGTTTGCGGTGAACCGCAGCCCATTCTTTGGTCACCTGGCCGGTGGTGAGCCACAGCCAGAAACGGAAGAAGTGCGACGGGATGGCATGCAGTTCCAGCGACCTGTGCGCCTGATGACGGTGCAAAAAGATGGTCACACTGGCAATGGTGATGTGCGTCAGCGCCAGCGTGATCAGCACCACTTGCCACCAGGTGGTCTCAATCAGTCCATGGCCCAGCCATTGGATGGCTGCATCAAAAAAACTCATGCTCGACTTTCAACAGGGGAAGAACCGGAGAGCGCCTCACCGGGGGTGCGCGATTTTAGGCGCGGCGCTCTCAAAATACCAGCACCCGCAGCTCAGGATTTGCGCTGCCAGACAGCGGCAAAAAATCCATCGGTGTCGTGACGGTGAGGCCACATGCGAAGGTAGGGCCCACTGCACAGATGGGCCGCTGCATCGGCCGGTGTGCGCCCGCCCGCAGGTGCCTCAGACGCTTCCTGGCCCAGCAAACGCTCCAGCAGGCCGGGCACCGGCAGCAACTCAAAGTCAGGGTGCGCGGCAGAGAACGCCTCGGCAACAGCCTCGTTTTCTTCCGGCAACACGCTGCAGGTCGCGTACACCAACCGGCCACCGGCTTTCACCAGCCGCTGCGCACTGGCCAGGATGGCGGTTTGTTTGGCTTGCAGCTCCAGCACACCTGCGGCGGTTTGGCGCCACTTCAAGTCGGGGTTGCGGCGCAGGGTGCCCAAGCCCGAGCAGGGCGCGTCCACCAGCACGCGGTCCATCTTGCCCGCCAGGCGTTTGATGCGCTCGTCGCGCTCGTGAGCGATGGCCACCGGGTGCACATTGGACAGGCCGCTGCGGGCCAGCCGGGGCTTCAAGGCATCGAGCCGGTGGGCCGACACATCGAACGCGTACAGCCGCCCGGTGTTGCGCATGGTGGCGCCAATGGCCAGGGTTTTGCCGCCTGCGCCCGCGCAGAAATCGGCCACCATTTCGCTGCGCTTGGCTTCCAGCAACCAGGCCAGCAGTTGCGAGCCTTCGTCTTGCACTTCCAGCTCGCCGCTGATGAATGCGGGCAGCTTGTTGATGGCGGGTTTGCCCTGCAACCGAATGCCCCAGGGCGAATATGGCGTGGGCGCACCCTCCATAGCAAACTTTTTAAGCTGATCAAGCGCTACAGGCCGTTTTTGCTTGTAAATGTTCACGCGCAAGTCCAACCCGGCAGGCTCGTTCATGCTGCGGGCCAGCGCTTCAAACTCGTCGCCCACCTGCGCTTTGAGCGGGGCCACCAACCAGTCGGGCAAGTTGTGGCGGTGGTGGGCCATCAGCTCGTCTGGCCGCACGCGGGCAGTGCCGTCCAGCCACAAGCATTCCTGCTCGTTCAGGGCAGACTTGATGAAATTGCGGTCGCCATGAAAACCCAAAATGGCCAGGCGGCGCTCGCGCGGGCCAGAGCCTGATCGGGCCAGATGCTCAAACAGCAGCTTCTGCCGCAACACGGCGTACGTGGTTTCAGCCAGGGTGTTGCGCTCGCGCGGGCCGAGGTTGCGGTTCTCACGAAAGAAACGGGACACCACGGCAGCGGCCGGGTGGTCAAACTTCAATACCAGTTGCACCAGGGCGGTGCAGGCGTCTAACAGGGCTTTGGGGTGCATGGAGCAGATTGTCCCATGCACCCCGTGCCGTCGGTGGCCACAAACCGGTGCGGGATAATCTCGCCCCTATGTCAGACATCTCCACCCAGGTGCGCCGCCGCCGCACCTTTGCCATCATCTCCCACCCCGACGCCGGTAAAACCACCCTCACCGAGAAGCTGCTGCTGTTCTCGGGCGCCATCAACATCGCCGGATCGGTCAAGGCCCGCAAGGCCGCCCGCCACGCCACCTCCGACTGGATGGAGATTGAAAAGCAGCGCGGCATTTCGGTGGCGTCCAGCGTGATGCAGATGGAATACCGCGACTGTGTCATCAACCTGCTCGACACCCCCGGGCACCAGGACTTCAGCGAGGACACCTACCGCGTGCTGACCGCCGTGGACGCCGCGCTGATGGTGATTGACGCGGCCAACGGCGTGGAGCCCCAAACCCGTCGACTGCTGCAGGTCTGCCGAGCCCGCAACACCCCCATCCTGACCTTTGTGAACAAGATGGACCGCGAGGTGCAGGCCCCGCTGGACGTGATGGACGAAATCGAACGCGAGCTGGGCATGACCGTGGTGCCGTTCACGTGGCCCGTGGGCATGGGCAAACAGTTCCACGGCGTGTACGACCGTCGCACCGACCAGATGCGCGTATTTGCCGCCGGTGAGGACCGCGCAGGTGGCGACGAAGACGTGTTGTCCGGGCTGGACAACGCTGACACCGCCAGCCGCTTTGGCATGGAATGGACCCAGGCCAAAGACGAAATGGAGCTGGTGGAAGGCGCATCACCTGCCTTCGATGAAGCAGAGTTTCTGGCTGGGCGCCAGACGCCCATGCTGTTCGGTTCGGCCATCAACAACTTCGGCGTGCGCGAGGTGCTGGACGCGCTGGTGGACCTGGCCCCACCGCCCGGCCCCAAGCCGTCCATCCAGCGCGTGGTGCAGCCAGTGGAGCCCAAGTTCACGGGCGTGGTGTTCAAAATTCAGGCCAACATGGACCCCGCCCACCGCGACCGCATTGCCTTTGTGCGTGTGGCCAGCGGCAAGTTCGAGCGCGGCATGCCCCTGAAGGTGGTGCGCAGCGGCAAGGTGATCAAACCCAACACGGTGGTCACCTTCATGAGCCAGCGGCGCGAGTTGCTGGACGAAGCCTTTGCCGGCGACATCATCGGCATTCCCAACCACGGCGTGCTGCAGCTGGGCGACACGCTGACCGAGGGTGAGCAACTCCAGTTCACCGGCCTGCCCTTCTTTGCGCCCGAAATCATCCGCAGCGTGGAAGTGGCCGACCCGCTGCGCGGCAAGCAGCTGAAGGCGGGCCTGACGCAGCTGGGCGAAGAAGGCGCCATCCAAGTCTTCCGCCCCATCGCAGGCAGCGTGCTGATGCTGGGTGCCGTGGGGCAACTGCAGTTTGAAGTGGTAGCGCACCGGCTAGAAGCCGAATACGGCGTGAAAGCCCGCATCACCGGCAGTCCGTACCAAGTGGCCCGCTGGGTGACCTGCGCGCCCGAAGACGGCGGCGAGCAGGAGCTGAAACGCTTCATTGACGCCAACCAGCACCGCGTGGCCTTGGACGCCGTGGACGCCCCCACCCTGCTGGTGGACCACAGCGCCACCCTGCGCGCGGTGGAAACCAGCTGGCCCAAAATCAAGTTCCACGCAATGCGCGAGCATGCGGGGCTGGTGTTCCACAAGGCGATGTGAGCGCCTGCCCCGGGGCGCTACAGTGTGTGCCGTTGTTTATTTTGTCCAAACGGAGGTTCTGTCCATGATCCCTGAAACCATCATGAGCCTGCAGCACAGCGAATCGGTGGTGGCCCAGATGGCCGCCACGGTGTTTGTGGGTCTGGCCCAGCAACGGGGTTTGAACGCAGACAACCAGCAGGCGCTGGTGGAGCAAGCGGTGGAGATCGCCATTCAACTGGCCGAGCGGGCAGAGAAGCGGGTGAAAAGCGATGAAGAATGGGCCGCCCGCCGTGACGCCCTGGCAGCCGGCAGGTCTCGCTGACCCCGACAGGGCCCGCGCACGGCGCTGACGCATGACACCCACCGCCGACACCCTGCGCAACCACTTGGTCGAAGTGGAGCGGCTGCGTCAGGCGGCTTTTGACGCACCGGCCAACGTGCGCGCCGCGCTGGCGGGTGTGCGCAGCGTGCAGGTGCAGCGGTTTCACTTCACCTACGCCGACTTTCTGGCCAGCCCGCGCCACGGGCAGGCCGCGCGGTTCTTTTTGAACGAACTGTACGGCAGCCACGACTACCGCCAACGCGACGCACAGTTCGCCCGAATTGCAGGGGCCATCGAACGTCTGTTCCCGGCCAAAGTCATGGCGCTGGCCGTGCAGCTGGCCGAGGTGCACGCCCTCACCGAAACGCTGGACTGGCAGCTGTCGCAGGCTTGGAGTGCAGTGCCCGGAGCCCCCCCCGACACCGCGGAGGAAACAGCGGGCCGCTACCTGGCCTGCTGGCGACAGGTGGGTCGGCCTGCCGACCGGGAACGCCAGTTACAGGCTGTGATGGCGCTGGGTTGGCAACTGGCCGAGGTGGTGCGCATTCCGGGCCTTCGCATGGCGCTGCGCCTCATGCGCAAGCCCGCACACGCCGCCGGGCTGGCGGTGCTGCAAGAGGTACTCGAAAACGGCTTTGATGCGTTCACGTCCATGGGCCAGCCCGACGGCTTTTTGCACGAGGTGCACCCGCGGGAAAGCGACTGGATCGGCAGCTTTTTTGCGGCGGAGTTGCCCGGCATCACCCAACGCCTCGCAAGTGCCCTGAGCCCTGCCAACTGAGTGGTCGGCCCTGCGAGGGCGGGACCAGGATTCAGCCCGCCACCACCCGCTGCGTTTGCACGCCCAAGCCTTCCACCCCCAGCCGCATGGTTTGCCCGGCGCGCAAATACACCGGGGGTTTGTGGCCCATGCCCACGCCGGGCGGGGTGCCAGTGGTGATGACATCGCCCGGCTGCAAGGTGGTGAAGCGGCTCAGGTAGCTGACCAGAAACGCCACGCCGTAAACCATGGTGGCGGTGCTGCCGTTTTGGCGCAGCTGGCCGTCCAACTCAAGCCACAGCTTCAGCGCCTGCGGGTTGGGCACTTCGTCGGCCGTCACCAGCCAGGGGCCAATGGGGCCGAAGGTGTCAAAGCCTTTGCCCTTGTCCCAGGTGCCGGCGCGCTCCAATTGGTATTCGCGCTCGGACACGTCGTTCACCACACAGTAGCCCGCCACGTGGTTCAGCGCATCGGCTTCGTCGATGTAGCGCCCGCCCTGGCCAATGACCACGCCCAGCTCCACTTCCCAATCGGTTTTCACCGAACCACGGGGGAGTTGCACCGCGTCGTCGGGACCGCAGATGCAACTGGTCCATTTGGTGAACACCACTGGCTCGGGTGGCACGGCCATGCCCGCCTCGGCTGCGTGGTCGGCGTAATTCAGGCCAATGCCCAGGAACTTGCCCACCTGCCCCACACAGGCGCCCAGCCGCAGGTCCTGCTGCGGCACACCGGGCACCAGGGGCAGGCTGTCGATGTCCAGCGCCTTCAACCGGGCCAGGCTGGCGGGCAGCAGGGCGTCGCCGGCCAGGTCGGGCACCACGGCAGACAGGTCCCGCACGCGGCCCTGTGCGTCGAGCACACCGGGTTTCTCTTGGCCTACCGGGCCGTAACGCAGCAATTTCATGGCAATTTCCTTGTAGCTACAAACCAACACACAGCAAGCGATGCAGGCCAATTTGGCCTTACATTTCTGCTGTCAGAATGGAGTGGGTACTAAGTGATCAATCAGTTGCGCTAACTGCTCGTGGTTGATTTTGGTCTCGTACTTCACTGGAACGCCTTGTGCCTGCAATGCGGCAAAAAACCGCCGTGCGCTTTGAATCTTCCACCGCTCGCGTTCGGGCACCTCTGCCTCGTTGTCGTAGCCTTTGGTCTCCACTACTAGGTAAAGCGCCTCGGTGGCACCAGCGCGGCGTATGACATAGCCAAAATCTGGGTTGTACTTGCCAGCCGGTGTGGGAATGTTGATTTTGGGCAGCTTGGCAAACACCGTAATGCAGTCGTGCTGGGATTCGTCCACGGTGTCGCGCTCAATTTGGCTGTCCACCGGCATCACGTTTTCAACGTACAGCGATTTGGCTCGCACCACCGCATTGCCTATCGTGTGCGCTTCTTTGCCGCACAAAGCCAGTGGGATGGTTTTCAGCAAGGTGCCGGTGTTGTCGGTCAACGCCGTTGTCGCCCGGATCTCCCGCAACTCGTAACTCACCCTGTTCACCAGCAATTCGTGCACGCTGCGCAAGATCAGGTCACGCAGTGTGAGCAACGCCCGGTTCTCGTTGTGCTGAATTTGCGCAAATTTATCGGTGGGCATTCGGGCCAATACGCCGCTGATGGTGTGAATGCTCAGCCGCGTTTGGTTGGCCAATTCCCGCACAAACCCTTGCAAACTCAACACCGCATGGGGCTTGACCGTGTAGCTGTTTTGCGTGCTTTTGACTTCATGAACGCTTTGCACATCGCTGGTGCGCGTGATGCGAACAGACAGCGGGCGGACATCAAAACTTTGCGCAATTCGGTTCAGCACGCTTCGCATGAGCCCTTCCGTATCCAGCTCGTAACGCAGCACCGCATGGCGGTTCAGGTTTTCCCAAAGGTGGCGAAACTGCTGGTAACTGACCAAGTTGGGTGTGAGGTTGGCTTGGGTTTTGTGCTGCTTATTCTTGACTTGTCCTGCGCTGTCGTAGTAAGCGTCCAGATACGCCTGCATGTTGGCAGCGTTGTGCGGCTCAATGCCCGGTATGCGCAACATGTTGGCCAAAATGCTTGCCCGCTTGGCATGGTAGGTGTCCCGGCTCATCACAAGCGTGGCTTGTCCGGTCAAGTCATCCAGCTCCACCACATCCAATGCGGCTAAAGCGTCCAACACCCGGTTGGCCAGTCGTGTGCTCAAGGCCACGCCAGCTTCGGCCAACAACTTGTCGTCAAACACCCGCGCCACCCGCTTGACGCTGTGCTGCGCAATTTCGCCCTGAATGGCAGCCACAAAATCACCCTCGCTGGCGGGCACCACCACGGTCAGGTCATTGATTTCGTCAAACGCTGCATCGTCGGCCTGCACCCGCTCCAGTTGCTGGTTCACTGCCAGGCGCAGGCCACGGCCAATTTGTTGCAACTTGCTGATTTTGGAATTGCTGGGGGCCAGTTTACACAGCGTGAAAACATTGGGGTTGTCCCAGCCTTCTTGCAGTGCCCACATGGAAAAAATGAACCTCAAATCCGTCTCAAACGACAGCAGTTTTTCCTTCTCTTGCAAGATCAACTTGATGGCTTCTTCTTCGCCCTTTTCGCTGTGCGAGCGGGCAAAGTAGCCTTTGTGCACCTTGCCAATGTCAGTTTGGGTGCGCTGCAAATATTCACGGTAACCCTCATCGAGCTCCGGCTTGCCCAGTGTTAGCGCCAGGTGGTGACGGTAATGGCGCTCAAACGCCTCGCGCACCACCGCAGACTGGGTTTTGCCCCCCGCAGTTGCAGGCAGGTATTTGCCCACCGCATCAATGAAAAACAGCGTCAGCGACTTGATGCCGCGCTTGAACAGCTCTTCCTCACGCTCAAAGTGGTTGGCCACAGCACGCTCGATGATGAGCGATTGCACCTCATCGGCCAGCATGCCGTAGGCCGTCGGTTCACCCAGGGGCAGTGCAAAACCGTTGGTGAACAGCAGCTCTTTGGCAGTGATTTTTTCCACCACATGGCCACTTAAAAAATCAAGCCCGGTTTGCTGACCCAGGTTGTCTTTGGCTTGCAAGCTCACGCTCGAGGCTTGCCCAGCGAGCGTTTGGTGGCCCACACGGGCAGTGCGCTCTTTTGCGCTGCCCGTCACCTCATGCAGGCACAGCACCTGCGCGCTGTCATGCCCCGTGCCCACGGTGTCCACCGTGATGCCCTTGACCAGCCGCTGGCGAAAAGCCTCCAGGCTGTCCAGCGTGTAAACAAGGTTGCGGTACTCGTCTTTTTTGAAAGTGGCCCCAAACCGGATGGTCAGCAGCGGGTTGAACTTGGCCAAATACTCCTGTACCACCTTGCCCTCAAAACGGTGCGGCTCATCAATGACGAGCACGGGCCGAATGTGCGCCAGCGCTTCCATGTAGCTTTTGGCCCGGCCAAACAAGTTGGCCTCGACGCCGCGCTTGTTGATGAGCTTGCTGTCCCCGGCAAACGACTGGTAGGTGGCCACCATCACCGACAACCCCAGGTTGGCAGCACTGATGAAGCCCTTCACCGTTTTGTCTGAGTAATTGACAACGTTGATTTTCTGGTTGTTGTACTCGCGGGCAAAAAACGCCGCCGTGGTTTGCAGGCTTTTCAGAGTGCCTTGGCGAATGGCGTTGCTGGGCACCAGCACAATGAATTTGGACAACCGGTGCTGCTGGTGCAGCTTGTGAATGGTTTCAATGAAGGTGAAGGTTTTGCCCGTGCCCGTTTCCATCAGCACGTCCACATTCAACGCTGGGGTCAGGCTGCTGGACACTTGCACTGACCCCGTGGTCACGCCATTGGCCTCACGCACACGTGCAATGTTGGCTTTCAGCGTGGCATGCGCTTCGGCCTGCGAAAACGTGGGGTTGGCCTGCACATCGGTGGGCGGAGCAAACCGCACATCCGCAAACACATCGGCGATCGAGCGCACCGCTTGCGCTTGGTGCGCCAGGCGGGTGTATTGGAATTGGGGCAATGCCATGGTCACCCCCGCAAGCGCAGCTTGTCTTCAGAAAACCCCAGCGTTTCGGCCACGGTGTGGATGCCCAGAATGAAGTTGTCGTCATTCACCCACGGCGCATACACCGTGATGGCGCGCACGGGTTCTGCTTTTTCTTGCAAGCGGCGCACCGTGTCAGTCAGTTCATTCAGTGGCAATGTGTGGAGCACCAAAAGCACGTCAGACAAGCGGTAGAGCACATTTTCTTTAATCATTTCAATCTGCGTGGTCAGCGGCAACCCCTCGGCCAGCAGCAGGTTGTACAGCACACGCGGCAGGTGGGCGGGCTGGGGCGTGGCAATGGCGGTTTGCAGGGCCAGCACATCGGCTTGGGTGGCATCGGCCAGGGGCTTTTGCAAAATGAGCGCATCAGGATCGTCCACCAGTTCAAACACGCGAAACCCTGTGTCCAGTGCCGGGGTGTCATTGGGCAGCAGACTACCCGCAGCTTGTACTTTGGCTGCTTGGTCGGCTTGCAGTCTGGCCCCAGCGCGGCGCAGGCGCTCGGCGGTGATTTCAAAAATGGTGGCTTCTGGTTTCCCCAAGGTTTGGGTGACGAAGCTGTGTGCTTCTTTCTGCTTTTTGGGGTCGATGGGCTGCGGGATTTGCACCAGGATGAACCGGCGCGTGCCGCCGTCTTCAGCGTTGAGCCGCATCACGGCCTCGCCTGTGGTGCCGCTGCCGGCGAAGAAATCCAACGCAATCGCGCTGCTGTCGCCAGGGCTGGCGTAGCTCAACAGCCGGGCCACTTCATCCACATCTTTGGGGTTGTTGAAAACTTTTTTCCCCAGCAATTCACGCAAGTGGCGCACCGACACTTGCGATTGTTTGTAGAAATAGCTACCGCGCACTTGGGTGGCCAACTCATCGTCAGCCTCGTCGTCGCTATCAGCATCTTCGGGCATGCCCTCCATTTCTTGCGGCAGGGGGCGAATGTGGGCTTTGCGAAAAGGCGGCTCGGTGTGGTCGGCGCGGAAAGCCACCAGACCCAATTCAATTTGCCGCTGCATTTCTTCAACGGATGCGTAAATCCAGCCACGTTCAGGAACAGCACACGGTTTCAAGGTATCGGGGTGCACCACGTCGTACCGGGGGCCGCCACCACCGGGCCATGAAATGTCACGGTCACGCCAAGGCCCGTTGCCATCCACGCGCTTGTAGCGGCTCCACTTTTTGGCTGGGTGGGCTTTGGGCAGGCTGGCAAACCACTGTTGGAGGTCGGCCTCAATAGCGGTGTCGTTGCTGCCGTGGCGCTGACGCAGCGTCAGGTATTGCTCCCAAATGTCGCGCGCGCCGGGCTTTTCTTCACGCCACAGCGTGTTTTCTGCACGCAGGTGGCTTTGCGCTTTGGCATACACCAGCATGTATTCATGCCCGTTGGAGAAAAACTTGGCGTCGTTTTTCCGGCCTTTTTCCCAAATGAGGTTGGAAATGAAGTTTTCTTCCCCAAACACCTCATCACACAGCAGCTTCAATTGCGCCTGCTCGTTGTCGTCAATGGAAATGAAGATCACCCCATCGTCACGCATCAGGTCTTTGGCCAGCAGCAGGCGCGGGTACATGAACGACAGCCAGCCGCTGTGCGTGCGGGCACCGTGGATGTTTTTGATGTATTCAATGTTGTCTGCGCTGTAACCCAGGTGCGCCAGAACCTCGCCCTGTTTGGCCGTGAAGTCGTCGCGGTACACAAACGCATCGCTTTGGGTGTTGTAGGGCGGGTCGATGTAAATGAGCTTGACCTGCCCAAAGTAACTGTGGCGCAGCAGGCGCAGGGCATCGAGGTTGTCGCCCTTGATGAGCAGGTTGCCTGTGCTGTCCCAGTTTGTGCTTTGCTCGGGCGCAGGCTGCACAATTTTTTGCACCGGCACAAAGGCGCTGTGGTAGGCCTCGCGCTTGCCCACCCAGCGCAGCTCAAAGCCGTCTTCTTCCACCTGCACGCCCGCCGGGTTGGCCGGGTCGAGGGCCAGTTGCAGCAAGCTGGCGTTGATGCGGATGTGCCCTTGCGCATCCGTCTCAACCGCCTGGGGGAACAGTTGGCGCAGGGCTTCCAGCTTGTGTGCTGCAGGGGAGGGCATGTCCAGCAACGCCTTGTTGGCATGGCCCGCAGGGGCATCGGTGTGCAAACTCATATCAATATCCTTGTAGCTGTAAACGCTTATTCATCAAGCGACAGAGGCCGTTTTGGCTTAAAAAATCAAGGCAACGCAGCCAGCAAGCGCTCCACCGCACGGGGGTACATGAGGTGCTCCTGCGTCAGCACCCTGGCGGCAAGGGTTTGTGCCGTGTCGCCGGGCAGCACGGGCACCACCGCTTGGTCCAGTATCTGGCCGTGGTCCAGCTCCGGGGTGACACGGTGCACGGTGGCACCGGCAAACTTGCAACCCTCGTCAATGGCCCGCTGGTGCGTGTTCAACCCGGTGAAGGCGGGCAACAGGCTGGGGTGGATGTTGACCAGCCGCCCGTCGTAATGCGCCACAAACCCTGGTGTGAGGATGCGCATGAACCCAGCCAGCACCACCAGCGCGGGGTCAAAACCATCGATTTCAGCCATCAGCGCCGCGTCAAACGCCTCGCGACTGGCAAAGGCTTTGTGGTCGACCACAGCAGTGGGAAGGCCATGGCTGCGGGCAAAGGCCAGACCGGCGGCATCGGCCTTGTTGCTCAGCACTGCGGCCACGCGGGCACCCACGCGTTGTGCCCATTGGCGTTGCTCGGCGGCGCGCACAAGGGCTTGCATGTTGGAGCCGCCGCCAGAGATCAAAATGACGATGTTTTTCATGACCTGACCGAGTGTAATGACCCCCCTATGAACGCCGCCTACTCCCCCGCCCTGCGCCCTTTGTCACCCGCCGAATCCCGCGTGCTGGGCACGCTGATGGAAAAAGCCCGCACCGTGCCCGACAGCTACCCCTTGTCGATGCAAGCCCTGCTGACCGGCTGCAACCAGAAAACCACCCGCGACCCAGTGATGAACCTGACCGAAGGCCAGGTGGCCGAGGCGTTGGATGAACTCAAAGCCCTGGCACTGGTGGTGGAGCAAAGCGGTGCCCGCGTGCCGCGCTACAGCCACAACTTTCAGCGCGTGGTGGGCGTGCCCGAGCAGGCCGCCGCCCTGCTGGGCCTCTTGATGCTGCGCGGCCCGCAAACCGCTGGCGAACTGCGCATCAACAGCGAACGCTGGCACCGCTTTGCCGACATTTCGTCGGTGGATGCCTTTTTGGAAGAGCTGCAAGACCGCAGCACCGACAAAGGTGGCCCGCTGGTCGTCAAACTGCCCCGCGCGCCCGGCACCCGTGAACAGCGCTGGGCCCACCTGCTGTGCGGCGAGGTGGACCTGACGCAAACCCCCACCGGCCCGACCAGCAGCGCGGCCACAGAGGACGAGGTGATCGCTCTCACCCGCCGCGTGGCCACGCTCGAAGAGCAAGTGGCCTCTCTGCAACGCACGCTTGCGCAGTTGTGCGAGCAACTGGGCGTCACCCCAAGCTGAAGCGGCGGCAAACACTGGGTGAAACCCTGATCTGTCCCACGCTGGACAAGCCAGAAAAGAACGGGCGTGCTAAAACCGGACACCGTTCACAGGAGACAGCGCATGGATTTGGCTTTCACGCCCGAAGAGCAGCAGTTTCGCGAAGAGGTGCGCGCCTGGGTGGCCGCACACCTGCCCGCCGACATTTCGCACAAAGTGCACAACGCCCTGCGCCTGACGCGGGACGACCACCAGCGGTGGGCCAAAATTCTGGGGGCCAAAGGCTGGCTGGGATTCGGCTGGCCCCAACAGTTCGGCGGCCCGGGCTGGACTGCGATTCAGAAACACCTGTTTGAAGAAGAGTGCGCACTGGCCGGTGCGCCTCGCATCGTGCCGTTTGGGCCGGTGATGGTGGCCCCGGTCATCATGGCCTTCGGCAACGCCGAACAGCAACAGCGCTTTTTGCCGGGCATTGCCAGCGGCGAGGTATGGTGGAGCCAAGGCTACAGCGAGCCCGGCTCGGGCTCTGATCTGGCCAGCGTCAAGTGCCGCGCCGAGCGGGTGGGCAACAAATACATCGTCAACGGCCAGAAAACCTGGACCACGCTGGGCCAGTACGGCGAGTGGATTTTTTGCCTGGTGCGCACCAGCACCGAAGGCAAGCCACAAACCGGCATCAGCTTTTTGCTGATCGACATGAAAACCCCCGGCGTGACGGTGCGCCCTATCAAGCTACTGGACGGCGAGTGCGAGGTGAACGAAGTCTGGTTCGACAACGTCGAAGTGCCTGCAGAAAACCTGGTGGGCGAAGAAAACAAGGGCTGGAACTACGCCAAGTACCTGCTGGCCCACGAGCGCACCAACATTGCCGATGTGAACCGCGCCAAGCGCGAGCTGGAGCGCCTCAAGCGCATTGCCAAGGCAGAAGGCGTGTGGGCCGACCAGCGCTTCCGCGACCAGATTGCCCTGCTGGAGGTGGACGTGGTGGCGCTGGAAATGATGGTGCTGCGCGTGCTGAGCGCCGAAAAAAGCGGCAAACAAAGCCTGGACATTGCGGGCCTGCTGAAAATTCGCGGCAGCGAGATCCAGCAGCGTTATGCCGAGCTGATGATGCTGGCCGCCGGCCCCTACAGCCTGCCCTTCGTGTTTGAAGCCATGGACGCAGGCTGGCAAGGTGATGCAGCGCTGGGTCTCTCCGAGTTCCCCGGTGACAACTTGGCCAATGCACCGCTGGCCAGCACCTACTTCAACATGCGCAAAACCACCATTTACGGCGGCAGCAACGAGGTGCAACGCAACATCGTTGCCCAAACCGTGCTCGGCTGAACCAGGACAACCACATGGACTTCGATTTCTCCGACGACCAGGCGCAACTGGCCGATGCCGTGTCCCGCTGGGTGGACAAGGCCTACACCTTCGAGCGCCGCCGCGCCACCACCGCAGCGGGCGGTTTTGACCGCGCTGCCTACAACGAGCTGGCCGAACTGGGCCTGACCGGCCTGACCGTGCCTGAAGCACACGGCGGTTTGGGCATGGGGCCGGTCGACAGCATGGTGGTCATGCAGGCACTGGGCCAGGGTCTGGTACTCGAACCCCTGGCGCAAACCCTGGCCGCCAGCACCGTGCTGGCCCACACCGCTCCGGACGACGTGCAGGCGCAGTGGCTGCCGCGCATCGCCAGCGGCGAAGCGCTGGTGGTGCTGGCGCATCAGGAGCGCAAGGCCCGTTACCAATTGGGAATTTGTGAAGCAAAAGCGGCTCCAGCGCTTGATGGGTGGACAGTTTCAGCTATCAAACACATGGTTCCCGTGGGAGACCAGGCAGATGCCTGGCTGGTGCCCGCACGCATTGCAGACGCCTCAGGCGACCGCATGGCGTTGTTTCTGGTCGAGCGCACAGCCCCCGGTGTGATGGCCACAGGCCACGCCACGCAAGACGGTGGCCGTGCGGCCAATGTCACGCTCACCGATGCCCCGGCAACCCTCGTCACCCGCAATGGCCTGGCCGCGCTGGAGCTGGCGGCTGATGTTTCCCTGGCAGCCCTGTGCGCGGAGGCCGTCGGCGTGATGGATAAAACCGTCGCGCTCACCGTGGAGTACATGAACACCCGCAAACAGTTTGGTGTGGTCATTGCCAGCTTCCAGGCCCTGCGACACCGCGTGGCCGACATGAAGATGCAGTTGGAGCTTGCCCGCAGCATGAGCTACTACGCCACGCTCAAGATGGGTGCACCCGCCGCCGAGCGCAGCCTGGCGCTGTCACGCGCCAAGGTCCAACTGGGCCACAGCATGCGTTTTGTGGGCCAACAGGCGGTGCAGTTGCATGGCGGCATGGGCGTGACCGATGAAATGCTGGTCAGCCACTGTTTCAAGCGCCTCACACAAATGGAAATGACCCTGGGTGACACACTGCACCACCTCGGTGTGGTGAGCGACAACATGCAGGAAACCGCAGGCGTCTTCGCCTGACGGGCCGCCCACCGGGCCGCTGTCTGGTCAGCGCCCCAGCGCGGCCTTCACCTTGTCGAGCGCCTCTTTCAACAGAGGTACCTTGATGGGTTTGGCCACGTAGTCGTTCATGCCGCACGCCAGGCAACGCTCCCGGTCGCCCACCATGGCGTTGGCCGTCATGGCAATCACGGCGATGTCGGGTTGCAACACGCCGTGGTTGCCAGCGCGCAGCTGGCGGGTGGCTTCGAATCCGTCCATCACCGGCATCTGGCAGTCCATGAACACCGCGTCGAAACGGCGCTCGGCCATTGCATCCAGCGCCTCTTTTCCATTGGCCACCGCCGTCACGGCATGGCCCATGCGCTGCAGCAGTGCTTTGGCCAAGGCTTGGTTGATGGCGTTGTCTTCGACCAGCAGCAGGTCCATGCCGCCCGGTGATGCAGCGGGTCCACTCGAACGGGTCGCAGCATGTGCTGCCGGCGCCTCAACGGCGGGCAGCGGTGCGGGCATTGCAGGCGGTGCGGTTGCCACTGGCCCCAAACCCGCATCGTGCGACACAGGCGCGGCTGACATTGGCAAGTCCACCGGCACCTCGAACCAAAACGTGGAGCCCTGGTTGTGGGCGCTGCTCACGCCAATCTGCCCCGACATCAGCGTGACCAGCCGCTTGCTGATCGACAGCCCCAGCCCCGTGCCCCCGAACTGGCGGCTGTTGGACGTGTCCACCTGCTGGAAGGGCTGGAACAGTCGCGGAATGTCCCCAGGAGAAATGCCGATGCCCGTGTCCTGCACCTCGAAGCGCAGGCACAGGCCACCCGGGTAATCGGGCACCAGACGTGTGGTCACCGTGACCGAACCCCGGTGGGTGAACTTCACGGCATTGGCCACCAGGTTCAACAACACCTGACGCAGCCGCTGCTGGGAACCGTGCACAACGCGGGGCACATCGGCATCGAAATACTGATGGAACACCAGGCGCTTTTCGCGGATGCGCACGCTCACAAGGTTTTCCACTTCGTCGAGCAAGTGGCGCAGATCAAATTCCACCAACTCGAGTTCCAGCTTGCCAGCTTCAATCTTGGAGAAGTCGAGGATGTCGTTGACGATGGCCAGCAAGCCTTCGCCACTGGCCTCGATGGCTTTGGCAAAACTGCGCTGCTCTTCCGTCAGGGCGGAGTCGAGCAACAACTGCGTCATGCCGATGATGCCGTTCATGGGTGTGCGGATTTCGTGGCTCATGTTGGCCAGGAATTCGCTTTTGGCGCGATTGGCGTCGGTGGCATCGCGGGCCATGTCACGCACCAACTGGAGGGTTTGCACCATTTCTTCGTTCAGCACTTCTGCCCGGGTGCGCGCCTCGATCAACTGCTGTTCGGCCGCCCTGCGATCCGAAATATCGGAAAAGCTGCCCACCATGCGTTTGGGCGCGCCGTCAGCGTTGCGCTCCACCACGTCACCACGGTCCAGCACCCATACTTCGCGGCCGTCAGGGCGCAGCATACGGTGTTCGTGACTGTAAGGGCCAACGCCGTCAAGGCAGGCATTCACCGCAGCCATCACCCCGGGCTTGTCGTCCGGGTGCAGCAACGATGAAAACTCCTCCATCGAGTTGGACAACTGCGCGGGGTCCAGCCCGAGAACCTCGGCCCAACGGGCGTTGTGGCGAACCACGCCGGTTGCCACCTCCCAATCCCACACGCCCTCGCCCGTGACCTTCAGCACGTGGGACAGTTGAGCTTCACTGGCCTCGGCGCGCAACTGCGCCTCTCGCACCTGGGTGATGTCGTTGGCAATGACCAGAATCTGCAGGTTGCCATCGGCATCGCGCAGCGGCTTCTTGATGGACTGGAAATAGCGCACCTGGCCCGTGGCCACGTCGGTGGACTCTTCAAAGACCACCTCGGTTTCGAAGCAGCGCATGATGCCCTGAACGTTCTCCAGGAAAAACGCCACCTGCTCCTTGTTGGGATTGAACGCGCCGTCGTCTTTGCCCACCAGGCCTTCAGGGGTGGTGCCATACAACTGCGCCAAAGCGCGGTTGCCCAGCAGGAACCGGCCGTGCCAGTCCTTCAGCAGGATGATGTTGGGGTTCTCGTCGATGACCGTTCGCAGCAAGCCCCAGTTGGCGTTCAAGCCCCCCCCGGACGCCTGCCCCTGATCAGGCACTGCCGCGCCAGCCACAGGAGGCTGGTCAGGCAAGGGGTCAGGGGCGAAAACGTCAGAGGACATCGACAAGCACTTTCAGAACAGATGTCGCGCGGTTCGCGCGGGTGCGCAATTTTGCATCACCCGCGTGATAAAACACACTGTTTCTGCGCGCAGGCCTAGACCATCAAGCATGCAAACGCGAGTGGCGTGGCAAGTGCGCCATCAAAAACTCCATCTGGTCAGCCAGGATGCGGCGGTTTCGCAGAATGAAGTCTTCCCACAGGCTGGGCACATAGGGCGCGTAAAGCAGTGGCATGCCCGCCTGCTCGGGGGTGCGGTTGCCTTTGCGATGGTTGCATGAGCGGCAAGCCGTGACGACATTCATCCAGGCATCGGGGCCACCTTTGCTGACGGGCCTGATGTGTTCGCGCGTGAGGTCGAGTTCCTGAAAGTGGTCTCCGCAGTAAGCGCACAGGTTTCGGTCGCGGGCAAACAGTTTGGGGTTGGTGATGCTGGGCGTGGCGCCAAAGGGATTGGCTCCGCCAAAACCCTGCGTGCCAATGATGGAGTTCACGGTGATGACTGATTGCAAACCTGTCAGCGCGTTGTGCCCACCGTGGAACACGGCCACCTCGCTGCCCATTTCCCAGCGCACCTGACCGGCGGCGTAATGCAGCACAGCCTCTTCCAGGCTGATCCAGGATTGCGGCAACCCCTGCCCCGAGAGCTTCAAGACTTTCAAAACCACCTCCAGCGAACGCGGCCATGAACACACACCCCAGCGCTGTCGCACGACTGTTCCATCCGTCACCGTGGAACAATAGAGAAAGACAACGCGTTTCAATATAACGCGCCGCTGTGACAAACGCCGCCCCGCCAGCCCAATAGCCATGAAGATATTCAGAGGTCTGCACCACATGCCCCGACGCCCGAACGGCGAAGCGGAGGGCTGCGCACTCACCATCGGCAACTTTGACGGCGTTCACCGGGGACACCAGGCCATGTTGGCCCTGCTGAACAACGAAGCCCGGCACCGGGGTGTGCCCAGTTGCGTGATGACCTTCGAGCCCCACCCACGCGATTTTTTTGCCGCACAGCAACGCAAACCCGACTTCGCCCCTGCGCGCATCGCCACCTTGCGTGACAAGCTCACAGAGCTCGCCCGCTGCGGGGTGGACCGCTGCCTGGTGCTGCCCTTCAACGCACGTTTTGCCGCGCAAACCGCCGCTGACTTCATCACCGACACACTGGTGGATGCCTTGGGCGTGCGCTACGCGCTGGTGGGCGACGACTTTTGTTTTGGCGCTGGCCGCAAAGGCGACTACGCCATGCTCGACGCCGCCGGTGCCCACCATGGATTCGACGTGGCGCGCATGCAGTCTTATGAGGTGCACAGCTTGCGCGTGTCCAGCTCGGCCGTGCGCCAGGCGCTGGGTGAGGGCCGCATGGCCGACGTGGCCGCGCTGCTGGGCAGGCCCTACAGCATCTCGGGCCATGTCGTGCACGGTCGCAAGCTGGGGCGCGAGCTGGGCGCAACAGCCCCCGGTGCAGGCGACGGCTTTCGCACCCTGAACCTGCGCTTTGCCCACTGGAAACCCGCTGCCAGCGGCATTTTTGCGGTGCAGGTGCATGGCCTGCACCCCAATCCGTCGGCGCCACCATTGGCCGGTGTGGCCAACCTGGGCGTGCGCCCTTCGCTCGACCCCAACGACATCAACGGCGGACGCGTGCTGTTGGAAACCCATTGCCTGGACTGGCCTGCCGAGGTGGCCGCCCACCTTGGGGCAGAGGGGGCCTACGGTAAAATCATCCGTGTGGACCTGCTGCACAAACTGCATGACGAGCTGAAATACGACAGTCTCAACGCCCTGACCCAGGGCATTGCCAAAGACTGCGCCGATGCACGCACGTTTTTCGCCTCATATTCCAGTTCTTCCCACACCCAAACCCGTCGCCAGACCACGCGCGACCGAATTTGACGCACACACCCGGCTGTGTGGCGTGGTCGCCGCGCAGCCACCCTCCGCTTCGCGGCACTGCTCTTTTGGGGCTGTGCGCACCCCGCCCGCCGGGCCCACCGCATTCACGCCCTCACACACGCTCGCCCAATGTCTGACACAAAACCCGCCGCTGCAGCCACAGCCACCGACTACCGCGCCACCCTGAACCTGCCCGACACCCCCTTCCCGATGCGCGGCGACCTGCCCAAGCGGGAGCCGGGCTGGGTGAAGGCCTGGGAAGACAACGGCCTGTACAACAAGCTGCGTGAAGCCCGCAAAGGTGCGCCCAAGTTCATCCTGCACGACGGCCCGCCCTACGCCAACGGCCAGATCCACATCGGCCACGCGGTGAACAAGGTGTTGAAAGACATGATCGTCAAGGCCCGCCAGTTGAAGGGCATGGACGCGCAGTACATCCCCGGCTGGGACTGCCACGGCCTGCCAATTGAAAACGCCATTGAAAAACTGCACGGCCGCAACCTGAGCCGTGACGACATGCAGGCCAAAGCCCGCGCCTTTGCCACCGAGCAGATCGCGCAGCAAATGGCCGACTTCAAGCGCCTGGGGGTGCTGGGCCAGTGGGACCGCCCCTACCGCACCATGGACTTTGCGACGGAGGCCAACGAAATCCGCGCCTTCAAGTGTGTGATGGAGCGCGGTTTTGTGTACCGGGGTCTGAAGCCCGTTTACTGGTGCTTTGACTGCGGCAGCTCGCTGGCCGAGTTCGAAATCGAGTACCAGGACAAAAAGAGCCAGACACTGGACGTGGCCTTTCCGTGCGCCGAGCCCGACAAACTGGCCGCCGCGTTCGGCCTGCATGGCCTGACCAAAGAAGCCTTTGTGGTCATCTGGACCACCACCGCGTGGACGATTCCAGCCAACCAGGCGCTCAACCTCAACCCGGAATTGATCTACGCACTGGTGGACACACCCAAGGGGATGCTGATCCTGGCGGAAACGCTGGTGGAAAAGTGCCTGGCCCGCTTTGGGTTGGAAGGCACCATCATTGCGCACGCCAAGGGCGCCAAGCTGGAAAAAATCAACTTCCGCCACCCGCTGGCGCATGTCGATGCGGGCTACAACCGCCTGTCGCCCGTGTTTTTGGCCGACTACGCCACCGCCGATGACGGCACCGGCATCGTGCACTCGTCGCCCGCCTATGGTGTGGACGACTTCAACAGCTGCGTGGCCAACGGCTTTGCGTACGACGACATCTTGAACCCCGTGCAAGGCAACGGCCAGTACGAGGCCGAGCTGCCACTGTTCGGTGGCATGAACATCTGGAAGGCCTGCCCCGTCATCATCGACACGCTGCGCGACAACGGCCGCCTGATGGCCACAGAAGTCATCACCCACAGCTACCCGCACTGCTGGCGCCACAAAACCCCGGTGATCTACCGCGCGGCCGCCCAGTGGTTTGTGCGCATGGACGAAGGCGACGGCATTTTCACCACCGACAAAGCGCCACAGACCCTGCGCCAGATGGCCCTGGCTGCCATTGAAGAGACAGGCTTCTTCCCCGAAAACGGCAAAGGCCGCCTGCGCGACATGATTGCCAACCGGCCCGACTGGTGCATCAGCCGTCAACGCAGCTGGGGCGTGCCCCTGCCGTTTTTGCTGCATGTGGACACGGCCGAGCCGCACCCGCGCACGCCCGAGATTGTGGACCTGGCCGCGCAAGTGGTGGAACAGGGCGGCATCGAGGCCTGGAGCAAACTCACGGTTACAAACATTTTGAGCCTTATCGACGATGCGGCGGACGCTTCAAGCTATACAAAAAGCACCGACATCTTGGAAGTTTGGTTCGACTCCGGCACCACCCACACCACGGTGCTGAAGGGAAGCCACGGCCAGAAACGCGCTGATGGCAGCCTGGCCCACGCGCACGACGAGGGCTGCGAGGCCGATCTGTACCTGGAAGGCCACGACCAGCACCGCGGCTGGTTCCACAGCTCGCTGTTGACTGCCTGTGCCATGTATGGGCGCGCCCCTTACAAGGGCCTGCTGACCCACGGTTTCACCGTGGACGGCCAGGGCCGCAAGATGAGCAAAAGCGTGGGCAACGTGGTGGCCCCGCAAACCATCAGCGAAAAAATGGGCGCGGAAATCATCCGCCTGTGGTGCGCCAGCACCGACTATTCAGGTGATTTGGGCATTGACGACAAGATTCTGGCCCGCGTGGTGGATGCCTACCGCCGCATACGCAACACGCTGCGCTTTTTGCTGGCCAATATCAGCGACTTCAACCCCGCCACCGACACCGTGGTCGATGCCGACCTGCTGGAAATCGACCGCTACGCGCTGGCCCGTGCGGCGCAGTTGCAAACCGACATCCTGGCGCACTACGAGAAGTACGAATTCCACCCCGTGGTGGCCAAGCTGCAGCTGTATTGCAGCGAAGACCTGGGCGGCTTCTACCTCGACGTGCTGAAAGACCGGCTGTACACCACGGCTCCCAACTCCAAAGCCCGCCGCAGCGCGCAAACGGCGCTGTACCGCATCACCCACGCATTTGTGCGCTGGATGGCACCGTTCCTGAGTTTCACCGCTGAAGAGGCCTGGGGCTTCATGGGCCAGAAGGATGCGCCGCACAGCGAATCCATCTTCATGGAAACCTACACCGTGTGGCCCGCACCCGACGCCGCCAGCGAAGCGCTGCTGGCCAAGTGGCAGCGCATCCGCGAAATCCGCGACTTGGTGAACAAGGAAATCGAGGCCGTGCGCACCACCGGCGCCGTGGGTTCGTCGCTGCAGGCGAACGTGACGCTGACCGTGCCGAGCGAAGACCACGCTGTGCTGGCCAGCCTGGGTGATGACCTGAAGTTTGTGACCATCACATCTGCTGTGACATTGATAGCTGGAAACTCAATACAGATAAGCGTTGAAGCCTCAAAAAGCCATAAATGCGAGCGCTGCTGGCACTACCGTGACGATGTGGGCCATGATGCTGACCACCTCGGCCTGTGCGGGCGGTGCACCAGCAACCTGCACGGCACGGGCGAAGTGCGGGAACACGCCTGATGGCTGCCGCCAAACCAGCCAAGTCCGGCAAACCCGCAGGCGGTGCCAAACCGAAACTGACCCCCAGCATCGTCCCGTGGCTGGCGTGGGCAGCCATCGTGTTGCTGCTCGACCAGTTCACCAAAACGCTGATCCTGGGCTATTACCAACTGGGGGACAGCACACCCGTCACCTCGTTTTTCAATGTGGTGCGGGTGCACAACCACGGCGCGGCGTTCTCTTTCCTGGCGAATGCCGGCGGCTGGCAGCGTTGGCTGTTCACCGGCATTGGCGTGGTGGCCGCCATCTTCATGGTTTGGATGCTGAAAAGCCACCCCGGCCAGAGGCTGTTTGCGTTTGCCGTCAGCAGCCTGCTGGGTGGGGCTGTAGGCAACGTGGTGGACCGCCTGATGCACGGCTACGTGGTGGACTTTCTGGACTTTCACTGGAAAGTGCTCTCCCCCGTGTTTCCGCTGGGTCACTTTCCCGCGTTCAATGTGGCCGACGCGGCCATCACGCTGGGTGCCGTCTGTCTGATCCTCGACGAAATACTGCGGGTGCGCCGTGGGAAATAGCACAATTCACCAGAGCTGTGCCAACATGTCGGCCTGACATCCACCGACCCCGGATGAGACCCCTCACGTTTTTGACCACCCGATGAAGACCGCCTGGCAGCTCATCCACCGCTCCACCAGACTGCTGGCAGCCACGGCAGTGGCCTGCGGGACCGGCCTTGCACTCGCTCAGCCGACCGAAGAAGCCCCGCCGAATCTGTTGTTCTCCGGTTTCGGCACCATTGGCGCCAGCAAAGCGTCGACCGATTTCGGTGGCACGTTCGCGCGCGATGTGTCTCAAGTGCCAGGCCCTTCCGGGCTGCAGCTCAGGCCCGACACACGGGTAGGAGCACAAATCAACTGGCGTGCCACGGACACACTTGAAGCAGTTGGTCAGGTCGTGCTGCGAGACCGTCCGGACAGTGCCCAATCGTCAGACTCGATTGAGTGGGCGTTTGTGGCCTACCGCCCGACACCAGACACCACCTTGCGCGTGGGCAGGCTCAACGCCGACTTGTATTTGCTGTCCGACTTCCGCAACGTGGGTTACGGCTACCTGTCTGTGCGTCCGCCACCGGATTTTTATGGCGTCATGTCCATGAACAACCTGGATGGGGTGGACATCAGCCACAACTGGCGCATGGGCGATGCCGACTGGCGCGTCAAAGCCACTGCCGGCGCGTCGCGCTACGACATGATGGCATTGCGGTCACGGTTCAATGACGCCAGAGGGCTGACCCTGAGCAGGGACAACGATGGCCTGACCCTGCGCGGCACACTGGCCACAGGGCACTTGAGCGTGAATTTGCCAGGCTTGGAATTGCTGCAGCAGGGCCTGAGTCAAGTGACACTTGCGCCCGTGGCATCAGTGGCAGCACAGGCCAAGGCTCTCTCGTCTGCCTTGAATTTTCAAGACATTCGCGCGAGGTACGTCGCACTCGGCCTGGCCTATGACAAGCACGACTGGCTGGTAAACGCGGAATGGATGCGCATTTCCACCAGCAACCAGGCGATCTCCGGCACAGGCACGTATGTCATGGCTGGGCGGCGGTTGGGCGCATTCACGCCCTACGTGGGTCTGAGCCGGGCCCGCTCGCTCTCTGCGGCTGCCACAGCACCCAACTGGGCACGCGACCTGATGCCACTGGCCCCAGTCATCGGGTTGAATGCCGTGGCCCAGGCACAGGCAGTGGGAGACATCGCCACCGGCGTGCTCAACACCTACCGTGTCGACCAGCACACACGCACGCTGGGTGTGCGCTGGGACATCCGGCCCAACCTGTCGCTCAAGGCCCAGTGGGACTGGGTCACAGTGCGCCCCTTGGGCGGCGTGATGTGGGGTGGCAACAGCAACGGCGGCTCGGCCAACGTGGGCTCCGTGGCGCTGGACTTTGTGTACTGACGGCCATGGCTGCACTCACTCTGCCCCCCGTTGTATTGCTGACTGGTTTGCTTATGGCAGCGTCGTGCCGGGCGGACGTGTTTGTCATCGCGTCGGCAGAAGCGCCATTGCAAGCGATCAGCCCGAAAGAACTGCAGGCGCTGTACATGGGCAAGCGGCAGGCCTTGTCCGACGGAGTGCGTGTTCAAGCCACCGATCTGCCGCGCAACCACCCCCTGCGCGAACGGTTCTATGGTCAGTTGACAGGCATGTCACTCGCACAGGTCAGCAGCCACTGGGCACGCTTGTTGTTCTCCGGCCAGTCGACACCGCCGCTGACCTTGACCGACGAAGCAAGCATGCTGAGTTACCTCAAACGCACGCCGGCAGCCTTGGGCTACTCAACCACCGCCCCGCCCCAACCGTCGGGGCTGAAAGTCGTCATGGTCCTGAAAACCGGTGCCGACTCCTCTCGGGACCATGCGCCTTAAGCGGCTTCAGGATGGTTTGCTGATTGCCCTGCTGGCAGCAGCAAGCTTGCTGGCCGGCGTGGCGGCACCACTGGCCTATTGGGGGGCATTCAACCGGGCGTTGTCTCAAGGCGAAGACACCCTGAATGGTTTGCTGATTGCTGTGGAAAAGACCGCGACGATCGGCGCATACGCGGGAGATGCCATCCTGCTGCAGGAGGTGGTGGACGGCCTGTCGCTGAACCCCTTGGCCGGGTTTGTCGAGGTGCGAGACCCGAGCGGGCGGCCCTGGGTCAGCTCGGGTGGCAACAACCGGCCGGCCCAGACAGACGCTGGCGGGCAATGGGTAGAAAGGGCTTTGCATTCCCCGTTCGACCGGGCAGAAACCACCGGTACGCTGCGTATCGAGGCCAACATGGCGGTTTTGCGGGCATCGGCACGTGCACAGGCGTCGGTGCTGGCCTCGATCATGCTGGGCCAAAGCCTGGGTGTTGCATTGCTGCTGTATCTGTTGGCCACGCGGCTCGTTTCCCGGCCCATCGTCCAAATGGCAGATCGTTTGCGATCCATGGTTCCCGGCAGCATGAAGCATCTGGACGTCCCTCCGCTTCACGAACACGATGAGCTGGGTGCCCTTGTGCGAAGTGCCAACACATTGCTCAGCAACCAGGACGAGGCCTTGCAGCGTGAACGGGTGCTACGCGCCGAAATTGCAAAGCTGGGTGCCGAGTACGAGACCATCTTCTCGGCCAGCAGCGCAGGCATTTTTGTGATGACCCGCGAGATGCGGCTCATGCACTGCAATGCACGTGCGAGATCTTTGTCCGGATGGGTTGAAGCCAATGCCGACACGGGTGCAGATGCCCAGTTTGTGGACACCACATTTGCCCAACCCGAAATCCTGCGCAACATGATCCGGCAGGCCATTGTGTGCGGCAACACGGAGGCTGCCGACCTCGCGCTGCGGGGCTCGGGTGGCATCACGCGTTGGGTGCACTGCCTGATCACGGCCCGGGCGGCACTGCAAGGCCACGCCGCGGAGACGCCTGCGGTCATCGAAGGCGTGATGTATGACATCACGGAGCGCAAGCAAGCCGAATTGGCCTCTCGCCACCGCGCCGAACACGACCCACTCACTGGGCTGAACAATCGCCGGGGCTGCGACGTGACACTGGCAACCATCCTCGACGGAGCGCGCAGCAGCGGCACCAGCGTGTGTGTGTTGTACCTGGACCTCGACGGCTTCAAGTCCATCAATGACCGGTACGGACACGCATCAGGCGACAACGTGCTGATGGAAGTGGCTCGGCGCATACGCACGCAGGTTCGCAGGGGCTCAGACCTGTGCGCACGGGTGGGCGGAGATGAATTCCTGGTCGCCCTGTGCGACACAGACGAACGGAGTCCGCACCTGTGTGAATCGGCCTCGGAGTTGCTGGCCAGCGTGGGGGCACCCATACCGCTGGAAGGTGGGTTAAAAGTCAATGTGGGCGTGAGCATCGGCATCGCCTGTTACCCACGCCATGGCCAGAATGCTCCCGCGCTGGTGCACAGTGCAGACTTGGCCATGTATGAGGTGAAACGCACTGGCAAACATGCGTTTGCGATGGCCTTCCTGCCCCCACTGGCTGAAGCGGACGCCACAGGTGGCCCACACCTTCCATCTGATTGAGGTGCTCATGTGCTGACAGATCGACGTCACCAACCCAAGGGATTTGCACACACTGCAGTCAATACGACGGCGCTGGCTTGCCTGTGTGCCCTGCCTCTTGCAAGCGCACAAACGGTTGTCTGCCACGTGGACTACGGCGGAGAAGTCCGCCGCATCGTGGCCCCACCGGTGAACTCGCCGTACGGCGTGGCAGCGGTCGAGGTGGGCTCGTATTTTCTGTTTCGCGTGGTGAACCAGACCCAACCGGCCGACCTGGCATCCGTCAAGGTGTACACCTATGCCAACCATGAAGGGGGTGCGGCCCCCATTCATCAGGCGCAGTACAGCGCAGCGCAGGTGGCGCAGCAGCCTGTGCGTGGTGGTCACGGCTTCACAGGACAACACTGGGTGTACGAACCTGTGCGAGACGGCGAACTGCGCTACTGGTGCGAGAAAGGCCGACCATGACCCGGTTGAGCCGCTGTTGCACGACGCTGATGATGACGCTTGGCCTGAGTTGGTCTGCATTCGCTCAAGCCCCCGGGGCCGGTCCTGGCACGGTGCGCCTGCTGTTCGCAGGTGACCTGATGCTGGCCGACGGCCCTGGCAAAACGATTGCCGACGGCGGCGACCCGCTGGCCCCGTTTGCGTCCCGCCTGGCCGACGCAGACTACCGCATTGGCAATCTGGAAGTGCCCGTGGCCACCGTGGGCCAGCCGATGGAAAGCAAGATTTTCAGCTTCCGCGCCCACCCGCATGTGATGCGGGTGCTCAAGGGCCGGTTTGACGCGCTGGCCCTGGCCAACAACCATTCGGGCGACTTTGGCAAAGAAGCGTTTCTGGAAACCATGCGGCACGTGGACGAGGCAGGCATTGCCCGCTTTGGCGGCGGCCGCAACCTGGCCGAAGCCCATGCGCCGCTGTGGGTACGCAAGAACGGACTGAACATTGCGGTGCTGAGCTACAACGAGTTCAAGCCCCGCTCGTTCGAGGCGGGTGCCGAGACGCCGGGAATTGCCTGGAGCGAAGACAGCCACGTGGTGGCCGACATCCGCGCTGCACGACGCGCCGGGGCGGACGTGGTCATCCCGTTCATGCACTGGGGCTGGGAGCGCGAACTGCTGCCCACCCAGCGCCAGCGCGACCTCGCCCGCCTCATGATCGACGCCGGGGCCGACGTGGTGGTGGGCGGCCACCCGCACGTGACCCAGGGTGTGGACCGATACAAAGGCAAGCTCATCGTTTACAGCCTGGGCAACTTTGTGTTCGACAGCTTTGAGAACGTGCCGGGCGGCACCACGGGCTGGCTGCTGCGCCTGACGGTTGACAAGCAGGGTGTGCGCCAGTGGGACACCCTGACCGCCGAGATGGACTTGGCCGGCACACCCCACCCAGTGCCGGGGACGATGTCGCCCTGCGGCGTGCGCGAAGGGCGTGGCAGGCACGCCGCTGTCACGCTGGCCAGGTGCTCCAACCCCTGAACTACTGCCGAATCAGCCGCCCAGCACCCGCTGCAGCACCCACGCTGCCTCGTCGGTGAACAGACCCTGCGCCACGGCCTCGCGCACCCGGACCGGTGGCCAGCACTCGAAGTGGTCCACCTCGCCGTCCTGGTTCACTGGTTCCAGTCCGGCAGGCACAGTGGCGGTGTACCAGTGCGTATCTTCCACCAGCAGGCCCGCGCCGCCACCATCGGGCACTGGGCGGGTGGCGGTGAAGTGGCCATGGTGCGTCACCTGGTCCAAATCAGCCAGGTGCAGGCCAGCCTCTTCCCAGGTTTCGCGCTCCAGCGTCTCGGCCACGGTTTCGTGGCCGGCCACGGTGCCACCCATCAGGGTGTCCCACAGACCAGGGTCGTTGGGTTTGGTCAGGCTGCGCTGCTGCACCCACACCGCGCCATCGGGCCGCAAGCCCACCAGGTGCACAGCCTGGGTGCGCAGCCCCAGCACGCGCACCACGCCACGTTCTACCAGCCCCAGCGTTTGGCCTGAATCGTCGGCCACCGGCAGCAACTCATTGCGCCAGGGGCCACTGCGGCCACAGGCGCGCAGGGCATGCGCCAACTGCGCCATGTGCACGGTGAAATCATCGCTTGAAAATGCCTCCAGCGCATATCCCCATTGGTTTTGTAGCTGCGCTTTTTGCAAGATGCAATTGTGCTCTGCAGCGCTTTGGGCACACAGGGCCTCGGCCACAGCAGGGGTGAGCGAGCCCACCACCAACCCGCCCCAGAGCAGGGACAGGCGATGGCCATGCACTGGGGTCTCGCCTGACATCACATCAACTGGACGCCGATGCCACCTTTTTCAGGTGGGTGTAGAGCTGGTCTTTGAGCACGAGCTTTTCTTTTTTCAGGTTCTCAATTTCCACGGGGGTACCGGGCACCGTGTGCGACTCCATGTTGCGGATGAGCTGGTCGAGTTCGTTGTGTTTGTCGAACAGGCGGGTGAAGTGGGCGTCGTGGCCTTTGAGTTGGGAAATGACGTCGCGAAACTCTGGAAACATGTGAACTCCTTGTGAAGAACGCGGTGCACCGAAACGGCGCACACAGCAGCAGGTGTACACCAAACCAGTCAACCATGTGTTGACGCAATCGGGGTTTATGCCCGCAAGTGCCGCAGGTGCCGTGCCTACCGTTCAGTTGTCGGGGTCTTCGCGGCAGGCGTAACCGCTGCTGGCCAGCCATTGCACCAGTGCGCTGTCCGACAAGGGGCGTGCGACCACAAAGCCTTGCACCCGGGTGATGCCAAGACGCACCAGCGTTTCGACCTGGGTCTGCGACTCCACACCCTCGGCAATCATCCCGAGGTCAAGCTCGCGGGCGAGGTCGGTCACGGTGCGGACCATCACCTCGTCGCCCTTGTCGAGCAGCAGCACAAAACTGCGGTCCACCTTGAGCGTGTGGAATGGCAAGCTGCGCAAACGGTAGAGCGATGAATGCCCCGTGCCGAAATCGTCAAGGAAAAACGCGAAACCCAGGGTCTTCAGCGTGTGCATGGTCTGCACCAGCGACTCGGGCGACGTCTCCAGCAAGCCCTCGGTCACCTCGAGGCGAATGGCTGACGACGGCAGCCCGTGCGAGAACACGACACGGGGCACATCTTCCGCCAGGTTGAATTCCTGGAACTGCCGCAGCGACAGGTTGACACTGCACGGCACATACATGCCCTGGCGGCGCAACCGCGCCACCATGGCACAACTTCGCTCCAGCACCTGCATGCCCAGGCGCCCGATCAGGCCCGCTTCCTCGGCAATGGGTATGAATTCGGTGGGTGACACGGCCTCGCCATCGAGAGACCAGCGGGCCAGGGCCTCCATGCCCACCACGCGTTTGCTCGCCACATCGACCACTGGCTGGAAAACCACCTGTATGCCGTTGGCGGCCACCGCGCGGCGCAAGGCCTGCTCAAGGCGGTTGCGCCGCTGCGCCTCCACCTGCAAGCCCTCGTTGAACACCGCGCAGCCATCGCGCCCGTTCTGCTTGGCCTGGTACATGGCCAGGTCGGCGTTGCGCATCAGCGCGCCGACGCCATCCACCCCATCACAGAACGCCAGCCCCACCGAGCCGGTGGTAGACACCTGCAACTCCCCGTGGGTGAGCGGTACCCGCATGTTTTCCAGAATGCGCTGTGCGAACTCCACCGCCGCCTCGCGCTGCACCGCATGCAGCACAACAGCAAATTCATCCCCCCCGAGGCGGGCCACTGCGTCACCCTGGCGCACCGTTGAACTGAGTTGTCGGCCCACATGGCACAGCAGCGCATCGCCCACGTCGTGCCCGAAACCGTCGTTCACGGCCTTGAAGTTGTCCAGATCGATCAGCAGCAGGCACGACGTCCGGCTGCGGTGTTCGGCCTGGTGGTAGGGCAGTTCTGACAGCATCCGCTCCAGACCTTGACGGTTGGGCAGTCCTGTGAGGCTGTCGTGTGTGGCGTTGTGCTCCACCTGCCAGTGCACCTGCTTCACCAGTTCATTGAGCGAGCGGCCCAGGTTGTCAATCTCGTCACTGCCTTTGGCAGGCCAGGACGTCGTCCAGTCATGTGTGGCGCGGTAGCGGTCTGCCAGCTCGGAAAAGTGGGTCAGCCGACGCACCACCAGCCAATGAACCCATGCGCCCAGCGCCACCAGTGACGACAGAAACACCAGCATCACCGCCAGCAGCATGAGCCAGGTCACAGCATTGCGCTCTTGCTGCAGGCCAGTGTTGTGGGTCACCGTCAGCGATGCCGGCCAGGGAGCCAGCGGTGCCTGCGCCTGCCAACGTCCGTCGCCAAGGTGCGTCTGGGAGGTGGGCAGATCGGGCTGGGCCGACACCACAAACTCAACGCCGGTGACCGCTTTGAGCGATGAACGGTACGCCGCGTCCAGAGGGCGCACCAGCATCAGGCAACCGCGCGGCGGCGCATTGCCCGCGGTGTTGAGCACCGGGGCCAAGGCCACTGCCAGCGGGGTGTCGTCGGCCCACACCAGCACTTCGCTGCGCTGTGCACATGGGCCGCCCTGAACCTGCAGGGCGGTCAATGCGTCGTCCCAGATGGGTGGAAGGGCCTGGGACATGTCTGAGCCCTGCACCACCCGTGCCCCGACGAGCTTGCCAGAGCCTCCCCACACCACCGCGCCCTGGACACGCAGATTGCGCAAGGAGGTCACCGTGAAGTTGTCGTCCAGGAACTGTCCTGAAGGCGCCGCCATGAACCCGTAAAAGTCGTCCCACTGCGCGTAGTCGAGGGTGAGTTCACCCAGCGTCTGGCTGTCCTGGAGAACGACACTGTGCACCCGGGCGAGGGCATCGCGGGCGGCCGCGCGCTCAAAGGCATCGAACGAGCGCTGCAACACGCTCTGGCTGAAAACCAGCACCACCACACTGGCCAGACCCAGCACCAGCGCGATGCGCAGCACCAGCTTGCGACCCAACCCACCTGTGGAGGATGGCACGGTTGCACCGCCCACGTTGTGGGGACTGTCAACAGCGGCCTGGGTGGCAGTGGGCCCCGCCGGAGGGGCGGGTTCGGGGTGTGTCATGTCGCCCAAAGTGTACCCATCGACCCTGACAGGTCACAGCCCCTCTGGCCGGGATGCCTGCCCACACACTTGGGCTGTGCGGCTTGCGGGTCTTGGAGCGACTCAGGGCAGCAAAATGGTGCAGCCGGTGGTCTGGCGGGCTTCCAGGCTGCGGTGTGCAGCCTGCACATCGGCCAGGGCAAAGCGCTGGTCGATGCGGATGTTGACCGCCCCGCTCAACACCACGGCAAACAACTCGTCGGCCATGGCCTGGGTGCGCTCGCGGCTGGTGATGTGGCTGAACAGCGTTTGCCGGGTGACATACAGAGAGCCTTTGGGGCCCAACATGCCGGGCGCAAACGGCGGCACGGGGCCGCTGGCATTGCCAAAGCTGGCCATCAGGCCAAAGGGCTGCAGGCAATCCAGGCTTTTGTCCCAGGTGTCTTTGCCCACGCTGTCGTACACCACCTTCACACCCTGGCCACCGGTGATGTCTTTCACGCGTGCCGCAAAGTCTTCGGTTTTGTAGTTGATAGCAAACTTTGCACCATGGGCAAGCGCCAGGGCACATTTTTCATCGGAACCCGCTGTGCCAATGAGTTGAAGACCCAGCGCCTTGGCCCATTGGCAGGCAATCAGGCCTACGCCACCTGCAGATGCATGGAACAGCACAAAGTCGCCGGCCTGCAAGCCACCCTGGGGCAGCGTGCGTTTGAGCAGATACTGGGCCGTCAAGCCCTTCAACATCATGGCGGCTCCGGTCTCGAACGAAATGCCATCGGGCAGCTTGCACACGTTCATGGCAGGCATCACCCGGCGCTGGCTGTAGCTGCCGGGCGGGTTGGCGGCGTAGGCCACGCGGTCGCCCACGGCCAGGTGGGTCACGCCATCGCCCACCGCTTCCACCACGCCAGAGCCTTCCATGCCCAGTTGCAGGGGCATGGACAGGGGGTACAGGCCGCTGCGCTGGTACACGTCGATGTAGTTCAGGCCAATGGCTTTGTGGGCAATCCGCACCTGGCCAGGGCCAGGTTGGCCCACAGGAACGGTCACCAGCGCCATTTGCTCGGGGCCACCGGCCTGGCTGATCTGGATGGCTAGGGTTGTGTCGGTCATGTTGTCGTCCTCTTGTTGGAAAAAAATCGGAGTTAGGGTCACCAGCCCACGTAGGCCAGGGTCACCTGCGCCACCGTGGCGCTGCGCTGCTGTGTGAGAGGGCTGAGGGCCGCATCGCCCAACAGCGAGCTGCGTCCAATGCTGCCCGCCAAACGCCAGTGTGGGGTCAACGCACGCGACACCCCAACTCCCCAACCCCACGATTCCAGGCCTGCGCCTGGCTGCCAGGCGGGGCGACCGGCCCGTGCTGCGTCGGGTGCCACACCGTAAAAGGTTTGCATGGCGCGGGCATTGGCCCAACCCACGCCTCCACTGACATTCATGACCCACCCGTCTGCTATCGGGGTGGACCAGCTCAGGCCCAGGTTGGCACGCAAGCCCTGACCACGCAACACGTCTTGCTGCAGGCTGCCCGACACCTGCCAACCGGGTGCCAGGCTGTAGCGCACCGAGCCCCGCAGGCCCAGCGAGGAACGGATGTTGGGCAGGCCACTGAGCATGGGGTCGTCCCCGCTGCTGCGCCCGTGGGACAGGCGGGCACCCACGCCCACGCTCCAACGGTCGTTTTGCAGCACACTGGTGCTGATGCCTCCCGCTAAGTCCATGCCCGCCAGCGAGCGGGCGGAAGACGACGACACCATCCACCGCCCCACGCGCCCCGCCACCACCGGCCGCAGACTCAGTTTCCGCGCGCTGCCCCCTGCGTAAGCGGGGCCAGACGCCAACGTGGCGCCCAACACCCAGCGGTCTTGCCGCGCGGGGGCATTCGGGGCGGGTGCATCTGCCGCCAAGGGCACAGTGCCTGGCAGCGGCAGAGCGCTCTGGGCCATCAGCACCTGGGTGGGAGCCAACCACAGTGCTGCTGTGCCGAGCAGCCAGGCGGGAGCAATTCGAGTCGGGATATTCATCGTTTTCAGTATGCCGCACGCGGCTTAACCCCACGCCATGCCGTACAGTGGCGCGCCCACCGTTTGCTGCACATGACGTTCCACCTCACCCCCCGTACTGCCATTCTGTTGACGTTGCCCCCCCTGCTGTGGGCTGGCAACGCCGTGGTGGGCCGCCTGATGGCACACACCGTGCCGCCCATCACCTTCAACATGCTGCGCTGGGCGTTGGTGCTGGTGATGCTGCTGCCCCTGGCAGCCTGGGTGCTCAAGCCGGGTAGTCCGTTCTGGACACACTGGCGGCGCATGGCCGTGCTCGGTCTGCTGGGCATGGGCAGCTACAACGCGCTGCAATACGCGGCCCTGAAAACCTCCACCCCGCTGAACGTGACGCTGGTGGGGTCGAGCATGCCCATCTTCATGCTGACGATGGGCAGGCTGTTTTTCGGGGCCACCATCTCGCGCGCTCAAGCGATCGGGGTGACCCTTTCAACCGCCGGGGTGTTGACCGTGCTCACCCGGGGGGACTGGACACAACTGGCCAGCCTGCGCCTGGTGGCGGGCGACCTGCTGATGCTGCTGGCCACCGCTGCCTGGAGCCTGTACAGCTGGCTGCTGATTCGCCCACCGAAGAACCAGCCCGATCCCCCTGCCCTGCGCGGCGACTGGGCCGCCTGGCTCATGGCCCAGGTGGTGCCCGGCCTGCTGTGGTCGGCCGCGTTTGCGGGCGTGGAGTGGACGGTGGTGCCCAACCTGCACATCGACTGGGGCTGGCCGTTTTTCGCAGCCCTGTTGTACGTGGCCTTGGGCCCCTCGGTGCTGGCTTACTACTGCTGGGGCACGGGCGTGGCCAAAGCAGGGCCGCAGGTGGCGGGCTTTTTCGTCAACCTCACTCCGCTGTTTGCGGCCATCCTGTCGGCCGCCGTGCTGGGCGAGTTGCCCAAGGCCTACCACGCAGTGGCGTTTGCGCTGATTGTGGGCGGCATTGTGGTGAGCTCGCGCAAGTGAGCCCCTTCAGAAGGTTCCCGCGAACGCCCCGCCATCGGCCAGCACGTTCTGCCCGGTGATGTAACCCGCCTGCACGCTGCACAGAAACGCGCAGATTTGCCCGAACTCATGCGGGGTGCCAAAGCGCTGCGCCGGAATTTGAGCGATTTGCGCAGCGCGCACCTCGTCCACCGTTTTGCCCTGCCTCTGGGCAGCCCCGGCTATTGTTGTTTTGATGCGGTCGGTGTCGAACTTGCCCGGCAGCAGGTTGTTCAGCGTCACGCCTTTTGCCGCCAGCGTGGGGTTGCGGGCCACGCCCGCCACAAAACCGGTCAGGCCGCTGCGTGCGCCGTTGGAGAGGCCCAGGATGTCGATGGGCGCTTTCACCGCGCTGCTGGTGATGTTGACGATGCGACCGAAGCCGCGCGCCGCCATGCCGTCCACCGTGGCTTTGATGAGTTCGATGGGGGTGAGCATGTTGGCGTCGATGGCCTTCAGCCAGGCGTCGCGCTCCCAGTCGCGGAAGTCGCCGGGGGGTGGGCCACCGGCGTTGGTCACCACGATGTCAAACGCGGTGCCGGGGCCACCGGCCACGCCCAGTGCGGCGGCGCGGCCCTCGGGCGAGGTGATGTCGGCGGCCACGGCCAGCACCACATTCTTCAAGACTTTTTGGCCTCCAGCGCTTGACTGCATTGACAACTCAGCTCTGATATTGTCCGCCGCAGCGTGCAGCACCTCGGCCCCACGGGCCACCATCACCACGTTCACACCCTCGGCGGCCAGCGCCTGTGCACAGCCCAGACCCAACCCTTTGCTGGCGCCGCAGACCAGCGCCCATTTGCCTTGCAAACCCAAATCCATGTGTGGCTCCGTTGAAGTAAAAAAGCAATCTTGAAAGCAGCAGTCAGGCCTTGGCCCGGCTGACCCAGAACACGCCGCCCATCACCAGCACCGTGCCCACCAGCACCCAACCGTTGAAGGGCTCGCCCAGCAGCAACACGCCCATGGTGATGGTGGACATGGGCCCGATCATGCCGGTCTGGGCGGTCAGGCCAGAGCCGATGCGCTCAATGGCCATCATCACCATCAGGACAGGTGCGGCGGTACAGGCCACGGCGTTGAGCACCGACAGCCACACCACCTCGGGCGCGACCAGCGCCGCCGACAGCGGGCGCAGCCACACAAACTGCCCGATGCACAGCACACAGGCCACCGTGGTGGCCAGGCCCACCAGGCGCAATGAGCCCAGCCGCTTGACCATTTCGCCGCTGTACAGCAGGTACACGGCATAACTCACTGCGCTGCCAAACACCAGGGCGCCGCCCAGCAGGGTGCCACTCGCGTCAAAGTTCACCTCGTGCCCAAACACCACCAACACACCGGCATAACTCAGCGCCATCGCTCCGGCTTGCCGGCCGGTGATGCGCCGCCCATACAGCGCCCACCCCAGCACCAACACCAGCGTGGGGTTGAGGTACAGAATGAGCCGCTCCAGGCTGGCACTGATGTACTGCAGGCCCCAAAAGTCCAGAAAACTGGCGAGGTAGTAGCCACTGAAACCCAGGCCCAGCACGCCCAGCCAGTCTCGGCGGCTCAAGGCGGGTTGCCCCCGGCTGGCCCACCAGGCCATGGCCAGGAACATGGGCAGGGCAAACAGCATGCGGTACATCAGCAGGGTGACGGCATCCACTCCGTGCCGGAACGCCAGCTTGACGATGATGGCCTTGCCGCTGAACGCGATGGAACCAGCGGCAGCCAGGGTCAGGCCCAGCAGTACTTTTTTTCTAGCTGCCAGTGCAATACCATCAAGCGCTGGAGGCACTTTTCTATCCAAAACAGTTACCCCACTGGTGCACGGTCACCAGCCGGCAGCCAAGCCATCGCGGCGCGGATCGCTGGCGGCCATGTAGCCCTCGGTGCCGGGGTCACCCAGGCGCCAAATGAACTGGCCTGCACCAAAGTCCTGGTAGCTGTCCTGGATGACGTCCACCCGGTGGCCCAGGGCCTGCAGCCCAGCCACGGTGTCGGGGTTCATGCCCGATTCGACGTTGATGGACAGGCCCGTGTTGAACCGCCAGCGCGGTGCGTCGCACGCGGCTTGCAGGCTTTGGCCGTGGTCGAGCAGGCGCACCAGGGTTTGCAGGTGGCCCTGGGGCTGCATGTTGGCACCCATCACACCAAAGGCCATCACCGGGTCCACCCCGCCGTGGTCACCTGGTCGCGTGAGGAAAGCCGGGATGATGGTGTGAAAGGGCCGCTTGCCCGGCGCCACCACGTTGGCCGGGTTGCCCTGGCCCCCTGCAAAAGCGGCTGGCAGCGCAAAGCCATGCCCCCGGTTTTGCAGGCTGATGCCAAACGTGGGCTCCACGCAGCCCGAGCCAAAGCCCATGTAGTTGCTTTGAATGAAGCTGACCATCATCCCGCTCTCGTCGGCGGCAGTGAGGTAAATGGTGCCGCCCCGGCGGTGTGGGTCGTTCGGCGTGCCGGCCTGCGGGGCTTGCGCGCGGCGGGGGTCGATCAGTTTGGCGCGCTCGGCCAGGTAGGTGGGGCTGAGCAGTTCCTCCACCAACACCTGCATGGCGGCGGGCTCGGCCACGAAGCGATAGGCATCAGCAAAGGCGAGTTTCATGGCCTCGATTTGCAGATGTTGCGCCGCCACGCTGTCCACCGGCAGGGCCGCCACGTCGAAGTGCTGAAGGATGCCGAGCGCCATCAGCGCCGCAATGCCCTGGCCGCTGGGCGGAATTTCGTGCAGGGTGTGACCACGGTAGGTTTGACCGATGGGCTGCACCCACTCGGGGGCGTGGGAGGCCCAGTCGGCCTGCGTGAGTGCGCCGCCGTGCTGAGCGGCAAACCGGGCCAGCGCCTGGGCGATTTCGCCTTGGTAAAACGCTTCGCCTTTGGTAGCTGCAATGGCTTTCAGGGCCAGCGCTGCTGCCTTGAATGACCACAACTCTCCAACAAGCGGCGCACGGCCTTTGGGTAAAAACGCCTGGGCAAAACCGGGCTGGCTGCCCAGTTCGCTCACCACCGCCGCCCACTTGCCCTGCACCACGGGGGGCACGGCGTAGCCGCGCTCGGCCACTTCAATGGCGGGTTGCATCAGGTCACCAAACGGCAGTTTGCCAAATCGCTCGCTCAACGCCACCCAGCCGCTGACCGCTCCAGGCACGGTCACGCTGTCGATGCCGCGTTTGGGTGGAGCGGTGGCACTGTCGCCATACTTGGCGGTGAAGTAATCGGGCGTCCAGGCCTGCGGGGCACGGCCCGAGGCGTTCAACCCATGCAACTCGCCACCGGCCCACACCAGCGCAAAGGCATCGCTGCCCAAGCCATTGCTGACGGGCTCCACCACGGTCATGACTGCGGCGGCTGCCACGCCAGCATCGACTGCATTGCCCCCGCTGCGCAGCATGTGCAAGCCCGCTTGCGCGGCCAGCGGGTGCGAGGTAGACACCACGTTGCGCGCGAACACCGGCAGGCGCACGCTGCGGTAGGGGTTGGGGGTTTGGGCAGCAGAGGCGAGGTGCATGGTCAGCTCCAGAATGGGGACACGGATTGTGGCGGTGGGCAGTGCGCCAACGAAAAACGGCACCCGTCGGGGTGCCGCTTGCGTGACAGGCCCCACCACTCGGGTGGAGCCTGTGCGTCAGTCTTCCACAAACGCTTCTTCGCGCTTTTTCTTGATGGAAGGCAACATCACGATCACCAGCAGCAACAGGGCAAACGCCAGCAGCGTGGCCGACAGGGGGCGTGTGACAAACACGCTCCAGTCGCCCCGCGACAACAGCAGCGCACGGCGCAGGTTTTCTTCCATCATGGGGCCCAGAATGAACCCCAGCAGCAGCGGCGCGGGTTCCAGCCCCAGCTTGATGAAGGTGTAGCCCACAGCACCAAAGCCTGCCACCATCCACACGTCAAACGTGTTGTTGTTGGTGGAGTAAACACCAATCGCACAGAACAGCACGATGGCCGGGAACAGCCAGCGATAGGGCACGGTCAGCAGCTTGATCCAGATGCCGATGAGCGGCAGGTTCAGGATGATCAGCATCAGGTTGCCGATCCACATGGAGGCAATCAGCCCCCAGAACAGCTCGGGATTGCTGGTCATCACCTGGGGGCCAGGCTGGATGTTGTGGATGGTCATGGCACCCACCATCAGCGCCATCACGGCGTTGGGCGGGATGCCCAGCGTCAGCAGCGGAATGAACGATGTTTGCGAACCTGCGTTGTTGGCAGCTTCAGGAGCAGCCACGCCACGGATGTTGCCCTGGCCGAACGGCACTTCACCGGGCTTGAGCTTCGTCTTTTTCTCTATGGTGTAGGCAGCAAAGGCCGACAACAGCGCACCGCCGCCGGGCAGGATGCCCAAGGCAGAACCCAACGCAGTGCCGCGCAGCACGGCGGGCACCATGTTCTTGAAGTCTTCCTTGGTGGGCATGAGGCCCTGCACGTTGCCCGTGAACACTTCGCGCTTCTCTTCACCTTGTGCCAGGTTGCTGATGATCTCGCCGTAGCCGAACACACCCATGGCGATCACCACGAAGCTGATGCCGTCGGACAGTTCAGGGATGTCGAATGTGAAACGTGGCACACCGGAGTTCACGTCGGTACCCACCATGCCCAGCAACAGACCCAGCACGATCATGCCCAGAGCCTTGAGCAGCGAACCCGAAGCCAGCACCACCGCACCAATGAGGCCCAAAATCATCAGCGAGAAGTACTCGGCCGGGCCAAACTTGAACGCCACCTCGGTCAGCGGTGCAGCGAAGGCCGCCAGAATCAGCGTGCCCACGCAACCGGCAAAGAACGAACCCATGCCAGCAGCCGCCAACGCTGGGCCTGCACGGCCTTTGCGGGCCATCTGGTAACCGTCGATCACGGTCACCACGGACGACGATTCACCCGGCAGGTTCACCAGAATGGCGGTGGTGGAGCCGCCGTATTGCGCCCCGTAGTAAATGCCAGCCAGCATGATCAGCGCGGCCACGGGGGGCAGCGCGTAGGTGGCGGGCAGCAGCATGGCAATGGTGGCTACGGGGCCAATGCCCGGCAACACACCAATCAGCGTGCCCAGCAAACAGCCAATGAAGGCGTACATGAGGTTTTGGGCCGTGAAGGCCACGCCAAAACCCAACGCAAGGTTGTCAAACAGTTCCATGGTGAGCTTTCTTTAACCGGTGATGAAGGAGGGCCACACCGGGAACTGCAGTGCCAGCAGTTTGACGAAGGCCAGGTAACTGCCCACAGACAGGATGGTCGCCAGCACCAGCACCTCTTTCAGATTGAATGTTTCGGCTGCAAGGCTGGCAATCAAGGTCAGAGCAAAAATGCCGACCACCAGACCGAAACCCGGCAAGCCGATGGCAGGCACACCCACCAGAAGCGCGCCGAATGTGATGTTGGCACCCAGCACGTACGCCAGTGGCTTGAAAGCCCATTTGCCAATGGGGTCTCCATCAGGGTGCCCCTTGATGAGAGATTGCAGAATCACCACCGCCCCCATCAGAGCCAGAATGATGCCCAGCATCAGCGGGAAATAGCCGGGCCCCATGCGGGCGGCATCGCCCACCTGGTAAGTGCTTGCGCCGTACGCAAACGCCCCACCCACAACGGTGAACAGCAGTCCACCAAAAAAGTCTTTCTGATTTTTCACCAGCACAGGAAATCTCCTCGAACGTTGGAACGACGAGATTCTGCGCCCGGGTTCCCATGCCCCGGGTGTGGATTACACATACCGGCAGCCTAGGGTTTACCCTTGAATCAGTCTTTGGGGCTGGACAGCCGTGCCTCGTCCAGCACGCGGTAGGCCCGGCCTTGGCGGTCCATGGGTTCGAGCAGCCCTTCGCGAATGAAGGCATTGAGCGTGCGGCTGACAGTCTCCAGTTTGAGGTCGAGCATGGCCCCCATGTCCTCGCGCGAGAACAGCATGACCACCCCTGACTCGGCAGGCGCACCAGGCAACGCTGACCCCGCCACGGCATGGGCCCGCATTTTGAGCACCAGCCCGCCCAGCCGTTGGCGGGCATTGCCAAAGTTCAGGTCCGCCAACCAGTCGTCGGCCTCTTTCAGGCTCTGATGCCACTTGCCCATCAGGCGCTGGTGCAAGCGCGGTGTTTCCTGGTTCAGGCGTTGGATCACCTCTACTGGCAGACGGCACACCTTGACGCCGGTCAGTGCCACAGCCTCGCATTCGTAAGTGCTGGAAAACAAGGCCTCCAGGCCCAGCACGTCGCCAGAGCGCAGCACACGCACGATGCGCTGGCGGCCATCGGGCATGTTGCGCACCAGCTTGACCATGCCCACGCGCAGCGTCATGAGGCTGGACGCCGGGTCTCCCATGCGCTGCAAGCTGTCGCCAGCGCTGAATTCAAGGTCGTCAATGGGTGCATGGATGAGGCCGAAGTCTTCTTCCTTCAGATCGGCAAACAGAACCATGTCCCGAATGCCGCAGTTGCGGCAATCTGCAGTGCCACGCCAAGCTGAATCGGTTTTGATGGGAATCATGTCAATCGAGGTGTGAAAACGGACTGGCCGCAGGCGACGCCCATGGCATGACAAACGTCAAAAATATACACCCCAGGGAATCCCCCTGTGAGGCACCATGGCGTGAGACTCGCGGTGAGCGGGTTCAATGACCTGAGGGCACGTCCAGATCAGGCACAGACACTGCGATGTCTGGTGGGGCCGCGTCGTATTGCGCCACGCGAATGCGCCCACCGCCTTCGCGTTGTGCCCGCCGAACCGCCTGCCCACAGAAATCAAGCAGGGTTTCAGACGGCATGCTTTCGTCCTCACGCCCGCCCACACCAATGCTCAGAGTGAGGTTGACCGACTGCCCGTTCCACAACAGGGGATTGGCCTTGACCGCCGCCTGCGTGCGCTCGGCCACCAACATGGCGCCCATGATGGGCGTGGCGGGCAAAAACATGAGCAGTTCGGCGTTCATGGAGCGCCCCAGCCGGTCGGTTTTGCGCAGGCCGCGCCCGAGAACACCCGTGACGTGGCGCAAGGCCGCATCACCGGCAGCAAACCCCAACTGTTTGTTCAACGCATGGAACTGGTCCACTTCGCAGACCAGCAGCGACTGGGGCTGGGGGGTGCGGCGCAGCCGGTCGCGCTCGGCGTTCAGCAAGGCCATGAACGAGCGGATGTTGAGTGCGCCGGTGAGTTCGTCTTCGGTGTTGAGTTCGCGAATTTTGTCGACCAGCTTGAGCAACAGCAGGCCTGCCAGGCCCCCGTTCAGCAGCCCCCAGGCAGCCAGCAGCAACAGCAACTGCCAGTCGGTCATGGCCGAGAAGTGGCTGCTACCCGCCGCCGTGTGGGTCTGGGCGTACGCCCCCAGCCAGCCATGCACCAGGGTGCCCACCATGCCCGCCAGCCAGAGAAGTGCTGCCCCG
This sequence comes from uncultured bacterium, assembly GCA_903928495.1. Taxonomy (GTDB): domain Bacteria; phylum Pseudomonadota; class Gammaproteobacteria; order Burkholderiales; family Burkholderiaceae_C; genus UBA2334. The sequence continues at coordinate 59,766 of CAIYQZ010000059.1, forward strand.
GCCAACGGCGCCAGACTCCAACGTGCCACTCGCACTCCGCCCTGGGCCATCATCGACGGGAACGCCTGCTGAACGGTGACGCTGAGCACCCACAGCGATGCGCTGAAAAAGGCCAACCACGGCCCCGTGCCCGCGCCATCCAGCCAGGCCACACCCACCATGAGAACGGCCAGCGCGGGCAACATGAGCGGGGACAACACATAAGTGGGCTTGAGATCGTGCAAGGTCTGCAATCCACTGCACAGCCACTGAAGGGCAGCGAGCATCAGCACCAGCCCCAGCGCCAGCCGGTACGCAGCGGGCAAGGGTTCGAGCAACGCCCAGGGCCACCAGCTCAGACCGGCCAGGAGCACCCACCCATTGAAACCGGCGAAGTGCCGGGAGGCGCGGCTGAAAATGCGCAGTGGCCCAGCGGTCAGCGCCCAGCCCAAAACGGCCAGGGCTGCGCCCAACGTGAGGGCGTAAACCCACACCAGGCTGGTCATGAGGAAACTTTCAGATGGGCTTGCACAGTGGTCGCTAGCTTACCAAGGCCGCAGGCCGGCCTTCAAGCTCAAAACAAGGGTGGTGTGCAAGCCAGCACCTCGTCCAGCGTGGTCAGCCCTTCGGCCACCTTGAGCGCACCGGCCACGCGCAGGGGACGCATGCCATCGGCCACGGCCTGCCGACGCAATGCGTCCATGCTGGGCTCGCGGTTGACCTTGTCTTTGAACGCCTCTGTGGTGACCATCAGCTCATACAGACCCATCCGGCCTTTGAATCCTGTCATGCGGCAGTCAATGCACCCCACCGCCTTGTAAGGGCTGTAGTTGCCACTGGCTTGCCAGGGCTTGATGACTTCGTCCAGCGAAGACCGACTGGCCTCGGTATCGGGCACCTTGCACAGTGGGCACAGCGTGCGCACCAGCCGCTGCCCCAGCACGCCCAGCACGGTGGCATTGATCAGGTAGGGCGCCACACCCAGCTCCATCAAACGCATGATGGCACTCGGGGCATCGTTGGTGTGCAGCGTGGAGAACACCAGGTGGCCGGTCAGCGCGGCCTGAACAGCCATGTCTGCCGTGGCCAGGTCGCGGATCTCGCCCACCATCAGAATGTCAGGGTCCTGGCGCATCAGCGCCCGCAGGCCCTGGGCAAAGTCAAAGTCCAGGTGGGTTTGCACCTGCGTCTGGTTGAAGGCCGGCTCGATCATCTCGATGGGGTCTTCAATGGTGTTGACATTCACCTCTTCGGTGGCCAGGCGCTTGAGGGTAGAATAGAGCGTGGTGGTTTTGCCCGAACCGGTGGGCCCCGTGACCAGAATGATGCCGTGAGGGCGCTTGACCAGTGCCTCCCAGCGGCGGGCGTCGTGCGCCGAGAAACCCAGCGCATCCAGGTTCTTGACGGTGGTGTCGGGGTCGAAAATGCGCATCACCATCTTTTCGCCAAAGGCGGTGGGCAGGGTAGACAGCCGCATTTCCACTTCGTCGCCACGCGGATTCTTGGTTTTGATGCGGCCGTCCTGAGGACGGCGTTTTTCCACCACGTCCATGCGGCCTAACAGTTTGATGCGCGCGGTCATGGCCGCCAGCACCGCTCCGGGCAACTGGTACACCGGGTGCAGCACCCCGTCGATGCGGAACCGGATCACCCCCTGCTCACGCCTAGGCTCCAAATGAATGTCGCTGGCCCGCTGGTCAAAGGCGTACTGCCACAGCCAGTCCACCACCTGCACCACGCCCTGGTCGTTGGCGTCGAGCGTGCGGTTGCTGCGCCCCAGTTCCACCAGTTGCTCGAAGCTGGCCTGGGTGCCACCACCTGCTTTCACTGCAGCCCTGACCGACTTGGCCAGCGCGTAGAACTCTCCGGTGTAGCGCTTGATGTCGAGCGGGTTGGCCACCACCAGCCGAACGGTGCGGCGGGTCTGGCGCTCTACCTCGGGCACCCAGTCGGTCAGACCCGGTTCCGACGTGGCCACCACCACCTCGGCAGGACCGACCTGCACGGGCAGCACCTTGTGGCGCTCGGCATACGGGGCAGACATGGCCTCGGCCACACGGCCCACGTCCACCTTGAGAGGGTCGATGCGCACAAAGGGCAGGCCCAGGTGACTGGCCAGCCATTCGCTCAGCGCATCCAGGCTCAGGGTGACACCGTCACTCTCGCGCACCATGCCCACCACACTCAGGCGCTGAAGCGGCGGTTGGGCACTTTGCGCGGCCGAGCAGCGGGCCACCGTGCGTTCGGCCTCGGCAGCGGAAATCACGCCGTCATCGGCCAGCCAGCCGACCAGTTGTTGCCATTCCAGCGGGCCCTGAAGGCGAACGGGAGCTTTGTGAACAGCTGCTTCAGTGCGTTTCAAGTTGCAAAGTCTCTGGGTGGACAGGCTGAAGTGCAGCCCGACATAGGTGATGTGAATGAAAAGCGCACGTCAGGCAGACAAAACAACCCGCTGGGTCAGGTCGGGCGTGCCAGCCAGCAGCCCAGCCACTGAAAGGTCTTCGTCCAGTACATCCCAATGCAAGCCACTGCGGCTCAATTCAACTTGAGCCAGTTGCTCGGGGCTGGCATGCAACAGACGGGGGAACCAAGCCAACGGGACAGAAATTTTTCGTCCATCTGACAGGGTGACGGTCATGCTGTCTTCGTCGAACGAGACATTTTCAGGCGAAATACTCATTCCAGCTCCTTTCAATCAACGCTCGGTGCGTCTCAACCGCATTTTGCAGCTCACGCAAGGTTCGCGCATCCAGACCGCTGCTGCCGGCCAGGCTGATGGACGGGGCCATCCAAAACTTGGCCTCGCCCTGTGGGCTACGCACATGAATATGCATGGCTTCACGAGGGTTGCCCTCGTTGGAATAGAAGAAAAACCGGAAGTTTTTGTATCGGAACACAACGGGCATGCGTCAGCCTCCTCTTGCAATCGGGTAGATGTCCTGGACAGCGGCCCAATGTTCACGGAGTAAGCAGCCAAACTCCGCATGTGCATTGACGGCTGCTGCGTGGCTTGGTACCAAAGCATTCAACACAGTGGACAGGCGCAACGGTGGTTCGTCGTGCATATGCACGGTCCACTTTCCGTTCCCTCTGACCAAGTGCGCTTGGCTCCACACCCCTTGTTCAAGGTACGGAGGGATTCGGTGCATGAACCGATCTCTGTATGAAAACACCGGGTCCAAGTCTCGGTTTTGGGGATAGATGGTTTCAATGGCTGCTCTCAATCGGGGGGTCGCCTCCCAACGCTCGACCGCGCTCCACATTTCATTCCATTTGGGCGCCTGATGGCTGTCTCTGGAACGTGATGAGAGCTCCGACCCGGGCGGTGACAACAACACATCCATCTCGTGGTGGGTTCTCCAAACGGCAAATGCGAAGCGGCTTTTCAGCGCCATGGGCAGATTCAATGCATGGTGTGCCAATGGCAACACCACTTCCGCCAAAAGAGCCAACCGCGCTTCTGCACTTTCGGCACCGTCCAAAGATGCCTGCCACGCCTTCAATCTGTCCAGGCAATAACCGAAGTCATTGACCTCGTTGGTCAACCGGTACCAGTGGGTCTCTGACGTTTCCCCCCACGCATCGGCCATCGTGTCCATGGTCAGGTGACGTGAGACCGGTGCGTGAAAGGGCACTTGTGGACGCCTGACCTCTGCGGGTAGTTGATGCAGCGCGCTGCGATACCGCGCCTGCCCAGCGCCAAGCGATGCATCCCATTTGGGGTCTGCGGGGTCAACTTCACCAAGCAAATGCTTTGCTTGTTCAGTCTCGGAGCTCATGGTGCAGGTGCTGCATTGAGGGTTTTCTTAACCTTACCTGCCTTCCCCACCGCCAGCAAACTGTTCAGCCGCTGGTACAGCTCAAACAAAAACGCCACGCGCTCGGCGTCGTTTTTGTAGGCCTTTTTTCCGCCGCAGGCTTCGTAGGCTTTGTCCACGGCGGTGTCGAGTTTTTGGTGGGCTTTGAGCAGCGCCGGGGGCATGGTGAGCGGGTCGTACAGGTCGGCCAGGCTGCTGGTGGGGAACTGGGCGCGGGCGTCGAGCACGGCTTGGGCGGCGGTTTCTATAGCCACTTGCGCTTTTCCATCAAGCGCTGGAGGCACTTTTGACACTGAATTTTCTGTTGGGTTGCAGAAGGGCCAGGGGAAGTTGTTGTAGACGATGGCGGCGGAGTAGCGGTAATCGCTTTTCAGCCGCCCGCAGGTGGTGCGCACCCAAGCGTTGTGCATGGTGCTAGAAAGGACGCCGAAGTGGAACAGGGTGGCGTCGGGCAGCACGTAAAGCTGATTTGACGCAATAACTTCTGGGGGCAAAAAGCCTATTGGGATGAAGTTACGACGCTCAGAGCTCACCGTGGGAATGGCGAGGTAATGGGTACTGGGTTGTCGAATTTCTGCAAACAATGTAGGGGTGTTAGCCAGCTTCTTGGTGGTTTCGCGGTCGCGGGATGCCCGCCACTTTCGAACCGCTTCAATCCGTGATAACGCCACTGGCGACTGTCTCAGGCTGGTTGGTGATGCATCTCGAAACCAAAGGCACCAGCGCGGCGTGCTGTGCAACAGTTCTTCACCTCCCATGAATGGCCGAACAAATTCGGCTATCCGTGAATCTTTGGATTCCAGAGAGTCCTTTGTGCTCTTATCCAACGTGTAGTGGCCATCGTCGAGCGCGAAACTGCCGTACACCAGCCCCGGGACACCGTTGGTGGGCCTTTTTACAGAGGCAAGTAGCACATCGGGTGCATCCACCAAATAGGGGTTGATGCGCTGCGCAGGCACGGCGTGGGGCTGGCCCTTGATGTCGTCGTACTCGTGAATGATCTTGCCCGCCCGGTCGTTCAGCCCGAAGCCGACGATGACGCAGTGCACGGCGGCTTTGCCCTTAGCTTCGTTGCTCCAGTTGAAGGTGCGGTGGGCAAAGTGAATTTTCACGCCCTGTGCCAGCAGCCAGCTCCACAACACGCCCACCTGTTCACCTTGCGTGATGCTGTTGGTGGACACAAACGCGCACTCTGGCAGCACCGCACCTGCCGTACCTGATTCTTGGGCGAGCGCCATGTAGCGCGCGGCTTTGACGTACCACGCCGACACAAAGTCGAGCACACCAGCGCCCTGGATGTGGCCCATCACCTGCTCAAAGTCGGCTTTTTGTGCGGGGGACTGTTCTCTTTTGCCCAAAAACGGCGGGTTGCCCAGGACAAAACTGCACCGTTCCGGGGCCAGCATGTCGGCCCAGTCCAGCGTGAGGGCGTTTCCGTGCGCAATGTGGGGGCTGGTGCGCAAGGGGATGCGTGCGAAATACAGGCCAAACTCTTCGCTGACCTGCAGGTTCATTTGGTGGTCCATCAACCACAGGGCCACTTGGGCAATTTGGGCTGGGAATTCTTCAATTTCTATGCCGAAAAACTGGTCCACGTTCACGCCAATCAGGCTGTGCACGTCCACGCTGCGTTGGCCGGCGTTGCCGCTGAGTTCGTGGCTGGCGCGCAGCACGGCCAGTTCCAGCAGGCGAAGTTCCCGGTAGGCAATGACCAGAAAGTTGCCACAGCCGCAGGCGGGGTCAAAAAACGTGAGGTGGCGCAGCTTTTGGTGAAACTCAAACAGGCGGTTGCGGTTGCCTTTGACCTTGCCAAACTCGGCCCACAGCGCGTCCAGAAACAGGGGCTTGATGAGTTTTTGGATGTTTTCTTCGCTGGTGTAGTGCGCGCCCAGGTTGCGGCGGGCCTCGGCGTTCATGATGCTTTGGAACAGGCTGCCAAAGATGGCGGGGCTGATGGCCGACCAGTCCAGCGCGCAGGCATCGAGCAGGGCCTCGCGCATGGGGGCATTGAAGTCGGCCAGGGGCAGGCTTTCTTCAAACAGCTTGCCGTTGATGTAGGGGAAGCTGGCCAGTTGCGCGTCCAGGTGGGTGCTGCGCTTGGGCTCTGCGGTGTTGAGCACCTGAAACAGTTGGGCCAGGCGGGCACCCAGGTCCGAGCCGTCGGGCTCGGTGCGCTCCTCCACAAAGGCGCGAAAGGCCTGTGCGGGCTGAAAAATGCCGGTGTCGTCGGCAAACAGACAAAACAGCAGGCGCACCAGCAGCACCTCCAGCGGGTGCTCGGTGTAGCCGCTGGCTTTAAGTGCGTCGTGCAGCTTGCCCAAAGCGGCAGCGGCTTTGACGTTGACGGGGTCTTGGGCGCGAATAACCTGGGCCTTGTAGCCGGCCAGAAAGCCGAACAGGCGCACGTGTTTGTGCAGGTCTTTCAGCGCAAATTCCAGCGTTTCGTCGGGGCGTTCTGCGGTGGCCAGGCGGTGCACGCGCATGCGGGCAAAGTCGCACACCACAATGAGTTGGGGCAAGTCGCGCTCGGCGAGACCGGGGAAGTAGCCCAGGGCTTGGTCAAACGCGGCGTCCAGGTTTTTGCCCAGCGACTTTTGCTCGACCAGCAGCATGCCAGGCCAGAACAGATCAACAAAGCCTTGACCGCCACCGTGTTTTTTGACTGCCAGCTCGAAGGTCGCCACGCGTTTGTCGGTGATGCCGAAGATTTCGAAAAACGCCAGCCAAAAGGGTTTGGCATGGCTGTTTTCGTCCGTTGCATCGGCCCAGGTGCGACTGAAGCTCAGTGCACGGCCCTTTATCTCGTTCCAGCTCAAAGGCATGGCGCACTCCCTGACTTTTTATAGCTACAAAGTATTGCCAATCAATCGACCCAAAGCAAATAGATGATTGAAATCAGGCCTCGAGGGGTTTGAACACTTTGAGCCACTTCAGCGCAGGCAAGCCCCAGCGCACCTGTATGTCGGCGGCGCGGGCTTCCAGCTCGGCACGGCTGGGGCGGCTGGGCGTGCGCTGGGCCAGCACCACGGTGTTGCCTTCTTTGGTGGGTTTGAACAACCACACCGCGTCGCGGCCGAAAGCTGCGGCAATTTCTTCCACGCTGTCGGGGTATTTGTTGCGCTCGCCGAACAGGTTGACCGTCATGCAGCCGCCTTCGCTCAGCACATTGCGGCAGTCTTTGTAGAAGTCAAAGCTGTCGAGCACCGGGGCTGCGGCCTCGTGGTCATAGAGGTCAACCTGCAGCGCATCGACGTTGCCTGTCCACTCTGGGCTCCGGATTTCCACCCCTGCGTCGGCCAGCACGATGCGCAGCTTGGAATCGTCGGGCGGCAGCTTGAACAGGAAACGGCAGGCCGAAATGACCTGCGGGTTCAGCTCCACCGCCGTGGTGCAGATCTTGAGCTTTTTGCGGCAAAACTTGGTCAGCGCTGCAGCACCCAGACCGAGCTGCATGGCGTGTTTTTTGCTGATTTTGGCGGGATCGTTGAACAACAGCCACGCCATCATGCGCTGCACGTATTCCAGCTCGATGTCGTAGGGCTCGTCCAGCAACATGCTGCCCTGCACCCATTCGGTGCCCAGGTGCAGGCAACGCACGTTGCCGTAATCCGAAAAATTGACCTCTGGCAGTGCCGGTGCGGCGGACTGACGGGGGCGTGAGGCAGCGGCCCGGGTGCTCATGTCGTCACCCTGCGTGTGTGTGCTGACAACACAAAACCGGACATTTGCACGCGATGCAAGCCACACGTTGTCGCGCAACGACTTGCCGTCACAGAAACCGGGAAATACTGCATAGGTGTTGTTTTGACTTGAAAGGATTGATTATGAACACCGAACTGATCTGGAATTTTCTGTCCACCCAAGGGGCAGATTTCGGCCTGAAGATACTGGGCGCCATTGCCGCCTGGGTGGTGGGCCGCTGGCTCATCAACCTGGCGGTGGGCCTGATCGGCGGCGGCCTGGAGCGCGCCAAAAAGCTTGACCAGACGCTGATCCGCTACCTGAAGTCCATCATCAGCGTGGCGTTGACGGTGGTGTTGATCCTGGCCATTCTGGACATTTTTGGCGTCAAGACCACTTCGTTTGCCGCGCTGCTGGCCGGCGCGGGCCTGGCCATCGGCACCGCCTGGGGTGGTTTGCTGACGCACTTTGCGGCTGGTGTGTTTTTGCAGGTGCTTCGGCCCTACAAGGTGGGCGACTTCATCAGCGCCGGGGGCACCGTGGGCACGGTGAAGGAGTTGGGGCTGTTTGCCACCACCATCCTCACGCCCGACAACGTCACCACCATCGTGGGCAACAACAAGGTGTTTTCAGACAACATCCAGAACTTCAGCCACGAGCCCTTCCGCCGCGTGGACTGCCTGGCCAAGGTGGCCAACGGCGTCGATGCACAGGACGCCATCGCCCGCCTGCGCGTGGCCGTGGCCGCCATCCCCAATGTGAAAGCCAGCCCAGCACCGGACATTGAGATCCTTCAGTTCACGCCCGAGGGCCCGCTGCTGTGTGTGCGCCCCTACGCCCACACCGACCACTATTGGCAGGTGTACTTCGACACGCACAAAGCCGTGGCCACCACCTTTGGTTCGGCGGGCTACCCGGTGCCGGAAACCCCTGTGTCGTATCGCACGGTGGCCTGACCCACCACCGGCCCCATTCAACCGGCCAGTGCCGGGCCCAAAGCCGCCCACCAGGCGGCTTTTTTTCGTTCCAGGCTCCAGCTGGCGTTGGCTGGACTGCTGGAGGGCAGCTTGACCACCGGCACCCCCAACGCCAAAGTGTGCCGGTGGTGGCGAAAACTGGTCGCCCCGTTGTGAGCCACCAGCGCCAGTTGCGGACACACCGCCCGAAAGGCCGAAAAATCATTCACCGTGGCGTTGCGAATGTCAGCGTCCAGGCTGCCCTGGCGCTCGCAACTGGCGTACACGTCCCACAGGCCCACGCCGTGATCCTGCAGCCACCGGCAGCGCTTAGCGTAGTCAGAACCATAGCTGACTTTCTTTTCCAGACAAGCGATAGGGGCTGAAAACATCTCAAATACGTGGGCCATGAGGGGCCAGAAGTGGTTGCGCGGGTGGCCGTAGTACTGCTGGGCTGCCAAGGACGCCGCGCCGGGAAAACTGCCCAGCACCAGCACGCGGGTGCGCACATCCACCAGGGGCGGCAGCCCCACCAGGCGGGCCGGCATGGTCAGCCCTTTTCCCACAGGGCGCGCAGACGTGGCAACGCGGCCAGTGCGTTGGCCGTGGTCTGGGCGGCCAAGGCATCGGGGGTGGTACCCCGCAGCCCCGCCACCAGCGCGCCGATGCGCGGCAGCTCGGCGGGGGTGTTGATGCCTTGGGGTTGCCCGGCAGCGCGCTGGGCAGCAGTGGCATACAGCCACTGGGGCGGGATGTCGGGCGAATCGGTTTCCAGCACCAGGGCGGTGTCGGGCAGGGTGGCGGCCAGGTGGCGCAGCTGCCGTGCAGCATCGAACGTGACCGCGCCGCCAAACCCCAGCTTGAAGCCCAGGCGCAGGAAAGCGGCTGCCTGCTCGTCGCTGCCGTTGAAGGCGTGCGCTATGCCCGCTTGCCCCGGCGCCGGGGCACCGGCCCACACACTGCGCAAGTGTTTGAGCAGCAGGTCAGCACTGCGGCGCACATGCAGCAACACGGGCAAGCCGTGCTGCTTGGCCAGTTTCAATTGGGCGCGGTAAAACAACTGCTGGCGCTCTCGCATGGACGGGGTGCACAGGGCTGGCACAAAAAAGTCGAGCCCTATTTCACCCACGGCCACCAGGCGCGGGTCAGATGCGTGATGCGACAACGCGGCTTCCAGCTGGACCAGATCGGCCTCGGTCGATTGCGGCACCCAGAGGGGATGGATCCCCAGCGCATAGGCATTGCCATGTGCGTGGGCGATGTCTCGCACCACCTCAAAATGGGCAGGATGCACCGCAGGCAGCACACACAGCCGCACGCCACACGCAACTGCCGCTGCCTGCACCGCAGCCACACCACCGGCCAACGCCTGGATTTCAGGGGCGTCGAGGTGGGCATGTGTGTCGATCCAGGTCATCGGGCGGGTGTGGTGTGTTGGATGAAATCCCTCGCTGAATCTTAGAATGCATGACAAAAATCACGCGGCTCGGTCACACTGAGCGCCAGCAACGCCGTAGAGCGCGTCAGGGACGGTACCTCATCGAAAGACCTGCATGGGATTCTTCAGCCGCCTGTTCAATTGGGATGACAAAAAACCCGTTGAACCAGATACCGACAAAAGCCTGGCCAGTGAATTGGGCCTGGACGCCAAGGCCGCCGCCGCCGTGCTGGCAGAAATCGACGTGGACTCGGCCATTGCCGCGCACGAAAACTGGAAGCTGCGCCTGGCCAACCACCTGAACGGCACCTCCACCGAACAGTTCGACCCCGCCGTGGTGTGCCTGGACGACCGCTGCGACCTGGGCAAGTGGCTTCACGGCGCAGGGCGCGAGCGCTTGGGCAAGTACCCGGCGTTCAGTGTGCTGGTGGCGCGACACAAGTACTTTCATTTGCAGGCGTCCACCGTCCTGCTGCAAAAGCAGGGTGGAGATGCCGCCAGCGCTGAAAAGACACTCAACGGCGCGTTCAAACACGGCTCCAATCAAGTGGTTCTGCTGTTGAAAGAACTCAAACGCGGACTGGGTACGCGCTGAGGGCACAGCCGCCACATCACGACAACGTCAAGCGCCCCTTCAGCAAGGCGGCACGTCGGCTGCAGCGCTGGGCCAGAGCCTCGTCGTGGGTGACCACGATGAACGCTGTGCCCTGATCGCGGGCGAGTTGCAGCATCAGCTCGAACACACTGTCGGCCGTGCCACGGTCCAGGTTGCCGGTGGGTTCGTCGGCCAGAACGCAGGCAGGCTGCGTCACCAGCGCCCGCGCCATGGCCACCCGCTGGCGTTCGCCGCCCGACAGCTCTGCCGGCCGGTGGTGCAGGCGCTCGGCCAGGCCCACACGGGCCAGCATGGCCGCTGCAGTGGCCGCGGCCTCGGCCCGGTCGGTGCGGCGAATCCACAGCGGCATGGCCACGTTGTCTTGGGCGCTGAACTCGGGCAACAGGTGGTGAAACTGGTACACAAAGCCCAGGTGCTGGTTGCGCAACACGCCTTGCTGCGCCGCACTCAGGCCCGCCAGCGGCTGGCCCATCAGCGTCACACTGCCGCTGCTGGGCGCATCCAGCCCGCCCAACAGGTGCAGCAAGGTGCTTTTGCCCGAGCCCGACGCACCGACGATGGCCAGCGTGTCACCCGCACGCACCGTCAGGTCCACGCCCTGCAGCACGGTCACGTCGAGCCGACCTTCGACAAAACGCTTGGTCAGGGCTGTGGCTTGTAGCACAAGCTTCGAGCCGGCGCCGGGCCGCCCCAAGCTCGCGAGGGCCCCCTCGGGGGGCAGTGCAGCGCCTTCAGGCGCAAACCCCGGGACATCGTCACGCTTGGGGGCCATGTTGTCATTCATAGCGAAGCGCCTCTGCCGGGTTCACACGGCTGGCGCGCCAGCTGGGGTAGAGCGTGGCCACAAAGGCCAGCACCAAAGATATGACGGCAATCGGCACGATGTCGGCCTGCTGCGGGTCACTCGGCATGCGGCTGATCAGGTACACGTCGCGCGGCAAAAAGGTGGCACCCAGCAGCCGCTCCAGCGCGGGCACCAGCACATCGATGTTGAACGCCACGCCCAAGCCAAGCAACAAGCCGCTGATGGTGCCGATCACGCCCACCATGGCCCCTTGCACCACAAAAATGCCCATGATGCTGCGCGGGCTGGCCCCCAGCGTTCGCAAGATGGCAATGTCTGCCCGCTTGTCGGTCACGGTCATCACCAGTGTGCTCACCAGGTTGAAAGCTGCCACCGCCACGATCAGTGTGAGGATGATGAACATCATGCGTTTTTCAAGCTGCACGGCCGCAAACCAGGTGCGGTTCTGGCGCGTCCAGTCGCGCACCAGCAGGTCGCCGGTCAGCGTCATCAGCAGTTGCAGAGCCACCTCTCGCGACTGGTGCAAGTCCTTGATTTTCAGGCGCACGCCGGTGGGCCCTTCCAGCCGGAAGATTTTGGCTGCGTCGTCTTGGTGCAGCAGCACCAGTCCGCTGTCGTATTCGAAGTGGCCCGAGTCAAACGTGCCCACCACGGTCATTTGTTTCAGGCGCGGCACCACACCCGCCGGGGTCACCTGGCCGCTGGGGGCGATGAGGGTGACCACGTCGCCCTCGCGCACCCCCAGGCTGTTGGCCAGTTCTGCGCCCAGCACTGCGCCAAAACCACCGGGCACCAGGCGTTGCAACACGGGGTTGCGGGCAAACATGTCGGTCACTTCGCCTTCCAACGCCGGATCCACCCCGCGCACCAGTGTGCCTTTCATGTCTTCACCGCGCGCCAGCAATGCCTGGGCAGCTATGAAGGGCGCAGCACCCACCACGTTGGGGTTGGCACGAACTTCGGTCAGGGTTTGAGGCAAGTTGGGGATGGCTGCGCCACCCGGCGCAAACACCTCGATGTGCGAGAGCACACCCAGCATGCGGTCGCGCACTTCTTTTTGAAAGCCGTTCATCACGCTCAGCACAATGATGAGCGCCGCCACCCCGAGTGCAATGCCCAGCATGGACACGCCTGAAATGAAGGAGATGAAGCCGTTGCGCCGCGTGGCCCGGCCCGCACGCGTGTAGCGCCAGCCCAGAGACAGTTCATAGGGAAGGTTCATGCGGGAATTGTGGCATCCCGCACAATGCCCGCCATGTCTGCTGCGCCTTTGCCTTCCCAACGTCCCGTGTCCGTGTCACCCACTCCGGCCCTGCCGCGCCTGCTGTTGTCGTTCGCCTCGGTCCTGGACGAAGGCTGCCAAAGCTTGCTGGGCACCCTCGCATTGCCCCATCTCACCCGGTTGCTGGCCCTGGGGCCCACGGTGACGCCTGAAACCCCAGCGCCCACTGATGGCGAACGGACGCTGACCCCGCCGCACGAGCGCGCCCACTCCGCACTGCTGGGCATGAGCGCGCCCGACGGCCAAGTGCCTTGGGCCGCGTGGAGCACCCACAGCACAACCGCCGCCGCTTGGTTCACGCCCTGCCACCAAGAGGTGGGCAACGGCCACGTCACGCTGCACGACCCGCAGGCGCTGGGCTTGAGCGAAGCCCATTCCCGCACCCTGCTGGCCGCACTGCAACCCTGGGCGCAGGAAGACGGCATCACACTCACCTGGCACGCGCCCGACCGCTGGCTGGCGCAAGGCGCTGTGTTTGAAGGGCAGGCCACCGCGTCGCTGGACCGGGTGGTGGGCCGCTCCATCGCGCCGTGGCTGCCCATGGCCCCGGCCGCCGCCCCGCTGCGCCGCCTGCAAAACGAAGCACAAATGCTGTTCTACACCCACCCTGCGCACGACGAACGGGTGGCCGCCGGGCTGGCCCCGGTCAACGCGTTCTGGATCAGCGGCAGCGGTGCGTGCCCCACCGCCCCGGCGGGAATTGCTGACAACGTGACGGTAGACGACCGCCTGCGCACCCCCGCCCTGCGCGGCGACTGGGCCGCATGGCAACTGGCCTGGCAACAACTCGACGCCGAAGTGCTACCCGCCTGGCTGGCCCGCGCGCAAGCCGGTGAGCGGGTGCAGCTCACCCTGTGTGGCGAGCGCAGCTTCACCACCCTGGCTTGGGGGCCACGCAGCCCCTGGCAACGCTTTCGCGCCAATATTTCAAACATTTTTGGCACCCAGCGCTTATCTGAATTGCTTTCACCACTATGAAAATCATTGACCGCGACGTTCCCCCTCGCGCCCTGTGGGCGCTGGAGCAGGCCGGCATTCACCCCCTGCTGGCGCGCCTGTACGCCGCACGCGGCATGACCAGCGCCGACGAACTTGACGACAGCCTGGCCCGCCTGCTGCCCCCTTCCACCCTGAAACACGCCGACACGGCCGCCCGCCTGCTGGCAGACGCGTTTGAGCAGCGCCAGCGCATCTGCATCGTGGCCGATTACGACTGCGACGGCGCCACCGCCTGCGCCGTGGGCCTGCGCGGCCTGAAGATGCTGGCCGCGCCTCTTGCGTTTGACGGCATCAGCTACCTGGTGCCCGACCGGGTTGCCGACGGCTACGGCCTGACGCCCAGCATTGCCCGCCGCGTGGCCGCCACGGGCGCGCAGGTGCTGGTGACCGTGGACAACGGCATTGCCAGCCTGGAAGGCGTGGCCACCGCCCGCGAACTGGGCCTGCAAGTGCTGGTGACCGACCACCACCTGCCTGCCCAAATCGACGGCCAAGTGGTACTGCCCGCCGACTGCGTCATCGTCAACCCCAACCAGCCTGAATGCGGGTTTGAAAGCAAAGCCATCGCTGGCGTGGGCGTCATGTTCTACGTGCTGCTGGCCCTGCGCGCCGAATTGCGCAACCGGGGTGTGTTCGATGCCAAAAGCCAACCGAAGGTGGACAACCTGTTGCCGCTGGTGGCGCTGGGCACCGTGGCCGACGTGGTGAAACTTGACGCCAACAACCGCCGCCTGGTGGCCCAGGGCCTGAAGCGTGTGCGCGCCGGTGCCCTGCCCCCCGGCCTGGCCGCGCTGTTTGCCGTGGCCAGCCGCAAGCCCGAGGCAGCCACCGCCTTCGACTTCGGCTTTGCCGTCGGCCCGCGCCTGAACGCTGCCGGGCGCCTGTCTGACATGACGCTGGGCATTGAATGCCTGGCCACCGACGACCCCACCCAGGCCACCGAACTGGCACGCATGCTCGACGGCATCAACCGCGAACGCAAAGCCATCGAGGGCGACATGCGCGAGATGGCCCTGCAACTGGCCGACGAGATGCTGGACGAGTCCGAAGAACCGCCACCGGCGCTCTGTGTCTTTGACCCCGACTTTCATGAAGGCGTGGTGGGCATCGTGGCCTCACGCCTGAAAGACAAGCTGCACCGCCCCACCTTTGTCTTTGCCATGAGCCAAGCCGAGGGCAAAGAACATGAGCTGAAGGGCTCGGGCCGCAGCATTCCCGGTTTTCACCTGCGCGACGCGCTGGACCTGGTGGCCAAGCGCTGCCCCGGCGTGCTGCTGCGCTTTGGCGGCCACGCCATGGCGGCAGGCTGCACCATTGACGCCGACCGGCTTGACGAATTCGAGGCCGCATTGCAGCAGGTGGCCCATGAATGGCTGGACGCCGCCACCCTGACACGCCGCCTGGCGGCAGATGGCCCACTGGACAAACAGTTCCGCCGCATCGACGTGGTCGATGCCCTGCACAAAGAGGTGTGGGGCCAGGGCTTTGCCCCGCCCGTGTTTGCCGAGGTGGTGGACGTGGTGAGCCAGCGGTTGGTGGGCGACAAGCACATGGCCCTGAAGCTCAAGCACCAAGGCGACCCAGTGGACGCCATGTGGTTCAGCCACACCGAACCCCTGCCCGCCCGCGCGAAACTGGCCTTCAGGCTGGATGCCGATGAGTGGCAGGGGCAACGCAGGGTGCGGTTTCTGGTGGAAGCGGCTGAAAGCTGAAGCC
Organism: uncultured bacterium; assembly: GCA_903928495.1. Lineage (GTDB taxonomy): Bacteria > Pseudomonadota > Gammaproteobacteria > Burkholderiales > Burkholderiaceae_C > UBA2334. The sequence continues at coordinate 75,056 of CAIYQZ010000059.1, forward strand.
CCGCACCGACCACGGGCGGCGGTCGCTCCCTAAAATGCCCCCATGAAAACCCTGACACCCACCGGCATCCTGAACGCTGACTTGCATTGCCATTCGGTGGTGTCGGACGGCACCCTCACCCCGGAGCAACTGGCCCAGCGCGCCAAAACCAACGGGGTGGAGCTGTGGGCTCTGACCGATCATGACGAAGTGGGTGGACAACACCGTGCCATGGCAGCGGCCAGCGCATTGGGTTTGCCCTATCTCACGGGGGTAGAGGTGTCCGTCACCTTTGCCAGCGTCACAGTTCACATCGTGGGCCTGGGGTTTGACCCTGACCACCCCGCCCTGGTACAAGGCCTGGCCCAAACCCGTGGCGGGCGCGACCAACGCGCGCAGGAGATGGCCGACCAACTGGCGGCTGTGGGCATCAAGGGCGCATATGACGGCGCGCTGAAATACGTGGGCAACCCTGAGCTGATTTCACGCACCCACTTCGCGCGTTTTCTGGTGGAAACCGGGGTGTGCCAGGACACCAATGAGGTGTTTCGCCGCTTCCTGACAGAGAACAAACCCGGCTTTGTGCCGCACCGCTGGGCCAAACTGGGCGACGCCGTGCGCTGGATCCGCGAGGCCGGGGGCATGGCCATCATTGCGCACCCCGCACGGTATGACCACAGCCCCACGGCGGAGTACGCGCTGTTCACAGAGTTCATCGCCCACGGCGGCCAGGGAGTGGAGGTGGTGACGGGCAGCCACAGCGCGGCCGAGGCCATCCAGTACGCAGACATGGCGCTGGAGTTTGGCCTGGCCGCGTCGCGCGGGAGTGACTTCCACAGCCCTGAGGAAAGCCACACCGACCTGGGTGCCCTGCCCCACCTGCAAGGAAAGCTCACCCCTGTGTGGGAACTGCTGGCCGACCGCATTCACTGGCACTGAATGACCACTGCGGCCGAACCGGCAGCGCGCCCGCTGCAAGGCATTGCGTTTGTGTTATGCGCCGTAGCGTGTTTTGTGGTGCTGGACACCACGGTGAAGTTCACCAGCGCTGCGGTGTCCGTGCTGGTGGCGGTGTGGTTCCGCTACCTGTTTCAAGCCCTGGCGGTCAGCCTGGTGATGCTGCTCACCCCTGGCCCTGCGCGCCTGAAAACAGACCACCCAAAGTTCCAGGTGGTGCGTGGCCTGTTGCTGTTGTCGGTCAGCATCCTGAGCTTCATCAGCGTGAGCCTGATGCCTGTGGGCGAATTCACGGCCATCGTGATGCTGGCACCGCTGGTCGTCACGCTGCTGGCGGCGGTTTTCCTCAAGGAGTGTGTAAGCCCCCTGCGCTGGGTGTTGGTGGCAGGTGGCTTCTGTGGGGCCTTGTTCATCGTGCAGCCGGGCGGGCACTCGCTTGGCTGGGTCACCTTGCTGCCACTGTTGATGGTGCTGGTGTATGCCAGTTTTCAGATCCTGACCAGCCGCATGGCCCGCACCGAGCACCCCATGACCATGCACCTGTACACCGGATGGGTAGGAGCGCTGGCCATGACGGCGGTGTTGCCGCTGGCATGGACGGGCTGGCCCGATGGCCACACACTGGCACTGCTGTGCCTCGTGGGCCTGATGGGCACCGTGGGCCACTTTTTTCTCATCATGGCCTACGCAAGGGCACCGGCCTCCACACTCAGCCCTTACCTGTATGCCCAGATCGGTTTTGCGATGCTGGCAGGCTGGTGGGTGTTCGACCATGTGCCCGGTGTGCTCGAATGGATCGGAGTCGGGCTGATTGCGACGTGTGGCGTGGCAGCCGGTTGGCTGAGTGCGCGCCAAACGCCAAGCAAAGCGCGGATAGAACCCGACGTGCCAGAGCCTTGACGTTACAGTGGTTGCCCACACTTTGTGTTCATGCCCCAACGCATGTCCCCCTACCGCATGAAAAAGCTCTGGATCCTGTTTTCGCAAGCCGTGACACTGTTGTTGGCGGCCTATTTCATCGTGGCCACACTCAAGCCCCAATGGCTTGACCGCAGGCCCAGACTGGCATCTGTGGTCCCCATTCTGGAGGCTCCCGCCTCAACCGAGGCGGGCTCCACTTCGGGGCGCGTCTCCTTCAGGCAGGCGGCGCAGGTGGCCTCGGCGGCGGTGGTCAGCATCAGCACCAGCAAAGCACCCGACCGCAGGGCTCAAAGCGACGACCCCTGGTTCCGCTTTTTCTTCGGGGACCAGGGCACACGGTCACAACCCCAGTCTGGCCTGGGATCAGGTGTGGTGGTCAGTCCAGCCGGGTTCATCCTGACCAACAACCACGTGATCGAGGGCGCAGACGACATCGAAGTGGCGCTGAACGATGGCCGGGTGGTCAAAGCCACCGTGATGGGCACCGACCCTGAAACCGATCTGGCGGTGCTGCGCGTGGCGCTTGAGGGCCTGACCGCCATCACCCTGGGCGACTCCGATGCCCTTCAAGTGGGCGATCCCGTGCTGGCAGTGGGCAACCCGTTTGGCGTGGGCAAAACCGTGACCAGCGGCATCGTCAGCGCGCTGGGCCGCTCGCAACTGGGCATCAACACCTTTGAAAACTTCATCCAGACCGACGCGGCCATCAACCCCGGCAATTCGGGTGGCGCACTCGTGGACGTGAACGGTCACCTTGTGGGCATCAACACAGCCATTTATTCGCGCTCGGGTGGCTCCATGGGCATCGGGTTTGCCATTCCCACGTCAACGGCGCGTGCCGTCATGGAATCGATCGTGCAGGATGGCAAGGTCACGCGTGGCTGGATCGGTGTGGAACCCCAGGAACTGAACGCCGAACTGGCCGAAACCTTCGGGGTACCGCAAACGGGGGGTGTCATCATCACCGGCGTGTTGCAAAACGGCCCGGCCGCACAAGCCGGCATTCGCCCGGGTGATGTGATCGTGCAGGTGCAGGGCCAAGCGGTGTCATCTGTGCCGCAACTGCTCAGCGCAGTGGCGGCGCTGAAGCCCGGTGTGGAAGCGACACTCACCGTGCGCCGTCGCTCGCAAGAGTCCACACTGTCGGTGGTGCCCGCCCAGCGCAACCCGGTCAGAACACCGCAATAACCAGCCCCGGTGACATTCGCGACAAGCCGCCGCTCAAGCGGGCTTGTCGCCGGTGTCTTCGTCTTCCTTGGGTGCAGGCTTGACCATGTATTTGGCACCCAGAATGCCAAACTCATACAGGATGGTCATGGGAATGGCCAAGGCCAGCTGCGAAATCACATCGGGTGGCGTGACGATGGCGGCAATCACAAACGCAATGACGATGAAATAGCCCCGGAAGTCGCGCAGCTGCTCGATGGTCACCATGCCAAAACGCACCAGCAACACCACCACGATGGGTACCTGGAACGCCATGCCAAAGGCCAGGTACAGCGACAAAATGGCTTCCACATACGACGCAATGTCGGGCGTGGCGGCCACACTTTCGGGCGTGAAGTTCTGGATGAACCCGAACATCTTGTCCAGCACAAAAAACTGCACGAAGGCAATGCCCACGTAGGCCAGCAGGCTGCCGAAAAAGATCAGGGGCAAGGCGAAATGCTTTTCGTGGCTGTAAAGGCCCGGGGCCACAAACGCCCAAGCCTGGTACATCAGCCAAGGCAAGGCCAGCAACAGCCCCGCCATCATCAACACCTTGAGCGGAATGAAAAACGGGGAGAACACGCCCACGGCAATCAGTTTGGCGTCGGGCGGCATGTGGGCACGGATGGGAACCGCAATGAGGTCGATCAGGCCTGACGGCCCTGGCCAGATGGCCAGCAGGATCATGGCCACAGCCACACCGGCCAGGCTGTACATCATGCGGTCGCGCAGCTCGATCAGGTGCTGGACAAAAGGCTGCTCGGTCCCGGCCAGTTCGTCTTGGGGACCTTTTGTGTTGTCGGACATCGGTCAGCTCAGGGTGGAACGGGGTTTGGGCCGAAAACGCGCCACGCGCGCCGCACCAGACTGCACCCGCGTGCGCACGCCGCTGCGGGCCTTGTACCACTGCGGCATGGCTTTTTGTTTGACCCGCCATTTTTTGGCGGGGTTCTTGTACTCGGGCACCAACGGTGCGCCCAGGTCGATGAGAGCTTCGTGGGTGGACGTGCTGTACTCGTTGGTGGCATCGGCCCAGGACTTTTCAAAATCGGCCGCACCGGACTGGATGGAGGACTCCACGTCGCTGGCGGCGGTTTTGACCGTGTCGCGCATTTTCTTGAGCTCTTCGAGCTCGATGGAGCGGTTCACCTCGGCCTTCACATCGGCCACGTACCGCTGTGCTTTGCCCAGCAGCGCCCCGACCGTGCGAGCGAGCTTGGGCAACTTTTCGGGGCCAATGACCACCAGCGCCACCGCGCCGATCAGCGCGAGTTTGGAAATGCCAAGGTCAATCATGTATCAGCCCTGTGGGGGCTCAGCTCTTGGTCTTGGCTTCGACGTCAATGGTGGTGGACTTGTCAGCCGTGGTGGCCTGGGTCACCTGAGGCTTGGCAGCGGTGGCGTCGTCGGCAGCAGCGCCGGTGCCGTCCTTCATGCCATCTTTGAAGCCCTTGACTGCGCCGCCCAGATCGGAGCCCATGTTCTTGAGCTTCTTGGTGCCAAACACCATGACCACAATCAGCAGCACGATCAACCAGTGCCAAATGGAAAAACTACCCATGACCAACTCCTTGTGAATGTGACCCACACCCCTGGGGGTGTGACTGCGGTGGATTCTAAACGTCAGCCCCTCAACCAAGGGCGGGGGCCGCCCATGACATGGACGTGCAAGTGGTGTATTTCCTGGCCGCCCTCGTCTCCCGTGTTGATGACAACCCGAAACCCACCCTCCGGATAGGGTTTGCAGCCCTGTTCCAGCGCCAGGCGGGGAGCCAGGACGAGCATGCGGCCCAGCAGGGCTTCATGCTCGGGCCCTGCTTGCGCCAGTGACGGGATGTGCAGCTTGGGCACCATCAAAAAATGCACGGGCGCCCAGGGGTTGATGTCGTGGAAGGCGTAGATGTGGTCGTCTTCGTAGACCTTGCGGCTGGGGATTTTCCCGGCCGCGATTTTGCAGAACAGGCAATTTTCATCGACAGACATGTTCACTCCTCCATCGCCTGGCCTGCGTTCATGCGCAGGAAGCCTTTGGCGATGCGATACAAAAACCAGATGGAAATCAGCCACCAGGCCACCATCCCCGGCAACAAAAACAGCAGCCACAGCGGCAGGGTGATCAGGTACAACCCACCCGCAATGAACAGCGTGCGCAGCCGCCACGTGAAGTGGCTGGCGTGCCAGGTGCCCGCTGCGTCGCTGCGCTTGACCAGGTCGATCACCAGCGCCACCAGGAGCAGCGTCACGCCCATTTGTGCGCCGGGGATGAAGGCGGCCACGGCCACGACGAGGTGCAGCAGGTAGCTGACCACGCCCAGTGTGTTCAGGCTTTGGAGGCGTTCTGTTTCGGTTTGCATGGGGCAGGTCTTTGGGGTGTGGCCGTTGTCAGGCTTCGCCTGCACGGTCTTTGGCTTTGCGCAGGGCTTTTTCTTCCAGCCCGCTCAGGCCTTCGCGGCGCACGAGTTCGGCCACCACGTCGGCAGGCGTCAGTCCGTAATGGGCCAGCGCGATCATGCTGTGAAACCACAAATCAGCCACCTCACCCACCAGAGGCTGGGTGGAGGCGCCGTGGTCGGCGTCTTTGGCGGCCAGCACCACTTCAGTGGCCTCTTCACCGATTTTTTTCAGGAAGGCGTCGGGGCCTTTGTGCAGCAGGCGCGACACGTAGCTTGTGTCGGGGTTGCCGCCGTTGGCAGGTTTGCGGCTTTCAATGACCTGGGCCAGGCGGTCCAGGGCGTCGGTGGGGGCGAGTGAAGATGTGGTCATTTGTAAATGTGCTCGGGATCCTTGAGCACAGGCTCAACCGCTGCCCAACGCCCATCTTCGTATTTTTGAAAGAAACAACTGTGACGACCGGTGTGACAGGCAATGCCTGGCTCGTGCCCCAGCTGGGTGACCTTCAGCAGCACCACGTCGTTGTCGCAATCGAGCCGGATGTCGTGCACGGTTTGCACGTGGCCAGACTCTTCGCCCTTGAACCACAGCTTGCCACGCGAGCGGCTGAAGTACACGGCACGACCCAGCTCGGCAGTTTTGGCCAAGGCTTCGCGGTTCATCCAGGCGAACATCAGCACGTCGCCAGTGGCGGCCTCCTGGGCGATGACCGGCACCAGGCCCTGGGCATCCCATTTCACGTCGTCAAGCCAGTTCATGCGGGGCAGTTTGAATGTATTCGTTGTAGCTGAAAAACCAATACCATCAAGCGGTAGAGGCACTTTTGATACTGAATCACAGGCGAACAGGTATGCCGCGCTCGGCCATGCGGGCCTTGGCCTGGGCCACGGTGTATTCGCCGTAGTGGAAGATGCTGGCGGCCAGCACCGCGTCGGCACCGCCCTGTTGCACCCCGTCGGCCAGGTGGTCGAGGTTGCCCACGCCGCCCGAGGCAATCACGGGCACGCTGACAGCGTCAGACACGGCGCGGGTCAGCGCCAGGTCAAAGCCCGACTTGGTGCCATCGCGGTCCATGCTGGTCAGCAAAATTTCGCCTGCGCCACGCTCGGCCATGTTGACCGCCCACTGCAGCGCATCGAGTCCGGTGTTTTTGCGGCCGCCATGGCTGAACACGTCCCAGCCAGGGCCCACGGGCAAGCCGGTGGCGGACAGGCGCAATTCGTCTTCGGGCTTGCGGCGTTTGGCGTCGATGGCCACCACGATGCATTGCGCGCCGTACTTGGCCGATGCGTCGTTGATGACCTGGGGGTTGGCTATTGCCGCGGAGTTGAAGCTGGTTTTGTCGGCTCCGGCGTTCAGCAGGCGGCGCACGTCTTCCACCGTGCGCACGCCACCGCCCACGGTGAGGGGAATGAACACCTGGCTGGCCACGGCTTCAATGATGTGCAGGATGAGGTCGCGCCCGTCGCTGGTGGCGGTGATGTCTAGGAACGTGAGTTCGTCGGCGCCTTGCTCGTTGTAGCGGGCGGCGATTTCCACCGGGTCGCCTGCGTCGCGCAGTTCGACAAAGTTCACGCCTTTGACGACGCGGCCTCCGGTCACGTCCAGGCAAGGAATGATGCGTTTGGCGAGCATGTGTGTCAGGCTGTGAAAATGTCAGCGCACGTTGAATTGTTGCCAGCCCTGCCACTGCCCATGAGCGGGCACGGAGATGGGCTCGAACACTTGGGCAGCCTCCACGCACAACATGCGTTGGTGGCTGCCAGGGGCCATGTCGGCCATGCCAGCGGCGTTGGCCGCACCCGGGGTCCACACGACAGAGTGGGCCCAGTCGGCGCTTTGTTCTATGGCCAGCCGTTGTACACCATCGTGCAGGGTCAAGGGTGCTGCCGCCGCGTGGTAGACACGGTCGAAGCTGCCGGGGAAATAAAGGGTGTCGGCGGCGGTTCCGTGGGTGTCTGATAGGGCATCCCACTCGGGCTGGCCACCCAGACCGGTGAGCCGCGCCTGGGCGACATCGTCCACCGCGAGATATGTGTGCAACGCCCCGGTGAACGCCAGCGGCTGCGTGCCGCTGTTGTCCACACCCAGGGTCACACGCAAACAGCCGGGGCTCAAGGCCACACAAACGCGGGCATCAAAGGCCTGTGGCCACACGGCCATGGTGTCAGGCCCGCTGCGCAGGCTCAGGGAGGCTTCTGCGCTGTCGGCCGTCAACACCGGCGGCACATCGGCCACCCAAGGCAGGTTGCGGGCAAAGCCGTGTTTGGGCAGCGCGCCGCGCGCATTGAACTGTGGCCAGCACACGGGTACCCCGCCACGAATGGCATCGCGCCCGTTGAAATGGCTGTGCCCGCTCAAAAACAGCCGCTCGCGCCCCGCTGCCACCCAGGACAACACGTGGGCTCCGTGCTCGGCCACCAACACGGTGTCGCCTTGGGGCAGGCGCAAGCGCCAGCAGGGAAGCCCTTGGAACAGTTCTGACTGGCAGATGGCCAGGGCGTCAGCCATTGAGTTCGTCGGCCAGCTGCTGCGCGGCTTCGAAGTCAAGGTCGCCGCTGTAAATGGAGCGGCCGCAGATCACGCCTTCCACACCCTCACTCTCGACAGCGCACAGCGCACGGATGTCGTCGAGATTGGACAAGCCGCCGGATGCAATCACGGGAATGGTGAGCGCCTGTGCCAGCTTGACGGTGGACTCGATGTTGATGCCGCTCAACATGCCGTCGCGCCCGATGTCGGTGTAGATGATGGATTCCACGCCGTAGTCTTCAAACTTTTTGCCCAGGTCCACCACTTCATGGCCGGTGAGTTTGCTCCAGCCGTCGGTGGCCACTTTGCCGTCTTTGGCGTCCAGCCCCACGATGATGTGGCCGCCGAATGCGGTGCAGGCATCCTGCAGGAAGCCTGGGTTTTTCACGGCAGCCGTGCCGATGATGACGTAGCGCAGTCCGGCATCGAGGTAGCGCTCGATGGTGTCGAGGTCGCGGATGCCGCCACCCAACTGCACATCCACTTCGGAGCCAATTTCTTTCAGGATTTTGCGAATGGCAGCCTCGTTTTTGGGCTTGCCCGCAAAGGCTCCGTTCAAATCCACCAGGTGCACACGCCGTGCGCCCTTGTTGACCCACATGCGCGCCACGGCCGCAGGGTCTTCACCGAACACGGTGGTCTGGTCCATGTCACCTTGTTTGAGGCGAACACACTGGCCGTCTTTCATGTCAATGGCGGGAATGAGCAACATGGCAGGGATGTGAGAAAGGGTCTGGGAACGGGGTTGAACAACGGGAACGGGAAGGAATGGAACGTGCTGGGGTCAGGGCTTCCAGTTCAGGAAGTTGCGGTACAGCCGCAGGCCTTGGTCGGCACTTTTTTCGGGGTGAAACTGAGTGGCAAACAGGTTGTCACGGGCGATGGCCGCTGAAAAGCGCTGGCCATAGTCGGTTTCACCCACACTGTGCACGGCTTGGGCGGGCCGCGCGAAGTAACTGTGGACGAAATAGAAATAGGCCCCGTCGGCCACGCCGTCCCACATGGCGTGCGAAGGGCCACGGCCCAACTGGTGGAACACGCGGTTCCAGCCCATCTGAGGCACCTTGTAGCGGCTGCCGTCGGCCTGCAACTGGCCTTCGAGCTGAAAACGCACCACCTCACCGCCGATCTGACCCAGACCGTCGGTGGGGCCCTCTTCGCTGCGGTCTAGGAGCATTTGCATGCCCACACACACACCAAACAGGGGCTTGTACGCGGCAGCGTGCAGCACGGCGTCTTTCAGGCCCGAGCGGGCCAACTCGGCCATGCAGTCGGCCATGTGTCCCTGGCCGGGGAGCACCACGCGGTCGGCATCAAACACGTCTTGCGGACTGGAGGTGACGCGCACCTCCACATTCTCAGCGGACGCCACATGCATGACAGCCTGGGAGACGGAGCGCAAATTGCCACTGCCGTAGTCCACCACGGCCACCATCTTGCGGGTCATGGCTGGCTGGGCGCGCTCACAGCGAACCCTTGGTGGAGGGAATGGTGTTGCCCATGCGCGGGTCCACTTCCAGAGCCATGCGAACGGCGCGGGCAAAGGCCTTGAACACGGTTTCAGCCTGGTGGTGGGCGTTCTGGCCCTTCAGGTTGTCGATGTGCAGTGTCACGCCCGCGTGGTTCACAAAACCCTGGAAAAACTCGAACGTGAGTTGCGTGTCGAACGCGCCGATCATGCCGGCCGTGAACGGCACGTGCATGTGCAAACCCGGGCGGCCCGAAAAATCGACCACCACGCGGCTGAGTGCTTCATCCAGCGGCACATAGGCGTGGCCGTAGCGGCGCAGGCCTTTTTTGTCGCCCACGGCCTTGGCCACCGCTTGGCCGAGGGTGATGCCCACGTCTTCCACGGTGTGGTGGCCGTCGATGTGCAGGTCGCCTTCCACTGCAATGTCGAGGTCGATCAGCCCGTGGCGGGCGATCTGGTCGAGCATGTGATCAAAAAAGCCGATGCCGGTGTGCAGCTTCGACTGGCCGGTGCCGTCGAGGTTGAGCACCACGCGGATGCGGGTTTCGGCGGTCTGGCGCAGGACGTCGGCGCAACGCTCGGATGCCGCCAGGGAAGAATCGCTTGGGGTGGTCATGGGGTGGTGTGGAATGCGGCCACCATGCGGGCATTTTCGTCGGGGGTGCCGACCGTCAAACGCAAACAGTTGTGCAGCAAAGCGTGCATTTTAGAAACATTCTTCACCAAGACCCCCGCACGCTTGAGGTCATCGAAACACTGTTGCGCATCGGGTACGCGCACCAGCAGCATGTTGGCCTGGCTGGGGAACACGGTGAAACCGGGCAAGCGCGCCAATTCGGCGGCAAGCCACTCGCGCTGCTGGCGTATGGCGTCGGCTTGGGCGGCAAACACCTCGGCGTGTTCCAGCGCAAACAGCGCACATTCGGTGTTGAGCACGCTGATGTTGTAGGGCGGGCGCACCTTGTCGATGTCGGCCAGCAGGGTTTTGGGCCCCATCATGTAGCCCAGCCGCACCCCCGCCAGCCCGAACTTGGACAGGGTGCGCATCAGCAGCACATGCCCATGGCGCTCGGGCGCCTGGCGGATGCGGGTGAGCCAGGTTTTGGACGCAAAAGGCTGGTAGGCCTCGTCCATCACCACCAGCCCGCCTTGCGCGCCCTGGGCCTCGATGATCGCCTCGATGGCCGCGTCATCCCACAGGTTGGCGGTGGGGTTGTTGGGGTAGGCCAGGTAGACAATGGCCGGGCGGTGCGCCGCAATGGCTGCCAGCATGGCGGGCAGGTCGAGCTCGAAATCGGCAGTCAGCGGCACGCCGTGAAAAGCCAGGCCTTGCAACTGCGCGCTCATGGCGTACATCACAAAACCGGGCAGAGGCGCGAGGATGGATGCACCGGGCACGTCGCACGCCAGCGCCAGCAGGCTGATGAGTTCGTCAGAGCCGTTGCCCAGCATCAGGTCAAAGCCTTCGGGCATGTCGGCGTAGGCTGCCAGGGCAGCGCGCAGGTCGTTCACACGGGGGCCAGGGTAGCGGTTCAGGGCCAGTGCGCCCAGGCGTGAACCCAAAGCGGCTTGCAGTCCGGGCGGCAAGCCGTAGGGGTTCTCCATGGCGTCGAGCTTGACCATGCCCGCCGCGTCCTGAATGGCATAGGCATGCATGGACTGCACATCCTGGCGGATGCGCTGACTGACATTGGCGCTCATGCGGCACCTCTCATGGGGGGCACAGTGTTCAGGCGCAACTCTGCGGCACGGGCGTGGGCTTGCAGACCTTCGCCATAGGCCAGTTCGGCGGCCACAGGACCCAGGGTTTGGGCACCCGCCTGGCTCACTTCGATCAGGCTGCTGCGCTTTTGGAAGTCGTACACCCCCAGGGGGCTGGAAAATCGCGCTGTGCCGCTGGTGGGCAACACATGGTTGGGGCCGGCACAGTAGTCGCCCAGACTTTCGCTGGTGTAGGCCCCCAGAAAGACGGCGCCGGCGTGGCGAAGCAAGGGCTCCCATTTGTGAGGCTCACGGCTGCTGACTTCCAGGTGCTCGGGCGCGATGCGGTTGCTCAGTTCGCAGGCCTCTTCCATGCTGCGGGTGTGGATCAACGCGCCTCGGTCGGTCAGGCTTTTGGCGATGATGGCTGCGCGGGGCATGGTGGGCAGCAGGCGGTCGATTTCGCGTTGCACGGCGGCGATGTAGTCGGCATCGGGGCACAACAAAATGCTTTGCGCCAGCTCGTCGTGTTCAGCTTGACTGAACAGATCCATGGCCACCCAGTCGGCCGGTGTGGTGCCATCGGCCAGCACCAGAATTTCACTGGGGCCCGCAATCATGTCAATGCCCACGGTGCCGAACACGCGTTTTTTGGCGCTGGCCACGTAGGCGTTGCCGGGGCCGGTGATTTTGTCTACCTTGGGCACGGTGGCTGTGCCGTAGGCCAGCGCAGCCACTGCCTGTGCGCCGCCGATGGTGAAGGCACGGCTCACACCGGCCACGTAGGCGGCGGCCAGCACAAGAGCATTCTTTTCGCCCTTTGGGGTGGGTACCACCATGATGATGTCCGGCACCCCGGCCACGTGCGCGGGAATGGCGTTCATCAGCACGCTGCTGGGGTAGGCTGCCTTGCCACCGGGCACGTAAATGCCCACGCGGTCCAGCGGCGTAACCTTTTGGCCCAACAAGGTGCCGTCTTCGTCGCGGTAACTCCAGCTTTCGCCCGACGCTTTTTTCTGGGCTTCGTGGTAGCTGCGCACACGGCGCGCGGCGCTCTCAAGGGCTTGGCACTGAGCGGCAGGCAAGCCGTCGAATGCGGCTTTCAGTTCGGCCTGGGTCAGCTCCAGCTCGGCCATGCCGGTGGCAGTCAGACCATCGAAACGGGCGGTGTACTCCAGCACGGCGGCATCGCCACGGGATTGCACGTCGGCCAGGATGTCGGCCACGCGTTGTTCGATGGCGGCATCGGTGTCTGCTGACCAGTGCAGTCTGGCCTTGAATTGAGCATCAAAATCGGCCCCAGCGCTTGACAGATATAGAGGTTTAGCTACCAATGTCATGTTCAACCTGCTGCCCGTGCAAAGGCGTCGATGATGGGTCGCAGGGTGGCCTGCTTCACCTTGAGGGCCGCCTGGTTCACCACCAGGCGCGAGCTGATGTCCATGATGTGTTCCACCTCGACAAGGTGGTTGGCCTTGAGGGTGTTGCCGGTAGACACCAGATCGACGATGGCATCGGCCAGCCCGGTCAGCGGGGCCAGTTCCATGCTGCCGTAGAGCTTGATGAGGTCCACATGCACGCCTTTGGTGGCAAAAAACTCACGGGCAATCGCGGTGTATTTGGTGGCCACGGCCAGACGGGCACCCTGGCGAACCGCAGAGGCGTAGTCGAAATCGGCGCGCACAGCCACACTCATGCGGCAGCGGGCAATTTTCAGGTCCAGTGGCTGGTACAGGCCCTGGCTGCCCCATTCGGCCTGGTGTTCGATGAGCGTGTCTTTGCCGCACACGCCCAAATCGGCGCCGCCATATTCGACATAGGTGGGCACATCGGACGCACGCACCAGCACCACATTCACGTCGGGCCGGTTGGTTGGAAGGATGAGTTTGCGAGACTTGTCGGGGTCTTCCAGCACCTCGATGCCTGCGGCGGCCAGCAGCGGCAGGGTTTCTTCAAAAATGCGTCCTTTGGACAGGGCAAGCGTGATCAAGGTGGGCTCCGGAATTTCGTTCAGCGCACGCGCTGTATGTGTGCGCCCAGGGCGCTGAGTTTGGCTTCCATGCGGTCGTAGCCCCGGTCCAGGTGGTAGATGCGGTCCACCAGGGTCTCGCCGTCGGCCACCAGACCGGCAATCACCAGACTGGCTGAGGCACGCAGGTCGGTGGCCATCACCGTGGCACCGCTCAGGCGGCGATGTTCACCACCCAGCCCCTCGATCATGGCCACTTTGCCCTCGGTATGGATACGTGCGCCCAGGCGCTGCATTTCCTGCACGTGCATGAAGCGGTTTTCAAAAATGGTTTCAGTCACCGTGCTGGTGCCTTGAGCTACCACATTCAGGGCCATGAACTGGGCCTGCATGTCGGTCGGGAAGCCGGGGTATTCGGTGGTGCGAAAGCCTTGCGCCTTGAGTGCCGCAGCACCGGGTGAAGCCACACGGATGCCGTCGGGCAGGGGCTCCACCGTCACGCCCGCGTCGCGCAGCTTATCAATGACCGCGTCGAGGTGGTCGCCACGGGCATGGCGCAGCATGGCATCGCCACCTGTGGCTGCCACGGCGCACAGAAAGGTCCCGGCCTCGATGCGGTCGGCCACCACATGGTGGCTGCAGCCATGCAGTGACTCCACGCCATGGATGCGGATTTTGCTGGTGCCATGCCCTTCGATAAGGGCGCCCATGGCGATCAGCATCTCGGCCAAATCGGTAATTTCAGGCTCCTGGGCGGCGTTTTCCAGAATGGTTTCGCCATCGGCCAGGGCGGCTGCCATCATGAAATTTTCAGTGCCGGTGACGGTGACCATGTCGGTGGCAATGCGCGCACCCTTGAGCCGGGTCTGGCCCGACGGCAGCGATGCCTCGATGTAGCCGTGCTCCACCGCAATGACCGCCCCCATCGCCAGCAGGCCCTTGATGTGCTGGTCCACCGGGCGCGAGCCGATGGCGCAACCGCCCGGCAATGACACACGGGCCTTGCCAAAACGCGCCAGCAAGGGGCCGAGCGCCAGGATGGACGCGCGCATGGTTTTCACCAGCTCGTAGGGTGCCTCGGGCGTGAGCGTGGCGGGAGCCTGCAGCTGCACGGTGCCATCGGCCATGCGTTCGGCGCGGGCACCCATGTTGGCCACCAGCTTCTTCATGGTCAGCACGTCTTGCAGGTGCGGCACGTTGTGCAACACCACGGGGTCGGCGGTGAGCAGCGCGGCACACAGTTCGGGCAGCGCAGCGTTCTTCGCCCCGGAAATGACGACTTCGCCTTGCAGGCGGTAGCCGCCTTGTATCAACAGTTTGTCCATGAATGTGGGGAGATGTTCTGGGTGCTCAGCGTGGCAATGCCGCCCACTCTGCGGGGGTGTGGGTTTTCATGGACAAGGCGTGCACTTCGTCGGTGTGCATGCGTTGGCCCAACGTGGCGTACACCCGCTGGTGGCGGGCAATGAGGCGTTTGCCCTCGAATTCGGCCGACACGATGACGGCAGACCAGTGGCGGCCATCGCCGCTGACTTCGATGTGGTCGCACGGCATGCCGCCGGCAATGAGGGACTGGAGTTCCTGGGATGTCATGGGTGATGAGGACGGCTCAATGCCGGATTTTGTAGCCTGTGCGAAGCAGATGGACGGTGAACGAGGCCACGATCGCGAACGCCACGACCACCACTCCCAGACTGAGCCACGGTGAGACGTCGCTGCGCCCGAAAAAGCCGTAGCGAAAACCGTCGATCATGTAAAAGAAGGGGTTGAGGTGGCTGACGGTCTGCCAGAACGCAGGAAGAGAGTGGATGGAATAGAACACCCCCGACAAAAACGTCATGGGCATGATGATGAAGTTCTGGAATGCAGCCAACTGGTCAAACTTGTCGGCCCAGAGCCCCGCAATCAGTCCGAGGGAACCCAGCAGCGCGGCCCCCAGCACCGCAAACACCAGCACCCAGAGCGGCGCAACCATGCCGGGTTGGCCAAACCACCAGGTCACCAGCATCACCCCTGCGCCCACGGCCAGACCGCGCACAACGGACGACGCCACATAGGCCACAAACCACGCCCAGTGCGACATGGGGGTGAGCAACACGAACACCAGGTTACCCATGATCTTGCTCTGGATCAGCGATGAAGAGCTGTTGGCAAACGCGTTTTGCAGCACGCTCATCATCACCAGACCAGGCACCAGAAACGCGGTGTAGCTGATGGAGTCGTACACCGTGACATGGTCTTCCAGCACGTGGCCAAAGATCATCATGTACAGCACAGCCGTCAGCACAGGCGCGGCCACGGTCTGAAAGCCCACTTTCCAGAAACGCAGCACCTCTTTGTAGAACAGCGCTTGCCAGCCGGTCATGCGTTTTCCCCCATCACTTCGAGGAACACGTCTTCCAGGTCGGCTTTTCGCATCTCGACATCTTCAGCAGTGCCGCCAGACAGGCGAACTGCAGCCAGGATCTGTTCGACTTCGAGGGCGTTGTGTGCAGGCAGCTGCACCACACGCCCGGTCACGCGTGCACGGGTGGCCAGTTCGGCGGGCAGAGGCGTGTCCGTCTTGAAGCGCAGCACGTTGGACGATGCGCGACTGAGCAGCACAGATGTTTTCTCCAGCGCCACCACCTTGCCACGCTTGATCATGGCGATGCGGCCACACAAGGCCTCGGCCTCTTCCAGATAGTGCGTGGTCAGCAGCACCGTGCTGCCCTCGCGGTTCAGGCGGGACACGAATTGCCACAGCGTCTGGCGCAGTTCCACGTCAACGCCGGCGGTGGGCTCGTCGAGCACAATGACCTTGGGCTTGTGCACCAAGGCCTGCGCCACCATCACCCTGCGTTTCATGCCACCCGACAACTGGCGCATGTTGGCATTGGCCTTGTCGGACAGGCCCAGACTGCCCAACAGGTCTTCTATCCATGCGTCGTTGTGTTTGAGGCCGAAATAGCCTGACTGCATGCGCAGCGCCTCGCGCACACTGAAGAAGGGATCGAACACCAGCTCTTGCGGAACCACGCCCAGCGCGCGGCGCGCGGCGGCATAGTCGGCGGTGACGTCGTGCCCCAGCACACTGGCGCTGCCCCGCGTGGGCCGGGACAAACCCGCCAGGATGCTGATGAGTGTGGTTTTGCCCGCACCGTTGGGGCCCAGCAGGCCAAAAATCTCGCCTTGCTCTACGGACAGGCTCACGCCATCCAGCGCCGTGAACGGTCCTTTGGGAGTGGGATACACCTTGACCACATCCTGAAAGGAAATGGCGAGGTCTGCCGCCGGGCGGGCAGAGGGATTGAGTGCGGACATGAACCCGCGATTTTATGCGGCCAGCAATTCATCCACCCCGTACAGGGTGGCCAGCTCGGCCAGACGCGGCGGTACCGCGACCAGGGACAGTGTTTGTCCCCTTGCCAGCAGGTGCCGTCGCAAAGCCAGCAACAGCGACAGGGCCGATGAGTCAAACCGCTGCAGCGCGCTGCCGTCGAGCTGCACAACCTGGCCATGACCCATCGGCAGCTGTGTCAGCCACAGGGCTAGGCAAGCAGGGGCCTCGTCGTGTGTGAGCGTGGACGGCAAGGTCAGCATGGAGCGGTCAACCGGCTTTGCCGTTGGCTTTGTTGCGCTTGGACAGCGTGGCAATGAGTCCGTCAATGCCCTTGGCATTGATTTCAGCCGCAAACTGGGTGCGGTAGGTTTCCACCAGCCACACGCCCATCACGTTGAGGTCATAGATCTTCCAGCCGGCCTCGGTTTTCTCCAGCCGATAGTCGAGCTGTATCGGGTCTCCCCGGCCTCTCACGTCGGAGCGCACCACCACTTCGGTGTCGGTGGGGGCCGCGCGCATGGGCCGAAAACTCAGGGTCTGGTCCTTGACCTGGCCCAGAGCACCCGAGTAGGTGCGCACGAGCAGGGTCTTGAATTCATCCTGCAACTGCTTTTGCTGTTCGGGTGAGGCCTGCCGCCAGAACCTGCCCACGGCAGAAGCAGTCATGCGCGCAAAGTTGACGTTGGGCATGATCTTGCCGTCCACCAGCGCCATGACCTTGGCCATGTCGCCCGCCTGAATGGCGGCATCGGCCTTGACGGCGTCCAACACCTCGGTGGCCACGCGTTTGATGAGCACATCGGGTGCTTCGTCGGCTGCTTGCGCAGGCAACACCCACAGACCCGCAGTGGGCAGCAGCGCTGTGGCCGCGAGATTGGCAGCGCGGGAAATCCAGTGGCGTCGTTTCATGTTGTTTCCTTCTGGGGGCTGGCTTGCGCCGGCCGGTCGGTGTGAGACTGTCATTCGTCGTCGCGGTTCCGCTGGGCATCGATCACGCTCTGGCGGCGCTGCAGGAATACTTCGCGGGTGAAGGTGTATTTGTCCAGCGCGGCCTCGTCCAGCACGGCACCGGCGCGCAGCAGCCCCGCACGGGTTTCGACCGCACGCAAGGCGTACAGGGAGTTTCGAGTGGGCACGTCACCGATGCTTTGCACCATGTCACCACGCGTTTCCACGCCGATGCCCACGGTGTCGCGCACCGTGGACGGCCCTAGGATCGGCAGCACGACGTAAGGCCCCGGAGGCACACCCCAAAACCCCAGGGACTGGCCGAAATCGGCGGTGACGCGGTACAGGCGCATCTCCGTGGCGATGTCGAGCAAGCCGCCAAAGCCGAAGGCGGTGTTCACCCCCACTCGCAGAAAACTGGTGGCTGCGTCTTCCCCCCGCAGCTGCACGGTGGCGTTGATCACTGTCCAGACATCGCGCAGGTTGCCAAAAAAATTGCCCACAGCGGTGCGAACCGGGTCGGGTGTGACTTCGGCGTAAACAGTGGCCACGGGCTTCAGAACAGCCTTGTCCACAACGTCGTTGAATTCAGATACGCCGCGGTTAAAGGGTTCGATCGGGTCGCGCGGGTCACGCGTGGGGCCGCTGGCACAACCGGTCAGCAAGGCCAGCGCAATCGATGTGAGCACCACCGGCGCGCACAGCCGGTGTGGGTTCTGGGTTGTCATGGTCGGTGTCCTCCCTGGACGGTGGCCTTCGCAGGCGTCATTCTTTTTTCTCGCCCTCGGCCGCTTTGCTGAACAGGAATTGGCTGATCAGGTTCTCAAGCACCACGGCCGACTGGGTTTGTGTGACCACATCGCCTGCGGCCATGTTTTTCAGGTCTCCACCGGGCTCGATGCCGATGTATTGCTCCCCCAGCAAACCACTGGTCAGGATTTTCAGCGAGCTGTCTTTCGGAAAAGCGTAGCGAGCTTCAAGGTCCAGGGCCGCGTTGGCCTGGAAGGTTTTGTCATCAAACGTGATGGAGGCCACGCGTCCCACCACCACACCGGCACTTTTCACTGCGGCACGGGGCTTCAAGCCGCCGATGTTGTCGAAGCGGGCCACCACGCGGTAGCTGTTTTCAAAATTGAGTTGCAGCAGGTTGGCCGATTTCAGCGCCAGGAACAGCAACGCCACAGCACCGAGCACCACAAACAGGCCTACCCAGACATCATTTTTAGACTTTTTCATGGCTTACCGCTTTACTGATATACATAGTTAGCTATTGAGTTTTCAGCATCAGATGCTGAACATCATCGCCGTGAGCAGGAAGTCCAGGCCCAGCACCAACAGCGATGCCATGACCACCGTGCGTGTGGTGGCACGAGACACACCCTCCGGCGTTGGATGGGCAACGTAGCCTTGGTACAGCGCCACAAACGTCACCGCCACGCCAAACACCATGCTCTTGATGACGCCATTGCCCACATCGAGCCAGACATCGACACCGCCCTGCATCTGGCTCCAGAACGAACCCTCGTCCACGCCAATCATGACCACCCCCACCAGCCAGCCCCCGATGATGCCCACCGCGCTGAACACGGCCGCCAGCAGCGGCATGGCGATGAGCCCACCCCAGAAACGCGGAGCCAACACACGGCGCACGGGGTCGACGGCCATCATTTCCATGGCGGCCAGTTGTTCCCCCGCTTTCATCAGACCAATTTCAGCGGTGAGTGCCGTGCCCGCGCGCCCGGCAAACAGCAAAGCCGTGACCACTGGACCCAGTTCGCGCACCAGGCTGAGCGCCACCAACAGACCGAGGGCCTCGGACGAGCCATAACGCTGCAAGGTGTAGTAGCCCTGCAAACCCAACACAAAGCCCACAAACAGCCCCGACACGGCAATGATGGCCAGCGACAGGTTGCCCAGGAAGAACAACTGGTCACGCACCAGCCCGAAGCGCGCGAGCGCGACAGGGCTGAGCTGTACCAAGCGCAGAAACAGGCGGGCTGCACCGCCCAAGTCTTGCAATTTGGCGCGCACGCCGCTGCCGATGGTGGCCAGGGTCATGCGCGGCCTCCACGTCCGGCGCCGGGCCCAAAGTCGTCGGCCACCGTGGGGCCAGGGTAATGAAAATGCACCGGCCCTTCGGCCGCGCCATTGACGAACTGCTGCACCAGCGGATCGGTGGAATGGCGAACCTCATCAGGCGTGCCCTGGGCGGCAATGCGACCGTTGGCCAGGATGATGACCTGATCTGCGATGCGGAAGGTTTCTTCCAGGTCGTGCGACACGATGATGCTCGTCATGCCCAGCGCGTCGTTCAGACGCCTGATGAGCTGGGCCGCCGTGCCGAGTGAAATGGGGTCGAGGCCCGCAAAAGGCTCGTCGTACATGATGAGCTCCGGGTCCAGCGCAATGGCGCGGGCCAAGGCCACGCGGCGGGCCATGCCACCGGACACTTCACTGGGCATCAGGTCGCGCGCGCCACGCAGACCAACAGCATTGAGCTTCATCAGCACGATGTCGCGCACCATGTCTTCGGACAGGCTGGTGTGCTCCCGCAGGGGGAACGCCACGTTGTCAAACACACTGAGGTCGGTGAACAGGGCACCAAACTGAAACAGCATGCCCATGCGACGGCGGGCGGTATGCAGGCCGTCGCGGTCCAGTTGGCCGACATTTTTTCCGTCGAACAGCACCTGCCCCTCGGAGGCAACCTGCTGCCCACCCACCAGGCGCAGCACCGTCGTTTTGCCACCGCCCGATGCACCCATGAGTGCCACCACCTGCCCCCGGGGCACCGAAAAACTCACCCGGTCGAGAATGCGCCGCTCTCCTTCGCCATAGGAGAAGGAAACGTCGACAAATTCAACCAGATCGGTGCGTACGGGGGACAACATGTGATGCGGGGCAAAGAAAAACGCCGACGCGAAGGTCGGCGCTTGGCGGGCTGTTGATGATAAAGGGTTTACCCGAAACCCCTTGTTTCACTTTGTATCAACGTGGCAGGTCAGAGAAACCCATCAGGTACTCATCCACGGAACGTGCGGCCTGGCGGCCCTCACGGATGGCCCAGACCACGAGGCTCTGGCCCCTGCGCATGTCACCGGCGGCAAACACCTTGTCCACGTTGGTGGCATAGCCGCCAGTGAACGCGTCGGTGGCCTTCGCATTGCCACGGGCGTCCTTGTCGATACCGAAGGCATCGAGCACGGTGGCAACGGGGTTCACAAAGCCCATGGCCAGCAGCACGAGGTCGGCCTTGTATTCTTTTTCGGTACCGGCGATCTCCACCAGCTTGCCGTCTTTCATTTCGACGTGGACGGTGGTCAGGCCCGTGATCTTGCCGTTTTTGCCGGTGAAAGCCTTGGTGGAAATGGCGAATTCGCGCTTCAGGATGCCCTGTTCCGCGCTCTCGTCGTGGCTGGAACTGGTGCGCAGCTTCAATGGCCAGTAAGGCCACACCAGGGGTTTGTTTTCGTGCTCGGGGGGCTGGGGCATCACCTCGAACTGTGTCACGCTGGCCGCGCCATGGCGGGTGCTGGTGCCCACACAGTCAGAGCCGGTGTCGCCACCACCGATGACGATGACGTGTTTGCCATCGGCCCGCAGTTGGCCTTTGAGCTTGTCGCCCGCATTGACCTTGTTCTGCTGCGGCAAGAACTCCATGGCGAAGTGAATGCCGTCCAGCTCACGGCCGGGCACGGGCAAATCACGGCTTTGCTCCGAGCCCCCTGTCAGCAGCACGGCGTCAAATTCGGCCTTGAGTTGTTCGGCGCTGATGACGGTTTTGGCATCGTTGGTGACCTTGGTGCCTTCGGGCATGGAACCCACCAGCACGCCGGTTTTGAAGACCACGCCTTCGGCTTCCATCTGAGCCACGCGGCGGTCGATGTGAGACTTTTCAAACTTGAAGTCAGGGATGCCGTAGCGCAGCAGGCCACCCAGGCGGCTGTTTTTCTCGAACACCGTCACGTCGTGACCGGCGCGGGCCAATTGCTGTGCTGCGGCAAAACCTGCGGGGCCGGAGCCGACCACCGCCACTTTTTTGCCGGTTTTGACTTTGGCGGGCTGGGGAACGACCCAGCCGTTTTCCCAGGCTTTGTCGATGATGGCGTGTTCAATGGACTTGATGCCCACCGCATCGCCGTTCACGTTCACCACACAGGCGGCCTCGCAGGGCGCGGGGCAAATGCGGCCTGTGAACTCGGGGAAGTTGTTGGTGCTGTGCAGCACGGTGATGGCGTTTTTCCAGTCACCTGAATACACGAGGTCGTTGAAGTCCGGAATGATGTTGTTGACCGGGCAACCGTTGTTGCAAAACGGCGTGCCGCAGTCCATGCAGCGCGCGCCTTGCACTTTGGCTTGTGCATCGGTCAGACCCACCACGAACTCTTTGTAGTTTTTCAGGCGCTCGGGAACGGGCTTGTAGCCCTCTTCGATGCGCTCGTATTCCATGAAGCCGGTGACTTTTCCCATGGTGCTGATTCCTTTGATCGGTCGGTGGGATTACTTGGCGGTAGCAGCTTTTTTGGTAGCTGCTTTCGCAGGCTCAGCAAGCGCTGGAGCCGATTTTTTTGCATACATTTCACCCAAGGCACGTTTGTACTCATTGGGGAACACCTTGACAAACTTGCCGCGCGAAGTGGCCCAGTCGTCCAGCAGGTCGCGGGCGCGGCGGCTGCCGGTCCAGCGGTGGTGGTCTTCCAGCAGCTTCTTGAGCTGCGCCTCGTCTGCCTGGTCACGGTGCCAGGTTTCCGGGGCCTGCTCGCCAGCGGGCAGCACCTTCTCCATGGACACCATCGAGGTGTTGCAGCGCTTGGCAAACAGGCCGTCTTCGTCGTACACATACGCCACGCCGCCGCTCATGCCCGCCGCAAAGTTGCGGCCGGTTTTGCCCAGCACCGCCACCGTGCCGCCGGTCATGTACTCGCAACCGTGGTCACCTGTGCCTTCGACGACTGCCATGGCACCTGAGAGGCGCACGGCAAAGCGCTCGCCACCCACGCCGCTGAAGTAGGCCTCGCCGGACGTGGCACCGTACATCACGGTGTTGCCCACGATGATGTTCTGCGTGGCCACGCCACGGAAATCCAGGCTGGGTCGCACGACGATTCGGCCGCCCGACAGGCCCTTGCCGGTGTAGTCGTTGGCCTCGCCGATCAGGTACAGGGTGATGCCCTTGGCCAGGAACGCACCAAACGACTGACCACCCGTGCCTTCGAGCTGGATGCGGATGGTGTCGTCAGGCAATCCCTCTGGGTGCACCTTGGTCACCGCGCCCGACAGCATGGCGCCCACGGAACGGTTGACGTTGCGCGCCACCTCCATGAATTGCACCTTCTCGCCTTTCTGGATGGCGGGCTGGCTCTTGGCAATCAGCACGTTGTCGAGTGCTTTTTCCAGGCCATGGTCCTGGGTCAAGGTGTGGTGGCGGCCACCTTCGGCCACAGCTGGCATGGCAAACAAGCGGCTGAAGTCCAGGCCCTGTGCCTTCCAGTGCTCCAGACCCTGCTTGATGTCCAGCAGGTCGGCGCGACCGATCAGGTCGTCGAACTTGCGGATACCCAGCTGCGCCATGATCTGGCGTGCTTCTTCTGCGATGAAGAAGAAGTAGTTCACCACGTGCTCGGGCTTGCCACCGAATTTCTTGCGCAGTTCGGGGTCTTGTGTGGCCACGCCCACCGGGCAGGTGTTCAGGTGGCACTTGCGCATCATGATGCAGCCTTCCACCACCAGCGGTGCTGTGGCAAAGCCGAATTCGTCGGCACCCAACAGGGCACCCACCACCACGTCGCGGCCGGTTTTCATCTGGCCGTCGGTCTGCACGCGGATGCGGCTGCGCAGGCCGTTGAGCACGAGCGTCTGCTGTGTTTCGGCCAGGCCGATTTCCCAAGGCGAGCCGCAATGCTTGATGGACGACCAGGGTGAGGCACCCGTGCCGCCGTCGTGCCCCGCGATCACCACGTGGTCGGCCTTGCACTTGGCCACGCCAGCGGCTATGGTGCCCACACCGATTTCAGACACCAGCTTGACGGAGATGTCAGAGTGAGGCGCCACGTTCTTCAGGTCGTGGATGAGCTGTGCCAGATCCTCGATGGAATAGATGTCGTGGTGCGGCGGGGGCGAAATCAGGCCCACACCCGGCACCGAGTGGCGCAGGCGACCGATGTACTCGGACACCTTGCCGCCTGGCAGCTGGCCGCCTTCACCCGGCTTGGCGCCCTGGGCCATCTTGATCTGGATCTGGTCGGCGCTGGACAGGTACTCGGCGGTCACACCGAAGCGGCCCGAGGCCACCTGCTTGATTTTGGAGCGCAGGCTGTCGCCGTCTTCCAGGGGCAGGTCAACCTCGACCACATCCTTGCCAATGACGGAGGCCAGGGTTTCGCCCTTCTTGATCGGGATGCCCTTCAATTCGTTGCGGTAACGCGCCGCGTCCTCACCACCTTCACCGGTGTTGCTCTTGCCGCCGATGCGGTTCATGGCAATGGCCAGCGTGGCGTGGGCCTCGGTGGAGATGGAACCCAGCGACATGGCGCCGGTTGCAAAGCGCTTGACGATCTCCTTGGCGGGCTCGACCTCATCCAGCGGAATGGCCTTGGCCGGGTCCACCTTGAACTCGAACAGACCGCGCAGCGTCATGTGGCGGCGGTTCTGGTCGTTGATGATCTGCGCGTATTCCTTGTACGTGCTGAAGTTGTTGGCACGGGTGCTGTGCTGCAGTTTGGCAATGGCATCGGGCGTCCACATGTGCTCTTCACCGCGCGCGCGCCACGCGTATTCGCCGCCTGCGTCGAGCATGGTTGCCAGCACCGGGTCGTCGCCGAAAGCGGCCTTGTGCATGCGCAGTGCTTCTTCGGCCAGTTCAAACACACCAATCCCCTCCACCTTGCTCGGGGTTCGGGTGAAGTACTTGTCGATGGTGGCGCTGTTGATGCCGATGGCTTCGAACAACTGCGCACCACAGTAGCTCATGTAGGTGCTCACGCCCATCTTGGACATGATCTTGGACAAGCCCTTGCCCACTGCCTTGATGTAGTTGTAGATGGCCTTGTCGGCACTCAGGTCGCCGGGCAGTTCCTTGTGCAGGTCCACCAGCGTTTCCATGGCCAGGTAGGGGTGCACAGCTTCAGCGCCGTAACCGGCCAGCACCGCGAAGTGGTGCACTTCGCGCGCGGTGCCTGTTTCCACCACCAGGCCCACAGCCGTGCGCAGACCGGCGCGCACCAGGTGCTGGTGGATGGCCGACAGTGCCAGCAGAGCTGGAATGGCCACTTGCGTGGCGCTCACACCGCGGTCGCTGATGATGAGGATGTTCTTGCCGCCTTTGATTGCATCGACCGCCTCGGCGCACAGCGAAGCCAGCTTGGCCTCGACACCCTCACGGCCCCACAGCACGGGGTAGGTAATGTCAAGCGTGCTGCTCTTGAATTTGCCTTGCGTGGACTGCTCAATGTTGCGCAGCTTGGCCATGTCGGCAAAGTCCAGCACTGGCTGGCTGACCTCCAGGCGCATGGGCGGGTTGACCTGGTTGATATCCAGCAGGTTGGGCTTGGGGCCGATGAAGCTCACCAGACTCATCACGATGGCTTCGCGGATGGGGTCGATGGGCGGGTTGGTCACCTGCGCAAACAGTTGCTTGAAGTAGCTGTACAGCGGCTTATTTTTGCTGGACAGCACAGCCAGCGGGCTGTCGTTGCCCATGGAGCCAATGGCTTCTTCACCCGCCTGGGCCATGGGGGCCAGCAGGAACTTGATGTCCTCCTGCGTGGTGCCGAAGGCCTGTTGCAGGTCCAGCAGCGATGCAGTGGCGGCGGGCGCCTCGGGCGCAGCAGGCCCTTGCACATCGTCCAGGCGGATGCGCAGGTTGTCGATCCACTGCTTGTAAGGCTTGCTGTTGGCGAGGTTGGCTTTGAGCTCCTCGTCGTTGATCATGCGGCCTTGTTCCAGGTCGATCAGGAACATCTTGCCGGGCTGCAAACGCCACTTGCTGACGATTTTGCTTTCGGGGATGGGCAACACACCTGCCTCGGAGCCCATGATGACCATGTCGTCATCGGTGATGCAGTAGCGCGAGGGACGCAGGCCGTTGCGGTCCAGCGTGGCACCGATCTGGCGACCGTCGGTGAACACGATGGACGCGGGGCCATCCCACGGCTCCATCATGGCGGCGTGGTATTCGTAGAACGCCTTGCGACGCTCGTCCATCATGGTGTGCTGCTCCCAGGGCTCGGGGATCATCATCATCACGGCCTGCGCCATGGGGTAGCCGGACATGGTCAGCAGTTCCAGGCAATTGTCGAACGTGGCGGTGTCTGACTGGTCGGGGAAGCTGATCGGGTAGAGCTTTTTCAGGTCATCGCCCAGCACGGGCGACGACATCACGCCTTCACGGGCGCGCATCCAGTTGTAGTTGCCCTTGACGGTGTTGATTTCACCGTTGTGCGCCACATAGCGGTACGGGTGGGCCAGCGGCCACTCGGGGAATGTGTTGGTGGAGAAGCGTTGATGCACCAGGCCCAGTGCCGAGGTGCAGCGGGCGTCCTGCAGGTCCAGGTAATACGTTCCCACCTGGTCGGCCAGCAGCAGGCCCTTGTAAATGATGGTGCGGCTGCTCATGCTGGGCACGTAATACTCTTTGCTGTGCGTCAGGCCCAGCTTGGAGA
>CAIYQZ010000060.1 GCA_903928495.1 uncultured bacterium
GTGCGTCTGCAGTCTGCCAAGGGACCCCCTACAAGGGCGAAATGCCCTTGTCTGAGACCCGAAACGCACCGAATTCTTCATCATGTGGAATTTCTCGCCTCAGTGCCCAGCGTCAACCGTGTTTTGAACACCATCCTTAGGTGTGCGTGTGCCGCCCGGGGTGGTATGTTCAGAGACAGTCTGTCAGGAGAGCACACATGGCAACGCGTCGCAAAACCACCCCTTCACCTAACACCCGCAAGGCAACCGCTGACACATCACCGTCGGTAGCAGACACCGGTCTGGGCGATGTGGGCGCCTACATGACGGATGCCTGGCAGCGCACGTTTCTGTTCTGGGACACGCTGCTCAACCGTGGCAACAACTACACCGAGCACTTGCAACAGGGCACCCCGCCCTTGCTGAAGTTTGCTCACGAAGTGGTGCTGGACGGTGCAACCCTGGCCCAGCCCTGCAACTATGCGCTGCTGCGGCTGATTCCACCCGCTGAGATGCCCATCAACCCGCAGGCCAGGCCAGTGGTGGTGGTGGACCCACGCGCGGGGCATGGCCCCGGCATTGGCGGGTTCAAGATGGACTCGGAAGTGGGCATGGCCATGCACGCGGGTCACACGGTGTACTTCGTCACCTTCCGGCCAGAGCCAGAAGAAGGCCAGACGCTGTTCACCGTGATGGATGCAGAGGCGCAGTTTCTGGAGGCGGTCATCGCCCGCCACCCAACATCGGCCAAACCCGTGGTCATTGGCAACTGCCAGGCGGGCTGGGCCATGATGGCGCTCAACTCGGTGCGCCCCGAGCTGTTCGGGCCGCTGATGGTGATGGGCGCGCCCCTGTCTTACTGGGCGGGCAGTTCGCAGCTCAACCCCATGCGGTACGCGGGTGCTTCGCTGGGCGGCTCGTGGCTGGCATCGCTCACGTCCGACATGGGTGCAGACCGGTTTGACGGGGCGCACCTGGTGGACAACTTTGAAAAGCTGAACCCAGCCAACACGTTCTGGAACAAGTACTACAACCTGTGGTCGCATGTGGACACCGAAGCTGAGCGCTTTCTGGAGTTTGAGCGCTGGTGGGGTGGTTTTTTCCGCATGACGGGCAGCGAGATCGAGGCCATTGTGGAAAACCTGTTTGTGGGCAACCGCCTGGCGCGAGGCACCATGAAGGCGGGCGACCGCACCATCGACCTGCGCAAGATCACCGCACCGGTGGTGGTGTTTGCCTCTTGGGGTGACAACATCACCCCGCCACCGCAGGCGCTGGACTGGATCATCGACACCTGGGGCGACGAACGTGCCATTGCCGCCGCCGGGCGCACCATCGTCTACGTGCTGCACGACAGCGTGGGACACCTGGGCATTTTTGTGGGCGGTGAAATTGCCCGCAAAGAGCACGACCAACTGGTGTCGTCGCTTGACATCATTGAAAGCCTGCCGCCTGGCCTTTATGAGATGAAGCTGCGCGACAAGGCCGGCCTGACCGACCTGCGCTGGGACGAGCTGGAGCCCGGTGCCTACACGGTGCACTACGAGCACCGCACCATGGACGACATCAAGGCGCTGAACCCCGAGGGGCGCGAGGAAGAAGCCATTTTCTCCACCCTCAGCAAAGTGTCTGAGATGAATGCCCAGTTGTACAAGCAGTGGGTGCGTCCGTGGGTGCAGATGACGGCGTTTCGCCCCATTGCCGATGCCATGGGCAAGCAGAACCCTCTGCGCTTGCAACGGCAGTTGCTGTCTGACCAGATGCCGTTTGCGCCATTTATTCGGCAGGGAGCCGAATGGGCACGCACCCACCGCGCGCCCATTGCCGATGACCATCCTCTGCGCGCAGCCGAACAGCGAATGTCCGCCAGCATCACCGAACAGCTCAACAAGTTCCGTGACCAGCGCAACGAACAGAGCGTTCAGATGGCTCGCCAGCTGTACGGGGCCAAAGGCCTGGGCGCACTGTTCAAACCCGACACCCCAGATGCCGACGTGGCGCACGAACGCGCGTTGAAAGAGCTGGAAGCCGCTCGCGAGGCCGTGCTGCCCGACATTGCAAAAGGTGGTTTTGCAGAGGGTGTGTGCCGCATCGTGCTGGCTGGCATGGTGTCGATCGGCTCGTTCGAGCGGCGCAGCCTGCGCCTGGCCCGCCTGCTGGCCCAATTGCCAGGCACGGGAGTGACGGGCGTCAATGCCAAAACCGATTGGGTCAAGCTGCTGAAGGCGCAGGCCCGGCTGACCGCCGTGGCCCCTGTGGAGGCGCTGAACGCGCTGGAGCAACTGCTGCCCGATGCCGCCAGCCGCGAAAACGCCTTGGCCCTTTCAGCTGCGGTGATGATGATCGAACCCACGTTGGCCAACCCACGCTCCGAGATCATCGAATTCCTGATGGCCACCCTGGGTGCCGACCCGGACAGAGTGATTGCACTGGCCCGTCAACTGACCGATGCACTCGAACAGCCCACTGCACGCAGCAAACGCAGCTGAGCACCAAGCCGAAGCGCAACAGGCCCCATAACAGGGCGTTGCATGGCTGAAATCAGAATTCGGCTTCGAGTTCGTCGATTTCTTCGGGCTCTACCAGCGCGGCGGCGATCCATTCCTGCATGGCGGGCAATGCCAGTATGGTGTCGCAGTACGCTGCGCAAACGGGCGGCAATGCCACACCGTAGGTGATGAACCGGGTCACCACTGGGGCGTACATGGCGTCGGCCATGCACGGATGTGCACCGAACAGGTATGGCCCGCCGTGGGTGGCCAGACAGTCGGCCCAGATGTCGACGATGCGGTCAATGTCGCTTTGCGCGCGAGACCACACCTTGAAGCCTGTGAACCGTGCCTTGATGTTCATGGGCAGCGCCCCGCGAAGCGAGGCGAACCCGGAGTGCATTTCACCGCATATGGCCCGGCAATGCGCCCGGGCCTTGCTGTCAGCAGGCAACAGACCCGCCTTGGGCTTGATTTCGTTCAGGTATTCACCAATGGCCAGCGTGTCCCACACCTTGATGCCCTTGTGCTGCAGGCTGGGCACCAGCATCGATGACGACAGCAGCAGGATTTCCGCCTTCATTGATGGGTCATCAGGTGGGATGACATGCTCTTCGAATGGTAGCCCGGCCAAACGGGCCATCAACCAGCCACGCAACGACCAGGCTCCGTAGTTCTTGCTGCTGATGGTGAACACGGTCTTGGACATGGCTGGGGTCTCCTGTGGTTTGAACAGCGCAACAGCAAAGCCTGTGCCAGCCCTGCTGGCCCACAACTTGCCTGCAACACGAAAGGACTGCTTTCAACACAAGGGATACACATGCTTTACCAGGCTTACCAGCTCCAGTCGGACCTGACGTCTCCCGTGCGTTTGCTCGCCCAGTGGGCGGCATCGGCATTGTGGACAGACACTTCCGCTGGCACGTGGTTGCGGCGGTGCGCAGCCGGCAGCGACGTGTTGTCGCGGCTGCGCTTGACGCACACGCGGCCTGAATACGACATTGAGCAGATCACGTCAGGCCCGGACACCTTTGTGGTGGAGGAGCACACAACGGCCGTTTCACCCTTTGGCAGTTTGCTGCACTTCAGGAAACTGGGGGCGCCACCTCAACCGGCGGTGATGCTGATTGCACCGCTATCGGGCCACTTTGCGACCCTGCTCAGGGAAACTGCCCGCACATTGTTGCAAGACCACGATGTTTACATCACGGATTGGCACAACGCGCGCGACGTGCCGCTGCGACACGGCGCATGCGGGCTGGATGACTACATCGACAACCTGATGATGTTCAGCGAGTCGATCACGGCCGCAACGGGACAACGGGCCCATTGGGTGGCCGTTTGCCAACCGTGTGTAGCGGCCCTTGCAGCAACGGCACTGATGGCCGAAGACGACCACCACGCCCAGCCGCAGAGCCTCACACTGATGGCCGGCCCCGTGGACTGCCGCGTGAACCCGACGGAGGTCAACAAACTGGCGGTGAGCAAGCCCATTGAATGGTTCGAGCAGAATCTGTTGAGCACCGTGCCATTGCCCCATGCAGGCTTCATGCGCAAGGTGTATCCGGGATTTTTACAACTCAGTGCGTTCATCAGCATGAACCCGGAGCGGCACAAGCAATCGTTCAAAGACCTCTACCGCCATCTGGTCGACGGTGAAATGGACAAGGCTGAAGGCATTAGGCAGTTTTACGAGGAGTACCTGGCGGTCAACGACCTGCCCGCCGAGTTCTATCTGGAGACGGTGGAAAAAGTTTTTCAAACCTACGACTTGCCTCGCGGAGTGCTGCAGTATCGCAACCGCACAGTCAACACGCGGGCCATTCGGCGCACGGCGCTGCTCACAGTCGAGGGTGAGCGGGATGACATCTGTGCAGTCGGCCAAACCGTGGCCGCACAAGACCTGTGCCCCAGCATCCGCCCGTACCTGAAGACACATCACGTGCAAACCGGCGTGGGGCACTACGGTGTGTTCAGCGGCCGCCGGTGGAACCAGCAGATTTACCCACGGGTTCGGGATGTGATCCACGCGAGCATGGGCTAGACGCAAACCGAACAGACATAAAAAAGCCCACCGAAGTGGGCTTTTTGACGGAGGTGGCCTGGATCAGCGGATGACAGCCAGGGTGGTACGCTGACCGCCCTTGTAGGTCATCAGAGTCAGGGCGCCGTTCTTGATGTCGCCTTTTTCGTCGAACGACACGGTACCGGTCACGCCTTTGTAGCCGCTGGTGGCAGCCAGAGCAGGCAGGTACTTGGCTGGGTCGGCAGAGTTGGCAGTGACCATGGCAGCAGCCATGACCTTGACAGCGTCATAGACGTAAGGTGCATAGACCTGAACTTCGGTGCCGAACTTGGCTTTGAAGTCGGCGCGGAATTTCTCCATACCGGCTTTCTCTTCGCCTTCAACACCACCGGCCTCAGCACAGTAGACCTGGTCGTCTGCCATGCCGTCACCAGCCAGTTTGGCCAGTTCGCTGGAGCAGATACCGTCGCCGCCCATGAACTTGGCTTTGATGCCCAGTGCTTTCATTTGCTTCAGCATAGGGCCGGCAACAGCATCCATACCGCCGAAGAACACGACGTCAGGCTTCTTACCTTTCAGGGTGGTAAGGATGGCGTTGAAGTCGGTGGCTTTGTCGTTGGTGAACTCACGGCCCACCACTTTGCCGCCGGCGGCTGCCACGGCTTTTTCGAACTCGTCAGCCACGCCTTGGCCGTAAGCGGTGCGGTCGTCGATGACGGCAACGTTCTTGGCTTTGAGGGTTTCGATGGCGTATTTGCCGAGGGTAGAACCCAGATGCACGTCGTCAGCCACCATGCGGAAGGTGGTCTTGAAGCCCTGGCGGGTGTACTTGGGGTTGGTGGCAGAAGGAGAAATCTGGGGCAGACCAGCTTGGCTGTACAGCGTGGACGCGGGGATGGTGGTGCCGGAGTTCAGGTGACCGATCACGCCGTTGACCTTGGCATCGATCAGCTTTTGAGCAGCAGCAGTGCCTTGCTTGGGATCGGCTGCGTCGTCTTCAGCCAGCAGTTCGAATTTGGCAGGCTTGCCGTCGATCTTGATGCCAGCAGCATTCAACTCTTCGATGGCCATGCGGGCACCGTTTTCGTTGTCTTTGCCCAAGTGGGCAATGGCGCCACTGGTGGGGCCCACGTGGCCAATTTTGACGACGGTGGCTTCGGGCGCGGCGGGAGCGGCAGGAGCTGCAGCAGGAGCAGCCGGTGCAGGTGCTTCTTCTTTTTTGCCACAGGCGGCCAGAATCACGGCGGCAGAGATAACAGCCAGCTTCATTTTCATTTGCATATGGGTCCTTGAAAGGGAAGGGTCAGAAAACAGGGTGACCAAAACGGATTTGAGCGGGGCAAAACACCCCACAAACCACACGATACCTCAAAATTCGATCGGAATATGTGCGCGGCGGGCGTTAACAAGGGTTGAGGCAGGGTTAGCCCCAACTCGACCAGCGAAATGAATGCTCAATCAGTTGTCTGAATGCAACCGTCACCATTCTGACGCGCAGCTTGCGCGGTTTCACCGGCCACTGCATCTCGCACCAGGGCTTCAACAACAGGAGCCAATTGGCCACGCAGGCTCTGCACCAGCAACAGTTGCTGCGTTTGCATGGCCTGGGTAACGACGGCCCGAATGTGGTCATCCAGGCCCTGCAGCACGATGGCACAGGCACGGGACACCAGTTGTTCGGTGGAGTTATCTGGGCCTTGTGCATCTCTGGTCTGCAAAACCTCCGGAACAACCACAGGCTCATCATCACTCGGCAACGGCGCCTGCTCCAGCGTTTGAGCGTCGAGGTGCACAACCTCGGTCAAGGTAGGGACGAAACGTCGCGCTTCAGCCTGCGATCTGGCGGGCAATCGCGGGGTTGACACAGGGAAATCAGTGGGCATTGGCAGTTTCGCCTCTGTTCAATTTTGAGGCGCGGCGGTCACATCATGGCGCTCAGGCGTCAGACCTTGAGATACATAGCTGCGCCAACGCTGTCGCGCGGCAGCCCGCGAGGGTTCGTCGGTGGTAACAACTTCGACAAGCCGCTCAAAACGGTTGCCCAACTCGGGCACGTGACTGCGGAGATTCACAAACACCTGCCGCGATTCACCCGGCGGAGGCTCCGCACACAACACCACCGCAGATCGGGCCCAAACTCCAGGCGAAGCCCCATGGGTGGCATGCGCCAGAAAAGCGTGCGGCGTCAGCGTCCACAGACGCTGGTCAATGTCGGATACATCGGCAGGTTCGGCACACACCATCACCGTGAGGTGTCTGGCGCGCACTTTGCGCACAAGACGACACACGTAATCCAGCGGATCGGTCACATTGAAGTGAAAAGCGACCTGCATGGGCACATCAACCCGGGTGTTTCTTGGATTTGCCACTGGGTGGCTGGGCCAGACTCGCCGCTTCGTTCAGCACATATTGGACCAACAGTGGGACTGGTCGGCCCGTGGAGCCTTTGGCAGGTCCGCTTTTCCAGGCTGTGCCCGCAATGTCAAGGTGGGCCCAGGGGAGCTCGCCCGTGAATTTCTGCAGAAACTTCGCAGCAGAAATGGCCCCGCCCGTGCGCCCGGCCACATTGCCCATGTCGGCAAAATTACTCTTGAGCCCTTCGGCGTATTCATCATCGAGAGGCATGCGCCAGCACAGGTCTTGCGCCTGCTCGCCTGCGGCCGCCAACTTGTGGGCCAGTGCGTCGTCAGGACTGAACAAACCGCTGCGCACACCGCCCAGCGCCACCACGCAGGCGCCCGTGAGCGTGGCCACATCCACCACGCTGGCCGGCTTGAAGCGGGCCGCGTATGTCAAGGCATCGCACAGGATCAACCGACCCTCTGCATCGGTGTTGAGGATTTCAATGGTCTGCCCGCTCATGCTGGTGACCACGTCTCCGGGCTTGATGGCGCGGCCATCGGGCATGTTTTCGCAGGAGGGGATGATGCCGATGACGTTGATGCGGGGCTGCAGCAAGGCCACCGCCTGCAGAGTGCCCAGCACACTTGCCGCGCCGCCCATGTCGAACTTCATCTCGTCCATTTCAGCAGCTGGCTTGATGGAGATGCCCCCGGTGTCGAAGGTGATGCCCTTGCCGACCAACACCACCGGCGCTTGCGCCTTGCTGCCACCGCTGTAATGAATGACGATGAAGCGCAAAGGCTCCGACGAGCCTTGGGCCACGGCCATGAAAGCGCCCATGCCCAGTTTGGCGACATCTTTGGGACCCAGCACCTCTACTTTGACGTGTGGGTGCTTGCCCAATTTCTCAGCGGCATCCGCCAACATCGAGGGCGTGGCATGGTTCGCAGGGCGATTGGCCCATTCTTTGGCCAACTCCATGCCACTGACCAGGGCTTTACCCTCGGACAGCAACTGCCGCGAACGTTCGGAGTCCGGCAGAGCCAGCACCACTTTGTGCAAATGGCGAGCCTTGGGTTTTGACAGGGTTGCGGTGTACAGGTAGGTGGATTCGGCAGCGGCCACGACTGCCGCGCGCACCGCCACCTCGTTCACACCGGGCAAGCCCAGGAACACGACAACCTTTTTGACCTGGGGCAGTTTCAACCCGGAAAAAGCGGCCAGCATGCCCTTTCGCACAGCCGAAGCTGAGCCATCCCCCACGCGCACCAGCACGAGTCGTCGGGCCGCCACGGCCGGACAGGCCAGCGCCACCAACTGCTTGCCAGTGCCCGCGTCCAGTTCGCCCGCCTTGAGCAAAGGCTGCAGCCAGGCCAGCAGGGCTTCAGCTCCTTGAGCCCAAGGGCCGGTCAACGGTGTGGGAAGGGTGTCTGGCAGGTGGTCGGGCCATGCCAGCGCGAGGGCGTCGGCTGGGAGTTCGGAGGCTTGCGCCAACGTGAGGGGCTTGAGTTCGAAGTCCATAATTGTGGTTTCCAGTGTCGCAAGATGTTATTCCATTCCTCCATTCGCAAAGAGTTGGCGCGCAGCTTCGGGGCCACGCTGGTGGTGCTGTTCACCATCGTCGTGACCATCATGCTCATCCGCACACTGGGATTGGCGACGTCGGGCAGCGTCGACCCCAAGGAAGTGGTGCTGGTCCTGGGCTACACCGTGCTGGGGCGGCTGCACATCATCCTGACCATGGCCTTGTTCATTGCAGTGGTGTCGGTGCTGTCACGTATGCACCGTGACAGCGAGATGGTGATCTGGATGGGCAGCGGGCGTGGACTCGCCGGATTGCTCAAACCCATTTTCTGGTTTGCCTGGCCTTTGCTGGCTGCGTCGGCCGTGCTGGTGTTTCTGGCTTGGCCCTGGGCCAACAAGCAAGCCGACGATCTGAGAGAACGCTTTGCGCAGCGAGGAGACCTGCAGCGTGTGGCGCCCGGCCAGTTTCAGGAAGACTCGCAAGGTCAACGGGTGTTTTTCATCGACAAAGACACCGGAGACGGCACCGAGGGTCGCAATGTGTTCATCACGTCGACCGGCATCCAGGGCGAAAGCACTGTGTCGGCCCGCGCCGCCAAGCTCACACGCCAGGGCAATGAGCAGTTTTTGCAGCTCAGCATGGGCCAGCGCGTTGAAATGTTCCCGGACCAGCAGGGGTTCCGAGTGAGCGAGTTTGAGCAATACGGCGTGCGGGTGACCGAGGCCGGTGCAACCCTCAACCCCAATGGCGCCATGAAAACCCGTTGGACCTGGGACCTGCTCGCCCAACCAAGCCTCCAAGCCCATGCGGAACTGGCATGGCGGCTGGGACTGGTGCTGTGTGCCTTGAACCTGGTGTTGGTGGCTGTCGCCATTTCCACTGGGAACCCGAGGGCTGGCCGCAGCGGCAACATTGCGTTCGCCATGTTCGCTTTCCTGCTGTATTTCAATTTGCTGAACCTGGGTGAAACCTGGGTTGCGCGCGGCAACATCAGCGCACTGGGGTTTTTGGTGGCGCTGCATGGCAGCGTGTTTGTGATGGCGTCGCTCTGGCTGGCCAAGCGGCACGAAAACTTCAGTTTCAGGTCTGTGTGGCGCAACCGCCGATCCAGAGCGGACATCGGAGCGGCGGCATGACGGTCCTGCGTCGGCTGATTTACCGGGAGGTCAGTGGCGCCGTGGCGCTGGTTGCAGTCGCGTTTCTGGGGCTGTTTTTCTTCTTTGATTTCATCGACGAACTGTCTTCCATTGGTCGCCCTTCACCGGCAAACCCTGATCTGACCTACAGCCTGCAGCTGGCATTGATGCATGTGGCCTTGCAGGTGCCGAACCACGCCTACGAGGTGATGCCCATTGCCGTGCTGATCGGCACAGTGTTTGTGTTTGCGCGGTTGGCACAGGGGTCTGAGTACACCATCCTTCGCACCAGCGGTCTGGGTCCCTGGCGCGCCTTGCGGCTGATGATGGGCTTGGGCCTCGTGTTTGTGGCCATCACCTTCGTGGTGGGTGACTATGTGGCGCCAGCGGCCAGTAAAACAGCGCAAATGCTCCAGGCGCGGTTCGAGGGGCGCGTCAGCGTGGGAGGCGCCGGGGCCTGGCTCAAGGAGAAGCAACCCTACAGCCAGTATTCGGTGAACGTCAACGCGTTGAACGCACAGGGTGATCTGCAAGGCATCCGGATTTTCGAGTTCGACAACCAAGGCCGTCTGGTGTCGCGCACGCAGGCACAACGAGGCCGTGTCGACGATCAGGGCGGCTGGCAGCTGGAACAGGTGACCCGCACTGAGTTTGCAGCGCAAGGGTCCGACGGGTCACGCGTGCAGCAGCGCCAGATGGCTGCTTTTCTGTGGCCGAACTCCCTGACCGCTGAAATGGTGTCGGTGGCCCTCCTGAGGCCAGATCGCATGCCCACGGCCGACCTGTACCGCTATGTACAGCATCTGGACGCCAACGGCCAAAGCTCGCAGCGCTACGCACTGGAATTCTGGCGCAAGGTGTTTTACCCCCTGAGCTGCCTGGTGATGGTGGTGCTGGCGCTGCCATTTGCCTACTTGCACTTCAGATCGGGCGGCATCACCGGGTATGTGTTCGGCGGCGTGATGATCGGCATCAGCTTCTTCCTGCTGAACAATGTGTTTGGCTACATCGGCAACCTGAACCATTGGGTGCCATGGCTGGCAGCCGCATCGCCTTCGCTCATTTACTCCCTGGTGTCGCTCACGGCCTTCGGCTGGCTGGTGTTGCGACGTTGATCACCCGTTGCCTGCACCTCCCATTGAACACAAACAATCTCCCATCGAGCGCCGTGGTGCTGTTTGCCCATGGGTCACGAGACCCCTTGTGGCGCGCGCCCATTGAAGCGGTGGCGGCTCAGGTGCGCCACATCTCGCCACACACCCCGGTGGCCTGCGCTTACCTGGAGTTGTGTGAGCCCAGCCTGCCCGATGCAGTGCAAACACTGGTCGATCAAGGGGTGACCGACGTCCGCCTGTTGCCTGTGTTTTTTGGCATGGGCAAACACGCCCGGGAAGATCTGCCCGAGCTGGCCCAGACACTGCGTGCGCAGCATCCCGGCCTGACGCTCACCGTGTTGTCTGCAGCTGGTGAACACCCGGCGCTCACAGCCCTGCTGGCCCAGATGGCGCTCGGTCAGACCCCATGAACCTGCACCAGTTCAAATTTGTGCAGGAAGCGGTGCGCCGCAACCTGAACTTGACCGAAACCGCCAAGGCGCTGCACACCTCGCAACCCGGCGTGTCCAAAGCCATCATCGAGCTGGAAGACGAACTGGGCATCCAGATTTTTGCCCGGCACGGCAAACGAATACGCCGAGTGACCGAACCCGGGCAGCATGTGCTGAAAAGCATCGACATCATCCTGCGCGAGCTGAACAACCTGCGCCGCATTGGCAACCAGTTTTCCGCGCAAGACAGCGGCACGCTGTCCATTGCCACCACCCACACCCAGGCCCGCTACGTGCTGCCGGCTCCGGTGGCCAAGCTGCGGCAGGCCTACCCCAAAGTGGCCATCAGCCTGCACCAGGGCTCGCCCGACCAGGTGGCGCAAATGCTGCTGACCGATGTGGCCGACATCGGCATGGCGACCGAATCGCTGTCGCAGTACGAAGACCTCATCACCCTGCCCTGCTACGAATGGCAACACGTGCTGGTGCTGCCGGTCGGGCACCCCCTGCTGGAACGCGAGCGCCTGACGCTGGACGACTTGGACAAGCTGCCGCTGGTCACCTACCACCCGTCTTTCACGGGCCGCAGCCGCATTGACAACGCATTTGCGGCGCGCGACTTGAAGCCCAACATCGTGCTGGAAGCGATCGACTCGGACGTGATCAAAACCTACGTCAAGCTCGGGTTGGGTGCGGGCATCGTGGCCGAAATGGCCATGGGTGGCGACAACCGCGACCCAGACCTGGCGTCCCGCCCGCTGGGCCAACTGCTGGGTCACAACGTGGCACGAGTGGCCTTCAAGCGCGGCGCCTACCTGCGCAACTACGTGCTGCGTTTTGCCGAGTTGCTGAGCGACCGCCTGAGCCGCGATTTGATCGCCAAAGCCATGGACGGCCACATTGAAAACTACACCAATCTGTAGCATCAATCCCAATACCATCAAGCGCCAGAGGCATTTTTTATTCATATTTCATGAACGCGCCAGCCCATACCCCTACCTTGCAAAGCCGCTTGCCCAACGTGGGCACCACCATCTTCACCGTGATGTCGGCGCTGGCCGCTGAGAAGGGTGCAGTCAACCTGGGCCAGGGCTTCCCTGACTTCAACTGCGACCCTGCGCTCGTCAACGCGGTGACTGCCGCCATGCAAGCGGGGCACAACCAGTACCCGCCCATGCCCGGG
Organism: uncultured bacterium; assembly: GCA_903928495.1. Lineage (GTDB taxonomy): Bacteria > Pseudomonadota > Gammaproteobacteria > Burkholderiales > Burkholderiaceae_C > UBA2334. The sequence continues at coordinate 12,228 of CAIYQZ010000060.1, forward strand.
GTGCCCGCGCTGCGCCAGGCCGTGGCCGCCAAAATGGAGGCGCTGCACGGCAAGGTGTACGACGCCAACACCGAAATCACCATCACCGCCGGGGCCACACAGGCCATCCTGACCACCATCCTCGCCATCGTCCACCCGGGTGACGAAGTGATCGTGCTGGAGCCGTGTTACGACAGCTACGTGCCCAACATCGAACTGGCCGGAGGCGTGGCGGTGCGCGTGCCCCTCACACCCGGCACCTTCAGGCCAGACTTCGACCGCATTTCAGCAGCCATCACACCCCGCACCCGCGCCATCATCGTCAACAGCCCGCACAACCCCAGCGCCACCGTGTGGAGTCACGCAGACATGCTGCGCCTACAAGACCTGCTGGCCCCCACCGACGTGCTGCTGATCTCTGACGAGGTTTACGAACACATGGTGTACGACCCGCTGGAACACCTGAGCGCCGCCCGATACCCCGGGCTGGCTGCACGGGCGTTTGTCATCAGCAGCTTTGGCAAAACCTTTCACGTCACCGGCTGGAAGGTGGGCACCGTGGCCGCGCCCGCGCCGCTGACAGCCGAGTTTCGCAAGGTGCACCAGTTCAACGTGTTCACCGTCAACACGCCGGTGCAACATGCGCTGGCGGCCTACCTGGCCAACCCGGCGCCCTACCGCGACCTGCCCGCTTTTTATGCCGCCAAGCGCGACCTGTTTCGCCAGGGGCTGGCGCAAACGCGCTTCAAGCTGCTGCCCAGTGAAGGCAGCTACTTCCAGTGCGTGGACATTTCCAACCTGGCCGTGCCGGAGCGAGACCTGCCCGAAGCTGAGTTCTGCCAATGGCTCACATCAGAGGTCGGTGTTGCGGCCATTCCACTGTCAGCGTTTTACGGCAATGGGTTTGACCAGAGGGTGATTCGTTTCTGCTACGCCAAAAAAGACGACACGCTGGCTGCGGCATTGCAGCGGCTGGCTCGCCTTTGAGGTTTAAATACCCCCATGAGCAATCCAACCAAGCCCCTCATGGCACACCCGACGTCCATTTTTCGCGCCATGTTGCAGCGCGCGCTCGTGGTCATTGTGCTGAGCGTGCTGGGCATGTCGTTCGTGGTGTACAAAGCCGTGATTGCGCCTGAAGCACAGCGCGAGATGGAAACCGCCATCAACCTCGCGCTCAAAGACCTGGAGCTTCGTCTTGCGTCCAAGCAAGACTCGGCCGTCAGCATGGCCGCCGCCCTGGCCCGCGACGACCGAGTTCGCCGCAGCTTGCTCACAGGCGACAGACAGCTGGCCGTTGACGCGGTCAAAAACATCCGCGACGACTACGCCGCCACCACGACTTACCAGAGCATCAGCGCACAGGTGATCGATGCCAACCGCATCATCCGCGCCCGTTCCTGGGACCCGGCATTCTTCGGCGAGAAAGCCCCGCACCCGCTGGGCGGCGTGGTGATGGCCAAAAACAAAGCCATGGCCCGTTTCGGCGTGGGCAATGCGGGCACGGGCGTGATTGCGTTTGCGCCTGTGGTGGTGGACAAGCAGCAAATTGGCCTGGTCAGCATCACCCAGGGTGTGCTGTCTGTGGTGAACGACCTGCAGCAAAAAGACATCGACTGGGTGATGGTCGTTGACGAAAAAGGCCTGGCCTCACGCAACAACAACAAACTACCCGCTCCCTACAAAGACGCGCGTGCCCTGATGCCCGGGCAGTTGCTGGCTCACCCCACATGGTTCGATCCGACGGTGGTTGACTGGGTGGCATCCCGCTGGCCCCAGCTCATGGCCACCCAGGGGGTGCAACTGATCGAAGACCGCATCGTGCTGGTGGTGCCCGTCACAGACGAGGCCAACGCCACCGTCGGACGCCACGTGCTGATGCTGGAAGCCGCGCCCGTGCTGGGGCGCATCCGCGATGCGCAACAGTATCTGCTGTGGGTGAATCTGGGTCTGGTGCTGTTGCTGTTGATGATGGCCAGTGTGCTGCTGTGGGACGTGCGCAAGCGCATCACCCTGCCCCTGCAGGCCATGACATTGGCCCTGCGCCAGACACTGGACGCCGGGCGCTTCAATCAGCCCACGCCAACGGACCGGTCAGACGAAATCGGGGATGTGCAACGCAGCCTGAATGCACTGTTTGACAGCCTTGCACAGGCCCTGAATGAAGCCAATCAGGCGGTCAGTGCGGTGGCCAAGGGCGACTTTGGCGTGAGCATGCGCGGCCGGTACGTGGGCGACCTGAACGCCCTGCAAAGCGGCATCAACGCAGCCATACAAGACCTGCAGGACACGCACGAGCGGCTGGTGCAGTCCAACAAAGCCAAGAGCATGTTCCTTGCGAACATGAGCCACGAAATCCGCACGCCCATGAACGCCATCATCGGCATGGCCTACCTTGCGCTCAAGACCGACCTCGACGAAGACCAGCGCGAGTACGTCAACCGCATCCACATGGCCGGCAATTCACTGCGCGGCATCATCAACGACATCCTGGACTTCTCCAAAATCGAGGCCGGCAAACTGGCATTGGAAAGCGTGCCCTTCCGGCTGGAAGACGTCGTCTCAAATGCCCTGGTCATGGTCCGACAGGCTGCACTCGACAAAGGGCTTGAGCTGCTGCTCGATGTGCGCGACCGTCAGTTGCTCCACAGCGAAGGGGTCTTCGTCGGTGACCCTTTGCGCCTGGGGCAGGTGCTGACCAACCTGCTGTCCAACGCCGTCAAGTTCACAGAAAACGGATCGGTTCGGCTCAGCGTGCGTGTGCTCACCCAGCCACATGCATCTCCGGTTCAGTTGGCCTTCACGGTGGAAGACACCGGCATTGGCATGACCCTGGAGCAACAGTCCCGGCTGTTTCAGGAGTTCACGCAGGCCGACGGCTCCACCACGCGCAAGTTCGGTGGCACGGGGCTGGGTCTGGCCATCACCAAGCGTCTGCTGGAGCTCATGAACGGCGAAGTTCAAGTTCAAAGCCAGGTGGGCGAAGGCACCCAGTTCACTGTCAGGCTGAAACTGCCTTTGGTGCCCAACCAGACGATGTTGACAGACAACCTGGCGCCGGGCGAGCTGCACAGTCTGGTGATCGACAACAACAGCCTGGCCCGCCAGGTGCTGGGAGACATGCTGTTCAACCTCGGTTCCCAGGTTGCCACGGCCAGCTCGGCGGCAGATGGCTTGGCACGCCTCAAGGCAGGCGAGCGTTTCAACCACTGCTTTGTCGACTGGGTGATGCCAGACATGGACGGCGAAGCGTTCCTGCGCGAACTGCAGGCCTGGGCACAGGCCACAGGCGCCACGCTGCCCAACCTGGTGGTGGTGTCTGCACATGATTCCGATGCCCTTCATCACCTGGCGGCCCCGCTGGGCGTGTCCCGCGTGCTGAGCAAACCCGTGTTGCCCGAACACCTGCGCAGTGTGTTGCGCAACCGCACGACCACAGCGAAGGCGGTGCCCGAACCCGCGTCCACAGACGCAGGCCAACTTGCGGGCATGAAGGTGCTGCTGGCCGAAGACAACCGCGTCAACCAGATGCTGGCGCGCAAGCTGATCGAGGCGCAGGGTGCAGCGGTCGACATCGTCGGCGATGGTCAGCAGGCCCTGGATCGCCTGCGCGAAGCTGGCCCAGACCACTACCACCTGGTGTTGATGGACCTGCAAATGCCGGTGATGGACGGCTACACCGCCACCCAGCGGCTGCGCGCCGACCGCCGCTTTGACAACATGCCCATCGTCGCCATGACCGCACACGCCATGGTGGAAGAGGTGGAACGCTGTGCCGCCCTGGGCATGAACGACCACCTGACCAAACCCATCAACCCGACCAAGCTGTACAGCACGCTGGCCCGGTATTTCGGTCAGCGCAGCGGCGTGGTGGCCAGTTGACGCAAGTCGCGCACAGGCTCCTGCCCAAACGCAGCAGAGCCCATGTGCGCCACGAGGCGTTGCGCCACATCGGCCGGATCGAGCAGGCTGCCCTCGCGGTGCAGAGCCTGAAACCGCTCAACCGACGGAAAGCGGTCAGCACCCACTGAGCGGATGTTGGCCTGCATGGCCGTGTCAACGACGCCGGGGGCCAGGCTTTCCACACGAAGCCCTGGCACCACATCCAGTGACGTAGCGCGAGCATGCATGTCGAGTGCAGCCTTGGTTGCGCAATACACACTCCAGTCAGGGTAAGGGTTGCGGGCTGCGCCGCTGGAGATGTGAACCACGCGGCGGTCCTCCACGCCAGGCGTTGCTGCCACAAACGCGTCAGCCAGCATCAGGGGCGCGGCCACATTCAGCGCCACGGCCTGCCCAACAGCCACAGCGCCCTGCACACCTGGCGGCCCCATGGGGTTGACCGTGCCCGCGTTGTTCACCAAGCAGACACGGGAGGCCCCGTGCACGAAGTTGCTCAAGGCAGGGCTGCCCAACCACCTGGCCAACGCAGCGCTGTCTGACAAGTCCAACGCCACTTCTTCCAGGCCGGTGTGGCCAGCCGCTACTTTGGCAGGCCAGCCATGGCGCGACAGGCCCAATACCCGCCAGCCCTGCTCCAGCAATTCCAAGGCTATGGCCTTGCCCAAGCCCTGGCTGTGGCCGGTGATGATGGCTGCGCCCAAATCCGATGTGGGTGTCATGTCTGAGTCCTTGTCATTGATTCAATTGCGCCCAGGCCTTGTCCAGCCGCTTCACGCTCACCGGCTGCGGGGTTCGCAGTTCTTGTGCGAAGAAGCTGATGCGCAGCTCCTCCAGTAACCAGCGGAATTCGGCCATGCGGTCATCCACCTGCCCCTTCCGCTCGGCCACCAGGCGCCAGTAGCGCAGGTCCTGGGGCTTGAGTTCGGCCAGTTTTGTGGCGTCGCGGGCGGGGTCACCTCGGTATTTGTCCAGCCGGGCCTGCACGCCTTTCAGGTAGCGCGGCAGGTGCTGCAGTTGGACCCAAGGCGTGTCGATCAGAAAGCGTTTACCCACCAGCCGCGCCAGTTGCTGCTGCACGTCGGTGGCCACGTCTGACGGGGGTTTGCTGTCTTTCAGTTTGCGTTGGGCGGCGGCGTGTTCCGCCAGGATGGTGCCGCACAGACGGGCCACTTCGTTGGCAATGAGCGTCAGGCGGCCACGGCCTTCGGCCACCCGCGCGTTGAAAATGGTGGCATCGCTGGGCAAAGGGTCGAGCAGAAAGGCGCGGTCCATGGCCACGTCGAGCAGCAGGTGCTTCAGCTCGTCGGCGGTGCCCAGGCTCATGTAGGCCACGCCCATTTGTTGCAGGCCGGGCAGGTTCTTTTCCAGGTACTTCAGCGCGTCTTTGATTTGAAGGGCAAACAGGCGGCGCAGGCCAGCCCGGTGTTTGGCGCTGGCGGCCTCTGGCTCGTCAAACACCTCGATGCTGACGCCGTCGCCCTGGTCAATCAGGGCCGGAAAGCCGATGAGCGTTTGCCCGCCTTTTTTGATCTCCATCAGCTCGGGCAACTCGCCAAACGCCCAAGTGGTGTGTTTGATGCCAGCCTGCTGAGCAGGTTTTTCAGTGTTTTGCGGGGTGCCTTTTTGCGAACTCTGAGGCCTACTTTCAGGGAAAAATCCGTTTTTCCCGATAGCAACATTTGCTTGATTGGAAAGCGGTACGCCACCACCAGAGTCAGTTTTTCCGCTCCCGACTTTATCTACACTTTCTGTAGCATTCAATTTCAATGAAGCCAGCGCCTGAAACGCCCCGCGCGCCTTGGCACCCAGCTCGCCCTTCAACGCAGCCAGGCTGCGCCCTGCGCCGAGTTGGCGGCCGTGTTCGTCCACCACGCGGATGTGCATGAGGTGGTGGGGGCTGAGCATGTCGGCCTTGATATCGCCGCGTTTGATGTCGAGTTGCGTGGCGTCGCGCACCAGCTTCAGCAATGCGTCCATCAAGTTGCCGCTGGCAAAAGCCTCAGGCGTGCTCAGTGCTTCGGTGAAGCGATTGGCCGTTTCAGGCAGCGGCACCAGGCGTGAGCGGGGGCGCTGGTGCAGGGTCTTCAGCAGCGCCAGCACCTTCTCTTTCAGCATGCCGGGCACCAGCCACTCGGTGCGGTCTTCGCTCACCTGGTTCAGCACAAACAGGGGCACGGTCACGCTCAGGCCGTCTTTGGCGTCGCCGGGCTCGTGCAGGTAGCTGGCGGCGCAGTCCACACCCCCCAGCCGCAGCGTTTTGGGAAAAGCCTGGGTGGTGATGCCCGCAGCCTCGTGCCGCATCAGCTCTTCTTTCGTGAGCATCAGCAGGCGGGGTTGCTTCTGGTTTTCGGTGCCATACCAGCGCTCGAAACTGGCGCCGGTGCACACGTCGTCGGGCACCTGTTGCTCGTAAAAGGCGTAAATCAGCTCGTCGTCCACCAACACGTCTTGCCTGCGGGCTTTGTGCTCCAGCTCGGCCACCTGGGCCATGAGCTTCTGGTTGGCAGCCAGAAAGGGCAGCTTGCGTGCCCAGTCTTCAGGCACGTCGCCTTCCACCAGCGCGCTGCGAATGAAAATGTCGCGCGCGGCATGAGGATCCAGCTTGCCAAAATTGACGCGCCGCCCGTTGTACACCTGCAGCCCGTACAGCGTGCCGCGCTCCATGGCCGTGACCTGCGCCGCTTTTTTCTCCCAATGTGGGTCAGATGTTTGGCGTTTGATGAGGTGGCCGCCCACCTCCTCCAGCCACTGGGGTTCGATGTTAGCAATGCCGCGCCCGAACAGGCGGGTGGTTTCCACCAGTTCGGCCACCACAATCCAGCGACCCGGCTTTTTGTTCAGGTTGGCGCCGGGGTGGCGGTGAAACTTGATGCCGCGCGCGCCGTTGTAATAGTCCAGATCGTCGCTTTTGCAGCCCACGTTGCCCAGCAGCCCGGCCAGCATGCTTTTGTGCAGCGCCTCGTACCCTGCGGGCTGGGTGTTGAGCTGCCAGTTGTGCTCGGCCACCACGGTGTGCAGCTGGGTGTGGATGTCGCGCCACTCGCGCACCCGGCGGATGTTGATGAAGTTCTCGCGCAGCAGGCCTTCTTGCTGACGGTTGCTGAGCTTATGGGTGGGTTTGTCGGCCTCTGCTTCGGCAGAAGGCACCAGCCCCGCGCGGTGTCCACGGCTGGTTTCCAGCCAGTTCCACAGGCGCAGGGTGCCTGAGAACTCGCTTTTTTCGTCGTCCCACTTGGCGTGGGCCTGGTCTGCGGCGGCCTGACGGTCCATGGGGCGGTCGCGCACGTCTTGCACGCTCAGGGCACTGGCAATCACCAGCACCTCGGCCAAGGCACCGCGGTCGCGGGCGGCCAGAATCATGCGGCCCACCCGGGGGTCCAGCGGCAGGCGGGCCAATTGTTGGCCGATGGGGGTGAGTTCACTCTCTTCGGTGGCGGCACCCAATTCGTGCAGCAGGGCGTAGCCATCGGCAAAGGCGCGGCGGCTGGGCGGCTCAATGAACGGAAAGTCTTCCACGCCCCCCGTGGCACCGTGCAGGTGCAGCGTCTTCATGCGCAAAATCACCCCGGCCAGGGAGCTGCGCAAAATTTCGGGGTCGGTGAACTTGGGGCGGCTGGCAAAGCTGGGCTCGTCGTACAGCCGGATGCAAATGCCGTCGGCCACGCGCCCACAACGGCCCGATCGCTGGTTGGCGGCCGCCTGGCTGATGGGCTCCACCATCAACTGTTCCACCTTCTGGCGCAGGCTGTAGCGCTTCACGCGGGCGGTGCCAGCATCGATCACAAACCGGATGCCAGGCACGGTGAGGGATGTTTCGGCCACGTTGGTGGCCAGCACAATGCGCCGACCGCTGTGGTTGTCAAACACGCGGTCTTGTTCGGCCTGGCTGAGGCGGGCAAACAGGGGCAGCACCTCGGTGTTGCGAAGCGCGGGCTGGTGGCTCAGGTGTTTGGTGAGGTGGTCTGCCGCTTCGCGAATTTCGCGCTCGCCGGGCAAAAAAATCAGAATGTCGCCGCCCTGCCTTGCCCCGCCACGCCACAATTCATCGACGCCGTCGGCAATTGCGGTGTTCAGGTCCGTGTCTTTGCTTTCCTCAAACGGGCGGTAGCGCAGCTCCACCGGAAAGGTGCGGCCCGACACCATGATGACCGGCGCAGGCCCCTGGCTGTCGGCAAAGTAGTTGGCAAAACGCTCGGCGTCGATGGTGGCCGAGGTGATGACGATCTTCAAATCGGGCCGCTTGGGACACAGCTGGCGCAAAAAACCCAACAAAAAATCGATGTTCAGGCTGCGCTCGTGCGCCTCGTCAATGATGAGTGTGTCATACGCCCGCAGCAGCGGGTCGGTTTGCGTCTCGGCCAGCAAAATGCCGTCTGTCATGAGCTTGACGGATGCATCTCGGCTCAAACGGTCTTGAAACCGCACTTTGTAGCCCACCACGTCGCCCAGAGTTGTGTTCAGCTCCTGGGCAATGCGCTTGGCCACGCTGCTGGCCGCAATGCGGCGTGGCTGGGTGTGGCCAATCAACTGGCCGCGCTGGCCGGGGGCTGCGTTGAGCTTTCCACGCCCCATGGCAAGGGCAATTTTGGGCAACTGCGTGGTTTTGCCCGAGCCGGTTTCGCCACACACAATGACCACTTGCCGGGCCAGCATGGCGGCAGCAATTTCGTCGCGCCGGGCGCTGACCGGCAATGACTCGGGGAACTCGATCTTCAATGACCGCTGACCTTCGGTGGGCTGCGGCGGAAATGGGGCAATGGACATGGGTGGGATTATCAAGGCCACCCCACACACCGACAGGGGCCAGGCCCATACACAATACGCACCAACGCGGCCTTGCCGCACCCGCACACGCCAGATCTCTGATGTCCAACGTTTTCAACTTCACTTTTGTGCCCTGGTTCCGGTCGGTGGCACCCTATATCCACAAGTTTCGCAACCAGACCTTTGTGGTGGGCATTGCGGGCGAGGCCATTGCCGCCGGCAAATTGCACAATCTGGCTCAAGACCTGGCCATGATTCAAAGCATGGGCGTGAAGGTGGTGCTGGTGCACGGTTTTCGCCCGCAGGTGAACGAACAACTGGCGGCCAAAGGGCATCAGGCGAAATATTCGCACGGCATTCGCATCACCGACTCGGTGGCGCTGGACTGCGCGCAAGAGGCCGCCGGGCAGTTGCGGTACGAAATTGAGGCCGCCTTCAGCCAGGGCCTGCCCAACACACCCATGGCGGGCAGCACGGTGCGCGTGCTGTCGGGCAACTTCATCACAGCGCGGCCCGTGGGCATCGTGGACGGGGTGGACTTTCAGCACAGCGGCCTGGTGCGCAAAGTAGACGTGGGCGGCATCAGCCGCACGCTGGACATGGGTGCGCTGGTGCTGCTGTCGCCATTTGGGTTTTCGCCCACGGGCGAGGCCTTCAACCTCAGCATGGAAGAGGTGGCCACCAGCGTGGCCATTGCCATGCAGGCCGACAAGCTGATTTTTGTGACCGAGGTGCACGGCATCCCTCTGGACCCGACGCAGCCTGTGAGCGAAGACAACGCCATCGACACCGAGTTGCCGCTGGCCGCAGCCGAGGGTCTGCTGGCCCAACTGCCGCCGGCACAGCAACCCACCGACACCGCGTTTTACTTGCAGCACTGCGTCAAGGCCTGCAAGGCGGGCGTGGAGCGCAGCCACATCATCCCGTTTGCAGTGGACGGCGCGCTGCTGCTGGAGGTGTACGTGCACGACGGCATCGGCACCATGGTGGTGGACGAAAAACTGGAAGAACTGCGCGAGGCCACGCCAGACGATGTGGGCGGCATCCTGCAACTGATTGAGCCCTTCGAGAAAGACGGGACGCTGGTCAAGCGCAGCCGCACCGAAATCGAGCGCGACGTGGCCAACTACACGATCATCGAGCACGACGGCGTCATCTTTGCCTGTGCGGCCCTGTACCCCTACCCAGAGGGCAAAACCGCCGAAATGGCCGCCCTCACCGTGTCTCCGCAAAGCCAGGGCCAAGGCGATGGTGAAAAGGTATTGAAGCGCATAGAACAACGCGCGCGCCTGATGGGCCTGCAAAGCATTTTTGTGCTGACCACACGCACCATGCACTGGTTCATCAAACGCGGTTTCCAGCAGGTGGACCCCGACTGGTTGCCCGAAGCCCGCAAACGCAAGTACAACTGGGACCGCAAGAGCGTGGTCATGGTCAAGCGCCTCAGTTGAGGAGTGGCGTTCCCAGCGATTGACATTTGTCAAACACACGGATGCCTGAGGTGCAGATACTGGTTTCTTGACTCTTTTATGACACGCCCATGAACGACAAAACCAACAGCCAGACACCCGCCGCAGAGACCGGCATTGCCACCCCCAGCAACCAAGCCAAAGCGGCTGCACCAGCGCGCCGCCGGGCAGCGGTACCCAAGGCGCGGGTCGTGCCCGCACCCGCCGCCAGCAAAACAGCCGCTGAGAAACCTCGCAGGGCCAGCCGTGGCGACACACTGGGCAGCCAGCAACCGGCCCAGCTCAAGCGCGCCACTGTGGGTCGGGCTGTCACCAAAGCCCAAACGGCCAAGCTCGCTGCGGTGGCTGACATCGTGGCGCAGCCCAACCAGACACCGCAAAAAAAGGCCTCATCGCTCAAAGCCATCTTGCAAGGTGCCGCACCGGACGACGCCAAGGCCATTCGCCAACTGCTGGCCCAGTCCACCAGCGCGCAAAAAAAAGCGGCCCGTGCCGAGGCCAAGCCAGATGAAGAACTGGCCCAACACTGGCGCAACGGCGAATACCCCTACAAAAACCTGCTGTCCCGCAAAGCCTATGAGCAGCAAAAGTACATGCTCCAGGTGGAACTGCTGAAGCTGCAAGCCTGGGCCAAGGAAACCGGTCAGCGCATCGTGCTGCTGTTTGAAGGGCGCGACGCGGCCGGCAAGGGCGGCACCATCAAACGCTTCATGGAGCACCTCAATCCCCGGGGTGCACGCGTGATCGCGCTGGAGAAACCCACCGAGGTAGAGCGCGGCCAGTGGTACTTCCAGCGTTATGTGCAGCACCTGCCCACGGCCGGAGAAATCGTGTTGCTCGACCGCAGTTGGTACAACCGCGCCGGTGTGGAGCGCGTCATGGGCTTCTGCTCTGACAATGAGTACGACGAATTCATGCGCCAGGCACCGCAGTTCGAGCGGCAATTGGTGCGCAGCGGCATTCACCTCATCAAGTTCTGGTTCTCGGTCAGCCGCAAAGAGCAGCGCCGCCGCTTCAAGGAACGCGAGGCACACGCGCTCAAGCAGTGGAAACTCAGCCCCATCGATCTGGCCAGCCTGGACAAGTGGGACAGCTACACCAAGGCCAAAGAGGCCATGTTCTTTGAAACCGACACGGCAGATGCGCCGTGGACCGTCATCAAGAGCGACTGCAAAAAACGCGCACGCCTGAACGCCATGCGCTACGTGCTGCAAAAGCTGCCTTACACCAACAAGAACACGCAGAACATTGGCGAACTCGACAGCCTGCTGGTGGGCCGGGCCCATGTGGTGTACGAGCGGGGTGAACACCCCGGCAGCGCCATTTTGTGAACCAAAACAGGCCCTGGCGCTTGATGGGCGTGGCTCGACAGCTACGCCTTTTTTCTTCCCATCACCAGCAGCGCCAGCGCCACAGCCGCCATGAGGCTGAAGTTCAGAAACGACCAGTTGGCTATGGTCAGCCCGAGAAACGTCCAGTCAATGGCAGAACAGTCACCGCTGCCTTTGAACAGCATGGGAATCACGCGCTGCAGCGGGAATGCTTCGATCATTCCGTAAAAATCGCGCCCACAACTGGCCACCTCCGGCGGGTACCACTGCAAGAAACTTTGGCGGGCGGCCACAAACGCACCAAAACCAGCCACCAGCAGCAGCCCTGCTGAGGCCACCACCTGAGCGCCACGCCCACGGCACAGCAGTGCTGCCAAGGCCGCGAGCACGGCCACCCCTAAAAGGGTGTAACGCTGCACGATGCACATCGGGCAGGGCTCCAGCCCCACGACATGCTGCAAATACATGCCAAAGGCCAGCAGCCCCACACACAAGGCGGCAATGGCAGCCAGCACGCTGCGTGGACGCAGGGCCCAAACGTGGATCGATTCAGAAATAGAGGCAAACAAATGGATTTCCCGGTTGCAAAAAAGTGGCGATGTGACCCCGCTATTTTCAATGGGTTCCACTTATGTCAAGGTCAAGCCCACTCCGGCGCACATACACTTTGCGTTTTTCCCAATCCGCGAGACTTCTTCAAGGCCCCCCATGAGCGCATTTCTGGACGAAACCGTATTGAGTGTTCACCATTGGACAGACCGCCTGTTCAGCTTCACCACCACTCGCGACACCGCTCTGCGCTTCTCCAACGGCCACTTCACCATGATCGGTCTGCGGGTGGACGGCAAACCCCTGCTTCGGGCGTACAGCATCGTCAGCGCCAACTATGAAGAGCACCTGGAGTTTTTCTCCATCAAGGTGCCGGACGGCCCGCTGACCTCGCGCCTGCAGCACATCAAGGTGGGCGACAAGCTCGTCGTGGGCAAGAAGCCCACAGGCACGCTGCTCATTGATTACCTGTTGCCCGGCAAAAACCTTTACCTGATTGGCACTGGCACTGGCTTGGCACCGTTTCTTTGCCTCATTCGCGACCCCGCCACATACGAAAAATACGAAAAAGTCATCCTGTTCCACGGTGTGCGCGAGGTAAAGGAACTGGCCTACGCCGAGTACATCACCCACGACCTGCCCAATCACGAGTACCTGGGCGACATGGTGAAGGAACAACTGCTGTACTACCCCAGCGTCACCCGAGAGCCGTTCAAGAACCGGGGCCGTGCCACCGACCTGCTGGCCAGCGGCCAGCTCCAAACCGACCTTGGCCTGCCCAAGCTCGACCCTGCCAGCGACCGCATCATGATTTGCGGCAGCCCCGCGCTGAACAAAGACATGCGCGAGCTGCTCAACGCACGCGGCTTCACCGAAGGCAGCACCACCACGCCGGGCGACTACGTGGTTGAACGCGCCTTTGTGGAACAGTGACCCCATCGCCCTGCACCACACCCCACACACGAGAACACCGACATGGCACGCACCGTCAATTGCATCAAACTTGGTAAAGAAGCCGAGGGCTTGGACTTTCCCCCCTACCCCGGTGAACTGGGCAAACGCCTGTGGCAGAGCGTCAGCAAAGAGGCTTGGGCTGCCTGGCTCAAGCACCAAACCATGCTCGTGAACGAAAACCGCCTGAACCTGGCCGACGCCCGCGCCCGCCAGTACTTGGCCCGCCAGATGGAAAACCATTTCTTCGGGTCTGGAGCGGATAGCGTTCAAGGCTACGTTCCCCCCACTGCCTGAAGCCATTCGCACCCCGCTGCCAACTGTGCGCGCGACAGCCGAAGCACCGCCGCACGCCATCACGCTGGCTGCGGTGCTGGGCAGCGGCAGCCAATTGACGGACATGCTGGCTTTTCTGGCCAGCAACCAGAACCCCCATGGCCTGACCCATGCTGTGTTGGCCGTGCCAACCGATCGGCACGCCAACCTATTGGCCGTGCTTCCGGGCGCGCTGCGCTTGCAAGCTGGCACCGACTGGCCAAACAGCCTGCCCGCTGGGTTTCACCGGCTGGACATCGGGGGATGGGTGTTCACCTTGTGTGTGGGGCCGGTTGTCCACAGCGTGGGTGAATGGTGTTGTGCCGCACAACACCTGTGGGTCGGGGGTGAATGGCCATGGGCCCATGCACAGGAACTTGCCAGCATGGCACGCACCCTGGCGCGTCACTGCGCACCGCACGCCTTGCTGTCGCTAGCGTCCGATGTGCCAGTGTCCGCTGCAAACTGGACAGCCGCCGGATTCGTCCCCGCCAATGCAGAGTCGGGTCAAACCCTTTGGCATTACCAGCCCCGTTGGCCTGTGCGCACCCACGCAGGCCCTGGCGAGCGAACAGCACTGGTCATTGGCGCTGGCTTGGCCGGTGCGGCAACCTGCGCAAGCCTGGCCCGGCGTGGTTGGCACATCACATTGCTGGACAGTGGCAGTGGTCCGGCACAGGGAGCCTCTGGCCTGCCCGTGGGCATGCTGAGCGAACACGTCACGGCCAGCGAAACCACGTTGTCACGACTCTCGCGCAGCGGCATGGCCTTGCACTGGCGTGAATTGCAGCGCCACGTGCCGCAAGGACAGGGCTGGAGCGCCAGCCTCGTGACCAACCTTCGCCAGGCTGGTGAAGAAGACGAACCGGTGGCTGGTGCTGAGGCGGTCACACCCCTGGAGTCCAGCCAGCTCACGCCAGTCGAAGCAGCCATCGTGCGCCCGGCGGTGCTGGTCGAAGCATGGCTGGCGCAGGCCAGGGGCACCGGGCGACTGCAGGAGCGGTGGAACAGCCCCGTTGCCCGGTTGGAGCAAACACCTCAAGGTTGGCACGCCGTGGACCGGAACGGTCACGTTCTGGCAGAGGCCGCGCATGTCGTGGTGGCTGCTGCACACGGCAGTGCCGCCCTGCTGCGCGAGCTTGGATCGTGCCTGCCCAGCGACGCGACATTGCGACCAGTGAAAGGCCAATTGAGTTTTGGCCGACTCACTGCAGAGCCGTTGGCTCCACACCCTGTGCGGGACCATGGCGTTTACGTGCCATGCTTCGAAGACAGCACCCACCCTTGCGGTGGCCGCTTGTGGGCCATGGGGTCCACCTACGAACGTGGACAAACCGACACAACTGTCACGGCAGAAGGGCATGACCGCAACGCCGCCAGCCTTGCTTCCACACTGCCCAATGCACATGCCCTGTTTGCAGCACAGCGCGCTGCCGGTGAGCTGCAGGGCTGGGCGCAGGTGCGCTGCGCCTCGCAAGACCGGCTGCCATTGGCAGGGGCCCTGCCTGATGCCAGTCCACTGCGTGCCAGCATGCAGTTGGGAGATGTGCCGCGCCTGACAGGTGCATGGACGCTGTGCGCGATGGGCTCACGCGGACTCACACTGTCAATGCTGGGGGCAGAGTTGTTGGCCGCCCAAATGGAAAACGAGCCGTGGCCGGTCGAAAAAAGCTTGGGGCTGGCTCTGGACCCTGCTCGATTTGCGCTGAAAAACACTCGCAAAAATACAGTCAAATCACCTTCCAGCGCTTGACTGAAAACGATTCAGTGCTTTGAATTTTTATACAGTTTCAGGCTTTGGACCCGGGTGAACAGTTGCGCTACTTTTTTGGGAAGCAAGGGCTTCTCTAGCCACTCGACGCCAGTCCCGTTCAACTCTTTCTCACGCTGCCACTGTCGCCAACGTCCCAGCAGACCCAGCGGGCCAGAGTCAGGTGAGCGCGCACCGGTGACCACACACACCGCCTCGGGCTGCGTCTGCCGGAAATACCTGACCAGAGCGAGCCCGTCGACAACTGGCACATCGAGGTTGACGATGGCCATGGTGTACCGGTGCGCATTCATCGCCGTCTCGGCTTGTGTGGTGCTGGCAGCTTCATCGACCCACACAAGCTTGGCCAGGGCCAGCCGCGCGCGCAAATAAATGCGCTCTTCGGCGTCGGCGCTCACCAGCAGCACACGCCGGTCCTGCCAGGGAAAACCGCTGGTTCCTGCAAATGTTTTTCCTGCGTCCACACTGAAGCCGCCCGCGGGCTGTCGGACACCGGGCAGCCCCACGCCAGCGGTCACCGCTGTGGGGGCGGGGCTGGAAAAGACAGGCACCGAGGGGTGGGTCGCTTCTGGCGAATAGACGGGTGGCAACACTGGCTGCGAGGAGCTCACCGCTTGGGGATGCTGGGCCGACTGGTCCACGGCTGCTGTGGCGTAATCAAGGTCCAGATTCAAGTCCAAGTCCAGATCAAGATCCAGAGGCTTGCCGTCGGCTTGGGCCAACGCCTGAGGTTCGCTGGGCGGAACGCCTTCAATGTTGGGCAAAGCCTCGGTATCCGACCCGCTCCACAGCATCCCGGGCACGGTGGCACTCAGGCTGTCATCGGGTTCGCGTGGCTCGGGCATGCCTTCGATGCTACCGCAAGCGCGCACACGCGCAAGGGCACCCCACAACACATCTTTATAACTTTATCAATCTATATGAATGACAAAAATGTAGTTTGAGTTATTTGATTGGGTTTCTACAGTCCACCCCATGCAAGACATGGCTTTCATCGTGGCGGGTTTCGGGGTGGGGTTGATCGTCGGCCTGACCGGCGTGGGCGGCGGCTCTTTGATGACGCCCATCCTCATTTTCTTTTTTGGCGTGAAGCCCTACCTGGCCGTAGGCACCGACCTGCTGTTTGCGGCATTCACCAAAATGGGGGGCACTGTCAGCCTGGCCCGCCAACGGTTGGTGCCGTGGCGTGTGGTGGGCCAACTGAGCGCGGGCAGCATTCCCGCCAGCCTGTTGACCCTTGCCATGCTGCACCAGCTAGGCCCTGCCAGCGCCAGCGCGCAAAAGCTCGTGACCACTACCTTGGGAGTGGCACTGCTGCTGACGGCCGCCGCCACCCTGTACAAAGCCCTTCGCGGCAAGCAGCTGCCGCGCAGCCTGGCAGCGGGCCAGGAACAAGCCGCCACACGCCCCCGCCATTGGAGCCTGCCGCTGGTATTCGGGGCACTGATTGGCACGCTGGTCACGCTCACATCGGTGGGCGCAGGGGCCATCGGGGTGACGGTGCTGCTGGTGCTGTTTCCGCTGTTGCCACTGCCACGCATCGTGGCCGCCGACATTGCCTATGCAGTACCGCTGACGCTGGTGGCCGGCATGGGCCACGCCTCGCTGGGCTCAGTGGATTGGCCACTGCTGCTCAAGCTGCTGGCGGGTTCGTTGCCCGGCATCTGGCTTGGCTCCAGACTGATGAGCAAAACGCCCGAGCGGCTGATTCGCTCCCTGTTGTCGGTGTTGCTGGCCTGGGCCGGTACCAAGCTGGTGCTGGTTTAAGGCCCACCACACGCCCTGTTCTCGCGCACTCTTTTTGCTCTCAACCCCATGTATCAGTACACCGACTTCGACACACAGTTTGTCCGCAACCGAGCGGCCCAGCACCGCGACCAGCTGGAGCGCTACCTGGCCGGCACGCTGAGCGCCGAAGAGTTTCGCCCCCTGCGCCTGCAAAACGGGTGGTATGAGCAGCGCTACGCCCCCATGCTGCGCGTGGCTGTGCCCTACGGTGAACTCAATAGCGCGCAACTTCGCGTGCTGGCAACCATTGCTCGCGACTATGACCGCCCCAACCCAGAGCTGCTGGCCGAGGCTCAGGCCAAGCAAGACGAGATTGGCACCACCCCGGGCCCCCGCCTCAGCTCAGGCTACGGCCACTTCACCACGCGCCAGAACGTGCAGTTCAACTGGATTCCACTGGAAAAAAGCGCAGACGTGATGGACCTGCTGGCCACCGTGAACCTGCACGGCATTCAGACCAGCGGCAACTGCATCCGCAACACCACCAGCGACGAGCGTGCAGGCATTGCCGTGGACGAAGACGTGGACCCCCGCCCCTATGCTGAGCTGATTCGCCAGTGGAGCACGCTGCACCCCGAGTTCGCGTTTTTGCCGCGCAAATTCAAAATTGCCATTCACGGTGCGCGCGAAGACCGGGCCGCAACCGCCTGGCACGACGTGGGCCTGCAGGTGCTGCGCAATGCCGAGGGTGAGGTGGGCTTCAAGGTGCTGGTGGGGGGTGGCATGGGCCGCACTCCTGTCACTGCCACGGTGATTCGTGAGTTCCTACCCTGGCACCAGATCATGAATTACCTGGAGGCCGTGGTGCGCGTCTACAACCGGTGGGGCCGCCGCGACAACATGTACAAGGCCCGCATCAAAATTCTGGTGAAGGCCGAGGGCCAGCGCTACTTTGACGAGGTAGAGCAGGAATACCGCGACATCCTGGAAAAAGACGGTGGCCCGCACACGGTGCCTCAGGCCGAGCTGGACCGCTTGCTCGCCTGCTTCACAGCCCCCAAGCTGAGCTGTGACAAGAAAAGCGCCGACGCCAAAATTGCCCACATCTTGAAAGCGGCCGCTGAAGATGACGTGGAATTTGGCCGCTGGCTTCAGCAAAACGTGGCCCCGCACAAAAACCCCGATCTGCGCGCCGTCACCCTCAGCTTCAAGCGCCTGGGCCAGGCCCCCGGCGACGCGACCGCCGACCAGCTGTTCCGCGCCGCCGACCTGGCCGAGCAGTTCAGCGCGGGCGAGGTGCGCGTCACGCACGACCAGAACCTGCTGCTGCCCTGGGTGCGCTGCGACCAGTTACCGGAACTGTGGCGCGAAGCACGCCGCCTCGGTCTGGCCAAGCCCAACATCCGGATGCTGACCGACATGATTGCCTGCCCCGGCGGCGACTACTGCGCGCTGGCCAACGCCCGCTCCATTCCTGTGGCAGCTGCCATTTCCGAGCGTTTTGCCGACCTGGACGAGTTGCACGACCTGGGCGAAATTGACCTGCACATCAGCGGCTGCATCAACTCATGCGGCCACCACCACAGCGGCCACATCGGCATTCTGGGCGTGGACAAAGACGGCCAGGAGTGGTACCAGGTGACGCTGGGCGGCTCAGACGGCTCGGCCCTCAGCGGCGCGCCCACCCCCGGCAAGGTGATTGGCCCGTCGTTCGCAGCTGACGAGGTGGTGGACGTGATGGAGGCCCTGCTCGATACCTACAAAGCCCATCGCACGGACAACGAAACCTTCATCGCCACGTACAAGCGTGTGGGTGCCGAGCCCTACAAGGCGGCAGCCAACGCCGTGCGCCACATCACAGCCCGGCAAGAGCCCGCTCCAGCCACCGCCCACGAGCGCCACCTGGCCCATGCCCTGGCCGCTCGCGACTTCGACGCGTGACACCGCTGACCCTTCTAGGCACACACATGAAACTGATAGCTGCAAACCAAATAAAAACAAGCGTTAAAGCACAAAACGGCGCACAAAACACCGTCACCCTTGCGAACGACGCCGACCCGCGCACACTCAACCTGACTGGCGTGACACGCGTGGACCTGCAATTTCCCAAGTTCACCGACGGCCGCGCCTTCAGCCAGGCCTTTTTGCTGCGCCGCCGTCTGGGGTTCCAGGGCGACATCCGCGCCACCGGCGACGTGCTGGTGGACCAGTTGCAACAAATGGCCCGCACCGGCTTCACCGAGGCCGTGCTGCGCGCCGACCAGAACCTGGCGCATGGCCAGAAGCTGTTGGGACATTACGCCGGCTTTTATCAAGGTGACGCGGTGCACACACAGCCGCACTTCAGCGCCATAACCGGCGCAGCAGGAGCTGTGGCATGAGCGGCGAAACCTCGGCTTTCACGCCCCAGCCCCTGCCCGCGACCCAGCTGCACGCCAGAGCCTCGGCCACCTACACCGCCAAGCTGGCCGAAACGCAAAGCCTGCTGCAACAGGCGGCTGTGCAGTTCCAGGCCAACGGGCAGTTCACCATCACCCAAGCCAGCAGCCTGGGGGCGGAAGATGTGGTCATCACCCACCTCATCAACAAGCTGGGCTTGGGCATTCCGGTGTTTGTGCTGGAAACGGGGGCACTGCACCCCGAAACGCTTTCATTGCTAGAGCAAGCTGTCCAAACCAGCCAAGCGCCAGTGGCTGTTTACACGCCAAAATCTGAGGCTGTGGCCGCGTTCATCGCCCAGCACGGCACGCAGGCCATGTACAAAAGCATTGAGCTGCGCAAGGCCTGCTGCGGCATCCGCAAAATGGAACCCCTGGCGCGCGCGCTTGCGGGGAAGGAAGCCTGGATCACCGGTCTGCGCCGTGAGCAGTCGAATGCCAGGGCAGAGGTGCCGCTGACGGACGAAAGCGAAAAAGCGAGCACAGGCCGCATCAAGCTCAACCCACTGGCCAACTGGACCTGGGGCGACGTGTGGCATTACATCGCCACTGAAGACGTGGCCTACAACCCCCTGCACGACCGGTTTTTCCCGAGCATCGGCTGTGCGCCATGCACCCGTGCCATCAGCCTGGGCGAGGATTTCCGCTCTGGCCGCTGGTGGTGGGAAGACCAACTTCCCGGTGGCAGCGCCAAAGAGTGCGGTCTGCACGTGAAAAAACCTCAAGGAGCTGCGGCATGAACGCACGAACCAACCCCGAACTGCTGCAACCCATGCCCCCCACCATGAGCGAACACCACCTCAACAACTCCCACCTCGATGCCCTGGAAGAAGAGACCATCTTCATCCTGCGCGAGGTCGCCGCAGCATTCGAGCGCCCCACCCTGCTGTTTTCGGGCGGCAAGGACTCGCTGGTCATGCTGAAGTGCGCTGAGAAGGCGTTTGGCACGAAGTCCGAAGGCGGCGGCCTTCCCTACCCACTGCTGATGATCGACACCGGCCACAACTTCCCCGAGGTCACCGATTTCCGCGACTTCCGCGCCCAGGAGCTGGGTGCAGAACTGATCGTGCGCAGCGTGGAAGACTCCATGGCGCGTGGCACCGTGCGCCTGGCCCACCCTGGCGAAAGCCGCAACGTGCACCAGTCGGTCACGCTGCTGGAGGCCATTGAAGAATTCCGATTCGACGCGCTGATTGGCGGCGCCCGCCGCGACGAAGAAAAAGCCCGCGCCAAAGAGCGCATCTTCAGCCACCGCGACAGCTTTGGCCAATGGCAACCCAAGGCCCAACGCCCCGAGCTGTGGACGCTGTTCAACACCCGCATTCAGCCCGGCGAGCACTTCCGCGTGTTCCCCATCAGCAACTGGACCGAGCTGGACGTGTGGCAATACATTGCCCGCGAAAGCATCGCCCTCCCCGGCATCTACTACACGCACAAACGCGACGTTGTGGAGCGCAAAGGCCTGCTGGTGCCGGTGACCGAACTCACTCCTCCCCGCGACGGCGAAGAGGTGGTTGTGCGCGACGTGCGATTCCGCACTGTGGGCGACATCACCTGCACCTGCCCTGTGGAAAGTACGGCGGCCACTGCGGACGACATCGTCATTGAAACCCTGGCCGCTGACGTGAGCGAGCGCGGTGCCACCCGCATGGACGACAAGACCAGCGAAGCCTCGATGGAAAAACGCAAGAAAGACGGGTACTTCTGATGACTGCCACATCTGTAGCTGAAAACAAACGCCCATCAAGCGCTGGAAGCCAAAAAGATATGAATTCCAACACCCAGAATGCCCTGCGCTTCATCACTTGCGGCAGCGTGGACGACGGCAAAAGCACCCTCATTGGCCGCCTGCTGGTGGACACCAAGGCCGTGCTGCAAGACCACCTGGCTGGCGTGCAACGCCAAGGCGAGACCGATCTGGCCCTGCTGACCGACGGCCTGAGCGCCGAGCGCGAGCAAGGCATCACCATTGACGTGGCCTACCGCTACTTCAACACCGAGGCGCGCAAATTCATCATTGGCGACGCCCCCGGCCACGAGCAATACACCCGCAACATGGTGACCGCCGCCAGCAGTGCAGACGCCGCCGTTGTGCTGGTCGATGCCACCAAACTCGACTGGGCCAACCCCGCACTGGCGCTGCTCACCCAAACCCGCCGCCACTCGCTGCTGGTCAACTTGCTGCGCGTGCCCAGCATCGTGTTTGCTGTGAACAAGCTCGACGCCGTGGCTGACCCCGCACTGGCGTTTGCCAACATTCAAAACGCCTTGAACGCGTTTGCGGCCGAAGCTGGCATCACCGCCACCGCCACCGTACCCGTGTCCGCACTGAAAGGCTGGAACGTGGTGGACGCTGCCGCTGATGGCTGGTGCGGCTACACCGGCCCCACCCTGCTGGAAATTCTGGAACAACTGCCCGGCACACCGGCTGAAACCGACGCCCCCGTCGCCTTCCCGGTGCAGTGGGTTGAGAAGAATTCATCTTCGTCCGACACATCACAAGGCCGCCGCGTGTTCTGGGGCCGTGTGGCCACCGGCACAGTGGCTCCGGGCACCGCCGTGGAGGTGTTCCCCAGTGGCCAGAAGGCCGTGGTGGCCCAGGTGCTGGACCACGCCCGCCGCCCCAAGGCCGTGGCCGCAGGCAGCAGCGCGGGTGTCGTACTGGACCGAGAGGTGGACGTGTCGCGCGGCGACTGGATCCTGGCGGCTCCGGTTCAGGCTGCCATGGCAGATGATGACTTTGACACCCCCGCCGCAGGAAACGGAACTTCAGGCCCCTACCCCGGCCACCGCGAACTGCAAGCCACTGTGGCCTGGATGGACGACGAGCCACTGGTCGCAGGCCGCGTGTATTGGGCGCTGCACGGACACCGATGGGTCAAAGCCAAGGTCAAGCGCGTGGTGCACAAGCTGAACATCAACTCCCTGGCCGAGGAAGACGCCACACAGCTCGACCCCAATGCCGTGGGTCATATCGAACTTCTGCTGCATGAGCCTCTGCCTGCGGTGGCCTACAAACAGTCTCGCGTGCTGGGTTCGCTGATCCTCGTGGACACGGCCAGCCACAAGACCTCGGGCGCCGTGCTGGTGCGTTGAAGCAACAAGGCCAAAGCTCGGATGCATCAGCGTTGCCTTATATCAACATGTGGGGGCTTCACCCCAGATACCATTTGCAAACTTTAAAATCACGGGTTTTCACCGATCACCCGCACACATCACCATGACCCACGTTGTCACCGAAAGCTGCATCCGTTGTAAGTACACCGACTGTGTAGACGTTTGCCCTGTGGACTGCTTCCGCGAGGGGCCCAACTTTCTGACCATCGACCCTGACGAGTGCATCGACTGCGCGGTGTGCATTCCCGAATGCCCGGTGAGCGCCATCTTTGCCGAAGAAGATGTGCCCAAAGACCAGCGCCACATGACCAAGCTCAATGCTGAGCTGGCCCTTTTGCCCACATGGAAGAGCATCACGAAACGCAAGACCCCGATGCCCGACGCCGAAGACTGGAAAGACCGCACGGACAAGTTGTCCGAGCTGGTGCGGTAAAACCACCTTCTCCCGGTTATGCCTCAGCGCCCCAAGCGGGCGCTTTTTTGTTTTGGGCCACCCTTCACGCTGCCATGACACCATCCCACGCACCAGACACCAACTCGCGCGTCATCGAAACCGATGCCGTGGTCATTGGGGCGGGCCCGGTGGGACTGTTTCAGGTGTTCCAACTGGGCTTGCTCGACATTCGCTGCCACATCGTCGATGCGTTGCCGCACCCCGGTGGCCAGCCGGTCGCGCTGTACCCGGGAAAGCCCATTTTTGACATTCCGGGTGTGCCGGTGTGCACCGGTCAGGAGTTGACCGACAACCTGCTCAAACAGGTCGCCCCCTTTCAGCCTGGCTGGCACTTGGGCCAAACAGTCACAATGCTGGAGAAGCAGGCTGACGGTCGTTTTGCGCTGGAAACCTCAGCAGCCACCCGCTTGTTAACGAGGGCCGTGGTGATTGCTGCCGGCGTTGGCGCATTTCAACCGCGCGGGCTGAAAGCCCCCGGTGTAGAAGACTTGTCCCTGGACCAATTGGCATACCACCCCATCAACCCAGAACGCTTTGCGGGGCAACATGTACTGGTGGTGGGTGGGGATGAAGAAGCACTCAGGTTTGCGTTGGCTGTGTCGGCAGATGGGCCACACACCGCCCGCCACGTGACGCTGTTACACCGCAGAAATACGCACAGTGCAGATGCAGCCACGCTGTCGTTGCTGCAAAACCGTTTGGCCCGCCCAGGGCTGGAGACCATGACCGGCCAAGTAGCATCCGTGAGCGCGGACGACACCAGTGTGAACGTTTCAGTGGCCACACCGGACGGCACGCAAACCCGTTTGGCAGTGGACACACTCGCGGTCTTTCTGGGTCTGAGCCCCCGCTTGGGGCCCATCACCGACTGGGGCCTGGACATGGCGCGCAAGCAACTGCAGGTGAACACCGAGGACTTCAGCACCCACGCAGCGGGTGTTTTTGCGGTGGGGGATATCAACACTTATCCGGGCAAAAAGAAACTCATCGTGTGCGGGTTCCACGAGTGCGTGCTGGCCGCGTATGGTGTGCATGCGCACCTGAGGCCCGACACGCCCGCATTGCTGCAATACACCACCACCAGCCCCAAGCTCCACCGGTTGCTCGGCCTACCAGACCCGCTGGCGCCATAGCCCCACAAAGCCCGGGCCCACCACCGGACTGCTTACAATCAGTCCGCGCCTGACCACAGGCGCATCCGCTAGGGGTGTTGCACCGCAAGGTGCGACTGAGAAAGTCCCTTTGAACCTGATTGAGGTAATCCTCGCGCAGGGAAGCATGCTCACCACGCCGCTGCGCGCTCACGCAGCGTATTTGCGCGGCCCTTTTCGGGTCGTCATAACAGGTCGTGGGTTCAAGCCGACCTGCCATTGATGCAACACAAGCAATGGCACACACAACACCACAGACATCCGTTCAGTCACACGGTCGATACACGACCACGGCCAGCGCCTTGCTGGCCACCTTGCTGGGAATCAGCCCCTGGGCGCAGGCCCAACCCGAAGCCACGCTGGGCACCGTGACCATCCGCCCAGCGGCGGACGAGCCCAGCCTAGCGGGTCTTTCCGATGAGCCGGCAGACCGCACACCCGTGAGCACACAAGTCGTCACCCGACATCAGTGGGAGGCATACGGTGCACGCCGCCTGAGCGATGTGCTGGCATTCGACGCTTCGGCCTCCGACGCCTACAACGCCATTGGTTACTGGGACTACGTCACGTTGCGCGGTTTCGTGCTCGACCAGAACCAAAATTTCCGCCGAGATGGCATGCCCATCAGCGCAGAAA
Organism: uncultured bacterium; assembly: GCA_903928495.1. Classification (GTDB taxonomy): domain Bacteria; phylum Pseudomonadota; class Gammaproteobacteria; order Burkholderiales; family Burkholderiaceae_C; genus UBA2334. The sequence goes on from CAIYQZ010000060.1 coordinate 36,784, forward strand.
CCAGCATTGCACTGGACAACAAATACCAAATCGAACTGCTGAAAGGCACCAGCGGCATACAGGCAGGCACCAGCGCACCGGGCGGTTTGATCAATTTCACCGTCAAGCGGCCCACTGAAACCGACTTGCGCACTGTGCGGCTGGAAACGGGCAATCACGGCGGCGGCTTGGTCCATGTGGATTTGGGTGGTCGGTTTGGCACTGATCGCGCGCTGGGTTACCGCCTGAACGTGGCCAGCGAAGCCATCCGCAACCACATTCGATCGGCAGATGGACGGCGCAGCCTGTTCGCCCTGGCCATGGACTGGCGCATTGAACCCGACAGCCTGCTGGAAGTTGAACTGGAGAGTTCCAGACGCAACCAGCCGGGCGTACCGGGCTTGAGCTTGCTGGGAACCCGCTTACCAGAGCCCAACCCCTACACCAACATCAACAGCCAGCCCTGGAGCCAACCCGGTGAAATGAAGGGCCTGACAGGCAGCGTGCGTTACGAGCGAGCGCTGGCGCGAGACTGGCGCTGGAGTTTTCATGCGAGCAGCCAGCGGCTGCACACGAATGATTTTTTGGCCTATCCCTACGGTTGCTACGAGGCTGCAACTGGCAACTATTTTGCGGAGAGGTATTGCCCAAATGGTGACTTCGACCTCTACGACTTCCGCAGCCTGAACGAAGTACGCCGTACACAGGCGCTGCAAATCCAAGCCAAAGGCCATGCACAGTGGGGCGGAGTGAGCCACCACTTGACGGTGGGAGTGCTGCGCCAGCGACAAACGGACACAGGTCAGGAGCAAGCCGACAACAACGCGCCAGTGGGCACGGGCAATGTCAACACCCTGCCCCCCCTGCCTGCCGACCCCACCTTTGCTGACCCATACACCCTGCGCAACGACCACAGCACCGAATGGTTTGCGTACGACCGGGTGCAGTGGACCCCGGTTCTCAGCACCTGGATGGGCGTGCGCCACAGCCGCCTGGACCGCCAGGGTGTACGCACCGATGGCTCGCGGGGCACCGCTTACCGGCAACACTTCACCACGCCGTGGCTGGCTGCCGCCTGGCAAGCACGCCCAAACACGATGGTGTATGCCAGCACTGGTCAAGGCGTGGAATCATTTGTTGCCCCTGGTCGCAGTCGCTACACCAATGCGGGACAAGCGCTGTCGCCTTTAAAAAGCAGTCAATGGGAATTGGGCCTGAAGCAGCACACTTCAGCCAGGCACTTGGAAGTATCCCTGTTCGGCATCAGCCGGCCACGGGCGGGCGATGCCGGATCCTGTGACGCTGTGGGCACTTGCACGTTCCGCACCGATGGTGAAGATGTCCACCGTGGCATCGAGTTGAATCTCGGGCAGCGCATGGGTCGCTTCGCGTGGGAGTCGAGTGCCACGCTTCTTCATGCACGTCGGCGCAATGGCACCATCCAACCAGCACTCAACGGGCAACAGCCCACCAACGTTCCACCGCTCGCTGTGCGTGTCGGTGGCTCCTATGAGGTGGCTGGCTTGCCGGGCTTGAGTGTTCATGCACGCATGTCCCATGAGGGCCAGCGACACGTCGTGCCCGACGGTTCGATCAGGTTGCCGTCCTGGACCACCGTCGATGCGGGCTTGACCTACCGCACAACCATCAACAAACAGGTGGCGACCTGGCGACTGGGCGTGAACAATCTCTTGAACAGGCGCTATTTCAAAGAGTCGCCCTACCAGTACAGCCATGTCTACCTCTTCCCCGGAGCGCCGCGCACATGGCGGTTGGCCCTCGAAGCAGGATTTTGAGCAAGCCTCGAAAAGCCCAAAAAATCACGCTATAATTTGAGGCGTTGTTCCTCGATAGCTCAGTCGGTAGAGCGCCGGACTGTTAATCCGTAGGTCCCTGGTTCGAGCCCAGGTCGAGGAGCCAAAAAACACGACAAGCCCTGCATGTTCACTCATGTGGGGCTTTTTCGTTTTGACACGCTTTGCACGGAGCCGTTGTCTTGAATCCACCGCCACCCACCCGTCCACTGGCCTGGCTGCAGCCCGGCGAAGCCTTCCCCCCTGTGTCCGAAGCATGGACGGAGGACGATCCTGCACCCGGTCTGCTGGCGGCTGGAGGCGCATTGGATGTCGACAGCCTGCTGAGAGCCTATTCACGTGGCATTTTCCCGTGGTTCAGCGATGGCCAGCCCCCCCTGTGGTGGAGCACCGACCCTCGCATGGTGCTTCGAACCAGTGAGTTCAGACTGCACAGTTCCCTCAAAAAAGAGCTCCGTGCAATCCTGCGCAACCACCGGCTGGACATCCGCATCGACCATGATTTCAGGTCCACCATTGCGGCATGCGCGAACACGCAGCGCCCGGGACAAGACGGTACATGGATCGTTGACGAGATGCAGGAGGCCTATGTCCGGTTGCACGAAGCGGGGTACGCGCACAGCGTCGAGGCCTGGATCGACGGCACACGTTGCGGTGGTTTGTATGCGGTGAACATTGGTCACATGGTGTTTGGCGAGTCAATGTTCAGCCTGAGAAGCAATGCCTCCAAAATCGCACTCAGCGCGTTGGTGGCGTTCTGCCTGCACCACGGCATGCCCATCATCGACTGCCAGCAGCAGACCCGCCATCTGGCGAGTCTGGGAGCCAGCCCGTGGCCTCGGGATGCATTCACCCGACAACTCGGCGGGTTGACCCGGCAACCGCCTGTGCCCTGGCAATTCGACCCCATATACTGGAACGCACTTTTCAACCGCCCTCCAGCCAGCGCGTGACACATCCCAACGACCTGCCCTTTGAAGCGCTGCAGTTCTACGCCACTGCGCCTTACAGCTGCAGCTACCTTCCAGGCCGGCTGGCAAGGTCCCAGGTGGCCACGCCCAGCCACCTGATCCACAACGATGCTTACTCGTCGTTGGTGAAGCAAGGTTTTCGACGCAGCGGGATGTTCACCTACCGCCCTCACTGTGATGGTTGTCATGCTTGCATGGCATTGCGCATACCGGTCAACGACTTCAAACCCAACCGCAGCCAAAGACGCAGCGCGCTGGCACACCACACGCTGAAAGCCAATGTGCTGAAACTGTGTTTTGTGCCAGACCATTACGACCTGTACCTGCGCTATCAGGCCAGTCGGCATCCGGGTGGCGGGATGGATGAGGACAGCGTAGACCAATACACGCAATTCCTGCTGCAAAGCCGGGTCAACTCCAGGCTGATTGAGTTCAGCGAGCCCGCCCATCCAGAGGCCCTTGGCAGCAAAGAACCCCTGCTGAAAATGGTGTCCATTGTGGATGTGCTCAACGATGGGCTGTCAGCGGTGTACACCTTTTACGAACCCACCGACAACGCAAGTTATGGCACCTACAACGTGCTGTGGCTTGTCGAACAAGCCAAGGCATTGGGCCTCCCATATGTGTACCTGGGGTACTGGATCGCCGACAGCGGCAAGATGGCGTACAAAACGCGGTTCAAACCCCATGAACTGCTCAGCAATGGCGTTTGGATGCGTTCATCCGACTGAGTGGGCCCAGCAAGGCGCCCGGATCAGATAAATATTTCACGCTATAAAATGGCCTCACGAGATGTGATGCCATGACCAAACGACCCGAACTGCAACCGACCACGCCCACCGTACAGGTCATTGACCGAATGTTCCATCTGCTGGAGATACTGGCGATCCACGAAGAGCCGGTTTCCCTCAAGGACATCGCCGAGCAATCGAAACTGCACCCTTCCACCGCACACCGAATACTCAATGACTTGACGATTGGCCGGTTTGTGGAACGACCAGAACCCGGCAGCTACCGCCTGGGCATGCGCCTGCTGGAACTCGGAAACCTGGTCAAAGCCCGCCTCAACGTGCGAGATGCAGCCCTTGGACCCATGCGTGATTTGCACAAGCTGATTCAGCAACCTGTGAACCTGAGCGTGCGCCAGGGTGACGAAATCGTTTACGTGGAGCGTGCCTACAGCGAGCGTTCGGGCATGCAGGTGGTCAGGGCCATTGGCGGGCGGGCGCCCCTTCACCTGACCTCGGTCGGCAAATTGTTTTTGGCCAATGACGACCCGGCACGGGTAAGGACTTACGCCACGCGCACCGGACTGGCTGGGCAAACCCGCAACAGCCTGACACAGTTGCCCCGGCTGGAAGCTGAACTGGACCAAGCACGCCAGACCGGTGTGGCGCGTGACAATGAAGAACTGGAGCTGGGCGTGCGCTGCATGGCCGCAGGCATCTACGATGACCACGGCAAACTGGTGGCTGGGCTCTCAATCTCAGCGCCCGCAGACCGATTGGATGACAAATGGCTGGCCAAGCTCAATGCCACAGCCCACGAGATCTCCAGGGCACTCGGATATAAAAACTGATTAGTTTTAGCCCTTATCGCATTAATCATAAGGACTTGTTGCTATAAAAAAAGCCCCTGTCACAAGGGCTTTTTTTACTTGGCTTCCATCCAGCGCCGGACACGCTCGGCATCGGCCAGTCGCGTGAGTTTGCCTGCTGAATCCAGAAACACCATGATCAGCTCGCGACCAGCCACTTTTGCCTGCATGACCAGACAGCGCCCGGCTTCCGAGATGTACCCGGTTTTTTGCAGGCCAATCTCCCACTCAGGGTTGCTGACCAGGCGGTTCGTGTTGCGGTATTGCAGGGTTCTGCGGCCCGTATCCACCTCATACCCCTGGGATGTGGACAGGTCGCGAATGATGGGGCGGTGATAGGCCTCTGCAGCCAATGTGGTTAGGTCTTTGGCGCTGGACTGGTTGCGTGGTGACAAACCCGTGGGGTCGACATACTGGGTGTCCGACATGCCCAACAGCTGCGCCTTGACATTCATCAGCCGCACAAATGCATCCAGACCACCGGGAAAGGTACGTCCCAGGGCATGTGCTGCCCGGTTTTCACTGGACATGAGCGCGAGGTGCAACAACTCACCGCGTGTGAGGGTGGTTCCGACGGCGAGCCGCGAGCCGCTTCCCTTGAGCGTGTCCACATCGTCATCGGTGATGGTGATCCGTTCGTCGAGAGACAGGTTGGCATCAGCAACAACCAGTCCAGTCATGAGTTTGGTCAGTGAGGCGATCGGCAGGACGGTGGAGCCATTCTTGTTGAACAGGACTTCCTGGGTGTTCTGATCGATCACCATCACCGCGTTGGATTTGAGGCCGAGCGCATCAACTGCGGACTCAAGACCGGCCAACTGTCCATATGAGGGGCGTGATACCGGAACGGCCTGAGCCTTCATTTTCCTCGTTGAACCGCTGGCGGCAATCGATGCGCTTTTCCTGACACCATTCCGCTTGGCCACGGTCTCAGGCTTTGCAGCGCGCTGCGCCACAGCCTTTGGTTGCGACTTGGTTCTGGCTGCCACCTGCCGAACCGGTTTTTTCTTGACCACCTGAACACGATCTGCCGACTTTTTCTTGTCGGCAGCCTGAGCGTCTGGGAACTGAAAACCGATGGCCAGCACAAGCAGAAATACCCAACGGAAGAACACGCGTGGTGTGGTGGTCATATTGAACTGCTCCGGTGTCTGCTTGCTGCCAAAACCACAGTATAGGCCCAGGAAAAAAAGCGAGCAATATCAATTGCTTGCGAATGAAAGCTCATTGAAAGCCAGGAAAAAAAGCCCCTGAGGGCCTTTTACACAATTTCACCGACCAAAATCACCGCAAGTTGTTGATTTCATTGTCTTTTCAACCCTGAGCAGCAACCCGGTCCGCCTTGCTCTGCAGCTTGTTGAGGGCGCTGAGGTAGGCCTTGGCGGATGCCACCACGATGTCAGGGTCTGAGCCCACACCATTGACCACACGGCCACTGTGCTGCAAACGCACGGTGACTTCGCCTTGGCTTTCGGTGGAACCGCTGATGGCATTGACAGAATACAACACCATTTCTGCGCCACTTTTGACGTGCGATTCGATCGCCTTCAGTGAGGCATCCACAGGTCCGTTGCCATCTGACTGGCCACGCACTTCTTTGCCGTCCACCGTGAAAACCACCGTGGCCTGGGGGCGCTCGCCGGTTTCGCTGTGCTGCGCCAGAGACACCAAGCCAAATTGCTCCTTCTCGGCGCTGACGCTCTCGTCGCTGACCAGCGCCAGGATGTCTTCATCAAAAATGTCGCTTTTGCGGTCGGCCAGTTCCTTGAACTTGGCAAATGCGGTATTGATTTCCGACTCGGAATCCAGCGAAATGCCCAAGTCCTGCAAACGCTGCTTGAACGCATTGCGGCCACTGAGTTTGCCGAGCACAATTTTGTTGGCACTCCAGCCCACGTCCTCGGCTCGCATGATTTCGTAGGTATCGCGCGCTTTGAGCACGCCATCCTGGTGAATGCCACTGGCATGCGCAAAGGCGTTGGCCCCGACCACCGCTTTGTTGGGTTGCACCACAAAGCCAGTGGTCTGGCTGACCATCCGACTGGCGGGCACGATCTGGGTGGCATCGATGTTCAAGCTGAGACCGAAGTAATCGCGACGGGTTTTCACTGCCATCACAATCTCTTCCAGCGAACAGTTGCCAGCTCGCTCGCCCAAGCCGTTGATCGTGCACTCAACCTGTCGAGCGCCGCCAATTTTCACGCCTGCCAATGAGTTGGCCACCGCCATGCCCAGGTCATTGTGGCAGTGAACACTCCAAATGGCTTTGTCGGAATTGGGGATGCGCTCACGCAGGGTTTTGATGAAGTTGCCATACAACTCCGGCACGGCATAGCCCACCGTGTCGGGCACGTTGATGGTGGTGGCACCCTCGGCAATCACGGCCTCCAACACCCGGCACAAAAAGTCTGGGTCACTGCGGTACCCGTCTTCCGGGCTGAATTCCACATCGGCCACGCGGGAGCGTGCGTAGCGCACGGCTTGTTTGGCCTGCTCCAGCACCTGTTCCGGTGTCATGCGCAGCTTTTTTTCCATGTGCAACGCACTGGTGGCGATGAACGTGTGGATGCGGGCACGGTTGGCACCCGCCAAGGCATCGGCGGCACGTCCGATGTCGCGGTCATTTGCACGTGCCAGCGAGCAGATGGTCGAATCCTTGATGGCATCTGCAATGGCTTTGACCGCGTCAAAGTCGCCATTGGAGCTGGCAGCAAAACCAGCCTCGATCACATCGACCTTCAGACGCTCCAACTGGCGGGCGATGCGCAGTTTTTCGTCCTTGGTCATGGATGCGCCGGGCGATTGCTCGCCATCACGCAAGGTGGTGTCAAAAATGATCAACTGGTCGCTCATGTCTTGCTCCATTGAACCGCGAAAAAAAGGTGCGGCAGTGCTGTGTCAAAAACCCGCAGTGCAAATACAAACGGCCCGCTGCGGGTGCAAACGGGCCGTTGGAAGAAGTGCTCGCGCGCTACGCCATCTGCCCGTGAGGGGCATCCAGTAGCAGGGCGAAAGAAACTTGTTGCATGGCCTCAATGTATCACATCAAGGCGCGTCGTTCTGGTCGTGCAACCCGCGCTCATCGGGTTCGTCAGTGGATGTGCTGATCACGCTGGTGGGCTTGCCTTTGGCCTTGCGCCAGACGTAAACCGCATAACCTGAGAGACCGTAAATCACGAACAACCCAAACAGGACGGTGGGTGGATCAATGTTGATGATCGCGATGATCAACGCAATCAATACGATCACTGCAAACGGGACGCTTTTGCGCATGTGCACGTCTTTGAAGCTGTAGAACGGCACGTTGGTGACCATCGTCAGGCCCGAGAACAGCGTCAAACCAAACACCCACCAGGACAGGTCCGGACCTTGCACACCCGCCTCGGTCATCAACCAGATGAAACCGGCCACCAGTGCGGCGGCTGCAGGTGATGGCAGCCCCTGGAAAAACCGTTTGTCCACCACAGTGGTATTGACGTTGAAGCGGGCCAGGCGCAAGGCTGCACAGGCGCAATACACAAATGCGGCGATCCAGCCCCAGCGGCCCAGCCCGCTGAGTGACCATTCGTAGGCAATCAGTGCAGGCGCGGCGCCAAACGACACCATGTCGGACAAAGAGTCCATCTGCTCGCCGAATGCACTTTGGGTGTTGGTCAGTCGCGCGACACGCCCGTCCAGGCTGTCGAGCACCATGGCAGCAAAAATGCCGACGGTGGCCAGGTCATAGCGGCCGTTCATGGACATGACGATGGCGTAGAACCCACCGAACAGCGCGGCCAGCGTGATCATGTTGGGCAGGATGTAAATGCCCTTGCTGCGCCGGGTGATGGGCTTGGTGTCGTTGCCGTCGGTCATGTGTGCGGTGTTGGTTTCAATTGAGGTGGCGGGCTTGCGCCAGCCAGTGGACAGTGAAGTGTAAGGCTCACACGGATGGCGGCAAACAGACGTAAAAAAGGCCACGCGAGTGGCCTTTTGTGCTTGGGGCTGAACCGAAATCAGTTGCGGGTCTGGTCCACCAGCTTGTTCTTGGCAATCCAAGGCATCATGGCGCGCAGTTGGCCACCCACCACTTCGATCTGGTGATCGGCGGTGTTGCGGCGACGTGCGGTCATGCTTGGATAGTTCAAGCGGCCTTCCTGGATGAACATCTTGGCGTAGTCGCCGTTCTGAATGCGCTTGAGCGCATTGCGCATGGCAGCGCGAGACTGGTCATTGATGACTTCAGGGCCAGTCACGTACTCACCGAACTCCGCGTTGTTGGAGATGGAGTAGTTCATGTTGGCAATGCCGCCTTCATAGATCAGGTCGACGATCAGCTTGAGCTCGTGCAGGCACTCGAAGTAGGCCATTTCGGGGGCATAACCGGCTTCCACCAGGGTTTCGAAGCCCATCTTCACCAGTTCGACCGCACCACCGCACAACACGGCTTGTTCACCGAACAGGTCGGTCTCGGTTTCTTCTTTGAAGTTGGTTTCAATGATGCCGGCCTTGCCGCCACCGTTGGCCATGGCATAGCTCAGAGCCAGGTCACGGGCTTTGCCGGACTTGTCCTGATGGATGGCCACCAAGTGGGGCACGCCACCGCCTTGGGTGTAGGTGTTGCGAACGGTGTGGCCGGGTGCCTTGGGAGCCACCATCCACACGTCCAGATCGGCGCGGGGCACAACCTGGTTGTAGTGAACGTTGAAGCCGTGGGCAAACGCCAGCGACGCACCTTGCTTGATGTTGGGGGCAACGTTGTTGGTGTAGACCTCAGCGATCTGCTCGTCGGGCAACAGGATCATGACCACGTCAGCGGCCTTGACGGCATCGTTGACTTCCATCACGGTCAGGCCGGCCTTGCCGACTTTGTCCCACGATGCGCCACCCTTGCGCAGACCAACCACCACCTTCACGCCGCTGTCGTTCAGGTTCTGTGCATGGGCATGGCCTTGGCTGCCGTAGCCGATGATCGCGACTGTTTTGCCCTTGATCAGGCTCAGATCACAGTCTTTGTCGTAGAAAACTTTCATTTTTTTGCTCCAGTGACTATGGGGTGAAGTGATGGAACGCCCCCGAACGGGGGCCTTGGAAAACTCAGACGCGCAAAATTCTCTCACCGCGTCCGATGCCGCTGGCTCCCGTGCGAACGGTTTCCAGAATGGCAGTGCGGTCGATGGCTTCCAGGAAAGCGTCGTTCTTGCCCTGGTCACCGGTGAGTTCGATGGTGTAGCTTTTCTCGGTCACGTCGATGATGCGGCCACGGAAAATGTCGGCCATGCGCTTCATTTCTTCGCGCTCTTTGCCCACCGCACGCACCTTCACCATCATGAGCTCGCGCTCGGTGTAGGCACCTTCGGTCAGGTCAACCACCTTCACCACCTCAATCAGGCGGTTCAGGTGTTTGGTGATCTGCTCGATGACATCGTCAGACCCGTGGGTCTGGATCGTCATGCGCGAGAGGCTGGGGTCTTCGGTGGGGGCAACGGTGAGTGACTCGATGTTGTACCCACGGGCAGAAAACAGGCCGACCACGCGCGACAGCGCACCGGCTTCGTTTTCCAACAGGACTGCAATGATGTGTTTCATGATGATGAGATTCCTCTTTTCGCCGCCCTCCCCCGGCACCGGTAAGTGTCGGGCTTGGCGGGCAATAGATTCGTCAAAAATTGGAGCCGAGAATTAACGCCCATCAAGCGACGGGCATCAAAAACATATTGAATCAAAGGTCTTCGCTCGCCAGCAGCATCTCGGTGATGCCTTTGCCAGCCTGAACCATCGGGAACACGTTCTCGGTGGGGTCGGTGCGAAAGTCCATGAACACGGTGCGGTCCTTGAGCTTGCGGGCCTCGTGCAAAGCGCCTTCCACGTCTTCAGGCCGCTCGATGAGCATGCCCACGTGTCCGTAGGCCTCGGCCAGCTTCACAAAGTTGGGCAACGCGTCCATGTAGCTGTGGCTGTAGCGGCCGGAGTATTCAATCTCCTGCCACTGACGCACCATGCCCAAATAGCGGTTGTTCAGCGCCAGAATTTTGATGGGCGTGGTGTACTGCAGGCAGGTGGAGAGTTCCTGGATGCACATCTGCACCGAACCTTCACCGGTCACGCAATACACCTCACTCTCGGGCTTGGCAAGTTTGATACCCATGGCGTAGGGAATGCCCACGCCCATCGTGCCCAGTCCGCCCGAGTTGATCCAGCGACGTGGCTCGTTGAACTTGTAGTACTGGGCAGCCCACATCTGGTGCTGACCCACATCGGAGGTGATGTACGCGTCAGCGTCTTTGGTCATGTTCCACAGGGTCTCGATGACCTTCTGCGGCTTGATCACGTCCTTGTTCTCGCTGTCGTACCTCATGCAGTCGCGGCCACGCCATCCCTCGATGGTGTCCCACCAGGCAGCCAATGCCTGCGCATCGGCGCGCGACGGGGTCTCGCGGATCATGTTGATGAGTTCCGTGAGGACATCCTTGACGTCACCCACGATCGGCACATCCACCTTCACGCGCTTGGAGATGCTGGAGGGATCGATGTCGATGTGGATGATCTTGCGTTCGTTCTGCGCGAAGTGTTTTGGGTTGCCAATCACGCGGTCGTCAAAACGGGCGCCCACGGCCAACAGCACATCGCAGTTCTGCATGGCGTTGTTGGCTTCCACCGTGCCGTGCATCCCCAGCATGCCCAGGAAACGCTTGTCTGTAGCGGGGAAGGCACCCAGCCCCATCAGCGTGTTGGTCACGGGGTAACCCAGCATGTCCACCAGAGTGCGCAACTCGTTGGTGGCATTGCCAAGCAACACACCGCCGCCGGTGTAGATGTAGGGCCGCTTGGCGGTCAGCAGCAGCTGCAACGCCTTGCGGATCTGGCCGCCGTGGCCCTTGCGCACGGGGTTGTAAGAGCGCATCTCCAGCGACTCTGGATAACCTGAGTACGCCGTCTTGTTGAACGACACGTCTTTCGGAATGTCCACCACCACGGGGCCAGGGCGGCCACTGCGGGCGATGTGAAACGCCTTTTTCATGACCATGGCCATGTCGCGCACATCCTTCACCAGGAAGTTGTGCTTGACCACGGGACGGGTGATGCCCACCGTGTCGCACTCCTGGAAGGCATCCAGACCAATGGCGTGTGTGGGCACCTGTCCGGTGATGATCACCATGGGGATGCTGTCCATGTACGCCGTGGCGATGCCGGTCACCGCGTTGGTGACGCCAGGACCAGAGGTGACCAAGGCCACGCCCACGTCGCCCGTGGCGCGTGCGTAGCCGTCAGCGGCGTGCACAGCGGCCTGCTCGTGACGCACCAGCACGTGCTGAATGGTGTCCTGCTTGTAAAAAGCGTCGTAAATGTGCAGCACTGCACCACCTGGATAACCCCAGATGTATTTCACGTTTTCGGCCTGCAAGGCCTTGACGAGAATTTCAGCGCCGCGAAGTTCTTGGGTGTTTGCGCCCGAAGACGCTGCTGCTGCGGAGTTCATTTCCGCTTTGGAGATTTCCATGATGAACCTTTCGAGAATTTCTCTGACGAAAAACCTTGGGTGCCTCTTCGCGCGCCCTCGTGAGGCTGCGTTGAGACTTGAGACCAAAACCATGGGCAGCCACCATTGACTGCGCGACCTTGATCCGTTTGCCGTTTGGCTTGCAACCCGCGATTATCGCATCAGCCACGACGCATATGGCGCCATCGTCCCCGCAGTGCACAACATCGGGTGCGACAATCCCGCCTTTCACCCCCATACACTGCTGTCACGCGGACAACCAATTCAGAACAAATAATGCCTCCAGCGCTTGCTCCTGAACAATCTGCAGCTATTGATTTGACTGCACCCAAACTTCGTCGTCGGCTGGCATGCTGGATGTACGAAGGCATGTTGCTGTTTGCCGTGGTGTTCGTGGCAGGCTATCTGTTCTCTTCGCTCAGCCAGACCCGGCATGCGCTTGACAACCGTCATGCGCACCAGGCCTTCGTGTTTGTGGTGCTGGGCATTTACTTCACATGGCTGTGGTCCAAGGGACAAACACTGGCCATGAAGACGTGGCGCATCAAGGTGGTGGACACGCATGGCAAGCCCTTGACCCAGGGTCGTGCCTTGTTGCGCTACGTATGGAGCTGGCTGTGGTTTGTGCCCCCGCTGCTGTGTGCCTGGCTGTTTGAGCTGGACGGCCCGAAATCCGGCGTGCTGGTGGTGGGCTGGGTGCTGGTGTGGGCCTTGTTGTCGCGTTTTCATCCACAGCGGCAATACCTCCATGACGTGCTGGCCGGCACACGCCTGGTGCCATCGAACACCGATGCCGGTCGGCTGAGCGCTTAAGCACCGCACAAGTTGCAACCCACACAGTGCATGACATGAATTCACCCGCTGAACGCGATACCCCCGCCAATCCTCAAAAAGCCCGTCGCGGCATGCACCGTGTGTGGCACGCCTTCGGGTACTCGCTGGCCGGGCTGAAGGCCGGCTGGCACGAAACCGCATTTCGGCAGGAAGCCATTTTGGCCGTGCTGCTGGTGCCAGCAGCCTTCTGGCTGGGTAATGGCTGGCTGGAAACTGCCGCGCTGGCGGGCACTGTGCTGCTGGTGATGGTGGTCGAGTTGCTGAACACGGGCATTGAATCCGCCATTGACCGCATCGGCCCCGAATGGCATGACCTCTCCAAGCGCGCCAAAGACATGGGCAGCGCCGCCGTGTTGCTGAGCCTCTTGCTGTGCGCGGGCACTTGGGTGGGCGCTCTGTGGGCCCGGTTTGCCTGACGCTGAATGCCAAACATGACGCCTTCACCCACTTTTTCTCTGTGTGTCTATTGCGGCTCGCGCCCTGGAAATGACGTCCTGTTCACCGACGTCGCCACCCAAGTAGGCCACTGGATTGGGGAGCGTGGCGGTGCGCTTGTCTACGGCGGGGGCAACAACGGCCTGATGGGCACCGTGGCCCACGCCACGCTGGAAGCAGGCGGAACGATGGTGGGCGTGATACCTCAGGCGCTGGTGGACAAAGAATGCGCCAACCATGCCTGCACCGAGCTGCACGTGGTGGCCAACATGCACGAGCGCAAAGCACTGATGGCCGAACGCGCAGACGCGTTTTTGGCTCTCCCCGGCGGCATCGGCACGTTTGAAGAACTGTTTGAGGTGTGGGCCTGGCGGCAACTGGGCTATCACCAGAAACCCATTGGCCTGCTGAATGTGGCCGGTTATTACGACGGCTTGGTGCAGTTTCTGGAGCACACAGTCAATGCCGGGTTTGTAGGCCCTTGGCAAATGGACTTGCTCCATGTTGGCAGCGACGCTACCCGCCTGCTGCCCCAGTTGGTGCAAGCCGGCGGTTTCGGCTCCGCCGAGGGCTTGCGCGAGCGGCTCTAGAGCGCTGAAGCGCCGGGCCGACGAATCAGACGGCGGTCTCGTCTTCTTCACCGGTGCGGATGCGCACCACGCGCTCCACCGATGTGACAAAAATCTTGCCGTCGCCAATTTTGCCGGTGCGTGCAGCACGGATGATGGCGTCGACACATCGGTCCACATCGACCGACTTCACCACCACCTCGACCTTCACCTTGGGCAAAAAGTCGACCACGTATTCGGCACCCCGGTACAACTCGGTGTGGCCCTTCTGGCGGCCAAAGCCCTTCACTTCCGTCACGGTCAGCCCGGTCACGCCCTGCTCTGCCAATGCCTCACGCACTTCTTCGAGTTTGAAGGGTTTGATGACGGCGGTGATCTGTTTCATGGCAAGCAATTCCTGAGTGGTCGGTTGAACTCGGGTCATTATGCCCAAGCCGCTCTGCCCCTGCGTACACTGAAAACCCAACGCCCCTGCCCATCAACACCCCTTCAGCCATATGTACGACCTGCCCGCCCACACACCCATCACCCTCGTCCACCGAGGCGGACACCCCGAGCTGGTGCATTACGGCTCTGTGGCGGTGTGCGATGCAACGGGCCGCGTGCTGGCAGCGACCGGAGATGTGTTGTCGCCCATGTTCACCCGTTCGGCGCTCAAACCGTTTCAGGCCATGCCGCTGATTGCCCGGTTTGCGGAGCGCTACCAGCTGACCGATGCCGACGTGGCACTGCTGTGCGCCAGCCACAACGGTGAGCCTGACCACACCCAGCGCGTGGCAAACCTGCTGTCCAAAGCAGGGGCTGACGACACCGCGCTGGCCTGCGGCAGCCACCTGCCCTACTTCTACAGCACCAACAACATCTCGCCCGAAACTGGCGCGGTGTTTGGCCGCCTGCACCACAACTGCTCGGGCAAACACACCGGCATGTTGCTGCTGGCTGCCGCATTGGGCGAACGCATGACCGGCTACCTGAACACCGACCACCCCGTGCAGCAGGCCATCACGGCCAGCGTGAGCCACTTCACCGGCGTGCCGCCGGAGAAACTGGTGCGCGGCACCGACGGCTGCAGCGCCCCCAACCACGCCGTGCCCCTGCCCGCGCTGGCCACCGCGTTTGCCCGGCTTACCCTGGCCGAGCCCGATGCCGAGTACGGCACAGGCCCGAAGCGTGTGGCCCAGGCCATGTGCGCCCACCCCGAGATGGTCAGCGGTCAAGGTCGAAACGACCTGACCCTGGCCCGTGCTGGCAGGGGTGACTGGGTGTGCAAAGTGGGTGCAGACGGCGTGCAGGCCATCGCCAGCCGCAGCCGGGGTATCGCCCTGGCCGCCAAGGTGAGCGATGGCAACCTGAAAGCGCTGATGGTGGCAGTGGTCAGCGTGTTGGAGCAACTGGGCTGGCTGGACGCCGAGGCACGCGCCGCCCTGGCAGAGTTCACACCGCCGCCCATGAAAAATGCTGCCGGGCTGGAGGTGGGGCAAATGGTGCCGGTGGTGAAGCTGGCCTGACCCTTGGGTTTGCGTCAGCCCCGGTACTTGCTGGTGATGGGGTAACGCCAGTCTTTGCCAAAGCTGCGGTGCGTCACCCGGATGCCCACCGGCGACTGGCGGCGTTTGTATTCGTTCAGCCTGATCAGGCGGGTCACCTTGTCCACATCGGCCTGGGCGTAGCCAGCGGCGACTATTGCCGAGGGCTGCTCGTCGTTCTCCATGTAGCGCTGGATGATGGCGTCAAGTACCTCGTACTCGGGCAGGCTGTCCTGGTCTTTCTGGTCGGGGCGCAGTTCGGCGCTGGGCGGGCGGGTGATGATGCGCTCAGGGATCGGGTTGGTCCCCGTGCCATAGGGGTCGTTGGCATTGCGCCACCACGCCAGTTTGAACACCATGGTTTTCACCACGTCTTTGATGACGGCAAATCCACCCGCCATGTCGCCGTAGAGCGTGCAGTAGCCGGTGGCCATTTCGCTCTTGTTGCCGGTGGTCAGCACGATGCTGCCGAACTTGTTGCTCAAGGCCATGAGCAGCGTCCCACGGATGCGGGCCTGCAAGTTCTCTTCGGTCGTGTCTTCAGCCAGGCCCGCAAAGTCGGTGGCCAGGCTGGCCTTGAAGGCCTCGAATTCGGGTGCGATGTTGATTTCCTGATAGCGCACACCCAGTCGGGCTGCCATGTCGCGCGCGTCGATCCAACTGATGTCGGCCGTGTAGGGCGACGGCATCATCACCGCCCTCACCTTGTCAGCCCCCAGTGCGTCCACCGCAATGGCCAGCACCAGGGCCGAATCGATGCCGCCCGACAGCCCCAGCAGCGCGCCGGGGAAGCCGTTTTTGCCCACGTAGTCGCGTACGCCCAGCACCAGGGCGTGCCACAAATCGGCTTCCAGGCTGTGTTCAGCGGCCACAGGACCTGATATTTGTGTAGCTAACTCATCAATATCGACGAGCGCTAGAGGCATATTTTCTTTAAAACTCTCAGCACGCAGCGCCACCGAGCCGTCGGCGTTCAGCGCGAAGCTGCGGCCCTCAAACACAATTTCATCTTGCCCACCCACCAGGTGGGCGTACACCAGCGGCAGGCCGGTGGCGGCCACGCGCTGGCGCATGGCGTCTTCGCGCTCACTGCCCTTGCCGGTGTGGAACGGCGACGCGTTGATGACCACCAGCGCCTGCGCCCCGTCCTGGCGGGCGGCTTCGGCGGGGCCGTCAAACCACGCGTCTTCGCAAATCAGCAGGCCGCAGCGCAGGACTTCACCTTCCGCATTCGGCACCTCGAACACGCAGGGCGACTGGCCCGGCGTGAAGTAGCGGCGCTCGTCGAACACCTGGTAGTTGGGCAATTCCTGCTTGGCGTAGGTGTGCAGCTTGTCGCCGTGCCGCAGCACGGTGGCAGCGTTGTACAGGCGGGGCACCGACACGCTGCGGGTGCGCACCGTGCCCCCGTCCAGCGACCGGGCCGGGTGCCCCACCACCAGCGTGAGGCCTGTCAACCCGGCGGTCCCCAAGGCCACGTGTTCCAAGGCATCATCACAGGCATCCAGAAAGCCGGGGCGCAAAAACAGGTCTTCGGCGGCGTAGCCACACAGCGCGAGTTCGGGCGTCACCAGCAAGTCAGCCCCCTGGGCGTGCGCGGCGATGGCAGCGTCCACCACGCGGCGGGCGTTGCCGGCCAAATCACCCACCACAAAGTTCAACTGGGCCAGACAGAGTTTGAAGGTCATGAAAACAAGTAATGAATGGGTGCAAAACGATTATGTCATCCGGGTTTTGGCCCACCCCGCTGAAGTGACAGCCGCGCAGTGGGCGTTGCTGCTTGCTGCAGAGGCAGATCAGGGGCGCGATGCCATGCCTTTCGTCACGCCCGAATACATGGCCGCCCTGCAAGACAGCGGCAGCGCCACACCGGCCACTGGCTGGACCCTGCAACTGGTGACGGCGTGGCAAGGGTCTGCGCTCTGCGCGGCAGCTGCGCTGTACATCAAGCCCCATTCGTACGGGGAGTATGTGTTCGACTGGGCGTGGGCCGACGCTTACGCCCGCCACGGGCTGGCCTACTGCCCAAAGGCCGTGGTGGCAGTGCCTTTCACGCCCGTGCCCGGCCCGCGACTGCTGGCAGTGGATGCCACCGCCCGCCACGCACTGATGGCGGCACTGGTGCAAACCTGTGAAGTACAACACCTGTCTTCATTGCACATGCTGTTTGGCCACCCAGCCGACGTGGCTGCCGCCCATGCCGCCGGGCTGATGCTGCGGCATACCGTGCAGTTCCACTGGACCAACCGCACACCCGAGCCCTACCGGGACTTTGACGACTTTCTGGCCAGCCTGAGCCAGGACAAGCGCAAGAAAATCCGGCAGGAACGCCGCAAAGTGGCCGATGCGGGCGTGCGCTTTCGCACGCTGGAAGGCCGCGCCATCACCGAGCAAGATTGGGACTTTTTTTACCGCTGCTACGAGCGCACCTATCTCGAACACGGCAACGCGCCGTATTTAAGCCGCGCCTTTTTTGCCCAACTGGCCGACACCCAGCCCGACAACTGGGTGCTGTTTGTGGCTGAAACCGACCACCCGGTGGCCTGCAGCTTGATAGCTACGAACTCAATACCATCAAGCGGTGAGGAACAAAAACACATCGAAACCGAGCCTCGCGTGGCCTATGGCCGCTACTGGGGTGCACTGGAGCGGGTGGACTGCCTGCACTTCGAGGCCTGCTACTACCAACCCCTTGCCTGGTGCATGGCCAACGGCTTTGACCGGTTTGAAGGGGGCGCGCAGGGAGAGCACAAAATGGCCCGTGCCCTCATGCCAGTGCAAACCACCAGTGCGCACTGGCTTGCCCACCCAGCCTTTGCCGACGCCATTGACCGCTACCTGCAGCGCGAGGGCGAAGGTATGGCGCAGTACATGAATGAGCTGGAATCGCGATCGCCGTTTCGACGAGTGGGGTGACACGGTGCGGCTGTGTTCGGCAGCGCACAGACGTGGCACTGAAAAGGCACGTGCTTTAATGAAGCACACTGTTTTGAAGCACCCCGCGCCATGCAACGCACCATTTTCAACACCCCCATCGTCAACACGGTTCTGAAGGCGTTCTCCATCACCTTCCTGCGCTTGACCGGTTGGAGGGTGGAAGGACATCTGCCCCCAGAGGCACACAAAAGCGTGCTGATTGCCGCCCCTCATACCAGCAACTGGGACTTGCCCTACACCCTGATGGTGGCGTTTGCATTGGGTCTGCAGGTGCGGTGGATGGGCAAAAGCAACATCTTCCGCTTCCCGTTTGGGGGCGTCATGCGCTGGCTGGGTGGCATATCGGTCAACCGGGAACAGTCCACCAACCTGGTGGCGGCGTCGGCAGACAGCATTCGGCAGGCCAGCGGCCCCCTGCAACTCATCGTGCCACCGGAGGGCACGCGCAGCAAAACCCGCTACTGGAAAACCGGGTTTTATTACATCGCCTTGGGCGCGGGTGTGCCCATCGTGATGGCTTACATGGACTACGCCAACAAGCGCAGCGGCCTGGGCCCGATCTTCAAGCCCACGGGCGACATCGAGCGCGACATGGCCGACATCAAGGCCTTCTACGCCCCCTTCAAGGGCAAAAACGCGCAGCAGTTCGAAACCTGACGCAGCACGCGGGCTGCCGCGGCTCAGCGCGCCCGGTTGCGCGGATAGCGCATGTACTCCACCAGGGCCTGTACCCTGGGCGGCGGCGGTGGGGTGATCCAACTGACGATCCAGATCACCGCAAAACCCAGCGGCACCCCGAACACCCCGGCTGAAATGGGTTGAATGCCCCACCACAACCGCACCGGCCCCTGCACCCCAAACACCTCTCGCAGCCAGGGCTGGGTGGTCACCATATAGTAAAACGTGATGCCCAGGCCCGCCACCATGCCCAGCGACGCCGCGACACCGGTGGCCCGCTTCCAGAAAATACCCATCGTCAATGCCGGGAAAAATGCCGCTGCCGCGAATGAAAACGCGGCAGACACCAGGAACAGAATGTCTGCTGGCTTCTGCGCAGCCACATAGGCCGCCGCCAGGGCCACCACCAGCAACAGCATTTTGGAAATGCTGACCCGGCGCGCCGTGCTGGCGTTGGGATCGATCATTTTGTAGTACAGGTCATGGCTCAGCGCATTGGCGATGGTCAGCAACAAACCGTCTGCGGTGGACAGCGCAGCGGCCAATCCACCCGCCGCCACCAGACCAGAAATGACATAGGGCAAGCCCGCAATCTCAGCCGTGGCCAGCACGATGATGTCTCCCCCAATGCTCATTTCGTTGAGTTGCAGCACGCCGTCGCGGTTGACATCGGTCAGTGTCAGCAGGCTGGGGTCGACCTTGTTCCATGCCGCCACCCACGACGGAAGCGCATCGAACGACGTCCCCACCAGCACATGGAACACCTCGAACTTGACCAGCACCGCCAATGCTGGCGCGGTGAAATACAGCAACACAATGAACACCAGGGACCAGGTCACCGACTCTCGGGCCTGCTTCACGCTGGGCGTGGTGTAGTAGCGCACCAGAATGTGCGGCAACGCCGCAGTACCAACCATCAGACAGAACACCAGCGCCAGAAAGTTGCGTCGCGACAGCTCGTACTCAGCCTGTTCGGCAGGCGTTCCATCCGGGTCACCGCTGAACTGCTGCGCCTGCGGCGGCATGCCATTGAGCGGCTTGGACTTGGTTTGCGCTTCGGCCAGCTCAGCCTGCCACAGCCGAACGGCGGTATCGGCGTCGCGGGGCAGGAGGGCCAGGGCCTTTTCGGCCGCAATTTGCTCGGTTTGTGTGGCCCGTTTGGCTTTGGCCTCTGCCACGCGGGCCATTGCGGCGGCACGGTCATCTGCCAAGGCACGCGCGGGTTCCACCAGCTTGGCACTCAGTGTGTCCACGCGTTCGACGTACCACTGGCGAACCGCCTGCTCCTTGGGGTCGTTCGTCAGTTCCCTCTCTTTTGCAGAGATTTTTTCGAGCTGAAACCCATACACCACCTGTGGCACAGGCACGCCGGTCTGCTTCACGCTAAGCCACACAACGGGCAACATGTAAGCCACGATGATGACCACGTACTGCGCCACCTGGGTCCAGGTCACAGCGCGCATGCCACCCAGGAACGAACACACGAGGATGCCGCCCAGCCCCAGGAAAATACCCAGCTCAAAGGCCACACCGGTCAGCCGGGAAGTGATCAGCCCCACACCGTAGATCTGGGCCACCAGGTAGGTGAACGAGCACAGAATGGCGGCACAAATGCCCAGCAAGCGCGGCCAGTTGCCGCCGTAACGCTCCCCGAGGAAATCAGCGATGGTGAATTGTCCGAACTTGCGCAGGTAAGGCGCCAGAAACAACGCCACCAGACAGTAACCACCCGACCACCCCATGATGAACGCCAAGCCGCTGTACCCGCTGAGGTACAAGGTGCCTGCCAGCCCCAGAAATGAGGCGGCAGACATCCAGTCTGCACCGGTGGCCATGCCGTTGTAGATGGCAGGAACCCGCCGACCCGCCACGTAGTACTCGGCAGCATCGGTCGTACGGCACATGATGCCTATGCCCGCATAGACAGCCATGGTTGAGAGCAGGAAGATGAAACCGATCCAATCGCGGGACAACCCCACTTGCTCCGCCAGTGCCAGCAGCAGCACAAACCCCAAAAAAGCCAGCGTGTACCAGCCGTAGACACGGTTGAGCTGACGCCGGAACTGGACGCTCGCAGCTTCTTTTTCGCTGGCTTCGGTGTCAAACATGGCGTCAGTCCTCGCCCATGCCATGCGCTTCGTCCAGGCGTGCCATGGCGCGCGCGTACACCGCCACCAGCAACACGTACACGATGAGCGCCCCCTGAGCCCCTACCCAAAAACTGAAGGGCCAACCAAAGAAGTTGAAGCTCAGCTCCCTGGCAAAAAAAGCCACGCCAAACGTCACCGCAAACCACACCACCATCAAGCCGGCTGTCAACCGCAAGGTTCGGCGCCAGTAGGCACGCTGGTTGGGAGTTGTGTCGCTCACGGGCGCACACCCGTCAGCTGGGCCACGACCGGCTCGAGGGCCATTGCCTGGCGCGGTGCAAAGGCCCTGAGTTGACCCAACCGTTGCGAGGCCTGCTCCGATTGACCGAGGGCGGCATGCAGTTGCACCAACCGTTCCAAACCATCGGCGCACAGGGGCTGGATTTCGGTTTGCCGCGTCCAGGCCGCCTCGGCTTCGGCATGTTTGCCCTGCTGGCACAGCACATCGCCCAACCCGAACCAGGCCAGGTCCATCCGGGGCGACGCGGCCAGCGCGTGGCGGAAGGCCTGCTCCGCACGGAACCAGTCACCCAACTGCTGCCAGGCGAACCCAGCATTGAAATGGTGGGCGGCATGACCCGGCAACACCTGCTGCAACGTCTGAAACTGCGCCGCCGCCTCTGCCCACCGGTTCAATGAACCCAACAGGTGGGCGCGCGTGGCCCACGCGTGCCAGACGGCCGATTGTGTGCGGGCATCGGGATTCAAGGGCGCAGCAGACAACCAGCCCTCCAGCAGATCCAAGGCCTGGAGGGTATGGCCCCGCCACAAGGCCAGGCGCCAACTCAATGCAGACAGACGCCAGCGCCAGGACGCCGCAGGCCCCATCACCGGCAAAGCGACACCCCAACCTGCAAGCACCAGAAAATTTTGGTCAGCACCAACGCCAGCCACGCCACAGCCAACAAAGAAAAGGCCACCCACGGATGGTGCCGGGGCAAGACAACTTTGGGTGTGATGGGGCGCACCATCGACACAAACGGCTGTGTCGCAGCCGTGAGCAAGCCGTACACGACGTTCCCGTGGCGTGCCGGTCCGGCCAGCACAGCCAGCACACCGCGCCCAACCAGACACAGCAAGGCAATTTCGCACACCAATTTGGCGGCCACGATCACGGTCAGCATGGGCACACGCAGAGCATGTGAAGGATTCTGGAGCAGGGTCTTACCGCTTTCTTACAAATGCGGCTGCAAAGGGAACGCTTCAGGCAGATGCACGGGCAAACCCCAAGGGGACATACCCGCTCAAGGCAGGTTGCCGTGCCATGAAAGCCACACCACAAACAAAAACCGCACCCCTCAGGGTGCGGCGGCGGTCTGGGATTCAGCCCACAGGTCAGTCAGCCACGGCTTCCTCGGGCTTGGTTTTGTCCGACTTCTTGGGCAGCGGGGTGATGTCCAGTTTGACCTCCTGCGTTTCCACACCCTTGTCGTCGGTCTTGGTCTCCATGTCCACCGTGAGGCGGCCACCGTCGACCAGGCGACCAAACAACAACTCGTCGGCCAGGGCGCGACGAATGGTGTCCTGGATCAGGCGTTGCATGGGTCGAGCACCCATGAGGGGGTCAAAGCCCTTCTTGGCCAGGTGCTTGCGCAAGGCGTCGGTGAAGGTGACTTCCACTTTCTTCTCGCCCAACTGGGTTTCGAGCTGCAGCAGGAATTTGTCGACCACACGCAAGATGACCTGTTCGTCCAGTGCCTTGAAGCCCACGATGGCATCCAGCCGGTTACGGAACTCGGGTGTGAACAGGCGCTTGATGTCGGCCATTTCATCTCCCGCCTCACGCGGGTTGGTGAAGCCGATGGTGGCCTTGTTCATGGTCTCGGCGCCGGCGTTGGTCGTCATGATCAGGATGACGTTGCGGAAATCAGCCTTGCGTCCGTTGTTGTCGGTGAGCGTGCCGTGGTCCATGACCTGCAGCAGCACGTTGAAGATGTCGGGGTGCGCCTTCTCGATTTCGTCGAGCAGCAGCACGCAATGGGGCTTCTTGGTGATGGCTTCCGTCAGCAAGCCACCCTGGTCAAAGCCCACATAGCCGGGAGGCGCACCGATCAGACGGCTGACTGCGTGACGCTCCATGTACTCCGACATGTCAAAACGGATCAGCTCAATGCCCATGATGTAGGCCAGCTGTTTGGCGGCTTCGGTTTTGCCCACACCCGTGGGGCCGCTGAACAGGAACGCCCCAATGGGTTTGTCGCCCTTGCCCAGGCCTGAACGGGCCATCTTGACGCTGGAGGCCAGCACATCGAGCGCTTTGTCCTGACCAAAGACCACACTCTTGAGATCGCGCTCAAGGGTTTTGAGCTTGCCGCGGTCGTCGTTGGACACGTTGGCGGGGGGAATGCGGGCAATTTTGGCCACGATTTCCTCCACCTCAGTCTTGCTGATGGTCTTCTTGCGCTTGGACGCCGGCAACACGCGCTGCGCAGCCCCGGCTTCGTCGATCACGTCGATGGCCTTGTCGGGCAAATGGCGGTCGTTGATGTACTTGGCGCTCAGTTCGGCAGCAGCCTGCAGGGCGGCCAACGCGTACTTCACGTTGTGGTGCTCCTCAAAGCGCGACTTCAGGCCTTTGAGGATGTCCACCGTTTGCTCGATGGTCGGCTCAACCACATCGACTTTCTGGAAGCGGCGCGACAGGGCAGCGTCTTTTTCGAAAATGCCACGGTACTCGGTGAACGTTGTGGCCCCGATGCACTTGAGCGCGCCACTGGACAGCGCAGGCTTGAGCAGGTTGGACGCATCCAACGTGCCACCCGAAGCTGCCCCTGCGCCGATGAGGGTGTGGATTTCATCAATGAACAACACGGCGTTGGGCTTGTCTTTGAGGGACTTGAGCACACCCTTGAGCCGCTGCTCGAAGTCGCCGCGGTACTTGGTGCCGGCCAGCAATGCGCCCATGTCCAGCGAGTACACATTGGCTTCGGCCAACACATCAGGCACAGAGCCCTGCGTGATGCGCCAAGCCAAACCTTCGGCAATGGCGGTCTTGCCCACACCGGCCTCACCCACCAGCAGCGGGTTGTTTTTGCGGCGGCGGCACAGAATCTGGATGACTCGCTCAACCTCATGGTCGCGGCCAATCAGCGGGTCGATCTTGCCGTCTTTGGCAAGCTGGTTCAGGTTCTGCGTGAACTGCTCCAGGGGCGACGCTTTTTCGTTCTTCTCGGCCGACTCCTCCGACTCGGGCTGGCTCTCGGCTGGTTTGGCGGGCTCGGGAGGATCGCTCTTGCGGATGCCGTGGGCAATGAAATTGACCACGTCAAGGCGGGTGACGCCCTGCTGGTGCAGGTAGTACACGGCGTGGGAGTCTTTCTCGCCAAAGATGGCGACCAGCACGTTGGCGCCGGTCACTTCTTTCTTGCCGTTGCCCGTGGACTGCACGTGCATGATGGCCCGCTGGATCACGCGCTGGAAGCCCAGCGTGGGCTGCGTGTCCACCTCGTCGGTGCCAGCCACCTGGGGGGTGTTGTCTTTGATGAAGTTCGCCAGCGACTTGCGCAGGTCATCGATGTTGGCCGAACAGGCACGCAACACTTCGGCGGCGCTGGGGTTGTCAAGCAGGGCGAGCAACAAGTGCTCGACCGTGATGAATTCGTGCCGCTGCTGGCGGGCCTCGACAAAGGCCATGTGCAAGCTGACTTCAAGTTCCTGGGCAATCATGGGCTTTTCCTGGTAGAGGTGAAAAGGAAGTGTGGACTGAAAGTCAGTGAGGTAACGAAAGAGGTGGGGTCGACAAGGGGGCATTCAACCGCCCTCATTCAATGGGCTCATGAACGCACTGCAGCGGGTGCCCGGCCTGCCGGGCCGCGCCCAGCACCTGGTCGACCTTGGTCGCTGCAATGTCTTTGGGAAACACACCGCACACGCCTTTGCCCTCAAGGTGGATCTTCAGCATGATTTGGGTGGCGGATTCGCGGTCTTTGTTGAAAAACTCCTGGATGACCAGCACCACGAATTCCATCGGGGTGAAGTCATCGTTGAGCAGCACCACCTGGTGCATTTGCGGGGGTTTGGTGCGCTGGGGGCGACGCTCCAGCACCACCGAGTCGCTGCCGCCGGTTCTGCCGGGGGCGGGTGTGGTTTTGGGAATTTTCGTAGCCATGCGATCCATTCTAGCCAGCACGCAACCCCCCTGCCCAGCTCAGCCTTTGCAGCCGCTAACATGCGCCCATGCAACCCATGACCTTCTCCATCCCAAGCGCCCGAATCCTCCCTTTCCGCAGCCGTGTGCGCACAGCACGGCAGCTGGCGTGCGTGGCTGTGGTGTGGCTGGCACAAGCTCTGGCGGCGCCGCCAGCGCTTGCCCAGGCTGCCTCGGGTACACCGCAACTCAACCTGCCCCGCACCACGCTGCGACTGGGCATGTTCAACATCGACGTCCAGGTGGCGCAAACGCCGGAGCAGCGCTCCGTCGGGTTGATGTGGCGGCGTGGGATGCCCCAACACGAGGGCATGTTGTTCGTGTTCGAGCAACCAGCCGTGCAGTGCTTCTGGATGAAAAACACACCCAGCCCGCTGACCGCTGCGTTTGTGGCCGACGACGGCACGCTGGTCAACCTGGCCGACATGCAGCCCCTGAAGGAAGACAGCCATTGCTCGGCCAAGCCCGTGCGTTACGTGCTGGAAATGAACCAGGGTTGGTTTGCCAAACGCGGGTTTGCCGCTGGTGCCCGCATCGTGGGCAGCCCTTTTCAGGCCAAATAAGTCATAGCAATCTATTGAATACAGAAAAGCGACATAGCCAAATTCCATTGAAAAAGGCCGGAGCACCTCTCGGTGCTCTGGCCTTTTTCGTGGTGAGCGCACAGGGCGCGCAGTGCTCAGGTCAGGCGAAGTTGGCTTCGGCAAAAGACCAGTTCACCAGTTTGTCGAGGAAGGTCTCGACAAATTTGGGGCGCATGTTGCGGTAGTCGATGTAGTAGGCGTGTTCCCACACGTCCACGGTCAACAGCGCGGTGTCGCCGCTGGTCATGGGTGTGCCGGCCGCACCGGTGTTGACAATGTCGATGCTGCCGTCGGCCTTTTTCACCAGCCATGTCCAGCCGGAGCCGAAGTTGCCCACGGCGCTTTTCACAAACGCTTCTTTGAAGGCGGCGTAGCTGCCCCACTTGGCAGTGATGGCTGCGGCCAGTGCGCCGGTGGGTTCACCTCCACCGTTGGGCTTCATGCAGCTCCAGAAGAAGGTGTGGTTCCACACCTGTGCGGCGTTGTTGTAGATGCCGCCGCTGGCTTTCTTGATGATGGACTCCAGGTCCATGCTCTCGAACTCGGTGCCTTTTTGCAGGTTGTTGAGGTTGACCACGTAAGCGTTGTGGTGCTTGCCGTGGTGGAACTCCAGCGTTTCCTGGCTGTAGTGGGGGGCCAGCGCGTCGATGGCGTAGGGCAGTGCGGGCAGGGTGTGTTCCATGGTGTTCCTATCGTGGGTGGTGAGTTGAAGCATACCGGCGTGAACCGTTCCGTCGCGCATTGTAGGAAGCGCGCAGAAAGTGTTCACACCACCTGCAAATCGACCTCACCGTCAGCAAGGCTTGCGCGCAGTGCTTGGCCGCTGTGGGTCTGTGCAGCAAGGGTCACGGGCAGGCCCTGGTCGTTGCTCAGCCAGGCGTAGCCGCGTTGCAGCACCAGCCGGGGGTCGAGCGATGCCAGGGCCACCTCGGCCCGCGCCAGCCGCTGTGCCTCACGCTCAAACGCACGGGGAAATTTCTGAGTCAAATTGGCATCCAGCGCTTGATGTAATTGGCTTTGTTGCTGCATTTTATTGTGTACACACTGGCGCAGCCGAAAGCCCAGCTCCATCAGCCTCTGGTGCTGCTGCGACACCCGGTCTGACGGGCGAGCCATGCGCTGTGCCAGGCGATCGAGGCGCTGCGCCTGCGTGTCAAGGCGAGCGTGGGTGCCATCTTGCAGCCGTTGGTCGTACCAGGCCAGCAAGCCCAATGCCGTGGCCCGGTCGGTGGCACACAGTTCTGCCGCAGCGGTGGGCGTGGGTGCGCGCAGATCGGCCACAAAGTCGGCAATCGTGAAATCGGTCTCATGGCCCACACCACACACCACGGGCATGGGTGCGGCGGCGATGGTGTGCGCCAAGGCCTCGTTGTTGAACGCCCACAGGTCTTCCAGTGAGCCTCCGCCCCGCACCAGCAGCAGCACCTCGGGTTGACCTGTTCGCTGGTGCTCGGCATACGCGGCCTGCAAAGCAGCACAGAGTTCAGCTGGCGCCTGAGCGCCCTGCACCGCTGCGGGGTACAAGGTCACCGGGATGTGTGGCACACGCCGCACCAAGGCTGTTGCCACATCTCGCAAGGCAGCCGCCCCCAAGGACGTGACCACACCAAGGGCACGAGGCATCGTCGGCACAGCGCGCTTGCGGGCCGGGTCGAACAGACCCTGGGCCTCCAGACGCAGCTTGAGTTGCATGAACTGCTCGAACAGGGTGCCCTGCCCCGCCTGTCGCATGCCCTCAACGATCAGCTGCAGATCGCCGCGCGGGCCGTAGACATCGAGCTTGCCCTGCACGTCCACCTGGTCACCATCGCGGGGGGAAAAGCCCAAACCCGTGGCTGCACGCCGGAACATGGCACAGCGAACCTGGCCTTCCGCGTCTTTCAAGGAGAAATAGCAATGCCCGCTGGCCGCTCGCGAGAAGCCCGATATCTCACCGCGCACCTGCACTGGGTTGAACCGCAACGCGAGCACGTCAGCCACCGCGCGCATCAGGGGGCCAACGGCCCACACCGGGGCAGGTGCAGACCGTTCTGTGACAAAACCGTTCATGGCAACTTCCAAAAGGCGCTGCCCCTGTTTTTGGAGCAGTGTGTACAGGCCGGACAAGCCTCATGGGGGCACAGGTGTCCACAGCCAAGCGCTGGCGACGCGATTGCTTGCTTCAGAACCCGTAGCACATGCAGGGGCTTGCAAGCTATTGTTTTTAAAGCATTTTTCACTGCCTGATTTTTCACCAGTCTGTCCAAAGCCAGGTACGGCGCGGTTTTGGGTCGGTTATACCGGAGGTTCTTCACAAAGTTATCCACAGAAAATGTGGGCTGTGTGCGCTGCGTCCATCAGACGGACCATGCCATGGGTGTGGGCCATAATCCGGGCTCGTTTGTCATGCCCGGAGCCCGATTTGCTGACCATCATACAAGCCGCTGGCTGGCCCATTTGGCCCCTGATTGCATGCTCCATACTGGGTCTGGCCCTGGTCATCGAGCGCTTTGTCAGCCTCAACACTGCAAGAGTTCTGCCGCCCACGTTGCTGGATGAAGCGCTGGCCGTGTCACAACACCGGTTGCCGGCAGCAGACGTTGTGGTGCAGCTGGAGCAGAACTCTGCTCTGGGTGAAGTGCTGGCAGCCGGGTTCCGCGAAGTGGGTCGCCATCCCAAGGTGAGCGAAGCAGACCTGCGCGCCGCGCTGGAGGGCAAAGGCCGCGAGGTGGGTGCCCGGCTGGAACGCTACCTGGGTGCACTCGCCACCATTGCGTCTGCGGCACCCCTGCTCGGTTTGCTGGGCACCGTGATCGGCATGATTGAAATTTTTGGCGCCCAGGTGGGCGGTGGCGGGGTCGGCGGTGGCAACCCTGCACAGCTGGCACAGGGCATCTCCATTGCCCTCTACAACACCGCTTTCGGTCTGATCGTCGCCATCCCGGCGCTGATTTTCTGGCGCTATTTCCGCGCCAAGGTCGACAACTACCTCCTCGGGCTGGAGTTGGCCGCAGAGCGCCTGCTGCGGCACTTGGTTCGGCTCCGGGGCTGAATGCCATGAACTTTCGCACTGGCTCCCGCGACGAGCCCGAAATCAACCTGATCCCGTTCATTGACGTTTTGTTGGTGGTGCTGATTTTTCTGGTGCTGTCCACCACCTACAGCAAATTCACTGAACTGCAGGTGCAACTGCCCGTGGCAGACGCCGAACAGGCCCGCACCCGGCCCACAGAGGTTCTGGTGTCGGTGTCTGCCGAGGGTCGCTATGCCATCAACGGTTCGGTGCTCGAAGCCGGTAACGTACCCGCTTTGGCTCAGGCCATGGCCGAAGCGGCCAAGGGCGATGAAAACACCATGGTGGTGATCAACGCAGATGCCGCCGCCAGCCACCAAGCCGTGGTCAGTGTGATGGACGCCGCCCGACGGACGGGCCTGGGGCAGATCACGTTTGCCACTCAGTCCAGCGGCCCGACAGCTGCCGCCAGGGCAACGCCCACACCGGCCAAGCCCTGAACCACCGCGCAGGCGTGATGCGCTGACTGTGCAAGACCACCCTCCAGAACCCACGCAGCGCGCACACTGGCACGCACGCCTGTCCCAGGCTTGGCTGCGCCGTGGCTGGCTGGCACGCTTGCTGTGGCCCATCTCGCTTTTTTACGGGGCGTTGGCCCGCATGCGTTTCCTGGCCTATCGCCGGGGTTGGCTGGCCTCCACCCATCTGCCCGTGCCGGTGATCGTCGTGGGCAATGTAGTGGTGGGTGGCGCGGGAAAAACACCCACCGTGATCGCCGTTGTGCAGCACCTGATGCGCCAGGGGCACCGCCCCGGCGTGGTGTCGCGTGGGCATGGACGCACATCGATTCGTGCCGGTGAACCGCTGCCCGACGTATTGGCCGTGTTGCCTGGCACGCCCCCACAGGCCAGTGGCGACGAACCCGCGTTGATTCAGCAGGCCACAGGGGTCCCCGTGTTTGTCGGCCGCTCCCGGGCTGACACCGGCCGCGCTCTGCTGGCAGCCCACCCCGACACCACTGTGCTGGTATGCGACGACGGCTTGCAGCACATGGCACTTCATGCTGACGTGGCGGTGGCCGTGTTTGACGAGCGGGGCGTGGGCAACGGCTGGTTGTTGCCCGCCGGGCTCTTGCGGGAGCCATGGCCCCAGCCTGTGGGTCGGCGCGTGGACATGGTGCTGCACGCCCAGGCATCGCACGCTGGCAGCAACCGGCTGCCAACACCAGACGCCGTGCCGTGCTTTAGCGCCCTCAGACAACTGGCCGTTCATGCCACAGCGCTCGACGGCAGCACAGTGCCCCTGGACGCCTTGCCTCGGCAAGGCCTCACCGCATTGGCGGGCATTGCCAAGCCCCAGGCTTTTTTTGACATGCTCAGTGTGGCCGAGGTGAGCATCAGCCATCGGCTCCCTTTGGCTGATCACCAGGATTTTGATGTTTGGATCAATAGCAAAGAATTCAATATCATCAAGCGCCAGGGCATTGTTTGTACTGAAAAAGACGCCGTCAAGCTGTTCCCACTGCTGAGGTCAGCTTCGAACCCCAACGTCCCCATGTTGGCATGGAGCGTGCCGCTGGTGTTCACGCCGGAACCAGCCTTCTTCGACATGCTGGACGAAAAGCTATCATCCGCCCATGGACACCAAACTGCTTGAATTGCTGGTCTGCCCCGTCACCAAAGGGCCGCTGCGCATGGCAGCGGACCGATCGGAACTGCTGTCGCGCAGCGCCCGCCTGGCATACCCCATCCGCGACGGCATCCCGATTCTTCTGGAACAGGAAGCCCGCACACTCACCGATGAGGAACTGGAGCGCATGCACCAGGCGGCTACCGGCACACTGGTGCCATGAGTGCACCGCCCCCTGGTCTCACAGCGCCCGCCTTCTGGGTGCTGATTCCCGCTCGGCTGGCCTCCACCCGCCTGCCGGACAAACCGTTGGCCGACATCGCAGGCTTGCCCATGGTGGTCCGGGTTGCGCACCAGGCGGCACTCAGTCTGGCCCAAGGCTGTGTGGTGGCCACCGATCATGAACGCATTGCCGAGGCATGTGCACTGCACGGCGTGCGCTGTGTGATGACTGCAGCGAGTCACCCATCAGGCAGTGACCGCCTGGCCCAGGCCTGCGATGTGTTGGGGCTGCCCGACGAGGCCGTGGTCGTCAACGTGCAGGGCGACGAGCCTCTGATACCGCCCGAACTGATCAACGACGTGGCCAGCACCTTGCAGGCCCATCCTGACGCAGTGATGTCCACCGCCGCGCACCCCATCCACGCCGTGGCCGACTTCCTCAACCCCAATGTGGTGAAGGTGGTGACCGACCGCGCTGGGCGTGCCCTGTATTTCAGCCGGGCGCCCATCGCCTGGTGGCGCGACGGGATGACCACTCTGACGGCCGAGACACCGCCCGCTTGCCTGCCCGACCCGGCGCCGTTGCGCCATGTGGGCATTTATGCCTACCGAGTGGGCTTTCTGCGCCGCTTTCCGCAACTGTCGCAAAGCCCGCTGGAGCAAGTGGAAGCATTGGAACAATTGCGTGTGCTGTGGCATGGAGAGCGCATCGCAGTGCACATCACATCTACCGCACCCGCCGCAGGGGTGGACACACCCGATGATCTCGCACGGGTCCGTGCATTGCTGGCATGAGACACCGCGATTCAGGCACCATCACCGCAGTAAGGCAAGCAGAGGTGACTGCGTGCTATCCTGATCCGGCTTAAGGCCACACGCCCGCACCGCTTTCACCAGGTGCTCCAAAAGTCCCCTGCGCGAACTGGCCCGAGACAACGGCACCGCAGACGCTGCGTGTGCCCGCACATTTGAAACTGTAAAAGGACCGTCATGAGACTGATTCTGTTGGGTGCGCCCGGCGCTGGCAAAGGCACCCAGGCCACCTTCATCTGCCAAAAATACGGCATTCCCCAAATCTCCACAGGCGACATGCTGCGTGCTGCCGTCAAGGCAGGCACACCGCTGGGCCTGGAAGCGAAGGCCGTGATGGCCTCTGGTGGTTTGGTGAGTGATGACCTCATCATCAATCTGGTGAAAGAGCGCATTGCACAGGCCGACTGCGCCAACGGCTTCCTGTTTGACGGCTTCCCGCGCACCATTCCACAGGCCGATGCCATGAAGGCTGCCGGTGTGAAGCTGGACTACGTGCTTGAAATCGACGTGCC
Organism: uncultured bacterium; assembly: GCA_903928495.1. Taxonomy (GTDB): domain Bacteria; phylum Pseudomonadota; class Gammaproteobacteria; order Burkholderiales; family Burkholderiaceae_C; genus UBA2334. Next base: position 68,653 of record CAIYQZ010000060.1, read on the forward strand.
CTTCGATGCCATCATCGAGCGCATGAGTGGCCGCCGTTCGCACCCTGCATCGGGTCGCACCTACCACGTCAAGTTCAACCCCCCTAAAGCCGAGGGTGTTGACGACGTCACGGGCGAAGCCTTGGTCCAGCGCGACGATGACAAGGAAGAAACCGTCAAAAAACGCCTCGACGTGTACAGCGCTCAGACTCGCCCCTTGGTGGACTACTACAGCCAATGGGCAAACAATGAGCCGGCTGCTGCGCCCAAATACCGGGCCATCAGCGGCACCGGCAGTGTGGATGACATCACCGCCCGCGCATTCGCTGCACTGAGCAGCTGACGCATTCCGGCCCTCGCTTCAGACAGCCCCAGCAATGGGGCTTTTTTGTGGCCAACCGAAATCCGACTTCAACTCAGCAAAGCCAAGGCGAGCGCGATGCGGGCCTTCACCGGCGACAACGGCACGGCAGGTGGCCACACGGTGCCGGGCCCATCAACAATTTGGCCAAACGCACAGCGGGTGCTGCGCCACACCACCACGCCCTGCGCCCGGGCTGTATCCAGAGCGGGCAAAAGGGAGGCGTGCACCGTGCCGTTCCCTGTGCCCGCAACAACCAGGCCGACCACCGGGCTCACACCCGGCACAGGCTGCAGCAGCGCGTGCACCAGCGCGCCGTCAGCCCCCGCGTGGCTGGTGATCATCTCCACACGCGGCCAAGCGGCAGTCGTGACTGCACGCTGCCACACGGCATCTGGCCCCACATCCGATTCATTTCCCGCAACCGTCAGCCGTTGGGCCGATGGATTAGCCCTGAACCAGCGCACCCGCCCTTCCTCGACGCTGGCCAGTGGCCCGGAATCTCCCGAACTGAAGGCATCCACCCGGTAGGTATGGGCCTTGGCCACCGACTGAGCTGAATGAACTGTGCCAGCCGCCACCACACACACGCCCTGCGCATGGGGGTTGGTGGCCACTGCCAGCGCATCCAGCAGGTTTTGCGGGCCATCGGGCACCAGTGCTGAGGCGGGCCGCATGGCACAGGTGAGCACCACGGGATTCGAACTCTGAAGCACCAGGCTGAGAAAAAAGGCCGTCTCCTCCAGGGTATCGGTGCCGTGGGTGATCACAACAGCGGCCACATCAGGATCATTCCCGGCAGCCACAACCGCCTGAGCCAATGCCCGCCACGTGGCCAGATCCATGTCCTTGCTGTCCAACTGGGCGACCTGCCGGGCCTCCCACTGCCAATCAGACATCCAGGAGGCCACCTTCGCCAACGGCGCCAACAGCTCCTGAACAGGCACTTCACCGGCCTTGTAACCCACGTTGTCACCCGCCACCGTCGCTTTGCCGGCAATGGTGCCGCCGGTGCCCAGGATCAACACTTTCTTCTTTTCCACTTGCAACCTCTAAAAAACTGAGTAAAAATACAGTTACTGTATAAGCAGACAGCACCCAAGCCACCCGCTCCTGTTCCCGCACCCCACCCCGGAGGCCCGCCATGCAAGACACCGCACAGTTTCCCCCAAAACTGACCGACCGTCAGAAACAGATTCTGGAACTCATCCAGCAGTCGGTGGCACGCACAGGTGCTCCGCCCACGCGCGCCGAGATTGCCACTGAACTCGGTTTCAAATCTGCCAATGCCGCCGAGGAACACCTGCAGGCCCTGGCACGCAAAGGGGCCATCGAATTGGTCAGCGGCACATCGCGTGGCATCAGGCTCAAAACCGAGACCCTGCGTTCCATTCATGAAAACCGGTTGCACCAACTCGCACTGCCACTTCAGGGGCTGATGCAACTGGCGCTCCCACTGGTCGGCCGGGTAGCGGCGGGTTCCCCCATCCTCGCGCAGGAGCACGTGGACCAGACCTATCACCTGGAAAGCAGCCTCTTCCAACGCAAGCCAGACTACCTCCTGAAGGTGCGCGGCATGTCGATGCGCGACGCCGGCATCATGGACGGTGACTTGCTGGCCGTCCAAATCACCAAAGACGTCAAAAACGGACAAATTGTGGTGGCCCGTCTTGGTGATGACGTGACGGTCAAGCGTTTCTGGCGTGGCAGCGACGGGGTGGAACTACATGCCGAAAACCCTGATTTCAAAACCATCCATGTCGATCCCGGAGAGGTTTTTGAAATTGAAGGCCTGGCTGTTGGGCTGATCCGCAACACCATGCTGATGTAGGCCCTTCGCCCGTCGGCTTTTCCCACTCTTCTTTGATTTTTGCAGCCCTGATGCACCGGGGTCGGCCGCTGCTTTGCCCGCAAACCGCGTTTTGACTGTTTTTTCGGAGTCACACCATGAGATTTTTCACACGCATTCCGGACGCTTTTCGTCACATTGGCATGCCTTGGTCAGCGCCACCCGCAACGGCACCCGTGAGCGTATCCCGGCCGTGCACTGTCGGACGTGCAGGCCCCTGCAAGACACTGAGCACGCTCAATGCGCCGGTGAGCACGCTCACATTCAAGAGCACGTATTCGCCCGCTTCAGTGGCGGGCGCATCAGGAAACAGCGGTCGTGTCGTCATCAGCGGCCGAATGGCAGATGTGTGCGCCGAGCTTGACCGATTGGTGGCAATGGAAACCCAGCCCACCCTGCATTGATCGCTCCAGCAGACCAGACACATGGCGGTTGGCACCCGTCTTCAGCGGTGCACAATAGCCGCATGAACATCGTGATCCTGGACGACTACCAAGACGCCGTCCGCAAACTTGACTGCGCCACCAAACTGGATACTTACCCTGCCAAAGTGTTCACCAACACGGTGAAAGGCGTCGGTCAGTTGTCGATTCGCCTCCGTGACGCAGACATCGTGGTGTTGATTCGGGAGCGCAGCCATGTCACCCGGCAACTGGTCGAAAAACTCCCGAAACTGAAGCTGATTGCCCAGACCGGCCGGGTTGGCAAGCACATTGATGTGGCCGCCTGTACCGAGAGAGGCATTGCCGTGGCTGAGGGCGTTGGTTCGCCCGTGGCACCAGCTGAATTGACCTGGGCATTGGTGATGGCCGCCATGCGCCGTTTGCCGCATTACGTTGCCAGCCTCAAGCATGGAGCCTGGCAACAGTCAGGGTTGAAATCGCAGGCCATGCCACCCAACTTTGGCTTGGGGTCTGTGCTCAAAGGCAAAACTCTGGGCGTTTGGAGCTACGGAAAGATTGGCAGTCTGGTGGCCGGGTACGGACGGGCTTTTGGAATGCGGGTGCTGGTGTGGGGCAGCGAAGACGCTCGTCAGCGCGCCCGCATGGACGGGTTTGAGGTCGCTTCAACAAAAAACGAACTGTTTGAGTGCAGCGATGTGTTGTCCCTGCACTTGCGTCTGGCGGAAAGCACCACAGGATGTGTGTCTCTGGATGACCTAGCGCGCATGAAACCCACAAGCCTGCTGGTGAACACCTCACGCGCTGAACTGATCGAAACGGATGCCTTGTTGGCAGGACTGAATCGCGGCAGGCCGGGCATGGCGGCGGTAGATGTGTTCGAGTCGGAACCCATTTTGCAGGGGCACGCCCTGCTGCGCCTGGAAAACTGCATTTGCACCCCCCACATCGGCTATGTGGAGCGGGACAGCTACGAGACTTATTTCAGTGCAGCGTTCGATAACGTGACGAACTTCATCAAAGGCACGCCCACCAACATTGTAAATCCGGGCGCGCTCCACATGCGCAACCGGCTCACCTGACGCTACCGAGGCAAACTTCAGCTTGGTTTGCCAGACTTTTTGATGGTGAAGGCCTCTGGCTCACCCAAGTCAGAAAAGTCAAGATCGAGCACGCTGGGGGCGAATGACGTGGGAGCACGCATGTCCGTTGGCGCAGCAGCCGTGGACGGCAACGCAACGTCGGGCTCAATGCCGAAACCATCGTCCGCAGGGGGGCTTTTGAGGACCTCCAAACGCGCATCGACCTCCGCAACATCTGAGTCCAGGCTCAGATCAAGGTCCAAACCAACTCCGCCGAATGCCTCATCACCCCCGGCATCGGCCGCCGCCGGGTTGCCGGTGTGCGATACCTCTGCCGGATTCGACGTGGCTGCCTTGGCCAACGCAACCAGTGCAGTGGCTGCGACGGCTGTCACCGCAGGGCTCATGGTGACTGGCAGCGGTTGCATGGCCGTGTGCCCGAAATCAGAGTCACCGCCAGAAGCCGGTCGCTGGGAAACGGCAGCAGGTGCCACACCCATTGATTCAGCGCCCAGGCTTTCAATCACCTCGCGGGCAATGCCGTACAGCAACAGCAACTCCCGGTAAGCCTCTAGGTCAAACACCTCAGATTGGTCGTCGGGGTGTGAGCGGAATATCGAACGCTCAATCAGATGAAGAACAGCGGGCTGCGGCCACAAGGCCTGTATGCGGCTGAGCGCGGCTTCGTACCTCTCGAGGCCACGCCGAGAGGTGGAGTACCGGTCAAACGTGGGCGCATTGCCGTTGAACTTGGCATTGAACACGTTGCGCAATGCTTCGTAGTCTTCGCGACGCCCCAACTCGTGATGCAGCTTGAGCAGGTCGAGATATGCCAAGGGGCTGGCGCCATCGCTGTCCGCCAGGTGTGCCTTGAGTACTTCTATGGCCTGGTCGGCCTGCCCCAGGGAGATGAAGAACTCGACCTGCTGCTGAAGATCGAACAACTCTTCAGTGGCAACTGACCGTGCGGCCTCAAACAGAGCGCTGTGGCCGAAGTCCGAGTGCGCCTGCGAAGGGCGCACCTCGCGATGCTGAACAGCGGCCTGCGGGCGTTCGGGCCAATCATCTTCAGGCATCAGGGTTTCAACATCGATGTCCAGCACAGGCTCAGCACTGCCTTGAGCGCCGCTGGACAAAATCGGGCCACGTGGCTTGCGCGCGAATCTGGCCTTGAGCTTGTCCAACCAGGATTCTTTGGGCGCAGGATCAAACTCTGCATCCGGCTCGACAACAGGCGCCTTGGCTTTCAACCAAGATGCAACCGGCTTGGACGGAGCTTCCCCTCCACGCTGCTGTCGGCGCCACAGAGTGGCGACCCCACCGAGAGCCACCGCCAATGCTGCCAGCAAGCCCAGAAACAGAGGATCGGTGTAGCGCCCTTCCTGTTCTTGCAGCAACTGGGCTTGCGCGGCCTGTTCTGCCTGTTGTGCTGCTGCCAGGGCCGCCTTGATGCGTGCCGACTCCGCGTCGCCCGCCTCGGCCTTCAGTGCATTGGCAGCGAGTTGTTCAGGACTCTCGTTCAATGCCTTCCACAACAGCCGGGCAGCCTGCCTGCGCTGTTCAAGATCGGCGTTCTCTGCCGATTCCACCGGCGCATCCACGGACATGCGCAGCGCTGGCTGCATCTGATTCACAGCGGCCATCAGCTCCAGAGGGTCCAGCTTCAGTCGGGCACCTCCCGCTGCGGGCGCTTCGGCCACCTCGGACTTGCGCGGCTGGCTGGTAGCCCTGGGTGCGCGTGGCGCTGGAGCGTCTGCTTTGAGGGCCGCCCGAGGTGTTGGTGCCGCTCCGGCGGTCTGGGCAGGTGCCACCGTCACCGCTGGCTCTGAGACTGATACTGGATTTCGAGGCGTTTCAGTGGATGAGGGGGGTGCCGTCGGCAGATTCGAGGCGATAGCTGGCTTCGGCACACTCACCGCCATAGGCGGAGGCACAGGTGCAAGATCGGCCAGAACCACGTAGGAGCGCGACAAGCGCTGGGTACAACCAACCTGGAGTTCGATGCGAACAAATGCTTCGGGAAGGGGCACCGTGGTTTGGACGCGTACAGAGGCCGCTTTGCCCGATGCACTGCCTGCAACGGCGGTTCGAACGCTGGAACTGGATACAGCATCGTCAGCGAAAAACACCTGGGAAGTGGCGCAAGCATCTGTGACCGTCTCGCCGTCGGCTAATGCCAAGGGAATGGAAACGTCAAGCGGGCGGCCAATCAGTGCTTGTCCCTGGACAGCGCCCAGCGACAAAGCCGAGCAGCCCACACTGGCAACCAGCAGCCCTCCGCCAACCCAAACCTGACACGCCATAAAACCTCACCTCTTTAATGCGCGACATTCTGTCACAGCTGGCATAGTTGCTATTTTTTGGGTGAACAAACGTATGTTTTCTGCATTTAAATGTGTCGGGATCGTCGGCGCAGGGGCCATGGGACGGGGCATAGCCCAAATCGCGGCACAGGGCGGGTGCGATGTGTGGTTGCTGGACGCCCAACCACAAGCCTTGTCTTCGGCCCTCGAACAGCTCCATGGGCAATGGGACAAACAGCTGGCCAAAGGCAAGCTGAATACACAACAAGTCTCAGATTGGAAAGCCCGGCTGAAAACCACCACCGAACTGGCCGGCCTGGCCACCTGTGACCTCGTGGTTGAAGCCATCGTTGAGAACCTGGAGGTGAAGCGCCAGCTCATGCGCGACCTGGATGGACTGCTGCCCGCCGACGCAGTGCTGGCCAGCAACACATCGTCACTGTCCATCACAGCCATTGCGGCCGGCCTGCCTGGCGAGGCGCGGCTGGCAGGTTTTCACTTTTTCAACCCTGTGCCGCTGATGAAAGTGGTGGAAGTGGTACCAGGCCTGAACACGCACCCCGATGTGGTGCAGCGCCTGTGTGCGCAGGCACGCGCCATGGGCCACACGCCCGTGGTGACCAAAGACACCCCAGGCTTCATCGTCAACCACGCCGGTCGCGGCTTTGTGACCGAAGCCCTGCAACTGGTGAACGAAGGCGTGGCCGTCTTCGAGACCACCGACGCCATATTGAAAGACCAGGCCGGCTTCAAGTTGGGCCCGTTCGAATTGATGGACTTGACCGGTCTGGACGTTTCGCACCCGGTGATGGTGGCCGTTCACCAGCAATACTTTGGCGAGCCGCGCTACAAACCCAGCGTCATCACCGCGCAGCGGCTGGCCGGGGGCGTGCTGGGCCGGAAAACGGGGCGGGGCTTTTACACCTACACCGATGGACAGCGCCCTGCCCGCTTCGACCCGGCTGCCCCGGTGGTAGACACCCTGCCCCCGGTTTGGGTCAGCCCCAAAGCAGCCCGTCGCGCCGAGCTGTACCAGCTGCTCAAAGACCTGGGTGCACGCATTGAAACGGCGGCGAATCCGTCGGAGCAAGCGCTGATCTTGGTTGCACCCTTGGGTCTGGACGTGAGCACCATTGCGGCGGTGGAGCGTCTGGACGCGACGCGGACACTGGGCATCGACCTGATGCTGCCCGACACCGCCACCCGTCGCCGGGTGCTGGCCACCAACCCCGCCACCCGCGCCGACATGCGCGACGCGGCCTGGGCCCTGTTTGCACGAGACGGCAAAGCCGTTAGCGTGGTGCGCGACAGCGGTGGTTTTGTGACCCAGCGGGTGCTGGCACACATCGTCAACATTGCGTCTGACATGTGCCAGCAAGGCATTTGCACCCCTACCGACCTGGACACCGCCGTGACCCTGGGCTTGGGCTACCCCCACGGCCCGCTGGCCTGGGGCGACCTGATGGGGCCCACCAACGTGCTGGAGGTGCTATTCAACCTGCAAACCGTGTATGGCGACACGCGCTACCGCCCCTCCCCCTGGCTGCGCCGACGTGGGGCGCTGGGCCTCAGCCTGACGCAGCCTGAACTCTGAACGCCACACAAAGACGCTTGAGCGACACCCACCCCGGCAAACCCTGAGCGCCGGGGGTGGTCCCCATCGCGACAATCCACAGCCCCTCCAGTCACGGAAAAGACATGCCCATCGACGAACCCATTCTGACAATGGAAGAACGCGAGGCGATCAACTCAGGTCGCTGGTTCTCCAGCCTTTCCCCTTCATTGCGGCACGACATCCTTCGATGCGCTTACGTCAAACGGTTCAAAGACAGCGACCTGATCACCGCACGCGGCGACCCACCCAGCGAGTGGACCGCCGTGGCCAAGGGAGCCGTGCGGGTGAGTTCCACCTCGCTGTCGGGCAAACAGATCACCCTCACCTACGTGGAGCCGGGTGTGTGGTTTGGCGACATTGCCATGTTCGACGGCGACCAGCGCACACACGATGCCTACGCCCATGGTCCCACCACGCTGCTTTGCGTGGCCCGCACCGATTTCCAGAAAATTTTGTCGCAACACGTCGAGCTGTACGAAGCTCTGATGCGCCTGCAGGCGCGGCGCATCCGCACCCTGTTCGGTCTGGTGGAAGACCTGAATACGCTGCCCCTGCGCGCACGCCTGGCCAAGCAACTGCTGCACCTGGTGCGCAGCTACGGCGTGCCCTGCCTGGCCGACGGCAACGAAACACGCATTGGCCTGCAACTGGCGCAGGAAGAACTGGCCCAGTTGCTGGGTGCGTCGCGCCAACGCGTGAACCAGGAACTCAAATCCATGGAGCGCGAGGGTGCCATCCGCATCGAACCGGGCGGCCTGGTGGTGCGCCAGCGCGAAGCCTTGATGCGCATCTCCGAAACCGAAGCCTGACCCTGCCACCCGTGTGCATGGGCAGCACAACCCCCGCTTGTCCATGACACACACCACCCCCACCGACAACACGCGGGCTGTGCCTGCCAGCCACGCCTTTGACGAAGGCGCGCTGCTCACCTGGCTGCAAGCCCAGGTGGCCGGGTTTGAAGGGCCGTTGCAAGTCAGTCTGTTCAGTGGGGGCCAGTCCAACCCCACCTACAAACTCGTCACTCCCAGCCGCACTTATGTGATGCGCGCCAAACCCGGGCCTGTGGCCAAGCTGCTGCCCTCGGCCCACGCCATCGAGCGTGAGTACCGCGTGATGCACGCGCTGCAGGGTACTGGAGTGCCAGTAGCTCACATGCTTGCCCTGTGCAAAGACGAAGCGGTGATCGGCCGCGCCTTTTATGTGATGGAGTTTGTGCCCGGCCGTGTGCTGTGGGAGCAATCGCTGCCTGGCCTTCAACCTGCCGAGCGCCGCGCCATTTACCTGGAAATGAACCGGGTGATGGCCGAGCTGCACACCGTGAACCCCACTGCCATTGGCTTGGGCGACTACGGCAAACCGGGCAACTACTTCGAGCGACAGATTGGCCGCTGGAGCAAGCAATACGTGGCCTCCATCACCGACCCCATTCCCGAAATGGACGCGCTGATGGCCTGGCTGCCCGCCCAGATGCCTGCCAGCGCCCGCGATGAATCGCTGGTATCTATCGTCCACGGCGACTACCGACTGGACAACCTCATGTTCCACCCCACCGAGCCCCGCGTGCTGGCCGTGCTGGACTGGGAACTATCCACCCTCGGCCACCCGCTGGCCGACTTTGCCTACCACTGCATGTCGTGGCACATCGCACCCGGCGCGTTCCGTGGCATTGCCGGGCTGGACCTCGCCGCGTTGGGCATACCGGCAGAAGACGACTACATCGCGCTGTATTGCCAGCGCACCGGCTTCACCACGCCTGAGGTGCTGAAGGCCGACTGGAATTTCTACCTGGCCTACAACATGTTCCGCCTAGCGGCCATCTTGCAGGGCATCGCCAAGCGAGTGCAAATGGGCACGGCCTCCAGCGCACATGCCCAGGCGTCCGCTGCGGGAGCACGGCCCCTGGCGCAATTGGCGTGGCAGTTGGCCCAGGCGGCATGACAGCAGACAGTTTTCAATACTTTTTTGGCATCCAGCGCTTGTCAGTCAAGCGATGACAGCTACACATTCAAACGAAAGGCAACACCATGAACTTCGACTACACGCCCAAGGTAAAAGACATGCAGGCACGCCTGCTGGCTTTCATGGACGAGCACATCTACCCCAACGAGGGCCGCTTTTTTGCCGAAATTGCCGCCAACCGCGCCAAGGGCAACGCCTGGGTGCCCACCACCCTCATTGAAGAACTGAAGCCCAAAGCCAAGGCCGCAGGTTTGTGGAACCTGTTTCTGCACAACTCCCCCCGCGCACCCGAAGGCCTGACCAACCTGGAATATGCGCCCATGTGCGAAATCATGGGCCGCGTGGCCTTTGCCGCCGAGGTGTTCAACTGCTCGGCCCCCGACACCGGCAACATGGAAACACTGGAGCGCTACGCCTCGGAAAGCCTCAAAGACCAGTGGCTGGAACCCCTGCTGCGCGGTGAGTTCCGCTCCGCCTTCCTCATGACCGAGCCCGAAGTGGCCTCATCCGACGCCACCAACGTGCAGTGCCGCATCGAGCGCGACGGCGACGAATACGTCATCAACGGCCGCAAGTGGTGGTCGTCTGGCGCGGGCGACCCACGCTGCGCGGTGTACATCGTGATGGGCAAAACCGACCCCGAGGCGGGCCGCCACCAACAACAGTCCATGATCGTGGTGCCCTCCAACGCCCCTGGCGTGGAAGTGGTGCGCCCCCTGTCGGTGTTTGGCTACGACGATGCCCCCCACGGCCACATGGAGGTGCTGCTGAAAAACGTGCGCGTGCCCGTGGGCAACCTGCTGCTCGGTGAAGGCCGTGGCTTTGAAATTGCCCAGGGCCGCCTGGGGCCAGGGCGCATTCACCACTGCATGCGCTCCATCGGAGCCGCAGAGCGTGCGCTGGAGCTGATGTGCAAACGGCTGAACATGCGCGTGGCGTTTGGTAAACCCATTTCGGCCCAGTCGGTGTGGCACGAGCGCATTGCCGAGTCGCGCATCATGATCGACCAGGCCCGCCTGCTCACCCTCAAAGCCGCGTACATGATGGACACCGTGGGCAACAAAGTGGCCCGCACCGAGATCGCCATGATCAAAGTGGTGGCCCCCACCATGGCAGGCAAGGTGATCGACTGGGCGATCCAGGCCCACGGTGGTGGCGGCGTGAGCGACGACTTCCCGCTGGCCTATGCCTACGCCAGCCAACGCACCCTGCGCCTGGCCGACGGCCCTGACGAAGTGCACCGCGTGGCCATCGCCAAACTGGAACTGGCCAAACACATGCTGGCAGCCAAGGAAGTGGAGATTCCCATCACGCGGGGCTGTTGAACGACGCCGCCCAAGCGTGGCTTGGGCGGGTTGATTTCCGCGCGTTGTCGCCATCTGCACACCACTGGCAGACAGCCTTCACAGCATGCTGGAATGTGTCGAGGGGAGGTAGCCTCACAGGTCCGGCTTCAAACGCTGACGTTCACCCGCACACCGATGCGCTGGCCTTGCAGGTTCACCAAGCCCGCGCTCGGGGCCAATGCGGCGGTGCTTGCGGCGGGGGCTGCCTGTTCAGTGCTGCCAGCTGGCAGCGCCCGCTGAACCGCCTGCACGATTTGGGCTGACTGAGTCTGGGCCAGTTCACCCATGGCATTGGCTGAGTTCACCGTGGTTTTGGCGGTGTCAGCCCGGCCCTGTGCCTGGTCGGCCTGGATCGACAGGTTGTCAGCCCGCTGAGTGGCTCTGTCTGCCTGATTTTGTGCACTTTGGGCTTGAGCACGCAACGATGAAGCACGTGCTTCGTATTGCTCAGCCAAGCGCGTGGCCTGTTGCCGCTGCAACTGACCAAAAGCGGCACTGGTGGCTGATGACGAAACCGACAACATGGTTCACATGCCCGATGTGGCCCAGCTCAGGCTGACGGGTTGGCCGCCACCGCTTGCCGGGAAGTGCTGGAAGCCTGTGCAGACTGCAGGTTACGGCGGTCCATTTCAATGCGCTCAGCGTCCTGCTGTTCAGAACTGCGGGCTTGAACCGGGTTGTTGCGTTCTCCGCCATTGACTTGATTTGCGGATGCAGCAGATCCGGCGGTGCGGGGGTTACCGTAGGTCACGCCGTTGGTGGCTGCCTGATTGGCCGAGCTGTTCAGGTTCAACACCACGCTGGGGCGGGGGTTGTTGTTTGCGGGGGCTGGTGTACCGCTGTCAGCAGCGGGCCTGCTGTTGTCAGCAGGGGTTGTGCGCCGGACGTTGGCAACCGCTGGGGTGCTGTCGAAGGTGATGGGTGTCATGCGGAGCTCCACGAGGGGAAACACCCCGAATAATAGGCTTGCACCGGCTGGCTTACAAGTGCATGGGCAACACAACCGTCACCGCCAGCCCGGGCTTGGCGTTTTCAAGCGTGACGGTACCGCCATGCGCCAAGGCCACCAGCTTGCACAGGTGCAGGCCCAGGCCCACCCCACCCTGCGCCCGCGTGCGTGCGGCATCGGGTCGGGAAAAGGGCTCGGCCAGGCGGGGCAGATCGGCGTCGGGCACGCCAGGCCCATGGTCACGCACCGTCACCGTAGCGCCCTCTTCCCCCACCGACAGGTGCACCTCAGGCCATTGCGGCGCATCGCTGCCGTGTCGCAATGCGTTGTCCAGCAAGTTGCGCAACATCAGGCGCATGCGAGCCGCATCCAGCGTCAGCACAGGAAAAGAGGCATCGGCACACACCCGCACCGCCGCCGCCCTCGGATAACGTGCCTGCAACTCGACCAACACTTCATGAGCCAGCACGGGCAGCGCCACCGGCTCGCGATGCAGGGACGCGTGCCGGCCAGCCAGGCGCTCGCTTTCCAGCAAGTCTGAAATCAGGTTGGCCATTTCCTGCAGGTCGCGCAGCAGAGCGCCACGCTGAGCATCCACATCACCGGTTTCGGGCAACAGCTCGGCATGCAGACGTGCCCGGGTGAGTGGGCTGCGCAACTCATGGCTGATGGCCAGCAGGAGGGCCCGCTTGGCGTCCAGCATCTGGCGGATGTCGTCGCCCATGGTGTTCAATGTGGCCGCCAGTTCGCCCAGTTCATCGGGCCTTTGCGGATTGCGCAGTGCAATCGGTTGGCTGAAGTCCCCCGCGCCAAAGCGGCGCGCACCTTCGCCAATGGCGTCCAGCGGCCTGAGCAGGCGACGCACATACAACCAGGCCAGCAGGGTCAGCAGCAACACAGCGGCCAGTGCCACACCCAGCAGGCGCGGACGGCGCTCCAGCACCGCTTCGTTGATGCCGAATTCGATGGTGTGCCCATCGGCTGTGGTTCGCCTGACCAGCCTGTCCCAGGTTTTGTCGTCGTTCCAGTGGTTGGTGCTGTCATCGCCCTGGCGCCAGGGCGGCTGCTTCTGGTCCAGGTGGGAACGCCAGTTGACCACGGGTCCTGCAATGTCGACCGTCAACGGAAGGCGTTCGGTGATGGCCCTGGCCTGGTCGGTGCTGGGTGGTGCGGTTGTACCGGGGGGGCTGACGTCTGCGGCCAAACGGTCCACATAGTCCATCAGCAAGGGCCGGGCGGCTTCGCGCCAGCCCAGTGAAAAAGCCTTTTGCGCACCGGTGACGAACACCAACGTCATGGCCGCTGCCAGCACCAGGAACACCAGCACCATGCGCAGCTTGATGGAATGGGCCAGTCGACGCCTGATGCCGAGCCAGCGCGGCACCCGCTGATCAGCAACCGGAGCGGTCTTCATGAAGTGACTGGCCGCAGCGCCAGCGAATAGCCCACGTTGCGCAGCGTTTTGATGCAGTCCAGCGGCTCCAGCTTGCGCCGCAGTCGGCTGACCACGATGTCCACCGCGCGGGTGTACAGATCTGCCTCGTGGCCACGCAGTTGGTTCAGGATGTCGTCGCGGCTGAACACCTTGCCTGGCTCACGCGCCAGCAACAGCAACAACTCAAACTCGGTGCCAGTGAGTTCGACCTCGGTACCCTGCCGAGCCACGCTGCGGCGGGTGGGGTCAATGTCAAGCCCATCGAAACGCAATTCGGCTGCCACCACATGACCGGCTACCGGCTGCGCGGGCTTGCGCCGACGCAACACCGTTTGCAAGCGGGCAACCAGTTCGCGAGGTTCAAAGGGTTTGGGCAAATAGTCGTCAGCGCCCAGTTCCAAGCCCACCACACGGTCCATCACGTCGCCGCGAGCGGTCAGCATGACGATGGGTATGTCGCTGACCTTGCGGATGCTGCGGCACAGCTCGAAGCCGTCCATCTCGGGCAGCATCACATCCAGAATGGCGGCATCAAAGCCACCGCTCTGCAGCTGTGCCAGCCCGGCAGTGGGCCGGGTGGCATGCACCAGTTGCAGCTCGAAGCGCTGGAAGTACGCCGCCAGCGGCGGGCCCAACTGCTCGTCGTCGTCGATCAGCAAGATGCGGTTCATCGCACCCATTCTGACAGCGGGCCAGTGCCTGCTCTCAGCCCCTGCCCCACCAGCCGTGGCCGCGTTTGTCGAGCTTGTCCCGCACCTGCTTTTGCTGCTCGGGTGTCAGGCTGTCAAAAAAGTCGCCGAAGGCAGCCAACACCTTGGGGCCGTTGCCCTGCACGGCCTGGGTTTTCTGGTCCAGCAGGGTTTGTGCTTTCGTGCGGTCGAACTTGTCACCGGCAACCAGTGCTTTCAGTTCGGTGCGGGGGTCGGCAGAGTCGCCTTTGATGGCTTTGCGCGACGCGATCATTTCATCGGCCAGCACGCCCAGCTTTTGCTTTTGTGCGCTGTTCAGGGTGAGCTTGTCGCTGATTTTGTCGACCGCTTTGCCACGCATCTCGGTGATGCGCTCATCGCTCCAGGTGCGGGCATGGTCGCCACGCGTGCCGCAAGCGGTGATGCTGCCCAACACGACGGTGGCGGTGGCCAGGCCAATGAGGCTGCGTTTGATCCAGGTTTTCATGGGGTTACTCCTTTCGGGTAGCTGTTGAACATGGCCATGATGGTGCCGGGCAGGCCGCTGCCTTGGGTGTCGGTCCGGTAGCGGTTTATGTCGTTTTGTTTCATTCGGCCGCCAAGCACGATGGCGCTGCCGCAACACCACACGAAAGTGAAGCTACAAACCCACGCCGGATAAGCGCTGGAGGCTAAAAATACTTGAAAATGTCAGCACCATGACACAGCCCCCCATCCACATGCAGCCCAGCAACCTGACCCCGCCCCAGGTTGTGGTGCTGGGCGCAGGCATGTTGGGCGTGTGCACTGCGTTGCACCTGCAGGCGCGGGGGGTGCAGGTGGCGCTGATCGACAGGCGCGGGCCTGGGGAGGAAACGTCGCACGGCAATGCAGGTGTCATACAGCAGGAAGCCGTTTCGCCCTACGCGTTCCCGTTTGACGCCGCAACGCTGTTGGCCACGGCTTTGCGCCGGGGGGTGGACATCCACTGGCAAGCCGCTGCCATGCCACGGCTGCTGCCCTATCTGTTGCGTTATGCATGGCACTCGCTGCCAAGACACCATGCAGCCATCACCCTGGCGTACAGCCGACTGGTGGCACATGCCACCGCAGAACACCAGCCCCTGATAGAAGCGGCCGGCGCACAACACCTGGTGACGAGGCGGGGTTTCCGGTTTGGCTACCGCACGCTGCAGGCGCTGGACAAAGCCCTTGCCAACGCACACCGGGTACATGCCACACACGGTGTGCCGTTTGAGGTGGCAGACGCTGCGGCACTGTCTCAGGCCGAGCCCGCCTTGCGACCTGGCACGCTGGCGGGTGCCCTGCACTTCACCAGTTCCTGGAGCGTGAGTGACCCTGGTGGGCTGGTTGCGCTGTACGCCAAGCTGTTTGAGCAGCGCGGCGGCACTGTGTTGCAAGGTGATGCGCTCACCCTGGAGGCCCACGCCAGCGGGTGGCGCGTGCGCACCCACGGCGGTTGGGTGGGCGCACCGCAGGCCGTGGTGGCGCTGGGGCCATGGTCGGGCAACCTGATGCAGCGCCTGGGTTGCGCACTGCCGCTGTTTGTCAAGCGCGGTTACCACCAACACCATGCAGCGCCACAAGGCTTGGCCTTGCCACTGCTGGATGCCGAACGCGGCTACGTGCTGGCGCCCATGCGCAAAGGCCTGCGGCTGACCACCGGCGCAGAGCTGGCGCGGCTGGATTCACCCACCAACCCCGTTCAATTGGGCCGGGCACAAGCCTGCGCCCGCGAACTGCTGGACCTGGGTCCCGAGGTTGACAGCGAACCTTGGCTGGGCAACCGGCCCTGCATGGTTGACATGTTGCCGGTCATGGGCCCGGTGGCGCGGCACCCCGGCCTGTGGTTCAACTTTGGCCATGGCCACCAGGGCTTCACGCTGGGCCCGGTGTCGGGCCGGCTGCTGGCGGAGCAACTCACGGGCAGGCCCACGGTGGTGGACCCTGCGCCGTACCGGCCCGCACGTTTCGGGGTGTAGCAAAGGGCCCACACGGGCTGCCAGGGTTGAATATGCCGGTTTTTATGCCCTATTTATCTTTTTAAATAATTTAAATGATAGGCACAATCGGCATCATTGATAACCCAACCCGGATTCAGGTGCCAAAATGACCTTCGCCATCCAGCCCATTCGCTTTGCGCCCGCCCCTGTCAGCACAGCTTTCGGGACAGTGCCGCACCCGGCGGAAAGTGCATCAAGTGCCGAGTTGATGTTCGGGTCAGGCCTGCCCCGCAGCGAGGCCATTTCACTGCCCGACATGGTGCATGCCGTTTGCACCGAGCTACGCCCGCTGCTGGCTCACCATCAGGTCAGCCTGTTGTTCAACGGCGATGCGCGCGCCCTACCGCTGGTGTTTGGCCACCGGGACAAACTTCGCACCGCACTGTGGGAATGCGTGGAGGCTGCCGTGGTTCATGCCCGCCTGGCACTGGAGCCCGACAGGTCCTTGGCCATGGAGTTGCTGTTTTCAACTGATGCCGACCAGGTTCACCTGACCATTCGCAGCCTGGGCGCCATCGAAGAAGTGACGTTGGCCAGCGACGGCAGTGCAGCGCCTGCTGCAACCGACGGCACATCAGGCGCCGTACAGCCAAACGAGCCGCGCCAGCACATGGTGTTTCCCTTCGCGCGCCTGCTGATGCAAAGCCAGGGCGGGCAAGTGGTGGTCAACCAGGGTAACGACGGCGGCATGGAGTGCACCTTGTCGCTCCCCTGCGCCGACGACCATGTGGCCGAGGCCCCACTGGGCAAACACCATGCCCAGATTTACGCCGGGCTTCTGACCCGACTGACCCAAAACGGCCTGATCAACGGGCAACACAGCGCCTGCTGAGGGGCGGTCACTGCGACACGCGGCTGCCCCAGTAAGCAGCCCCCATGATGAGCACGGCTGCCAGCAACACGTTCCACTGCAAGGCATCGCCCCGCACCATCACCAGGATGACTGTGGACAACAACGGTGTGAGAAACGCCATCAGCCCAATGCGGCGCGGATCACCCGCCTTGATGGCGGCATCCCACAGAAAAAACGCTCCGCCCAAGGGGCCCAGACCCATGGCAACGATCAGCAGCCAGTCGTGCGCAGACAGCTGGACCGCAGGTTCGAGTGCCCAGTGGCACAACAACGACAGCACCCCCGACACCGCAGCAAAACTGCCCACAGCCGCTGTCGGAAACGCGGGCACCCTGCGGGTCAGCAGCGAATAACTGGCCCACACAAAAGCCGAGCACAGCGCCAGCACGTAGCCGAATTCAAAGGTGAACTGCAACCCTCCCCCGCCACCACTGCGCCCCAAGATTGCAATGGCTGCGCCCGCAAAACCCAGCACGGCGGCCCCGACGTGCTGCCAGCGGATGTGCATGTCAGGCAAAAACAGCGGCGCCATGACCACCATGCCCAAAGGCCACAGGTAGTTGACCAAGTTGGCCTCCACCGGCGGCGCATGGCGCAGTGCCAAAAAAAGTAAAAAATGAAACCCGAAGAGCCCGTACACGCCCACGGCCAAAGTGGGCAGTGGCACACGCCAGGCCGCAAAACGCAAGCGCGACAGAGGCAAGGCAATCAGGCTGCCGATGAGCAGCGACAAACCCGTCAGCAAGAACGGAGGCACATGGGCCAACGAGACCCCCAAGCTGGCCAGCGAACCCCACAGAACAATGGCCGCCAGCGCCAGGCCGTCGGCATAGAAGTGCGATCTCATGCCCGGCTGGTCACAGGGTCGTGCGCGCATGAATGCGTTGCAGGCCTTCCAGTGCCAACAGGTAACCGTCCACACCAAACCCAACCACGATACCGGCGGCCACAGGTGACACCCAAGAGTGGTGGCGGAATTCCTCCCGTGCGTGCACGTTGGACACATGCACTTCGATCACAGGCAAACCATCCACACCTTTGATGGCGTCCTGCAGTGCAATGCTGGTGTGGGTGAATGCCCCGGGGTTGAACACGGCGCCGACGGCTTCGCCAGTCTTGTAGAGGCGACCGTATTCGTGAATTTTGTCGAGCAGCGCCCCTTCCCAATTGCTTTGGAAACACTCGGCTTCAAAACCCAGCCTCTGTGCGGCCTGAGTGAACAGGGCTTCCACATCAGCCAGCGTGGTGTGGCCGTATTGGTTGGGTTCTCGGGTGCCCAGCAGGTTGAGGTTAGGGCCGTTGAGCAAAAGGACTTTTTTCATGTGCGGTACGAAACGCTGGGTTTGACAACCACACAAGTGGCGCCGGGTTGCACATTGTGTCCCGGCTTTCAGTGACGCAGCCCGCTCAGGTCACCGTGCGTTGAGTTGTTGCTCCAAATCGTGCAACACCTGGTAGCAAGCCAACACGCTTTCCACACAAGAGTTGGGCTGGCGGCCTTCCTTGATGGCAGCAAAAAACTCGCGGTCTTGCAGTTCAATGCCGTTCATGCTGACCGCCACTTGGCTCACGTCAATTTTTTCTTCCTTACCGGTGAACAGGTCGTCATACCGGGCGATGTAGGTAGCCGTGTCGCCGATGTAGCGGAAGAACGTACCCAGCGGGCCGTCGTTGTTGAAGCTCAAGCTCAAGGTGCAAATGGCGCCGTTGGCTGCTTTGAGCTGGATGCTCATGTCCATCGCAATGCCCAGCGTGGGGTGAATGGGCCCCTGGATGGCATTGGCCTTCACGATCGGGCTGCCGCATTGGTAGGCAAACAGGTCCACCGTGTGCGCGGCGTGGTGCCACAGCAGGTGGTCGGTCCAGCTGCGGGCCTGGCCCAGCGCGTTCATGTTGGTACGGCGGAAAAAGTAGGTCTGCACATCCATTTGCTGGATGTTGAATTCGCCCGCCTTGATCTTGTTGTGAACATATTGGTGGCTGGGGTTGAAGCGGCGCGTGTGCCCGCACATGGCCACCAGGCTGCTTTGCTTGGCCACGCGCACCACCTCTTCGCCCTCGGCCAACACGTCGCACAGGGGAATTTCCACCTGCACGTGTTTGCCCGCGTTCAAGCAGGCCAAGGTCTGGTCAGCGTGCATTTGTGTGGGGGTGCACAGGATGACGGCATCCACTTCTGGCATGGCCAAGCTGTCGGCCAGCTCGGTGGTCACGTGCTGGATGCCGTACTTGTTCGCCACTTCTTTGGTTTTGTCGAGATCGCGGCTGATCAGACTAACCACCTCCACGCCGTCGATGTTCCGGATGCCGTCCAGGTGCTTGATGCCGAAGGCGCCGGCGCCCGCCAAGGCGACTTTGATGGTTTTGGTCATGGTCAGTTGTTGTCCAGAATGAGGTGTCCCACCGCCGTATTGGAGGCGGGTACATGATAAAAAAGGTGCTTAACGCTTACCTGTTTTGTTTTGTCAGCTACATCTGACATAGCGCCGCGTGCAATCAACCACATCACCAGCTCGATCCCTTCGCTGCCAGCTTCGCGCACGTAATCGATGTGGGGGGTGGCGGCGCAAGCGGCGGGGTCAACAATCATCTGGTCGAGCCAGGCGTTGTCCCATTCGCGGTTGATGAGACCGGCGCGTGCGCCCTGCAGTTGGTGGCTCATGCCGCCGGTGCCCCAGATGTGCACGTTCAGGTCTTCGTCGTAGCTTTCCACCGCCTTGCGGATGGCTTGGCCAAGGTTGAAGCAGCGCTGGCCGCTGGGAACGGGGTACTGCACCACGTTCACGGCAAAGGGAATGACGGGGCAAGGCCAGGCATCAGGTTGCCCGCACATCAAGCTGAGCGGCACGGTCAGTCCGTGGTCTACCGCCATCTTGTTCACGATGGTCAGATCAAAGTCTTGTTGGATGACGCTCTGCGCGATGTGGCTGGCCAACTCGGGGTGGCCTTTGACCACCGGCACCGGGCGTGGGCCCCAGCCTTCGTCAGCGGGCTGGTACTCGGCGGCGGTACCGATGGCAAAGGTGGGAATCAGGTCCAGGCTGAAGGCTGTTGCATGGTCGTTGTAGACCAGAAAAATCACGTCGGGCTTGTTGTCCTTCATCCACTGCTTGGAATACTCGTAGCCCTTGAACACAGGCTGCCAATAGGGTTCGTGGGTTTTGCCCAGGTCGATGGCTGCGCCGATGGCGGGCACATGTGATGTGTAAACGGAAGCGGTGATGCGGGCCATTCAGGGCTCCCATGGGTTCAGTTCGATCGGTTTAGGCGCCATGGCGGTGGGCATCACTGGCGGGGAATGCCCGCGCGGTCGATCACGCCCGTCCAGCGCTTGATGTCGGCGGCCAGCAGCTCAGCGGTTTGCTCTGGCGTGCTGGCCTGCGCGTCCACATTGAGGTTAGCCAGCTTCTGTTTCACCTCGGCGCTGGCCAAGGCAGTGGCCACATCGCGTGCCAGGCGGTCCACCACGGCGCGGGGCGTTTTGGCGGGGGCCGCCAGAGCGTTCCAGGACGAGGCCACCAGGTCCTTCACCCCCGCCTCGCGGGCGGTGGGCACGTCGGGCAGCACACTGGCGCGGCGGGTGCCTGTGGTGGCCAACACACGCAAGGCACCGGCTTTCACGTGCGTGAGCGTGGGGCCCAGAATTTCAAGAGCCACATCCACCTGGCGACCGCGCAGCGCGTTGATGAGCGCAGGTGTGCCGTTGAATGGCACCACCTGCACGTCGATGTCGGCAGTGGCCTTGAACAGCTCGGCCGTCAGGTGCTGGGTGCTGCCAATGTTGATGCTGCCCACGTTCAACTTGCCTGGATTGGCCTTGGCAAACGCAATCACATCGCCCAGGGTTTTGAACGCGGATTCGGCCCCGGCCACCACGGCAATGTCGAAGGTGCCCAGCGTTGACACGGGGGCAAAGTCGCGCACGGTGTCAAAAGGCAGTTTGGCAAACAAACCGGCGGAGACCGCTGTGCCGTTTGACATGAGCAGCAATGTGTGGCCATCGGGCTCGGCTCGCGCCACGGTTTCAGCCGCCACCACGCCACCGGCACCCGGCCGGTTTTCGATCACAACGCCCTGCCCCAGCAGCTTCGACAATTCCTGCCCCACGGTGCGGGCGGTCAGATCGCCGACGCCTCCTGCTGCGAACGGCACCACGATGCGGACCGATTTGCTGGGAAACCCCTGGGTTTGAGCCTGGCCAAACGCCGGCAATCCTGCGCACACCAACGTAGTGGCGCAAGCCAGCAAGATGCGGCGACGTGAAGAAGTGGCTTTTGCGCTGGGGTTCATGTACGTGCTCCTTGGGGTTGGTGGTGTGTCTGGGCATCTCCGTCTTCGCCCACGTAGCGGTTGCCTTCGGCGCTGCGGCCTCCGGCCATCATCATGGCGCGGTACTCGTCTTCGGTCATGCCGGTCATGCTGCCGGCCATTTGCTGGAAGCTCTTGCCGTCAGTAGCCCCAATCTTGGCGAGAAAGTAAATGTTGCCGCCGGTGCGCATGCACCAGTTGAGGTCGCGGGCAAGCACGGCCTGCTTTTGCTCTTCGGTCATGGCCCATTCATCGAGGTACGCACGCTCGTCGGCTTTGAAGCGCTCGCGGTTCTCGGCCTTCATCAGGCTCATGCAGAACTGGTTCAGCCAGTAGCCTTTCCGGCTTTGCTCGGCATCAAAAATGATGGTGCCGGGCACGTCAAGGTAGGGTTTATCGAGGGCCATTTCAGATTTCCTCTGGCCAATACAGGCGCATGGGGTTGGCGACCAGTAGCTTGTGCTGCAGCTCGGCCGTGGATGCAATGTGGGGAATGAAGTCCACCAGCAGGCCGTCGTCGGGCATGTGGTCTTTCAGGTTCGGGTGCGGCCAGTCGGTGCCCCACAACACGCGGTCGGCGAATTCTTCGACCACGCGTTTGGCAAATGGAATGACGTCCGTGTAGGCGTTTTGTTCGCCATTTAGCGCCTTGGGGCCGGTCACGCTCAAGCGCTCGGGGCAGCTCACTTTGCTCCACACATTGGGGTGCTGGCGCATGAACTTCAAAAACAGTTCGAACTCTGGGCCGTCGACAGGCTTGCTGACATCGGGGCGGCCCATGTGGTCCACCACCACGGTAGTGGGCAGTGCCGTGAAAAAGTCCCAAAGCTCTGGCAAATCAACCGCTTCAAAGTAAATCACCACATGCCAGCCCCAGGCCTTGATACGCGCGGCAATCTCCATCAACTCGTCTTTGGGGGTGAAGTCCACCAGGCGCTTCACGAAGTTGAAGCGCACACCGCGCACACCTGCATCGTGCATGGCCTGAAGTTCGGTGTCGGTCACGGTGCGTTTGACGGTGGCCACGCCACGGGCCTTACCGTTGCTGCTGATCAACGCATCGACCATGGCGCGGTTGTCGGAGCCGTGGCAGGTGGCCTGCACCACCACGTTGCGCGCAAACCCCAGGTGGTCGCGCAGCGCAAACAGCTGCTGTTTGGAGGCATCGCAGGGTGTGTATTTGCGCTCAGGTGCGTAGGGAAACTCCGCGCCAGGGCCAAACACATGACAGTGCGCATCCACTGCACCGGTGGGTACCTGGAAGCGGGGTTTGGCCGGACCGCTGAACCAGTCCAGCCAGCCAGGGGTTTTATCGAAGGGACCAGAGGTTTGCATGTTCGGCCAGGGCGTTGTTGAGATGCGGGGCTGATTGTCAGAGGGCTGGAGCCCCCTGCCAATCCGCATGACACCACTAGCTGGTATGCAATATTTCAATACTCAGCAGCCCTGGACTGGGCTGGATGGTTCAACGTTTCAACGTCAGGGGCTCGCCAATGCGCTGGCGGGCCACGTCATCCGCATGGAAGGGCAAGGTGGGCCACTGTTTGTTTGCAAACAGGCGCAATTGGTCTGTGGCATGGGGCGACGCAGGGTTGGTGCTTTGGCCAAAGGTCAACAGCGCCTGCGCCACAGGCCCCCGGTCGTCAAAGGTGACTGTTTGCACGTAGCTGGTGCCGTAGTCGATGCGAATGCCGCGTTTGGTGATGCCGGGCCGCCCACGGTCACCCAGGTTGTTCAGCACGCCCTCGATCTCGTCGCCCCCATGCAGCGGAATGTCGGCATCGGTGAACACGGCCCGCTGCACCTGACCCAGCGGCGCGTCCAGCGCAAAACCGGCATCGCGCACTTTTTTCACCGCTGCGCCCAACGCATCCCACACCTTGGTGGCCGTGGCAGCGTCGGCCAGCTTCAGGCCTGTGGGGGTGTCCACAGGGCGGGCTTTGTCGAATGGTTCGCGGTACACACCGGGAATCTGGCTGGCCGTGCGCCAAAACTCGCGGAACAGGTGGGCACCCTTGGCGTCGGCATCGTTGCGCATGCCGCCAGTGACAAAAGTTTGCAGGGCGGCACAGCCGTCGCGAACGTCGGTACTGGGCGTTGCCAGCGCTTTGCAGCCTGCCAGCAGGTCGGGCAGGATGTGGCGGGCCATGAGGTTTCGGTTTTCAAACAACTGGCCTTGAATGCCCGCCAACGTGACCTTGCCCTTGCCAATCAGCTCCGGAATTTCGATCCACTCTGACCGGGTACGTGGCCTGCGCACCACATCATCCCCAATCAAAGGCGAATAGCTGCCCCACTTCACCGCAGGCTGGGTGTAGAAGAAACTGTCGTTGCTGTTGTGGACCCAGTCGGTGCGCATCACCGACGGCATGCGTGCAGGTGGCGTCAGACCAGGCACGGGTGAGGTGGGGTCTTTTTTCCAGTCACAGTCGCTGCGCGACCCGTTCAACACCACGAGCCCAGCCGCACCCAGCAGCCCCGCCGCAGGTTTGCTGGGCGCGCAGCGCTGAAGCTGTGCGGCATCCACGTCGGGCACCACACTCATGTCGGCGTACAGGGTATTGCCGTGGCGGTCGGCAGCCAGGGTGTTGACCCACGAAGTGCCCAGGTTGCCCAGCGCCTTGCGCATGTCTTCCACACTTTTGGCCTGGGCAAAGCCCAGGTAGGTTTCGGTGCTGCGCAGGCCGCCTGCGTTGGCGTCTTGCAAGGCATAGGCGGTTTGCGCGTTCCAGTTCAACCCGGCACGGGGCATGACCAGCACCGGCCCGAAGTGGGTGCGCCAGACGGTGTGCGACTTTTCCTGCACCTGGCCACTGGCGTCTTTCACACGGTATTTGATGGTTTTGGACTGCATGGTGCGGGGTTGGCCGTCCAACAGGTACTGGGTGGGTTGGCCGGGCACCAGTGCCAGCTCGTGCAGCGTGAAGCGCTTGCCGGTGGACACCGTGTGCGACCAGGCCACGTCTTTGTTGAAACCAATCTGCACCACCGCCGACAGGCCAATGCTGGCGCCCATCACGTCGTACTGACCAGGCACCGTGAGGTGCATTTGGTAGAAGCGGCTGGTTCCCACCCACGGAAAGTGCGGGTTGCCCAGCAGCATGCCCTTGCCATTGGCCGTCAGCTCTTTGCCGAAAGCCCAGGCGTTGGAGCCCAGGGGCGAGTCCAGCAAACCGGCCTCGCGCATCAGGCTTTGCGCTCCGGCCAGTCGGTCAGCCTCGGGCAGATCGGGCTGACCGGCACCGCCGGTTTTGGTGGCCTCGGGTTTGGGTGGGGTTGCAGCGGCAATGGCATCGGCCAACGCCCCAGCACCCGCCTGCACCTGCACCACCTCAGTGGCGCGGAAATAGTCGGCCAGTGTCATGGGCTGCACCCAGGGCTTGCCGTTGCAAGCCGCTGGCAGCTTGCCTGCGTTGTCTTGCAAAAAGCGGTTGTAACCGGCCACGTAGCCGCGAGCCTGTGCCTGGTTGGCCGCGCTGGAAGCTGACCACAGCTTGGCCAGGGCAGCATCGTCCATGTGTGCCGCAATGAAAATGTCGATTTGCGGGTTGGGCAGTCCGCGCACCCCCAGGATGCCGCCAGCAGCTTCACCAAAATGCAGGGAGCGTTCGCCACGCACCGTCACCAAGTGGTCAGCCGTCTGGCACACGTTGTCCTGCGCGTGGGCATAGGCCACGCCAAACGCCAGGGACTCCATATCGGGCGCTGTGATGTGAGGGATGCCGTGGGTGGTGCGAACAATGGTGGCCGTGCCGCTGCCAGTGCCGTCGGGCATCGACGAACAGCCCGCCAGCACACAGGCAAGAGCTACAGGTAACAGGGTGGAATGGCGATGTGAGGTCATGATGTCGGGGCCTTGGTGATACAGAGACGCTCCACACCTTGCGCCTGCAACGACCTTGCCACCTGACACACAAGTGACGTTTTACGGGTTAGCCCTGAGGGGTACCGCCGGGCGGTACGGCGCCTTCGGCAACAGGCCCGCGGAACAACCGCTTTGCAAATGCCCAGACCATGCGTGACGCGTCTGGCCCATGCGCGTCGCTGAATGGGTGACCGGGGGCCCCACCGCTCCAGGCATGGCCAAGGCCAGCCAGGGTTACCAGCGTGACCACTGTGTCGCCCTGGCATTTGAACTCGGTCACCGACATCGGGTAACGCTTTCCGCGCTGCACTTGGCGGGGCGCGGACTCTTTAGCACCCGCCGCCTCGGCCCAAATCACGGCAGCCGCACGGGCGTTGCTGGGCGACACAGTGGTGTCGGCGTTGCCGTGTATGACCAACAAGGCGGGCAAGTCTAGGGGGGCCCCTTGCGGCGCGGCAACCAAAGGGGGCGTCGTCCGCCGTCCCCGCATGGCGGCCATGGCCGTCAGGGTGGAATGCGCAGTACCGGGTGGAATGCCCGAGTGCATCACCACGCCCTGAAAACTTTTGGGCTGCCGCAGGGCCATCAACGCGGCCAGGCTCGCACCGGCGGACAGGCCCGCAACGAGCACCCGTTCCCGATCCAATGGATGCAGCTGGCACACCTGCTCCAAAGCGTTGAGGATGAGGTCGGCTTCGGCAAAGGCCCGGCCACTGTCGGTGTCAAACCAGTTCCAGCACCTTTGGGGGTTGGCAAGCCCGCTTTGTTCGGGGTAAAGCACACAAAACCGCTCTTTGAGAGCCAGCCGGTTCATTCGGGTGACCGCGGCAAACTCGTCGGCATCCTGTCTGCAACCGTGCAGCATCACCACCAGCGGCAACCGCTCGAGGGCCTTGAGTTGGGGCGGCCGGTACAGGCGAAAACGCAATGCACCGCCAACGCCTGTGACCAGGCCTGGCAGCCAATCGCCCTCAGGCGGGGACCTTTGTTTGCGTGGGCGCGACGGACGGGCTGAGTTGAAGGCACTTTTCACGATCTGCCGGGCCGAATCGCTGGCCGTTCGTCTCAGCTCCGCCATGCCACGGTTGACCGCCTTGGCCCAGGCAGCGGTGATGCGCGTTCGGGTCATTTTGGGGTATCACGCCACAGCCATGGCTCCGAGTCAGCGGCTGGGTGATGTGCGATCAGCGGATGAAGCGCAGCAAGAAAAGCACAATCGCGACCACCAGCAACACGTGTATGAATCCCCCCAGCGCAGTGGACGTGACCAAGCCCAGCAGCCAGAGCACCAGCAAAATGATGGCGATGGTTTGAAGCATGTGTTTTGTTCCTTGGGTTTACAGGCCTGCCTGCCGTTGCGGGTCGGGCAGGCCCTTGGTCAATTGCGACGCAAATCCTTGAGCACCTCTTTCGCGTCGCCAACGGTCTTTTGGATGTGACCGTCGGCCTGTTGGTGGCGGCCTTTGACCTCCAGCTTGGTGCTGCCCACCAGCTTGCCGGCCTGCTCCTGCGCCTTGCCTGCAACCGCTTTGGCAGTGCCTTTGACTTGGTCTTTGTTCATGGATTCACCTCTTGGGGTTGAGATTGGGTCGGGGATGGGAGCTCACGACAGGCTGACGGGCGCGTCATAAAACTTGTGCACGGTGCCAGCCCATGTTGTGTCAGACATGGAAGGCCAGTTGTCTTTGTTGAACCCCGGGGCCTCCTTCAGCGAATCTTTGCTGACGTTGAGGGTGAAGCGTTTGTTCACGGTGTCCAGACTCAGGGCCTTCCACGGCACGGCAAAGAGCTTGCCGCCCATGCCCATCAACCCACCAAAGGCCAGAACCGCATAGCAAACTTCGCCGGAAGCCATGTCGATCATGATTTCCTTGATGTCGCCCAAGCTGTCGCCCTGGTTGTTGTAGACGTCGTTGCCCAGCAGGGTGTCAGCACCCATCAGCGTGGGGCCGGGACCATCGTTGATTTGGTTGTACATGCCGAAGTTGTCGCGTGTGAGGTAGTTAGATGACATGGTTGCTCCAGGTGTCGGTGAATGGGAGGTGTCAGCCCCCCGCAGAGTCAGCCCTGGTTCTGTTGGGCCACTCAGCGGGGAACTGGTGTCACGGTAGGCGGGGCTGATGCCGGGGTCTGTGCGTCTGAGCACGCAAGGCCGATGTGTTTGAGAGCCCGGTCTATGCCAACTTGGAAGGGAAAGGGCCACTGCAGCACGGTTGTGCCGGACCCTGCAAGGCTTGGCTGAGCTGGTCCACCGGGGCGCACCAGTCGGCGTCTTGCAACGACGACTCCCTGAGAAACCCGGCTTGTGCCTGCGTCCAATACGGGGCGTCGGGCAACCTCACGCAGGCAGAGGCAGCGCGGTGTCTGGCCACGAAATCGGCAATGCTGGCGGCATCGTCAGGCAACCCGAGCTGCGCAAACAAATCGCTGACCAAAACGGCGGTGTGAATCTGAATCATGGTTTCTTTCTGAAAAAGCCATGTTGTGTCGGCTCACGCCTCGCCACCGTTCGCCAGCGAACGGTGGTGGCAGCAGATGGCACATACGCTGCAGCTTTAAAGGTAAACACCATGAACCACACACTTTTGATCTCCGCCATTTTTGCCAGCGTGGGCCTGGCGGCTTGCGACCGCCCCACCGTGGTCAATGTGCCAACCCCGGTACCGGTTACCGTGCCAGGCCCCGCGGGTCCGGCCGGTGCCACGGGTGCCACAGGGGCCACTGGCTCCCAAGGCGGGCAAGGTGTTACCGGCTGGCAAGGTGAAGCAGGCAGTACCGGCGAACCGGGAAAAACAGGAGCAACAGGTGCAACCGGCACAACAGGCAAAACCGGCGAAGGTGGAACAGTCATTGTTCTGCCTCCCGCCCCCGCGCCCACAAACTGAGCCAACAGCCAGACACCCACAGGAGATTGACATGCCCCAATTCGGCTCCCCCTTTTCAGGCTTGACCAGTGGCACAAAGCTCAGCCATGCCGAACTCGTCCGCGCCATTCGCTTCATGGTGGCCGCCGAGTACGAGGCCACCCAGATGTACGTGCAGCTGGCCGAATCCATCGATCACCCGCTGGCCATCAAGGTACTGCGTGACATCGCAGACAAAGAACGGGTTCACGCTGGTGAGTTCCTGCGTTTGCTCCACGAGCTGGCCCCTGAGGAAGCCGCGCTCTACGCCAAAGGTGCGCGAGAGGTGGAAGAAATGCGCGTCGACAAATAGCTGCAACGCATTGATACAACCCCACACCACCCCGGTGTGGGCACGTCAGTGGGGCCGGTCCACCAGAAACTGGGCCACTTGTGCCAACACCTGTTGCACCACAGCGTTGGCAGCGGCCACGCCGCCTTCCGGGGTGTCACTCGCTGCAGGAGCTTCAGCACTGAACGCTTGCCAGGCCAAAACCTTGCGGGTTTTTTCATCGGTCAGGTAAACGCGCAGTTGCACTTGCACCCTGCTGGGGCTGGTTTGAAAGTTGTGCTGCAACTGCAGCAGCTCGGTGCTCAGCCGCAGGTCGCCCGCCGCCGCCCCCGATACCAGCACCACCGCCGCAAACACACCCGTTTGCTGGACAGCTGACACCAGGAGCGGCCCCAGCATGTGCGCTGGCCGGTCCACCCACTCGTGGCGGGCAAAGTACTCCAGCTGGTGGTCATGGCGGAGGTAGACGATGCGCTGGCTGTCAAAGCCGGGCGCTGCCCGGGGAGGGCTGATGACAAGCGTCAAGCGAGAAGCAGGTATCGCGCCTGGCACCGGTCGGGCCGTGGGCAACAGCGCGCTGTCCAACACATGGAACAAAGGCGGCTTTGCGGGTGTTGGGTTCAGCACGCTGCACGCGCACAGGCCCCAAACGCCCAGCAACCCGGTACAACCTCTGGCCCATCTGGAAATGAGGTGCAAGGGACCGTTGTGCCCGGTGGCAGTGTTCATGGTGTGCCTTCTGTTTCACCCGGGCCGTCAGGCACGGGTGTTCGCCCAAAAATGAAACTGTTCGGATCGCGCCGGGTCTGGTCAGTCAACAGGCGCAGCGAGCCGCTCAGGGTGCTCAGCTCCCCCGCCAGGTGTTCGAGCTGGGGCAGCGTTTCGGTGCTGAAGCGCCTCACATCGGCGCCCACCCCATCGACCACGGTGCCGGCGCTGACGCTGGTTTTGGTCACCTCGACCCCCATCTGTTCCACGGCATCGGAGGCATGCCCGATGCGCTTGGCCAGAGAGTCCAGGTTGGCAGTCGCTTGGGCCGTGTTGCGCAGGGTTTTGGCGGCGTCGGTCAGCCCAGCATCGATGCTGCCCTGGCGTGCAGCCACGGTGCGCGCCAGGGTGGCCATATCGGCCAGCGTGCTGCTGATGGCGGCCTGGTTTGCCTTGCTGAGGATGGCGTTGATGTTGTGGGAGGTTTCATCCAACTTGCCCAGCGCGTTGGACAACACGTTCTCCAGCCTGGCCGACAAGGAGGGTGTGGTGCGAATCACCGGATAGGGGGCACCACTTTTGGTCTGCAACAGAGGAGAAGTCACGCTGCCCCCGCTCAGTTCCACATACGCAATGCCCGTCAGGCCCTGGGTTTTCAGGGTGGCGATGGTGTCTTCCTTCACCGGCGTGCCGCGCTCTATGGCGAAGAAAAGATTGACGGTCTGGGGGTTGGTGTGGTCCAGCTTGATGGCTTGCACCTTGCCCACATCCACCCCGTTGTATTTGACAGGCGCATTCAGGTTCAAACCTGCCACGGACTCTTCTTCCACGGCTTGGTACACGTCATAGTGGGTTTGCCACGCGCCGCCTGAGGCCAGCCACAGCACCCCGGCCACCAGCAGTGCACCCAGCGACAGCACAAATGCGCCCACCAGGGTGAAGTTCACTTTGGTTTCGATGATGGTTCCTTTGATTGGGCCGCAACCTGGGTTTCGGCCTGCGCCTGAGCGGCACGCGCGCGTGGCCCTTTGAAAAATGGCTGAACGGCGGGGTGCTCCATCGTGGCCAGTGCTGCCATGGCACCCACCGCCTGAACCTTGCCGTCGGCAAGCACCGCCACGCGGTCGGCCACCTGCCAGAGCAAATCCATGTCATGGGTGATCATCACGATGGTCAGACCAGACTGCTGGCGCAAGCCCAGCACCAGCGCATCAATGCCTTCGGCGCTTTGCGGATCAAGCCCAGCGGTGGGCTCGTCCAGAAACAACAGCTCTGGCTCTAGCACCAGCGCACGGGCCAACGCGGCACGTTTCAACATGCCGCCGCTGAGTTCCGACGGGTATTGGCTGCCCACCGCCGCGTCCAGCCCCACAGCAGCCAGCTTTTGCGCCGCCAAGGCATCCACTGCCGGGTCGGTCATCTGACGGTGCTCTCGCAGTGGCAAACCAATGTTTTCCAGCACCGTCAGCGCGCCAAACAGGCCGCCGTGCTGAAACAGCACACCAAAGCGTTGGCGCAAGGCAAGGACAGCGTCATCGGAGATGTGGGCCAAGTCCACGCCCAGTACCTTGACGCTTCCTTCGCTGGGCAGTTGCAACACAATCATCTCGCGCAGCAGCGTCGATTTGCCCGAGCCACTGCCTCCGATGACGGCAAAAATCTCGGCCTGGCGCACCTCAAGGTCAACGCCGTTGTGCACCACGTGATCGCCAAAACGCGTCACCACCCCTTTCATGGCCAGCACTGTCTTGGGGCTTTCCTTTGCTTGGGTCATGTCATAGGTCCAGCACGCTGAACGCCACCGAAAACAGCGCGTCGGCCACGATCACCAAAAATATGGACTGCACCACCGCCCGCGTGGTGTGCTTGCCCACGCTGTCTGGCCCGCCGCGGGTGCGAAACCCCTGAAAACAACCCACCAACACCACGATGGCGGCAAACACCGGGGCTTTGCCCAGCCCCACAAGGTACGACGTGACGCTGACGGCTTTGGCAAAGCGTGCCAGGAAGTCATCGAAACCCACACCCAGCTGGGCACGCGCCATGAACATGCCCCCGAACACACCCAGCAAGTCGGCAAACACGGTCAGCAGCGGCAGGGCCACCAGCAGGGCCAGAAACTTGGGCAGCACCAGCATTTCCAGCGGCGCGATGCCTATGGTGCGCATGGCATCAATTTCCTGCGTCACAGCCATGGTGCCGATCTGCGCAGCGTAGGCCGAGCCAGACCGCCCAGCCACGATGATGGCCGTCATCAGCGGCGCGAATTCGCGCAGCATGGACAGGCCCACCAAGTCGGCCACAAAAATATTGGCACCGTAGCGGCGCAGTTGGTCGGCCCCCTGGTAGGCCACCACAATGCCCATCAAGAAGGCCAGAGTGCCCACGATGGGCAACGCATCAAACCCTGCAGTCCGCAGGTTGAAGGCTATGGGCCGCCAGCGAATGCGCGCAGGGTGGGCAAGCCAGCCCGCCAGTGCCATGGCGTTTTCACCCACAAAGGCCAGCAATGCCAGGGTCTGTGCGCATGCAACGCTTGATTGGTGACCCACCGCTGCCAGCATGGTTGTCCTTTTTTGTGTGGGGATGGGGCTCGCAAAGAGCTGCACTCGGTTCGGTGACGCTCTGACTTTGACGCCACAGCAGTGTGCTGTCCGTGTGGCAGCCAACAGTCGTGGCAGCAACATGCCGCGAGCATTGGGCTGCCACACACACAAGGACCCAACATGCAGCAACCTCCTCTCCCTTTTGCACCTCCTTTGCCCCATGCCGCGCCAGTGGTGGATGGCGACCTTGCCGAGCAGGCCCTTCCTGGCCACGGCATTCCGTCGCAAGACCCCGACGGCGGCGCACAGGTTGCACTGTCCCAGCAGGAATCGTTGCGTGAGATCAACTCGGTGCTCACCGGCGGAGGCATGGTCGCGGGTGCCGCCACGGGCGCTGCCATTGGCATTGCGTTGGGCGGACCGGTTGGGGTTTTGGTAGGGGCGGCGGTGGGAGCCGTTGCAGGTGCACTGGGTGGTGGCGCAACGGGCGCAGCCTCAGACGCTGACGCACAGGGCAGCACCGACGCACCACCCGCTGATGCCGTGCGCCTGCACATTGAAGACAGCGGGGGCACAGGCCGCCCGGTGGTGCTGATCCATGGCTGGCCGCTGTCTGCGCAAGCGTGGGCGCCGCAAGTGCCGGCGTTGCGCGCGGCCGGGTATCGCGTGGTGGCTTACGACCGGAGGGGCTTTGGACACTCAGACAAACCAGAGGCCGGTTACAGCTACGACACGCTGGCCGACGACCTGCACCACGTCATCACCCAATGCGGGCTGCAAGACGTCACGCTGGTGGGCTTTTCGATGGGTGGTGGCGAAGTGGCGCGCTACATCGCCCGGCATGGCGAGACGCGTTTGCACAGCGTGGTATTTGCCGCTGCCGTGCCGCCGTACCTGCTGAAAACGGCCGACAACCCCAAAGGCCCGCTCACAGCCGAAAAAGCGCAGCAGCAAAAACAAGCACTGGAACAGGACCGCCATGCGTTTTTCGAGCAGTTCACCACGCACTTCTTCTCGGCCAATGGAGTGCTGCAGGTCACCGAAACGCAGCGCAGCGAGGCCACCGCCCTGTGCCACCAATCTGCGCAGCACGCGGCGCTGGCGTGCATGGAATCGTTTGGTACCACCGACTTCCGCGATGACCTGCGGCAAGTGACCGTGCCCACGCTGGTGATCCACGGCGAGGCGGACGCCATCGTGCCCCTCGAAGGCTCAGGCCAGCTCACCCACTGGGCTGTGCCGCACAGCCAGCTGGTGACAATGAGCGGTGCACCCCACGGATTGAACGTGTCGCACGCCCAGGCATTCAACGACGCGTTGTTGTCGTTCCTGCGGAAATGAATGCCGGGCGGTGCCACCCGCAACTCAAAAAAGCACTGGCCAACCTCAATCCAGCTTCATTCCACTCGCCTTCACCACCTCGCGCCAGCGCGGAATTTCGCGGGCGATCAGGTCGGCAAAGGCTTTCGGGGTCCCGCCCAGCGGTACAGCACCTTCGGCGGCGAGGGACTTGGCCATATCTGGGCGCTGAAGGCCTGCGTTGGCGGCTTCGTTCAGGCGTTTGATGACATCGGCAGGCGTGCCCGCTGGGGCCACCAATCCGTACCATTGGTCGGCCTCGAAGCCGGGAAAACCCGATTCAGCCACGGTGGGCACATCGGGCAGCGTGGGCAGACGTGTGGTGCTG
Organism: uncultured bacterium; assembly: GCA_903928495.1. Taxonomy (GTDB): domain Bacteria; phylum Pseudomonadota; class Gammaproteobacteria; order Burkholderiales; family Burkholderiaceae_C; genus UBA2334. Next base: position 101,786 of record CAIYQZ010000060.1, read on the forward strand.
GACACCGCCAACGCACGCAACCGCCCGCTGCGGATGTGGGGCAACAGCGCAGGTGAACCGGTGAAGATGCAGTCCACATGGCCCGCGATCACGTCGTTCACCGACGGCGCCGCTCCCCGGTAGGGAATGTGCGACACAAAAATGCCCGCGCGCATTTTCAGCAATTCAAAGGTGGTGTGCGCGGCGCTGCCGTTGCCACCCGACGAATACGTCATGTGCCCGGGGCGGGCTTTGGCTTTGGCAATCAGGTCTTTCAGGGTTTTGATGTCCGAGCTCACGGGCACGACCAGCACGTTGGGCACGCGGGCCACACCCATCACCGGGTCAAAACTCTTGATGGGGTCGTAGCCCATCTTGGGGTACAGCGATGGGTTGATGGCGAGGGTGCCGATGTGGCCCATCATGAGCGTGAGGCCGTCTGGCTTGGCCCTGGCCACCAACTCGGCACCGATGGTGCCGCCCGCGCCGGGTTTGTTGTCAATCACGACCGACTGGTCGCTGCCACTGGCCAGGTAAGGGGCAATGGCACGGGCCAGTATGTCGGTGCTGCCGCCGGGGGTGAAGGGCACCACCAGGCGCACCGTCTTGGCACTTTGAGCCAGCAGGGGCCAGGGGGCGCTGGCCGCCAATGCGCCCAGCACAAAGGCGCGGCGGGTGGGGTCGGTCAACAAGGTGTGAGGCATTGCGGTCTCCATTGCGCTGGGTTACAGGGGTTGAAAGGGATTCAGTCGATGTAGCGGAAGCCCGCTTTTTCAAGACCGGGGCGCATGTTGTACATGTCGAGCCCCAGCACGCCAGCGGCGAATTTGGCGCGTTTTTCGCCTTCAAAGCTTTCGCGCTTGGTGGCGGCGGCAAACACCTCCACGGCTTTGGCAGCGGGCACCACCACCACGCCGTCGTCGTCGGCCACCACCACATCGCCCGGCGTGACCAGCATGCCGGCGCACACCACCGGAATGTTGACCGAGCCCAGTGTGGCCTTGATGCAGCCTTTGGCGCTGATGGTTTTGCTCCACACGGGGAAGTTCATTTCCTGCAAGGTTTTCACGTCGCGCACACCCGCGTCGATGATGAGGGCGCGGGCACCCCGGGCCTGAAAGCTGGTGGCCAGCAGGTCGCCAAAGTAGCCGTCGGTGCACTCAGCAGTGACTGCGGCCACCACCACATCACCGGGCTGAATTTGCTCGGCAGCCACATGCAACATCCAGTTGTCACCTGGTTGCAGCAGCACAGTCACCGCTGTGCCCGACACCTGTTGCCCCCCAAAAATGGGGCGCATGTAGGGCTTGAGCAGGCCCACGCGGCCCATGGCCTCGTGCACGGTGGCGCTGCCCAATGCGGCCATGCCATCGGCAGCGGCGCGGTCGGCGCGGGTGATGTTGCGGTAACAAACGCCCAGTTCAAACATGACAAGAACTCCGATAAAAATATAGCTCCCAGTGCTTATCCATCAAGCGCTGGATGTCTAAAAGGCTTAAAAATACGAATCAAAGACCTTTGGCCTTCAAACGGGCGTCCAGGCGGCTGAACACGCGGCGGGCGTTGCCCTCGTACACCTGGTGCCGCTGGGCATCGGTGAGGTTGCCGGTGGCTTGCACGTAGCGCTTGGTGTCGTCGAAGTAGTTGCCGGTGTCGGGGTCAATGCCGCGCACGGCGCCGATCATTTCGCTGGCAAACAGGATGTTCTCCACCGGTATCACCTTGGTCAGCAGGTCGATGCCGGGCTGGTGGTACACGCAGGTGTCAAAAAACACATTGCCCAGCAGGTGGTCTTTCAGCAGAGGCTTTTTCAGCTCTTGTGCCAGGCCACGGTAGCGGCCCCAGTGGTAGGGCGCAGCACCGCCGCCGTGGGGCACGATGAACTTCAGCGTGGGGAAGTCTTTGAACAGGTCGCCCTGAATGAGCTGCATCACGGCTGTGGTGTCGGCGTTGATGTAGTGCGCGCCAGTGGTGTGAAAGCAGGCGTTGCAACTGGTGCTCACATGAATCATGGCGGGAATGTCGTACTCCACCATTTTTTCGTAAATGGGGTACCAGGCCTTGTCGGTCAGAGGGGGAGAAGTCCAGTGGCCGCCGCTGGGGTCGGGGTTGAGGTTGATACCCACGTTGCCAAACTGCTCCACGCACTTCACCAGTTCGGGGATGCAGGTGGCGGGGTCCACACCGGGGCTTTGGGGCAGCATGGCTGCGGGGACAAAGTGGTCGGGGAACAACTGGCTGACGCGAAAGCACAGCTCGTTGCAAATGGCGGCCCAGGTGCTGCTCACCTCAAAGTCGCCAATGTGGTGGGCCATGAAGCTCGCGCGCGGGCTGAAGATGGTGATGTCAGAGCCGCGCTCTTTCATCAAGCGCAGCTGGTTGGTTTCAATGGTTTCGCGCAGCTCGTCGTCTGAAATTTTCAGGTCAGCGACTTTGGGCTTGAGCGCCGGGTCTTTGATGCCCGCCACTTGCTGGTTGCGCCAGGCTTCAAGCGACTTGGGTGCGGTGGTGTAGTGGCCGTGGCAATCGATGATGAGGGGGGAGCCGTTGGTTTTGGGCATGGCGGATGTGCGGTGGAAAGAACAGAAGTGCCTCAGGCGCTGACAGGGGTCATGCCGTGGCGTTGTTTGGTGGCGGCGGTGTCGGGCCTATTCAGGTGTGCCAGAAAGCGCTGGGCCAGTTCGGGTTGGGTGCTGACGGTGGCCACACAACCGCTGAAGGTGGTCACCACCGCGCATTCTTGAGGCAACAGGCCAACAATCTGGATGCCGGGCAAGCCCTGCAACTCGCTGAGTTGCTGAAAGCCCAGCGCCACCTCGCCGCTGGCCAGCTGACTGCCCACAGGCACGCCGGGCTTGGCTTGCACGGTGCGGCTGGCAAGGTCGGCGGCAAGGCCCCAGCGTTCGAACAGGCGCATCAGGTGTTGCCCACTCGCCCCTGTGCTGTAGCCAATGGTGGCAGCGGCTTGCACGGCGGCTTTCAGTGCCGCTTCGCTGCTCACATCGGGCAACGGTGCACCGGCTTGCACAGCAATGGCCACGGGCGAATGCACGTAGTCCACCCGGGGCGTGCGCACGTGGCCCGCAGCGGCCAGTTTGTCCAGCGCGTCGCTGGCCAGCAGCACCAGGTCAAACGCTTCGCCTGCGGCCACGCGTTTGGCAGCGTCCACACCACCCACCGATTCAATGGCCACCGCTGTGCCGGTTTGCGCTTCAAACCCGGCCACCAGCTCGGCGAGCAGAGCGCGGGTGGCCATGGAGGAAATACCTTTCAGGGTGGCAATGGCGGGCATGGGCGGCATCAAGGAAGCAGGTGGACAACGCAGGGGTTACCGCATTCTCAGCGGCCGCAAACCATGCGTAAAGCTGATAATGCCCATAGCTGATAGCCAATTTTTCAATAGCGCAACCCACTGGGCACCCCATGGACTTCAAACAAATCGAGGGTTTTGTGCGCGTGGCCGAGCTGGGCAGCTTCACCCGCGCCGCGCAAATGCTCAACACCACGCAGCCCGCGCTATCGCGCCTCATCCGCATGCTGGAGGTGGACCTGCATCAAACCCTGCTGGTGCGCAACGGCCGGGGCGCCGTGCCCACCGAGGCTGGACAGGTATTACTGGCACACGGTCGGGGCATCTTGCACCAGGTGCAGCGGGCCCGGGAAGATTTGGGCACCGTGCGCGGCGGCTTGTCGGGCCAGGTGGCCATTGGCCTGCCGCCCAGTCTGGCGCGGGTGTTCACCGTGCCGTTGACCCGCGCGTTTCGCGCCCAGTTGCCCGATGCCAGCTTGTCCATCAGCGAGGGGCTGAGCACCCAAATGCAAGAGTGGCTGGTGAACGGACGGCTGGACATTGCCGTGCTCTACAACGCCCGCGCCAGCGCGGACATTGAGATCAGCCCCTTGGGCGACGAAGACCTGTGGCTGGTGCAAGCACGCCAGCCCGGCCTGGCCGAAGACCCACCGCCCGGCCCCATCGACCTGAAAGACGTGGCCGAGCTGCAACTGGTCATGCCCAGCCGCCCCAACGCCATCCGCACGCATGTGGAAACCGAAATGGCGCAAATTGGCTGCCGCTTGAAAGTGACGCTGGAAATTGACGGCGTGGCCGCCATCCTCGACCTGGTGGCCGACGGCGCAGGTGCCGCCCTGCTGTCGCGCAACGCGGTGGCCAGTTGCATACGCCCCAGCGCCTACCTGGTGCGCGCCGTGCGCAACCCGCCGCTGAGCACCCGGCTGTTTCTGGCCACCAGTTCCATGCGGCCCACCACCCGCACCCAGCAAACCACGCTGGCGCTGATTCGGCAGACGCTGGCGGTTGCGTTGGAAGACACAGCTGCATGAGCGTGGCCAGCCAACCCGCCCCTGCCAGCGCCCTGCCCCTGCTGTATTCCTTCCGCCGGTGCCCGTACGCCATCCGCGCACGGTTGGCGCTGGCCCAGGCAGGTGCAGCGGTGAGCACGGTGGAAGTGGATTTGAAGCACAAACCCGCCGCGCTGCTGGCCGCGTCCCCTGCAGGCACTGTGCCCGTGCTGGTGCTGCCCGGTGGCGAGGTGTTGGCCCAAAGCCTGGACATCATGCGCTGGGCTCTGGCGCAGCACGATCCGGCAGGCTGGCTGCGGACCGAGCCGAATTGTGATGAAGAATTTTGGATCAAAAGCACCGACAGCGCTTTCAAGCATTGGCTTGACCGCTACAAGTATTTCGAGCGCCACCCCGCCCACCCGCAAACCCATTACCGCCAGCAGGCCATTGACTGCCTGCTCGGCCCCCTGGAACAAGCCCTCGTCACCCACGGCCCTTGGCTGGGTGGCACACAACCGGTACTGGCCGATGCGGCTGTGTTCCCCTTTGTGCGCCAGTTTGCGGGGGTGGAGCCCGCCTGGTGGGCCGCCAGCCCCTTGCCTGCCACCCGCGCCTGGTTGAACGCCTGGGTGGAAAGCCCGCTGTTCAAGAGCGTGATGCAAAAGCCCGCCTCTCAAACAGCCAATGGCCATGGCTGACACGCAGCCAGCGCAAGCTGCGGCCCTGCACCTGCCACTGGCCGACCTGGGCACTTTGCTGGCCGGGCTGGGCACAGCCCAACGCCACACCGTCGCCGAGCACCTGCTGCGGCTGGTGGGCGCACACGTGCCGCTGGCGCAGTGCGCCATCTTCAGCTTCGAGCAACCCAACCGCCCGCGCACCGTGGCCATGGGCGACCGTTCCCGCACCAGCGCCCTGCCCCGCATAGCGCAGGCGTATGTCACCCGGTTTTTCCGGCTCGACCCCGCGTTTGCGCTGATGCAGGCCCAAACGCCCATCGCCCGTCTGGCCCCGCCCCAGCCGCTGCTGCACCGCCAGCGCCCCGCCGACATTGCCCACCCCGAGTACCGGCAGGTGTGCTACGAGCTGCCCCGCGTGGCCGAGCGCTTGGCAGTGCTGGCGCTCTACGAAGGGCGGTTTTGGATGTCGGTGAATTTTTACCGGGGTGAAGAACACGGCCCGTTTGACGATGCCAGCCTCGCCGTGATGGCCGCCTTTGCTCCCACCGTGGTGCACGCCGTGGGCCTGACCACCGCCAGCGCCCAAACCTACCAAAAGCGCCTGCACGCCAAGCTTGGCGTGGCGGGCCAGCGCGAGCTGCTGGCTTTGCTGATGGAGGCATCACCCCCATCCGAGACCTGAGGCGCTCCCCGCGCCAAGTACTAGCGCTTGTCACTATTTGGTGACACACGCCAGCCCGGACCGTGCCTACACTGCGTCTCTCAGCCCGAATCTCAGCCTGGGCCACACACGCGGAAGACACCCCATGCACCAGCCCCACGCCGAGCCCCGGCGCTCCATTTATTACCCCTACCAGGTGTTTGACGCCTGGTTGCCGCCAACCAACCACCACACCGATGCCAGCGCACCGGTGGTGATAGCCGGGGCCGGTCCGATTGGCCTGGTCACGGCGCTGGAGCTGGCGCGCCACGGCGTGCGTTGTGTGGTGCTGGAGAGCGAGCGGCAGGTGTCAGAAGGCAGCCGGGCCATCGTGTTCACCCGCCGGTCGATGGAAATCTTGCAGCAGGTGGGCGTGGCGCAGCGCGTATCGCAAAACGGCTTGCCCTGGCGCTTTGGCAACTCGTTCTACAAGGGTCAGCGCGTGTTCCGCATGGAAGCACCGCACGACGCAGACGACCGATTTTTCCCCATGATCAACCTGCAACAGCAGTACCTGGAGGAATACCTGGTGGACGCGGCCAACGCACAGCCGCTGATCGACCTGCGCTGGGGCAACCGCGTGACCGGCCTTGCCCAAACAGCCAGCGGTGCCACGCTGACTGTGGACACCCCCGCAGGCCCGTACACCCTGCCCACCCAATGGCTGGTGGCAGCCGACGGTGCGCGCTCCGGGCTTCGCAGCCTGCTCGACCTGAAGCTGGAGGGCAGTTCGTACGAAGGCAAGTTTGTGATTGCCGACATCCGCATCGACCTGCCCCTGCCTACCGAGCGCCTGGCGTTTTTCGACCCCGCCTGGAACCCTGGCAACACCGTGCTGATGCACCGCGAGCCGCACGGCATCTGGCGCATTGACTACCAGTTGCCCCCCAACGAAACACCCGAACAGGCGCTGGCCCCTGAATCGATGGCCAAGCGCATCAACGCGCAACTGGCAGCCATTGGCCACGGGGACACGCCTTGGGAGATGGACTGGAGTTCGGTCTATTCAGCCCGCACCCTCACCCTGCCCGACTACAGATGTGGCCGTGTGCTGTTTGTGGGCGACGCGGCCCACCTGCTGCCCATTTTTGGCGTGCGCGGGGCGAACACGGGCTTCCAAGACGCGCAGGCCTTGGCCTGGCGACTGGCCTTTGTGGTCAACGGCACCGCACCCGAGCGCCTGCTGGCCACCTACAGCCAGGAACGCGTGGCAGCGGCCCGCGAAATCATCGACGAAGCGGGCAAAAGCACCCGCTTCATGACACCACCCACCCGGGGCTTTCGGCTGCTGCGCGACGCGGTGCTGTCGCTCTCACTCACCCAGCCGTTTGTGGGGCCGCTGTACCACTGGCGCACTTCTCGGCCGCACGAATACACCCACTCGGCGCTGAACGCCACCGGCGACGACACCCTGCTGTTCCAGGCCGGGCCGGGCCACGGCGCACCGCCCCAAAACGTGCAACTGGGGCCCGACAACCACCTGCTCGACCATGTGGGCCACCACCTCACGCTGCTGTATTTCACGGCAGATGCGGCCTTACCCCAAGGGCTGCAAGCCGAGGTGGCCGCATGGCGCGCACGCGGCGTGCCGCTGAACGTGCTGGCCATCAACGGCAACACCGCCACCCCGGTGGCCGGGGCCGATGCCACCTTGCCCGACGCAGCAGGCCGCGTGCGCCAGCGCTACGGCGTGCGCACCGGCGGTGCGGCTTACCTGCTGCGCCCCGACCAACACGTGTGCGCCCGCTGGATGGCGCTGGACGCCACCCGCCTGCACGCCGCACTCAAAACCGTCACCGGCCAAGCCACTCCCGGAGCCCAAGCATGACCACCCCCACACCCCTCACCGTGCCCGGCCTGGAAGACGTGTACGACGCACTGGCCACCGCCATCGACCAGGCAGGCCCCGACAAAACCGAACTGTTTCTGGTGAAACTGGCGCTGCTGCAAGCCAATGCCGTGGGCGACCCCGCTGTGGTGCGAAAACACATCAACGCAGCGCTGCAAGACCTGTGAAACCCATCTGACCCAAGGGGTGACATGCTTATTTCACATAACAGCTAGAGCCTGCTTTGGCTGGCCGCTGGCGGCCTCGAATTCGACAATTCGCGCTTCTGAACACAAGGCACCCGAGACATGAGCACCACCTCCAAAACCCAAGTTGCCATCATTGGCGCAGGCCCCTCCGGTCTGTTGCTGGGTCAGTTGCTGCACAAGGCTGGCATCGACGCCGTGATTCTGGAGCGGCAAACCGGCGACTATGTGTTGGGTCGCATCCGCGCCGGGGTGCTGGAGCAAGTCACCATCGACCTGCTGGACGAAGCCGGTGTGGGCCAGCGCATGCACACCGAAGGCCTGGTGCACGGCGGGTTTGACCTTCTGTTCAACGGCCAGCGCCACCGCATTGACATGAATGCGCTGACCGGCGGCAAAAAAGTGATGGTGTACGGGCAAACAGATGTGACCCGCGACCTGATGCGCGCTCGCGAAGCCGCAGGCCTGTCCACCGTGTACGAAGCCCGCAACGTCGAAGTGCACGGCTACGACACCACCAGCCCCAGCGTCACTTACGAAAAAGACGGCGTGGCGCACACCTTGCATTGCGACTTCATTGCCGGGTGCGACGGCTTTCACGGCGTGTGCCGCGCCAGCGTGCCACGCAACGCCATTGCCGAGTATGAAAAGGTCTACCCCTTCGGCTGGCTGGGTGTGTTGTCAGACACCCCGCCCGTGCACGACGAACTCATTTACGTCAACAGCCCACGCGGCTTTGCCCTGTGCAGCCAGCGCAGCAAAACCCGCAGCCGCTACTACCTGCAGGTACCGTTGACAGACCGCATTGAAGAATGGACCGACGACGCCTTCTGGCAAGAACTGAAACTGCGCCTGGACCCCGAGGCCCGCGAACACCTCGTCACCGGCCCATCCATTGAAAAAAGCATTGCGCCGCTGCGTAGCTTTGTGACAGAGCCCATGCGCTTTGGCCGCCTGTTCCTGGCGGGCGATGCCGCCCACATCGTGCCCCCTACTGGCGCGAAGGGCCTGAACCTGGCCGCCACCGACGTGAAATACCTCAGCGAAGGGTTGATCGGCCACTACCGTGGCCAGTCAGACACCGACCTGAACGCCTATTCAGACCGCTGCCTGCGCCGCATCTGGAAGGCAGAGCGCTTTTCGTGGTGGTTCACCAGCCTCATGCACCAGTTCCCGGAAGACAGCAACATCACTGCCAAATTCCAGAACGCCGAGCTGGACTACATCGTCAACTCCCAGGCGGGCAGCCTGACCATGGCCGAAAACTACGTGGGTTTGCCGCTGGACTTTGCCGAGCCGCGCTGAAGCAAGTGATTGCGACGGATTGAACCGTCGGCCGTTACAGAACCAGTGTCAGATCGCAGAGTGGGTGCGCAGCCACTCTTTCAAGGCATCGTTCATCCGCGTTTGCCAGCCAACGCCCCCAGCGCGAAACGCGGCCAACACCTCCCGGTCGATGCGTATGGCCACCTGCTCCTTCACACCACTGCCTACCGGACGACCCCGCCGCTTGGCAGCGGCGGCCATGCCCGCACGCATTTCATCCTGGGACAAGGGGCGATCGTCTTCGGACACCCCATCCCAAACGTAATGGTGGTCAGCTGGAATCGCTCGCAAGGCATCCAGAACTTCTGTCCGCGTCATGTCATTCGTCTTTTTCAAGCCACTCACGGTACACCTCGCATTCCTCTCGGCTGGCGGGGCGAAAACTGATCACACGCGCCGCATTGCCACGGCTCGTGTGCACAACCGTCAACACAGCCAGCACATTCAACACATACGAAAACGACTGCACGCGGTATTCACCGCTCCGCACAACGTCCACATCCAGCCGGTAGACCGAATCCAGCACCCAATGCGCTTGTGCAAAGTCCAGCCCGTGCTTGACCAAGTTGCTTGCCCGCTTGGCTTCATCCCAGGTCAACTGCGTTTTCACAGAATTATTGTAGATGCGTTTAATGGAAATTCAACCCCACGACTTTTGTCAAGGTTTTCGGTATGCAGCGTGTTGAATCAGATCATTGCGCTGGCTTGACCATCGGCCAGCCGTTCTTGGCCCAGGTGCTCATGCCGCCGTGCACGTAGCGCACGTTGGTCCAGCCGGCTTCTTTCATGCTCTGCGCCACCTTGCCGGAGCGGTTTTGCGTGTTGCAAATGAGCAGAACCGGCTGCGCCGGGTCTTTGGGAATTTCACTCAACCGCTGGTTGAGCTGCGACATGGGCAGCAGCACCGCCCCGCTGGCCACGCCGGTGGCGTGCTCTTTGGGCTCGCGGATGTCAAACATCAGCACCTGCTTAGACTCGAACAACTGACGACCCTCTTCAAGGCTCACGCGCAGGGTGTCGGCGTCGGCTGGCGATTCGGAACAACCCGACAGCGCCAACACGCTGGCGCAGCAGAGCAGGCTCGTAGTGATCAATCGAGACACAAACCGACGGAACGATGAGGAAGGGCTAAATGGCTTCATTGGGAATATGGGTTTGCAGGTGTTGCTCTTTATTTTTGAATCCGCCAACCTTAACGCACCTATCAACAGCGCAAAGTCGCTTGGCCCCTACATCCAATCGGTCGCGTTCTGTGGGGTAGAGCAACCACCACGCCAGCACCGTCGGTATCACTTCGCGTTTATGAATCAAGACCATTTGCCATCTGTCCCGCACGGCGGGCTATGCAGGTGGCAATGGTTGCCTTATTGAAGTTCATAGCAACAAAGCTAATTTCTAAAAGCGCCGTTGGTCTTTTTTGTCCAGATTTTTGGCAAGGTAAGCGCTTGTTGTTCAGGCGATACGTGTTCTGGCCGAGCACATTCCCGGATTGGTGCTTCTCTTTGCGCGTGACCAGCGCCTGCAGCATGGCGGCACGGTCGGTGTACCAGTTGTCGCTGTAAGTGGGTTGTTTGCTGGTGTCGCCGTACAGGCGGGCGTTCTTATCGGCGTTCCAGTCGGCGTACAGGCTGGGGTGGGCGGTTTGCAGAACGGCGGTGGCCGCCGCGTTGCTGCCGGTGCTCAGCACCACGGGGCTTAAACCGTGCAGGCTCAGGAAGGCGCCAAAGTCGGCCTTGGCCGTGCTGGCCAGGGCGGCGCTGGCCACGCTGAGAGTGACGGCGCCGCTGGTGGCCAGTGCTTGGAACGCAACATTGGTGTTGCTCTGCAGCTCATTCAGGCGGCTGTAAAGCGCTTGATCGTTCCCCGTGGCAAGCAGGGTGGCATTGGCGTTCAAAACCCGGTCCACGCTGTAGATCAGGCTCTCCAGCGCGTTGGCGCTTTGGTTGCTGGCGACCATGAACATGCGGTTGGCCGTTTGCAGGTAAAGCTGCGGACTCAACTTGCTCAGCATGGCAAACACGGCCAAAGACTGGCTGATGCGGCTGACGGAATGGTTGCCAAGGCCCGGTGCGGGAGCGGGCTCAATTTCCACGGGAATGGTGGTGCCCAGCTGCGAGCCTGTACCGGCAATCAGCGAAAGCCCTACCGATCCGCGCAATCCATGCACTTGCATTGATTACACCAGATCGGTCCATGCGCTCGCAGTGTATTGATTTGCAATTTAGTCGGCCACGGATTCAATTTTCGCAGCTATACAAGAATGTAGGTTTTTAAATGCGTGTAATTACCATTTTAAAGTGCTTTATTATTTTTATTGCATTAGGTTTTATCTACTTAATCCTTCCCAATGAGGACGGA
>CAIYQZ010000061.1 GCA_903928495.1 uncultured bacterium
ACGCCTCAGTGCTGGCGGAGCGCATGGAAATCCCGGAAGACAAGATCCGCAAGATCATGAAGATCGCCAAAGAGCCGATCTCGATGGAAACCCCCATCGGCGACGACGACGACAGCCACTTGGGCGACTTCATCGAAGACCAGGCCAACACCGCCCCCATCGAGGCAGCGATGCAAGCCGGCCTGCGCGAAGTGGTCAAGGAAATTCTGGACAGTCTCACGCCCCGCGAAGCCAAGGTGCTGCGCATGCGCTTCGGGATCGAGATGTCCACCGACCACACATTGGAAGAAGTGGGCAAGCAGTTTGACGTGACCCGCGAGCGCATCCGCCAGATTGAAAGCAAGGCCGTGCGCAAGCTGAAGCACCCCAGCCGCAGCGACAAGCTGCGCAGCTTCATTGACTCGATCTGATCGGTGTCAAACCTCTCAAAGAACACAGGGCCCACGGGCCCTGTTTTTTTATGCTTTCTAAGCCTCTACCGCTTTTCTGTATTGACTTTACAGCTACATATTTCAGAAGCTTTCAGTGTCAATTTCAGCTTGGGTCTTGGTGTTGTAGCGGGGCCCTGAGACGGCATCCGGGTCAAACAGACGGTTGAGTTTGGCCATCATGTCAGGGCCCATGGGGACGTTGAGCGCGCCCAGGTTCTCGTGCAGGTGGGCCAGGTTGGTGGTGCCGGGAATGGGCACGATGTGCGGCGCCCGGTTCAGCAACCACGCCAGCGCCAGCTGCGCACCCGTGCACCCAGCTTCTTCCACCAAGGGCACAAAGCGGTCGAGCAGGCGCAGGTTTGCCGCGTAATTCATCACGTCAAACCGGGGCATGCTGCGGCGCATGTCGGCCTCAGCCAGCCGGGAGGTGTCGATCAGCTTGGTGGTCAGGTACGCGCGTCCGAGCGGGCTGAACGCCACAAAGGACACACCCAACTCCCGGCAGGCATCCAACACAGCGATTTCAGGGTTGCGTGTCCACAGCGAATACTCCGACTGCACCGCCGCCACCGGGTGTACCGCATGGGCGCGCCGCAAGGTGCTGGCCGACACTTCGCTCAAACCAATCGCCCGCACCTTGCCTGCTTGGACCAGGTCGGCCATCGCCCCCACGCTGTCCTCAATGGGCACCTCGCGGTCCAAACGGTGCAGGTAGAACAGATCGATCACGTCCGTGCCCAGCCGCGTCAGGCTGGCCTCGCAACTGGCGCGGATGGTTTCAGGACGCCCGTCGATGCGGCGCGCCAGACCCGTGTCAGGGTGGTTCAAACCACACTTGCTGGCAAGCACGATGCGCTGGCGGTGGGGCGCCAACACCCGCCCCACCAACGCCTCGTTGGCCCCGTTGCCATACAACGCTGCAGTGTCAAAAAAGTCCACTCCCTGATCCACTGCGTCGAGCAGCAGGGCGGTGGCCTGAGACTCCGAAGCAGCAGGCCCATAGCCGTGGCTCAGTCCCATGCACCCCAGTCCGAGGGCTTGCACCGTGAATTCACCGATTGCGCGCGCTGACATACCTGATCTACCAAAATTGAGAGTCACATCTCTGATGCGGGTTGGCCACAGTTTAATTCATGGGTATGCATTTCAAGCTACCAATCTCGGAGCATTGCAGTTTTTGGCTTATAGTTGTAGCGTCGTTGCGCGCGCGCCGCAGCTTGACCACTGTCAAGCCCCTGTCCTGCCACAATGCGTCAGAATACCGGGCATATACAGCGGCGTCGCTGTCTCCAGCCCCCCAGAAACATCCAAGATCCCAGAGGAGAAGAAGCTTCATGAGTTCCAAAGACAACGCCGCTGTCTCACAACTGTTTGACTTGCTGGAATCTCGCTACGCATTGCGGGTACTCTGGGCACTGCGCGATGGCCACACACAAACATTTCGGTTGCTCCAGGACAGCGTGGGCGGTGTCACACCCAACACGCTCAACACGCGACTGAAAGAGTTGCGCGCTGCCGACCTGATCGACCACGGCGGCAATGGTTATGGCTTGACCAAAACCGGCCTTGACCTGCTCAAGCGCCTGAATGACCTGCAAGCGTTCTCGAACAAGTGGGTCGCGGCCAGGGCCAAAGCTGCACCATCTCCAACCAAATAACCGGCGCCTCACGCCACTTGCCGCAAGCCTCAACCGCTTGCCGCCCACCAGCCGCTGCACCGACAGCGGTTTTCTTTTTTCCGGATGGACCATTGAAATGAAGCCGCACGGCCTCATTTCCACTGTTTGAAACCAGTCACAGTCCAGAGAACGCTGACCACGGCACCCAAGACCATGAGCAATCACGACACCGACCACACCACCAGCCCGACCGCCGCACAAGCAGCCGAGGCCGCACAAACCTACCAGGCCCACATGCCCATCGAAGAACAGGAAGCTGCCGCAGCAGCCCAGCAAGCCGATGAAATGTCTGCACTGAGTGCAGAGCTGGCAACCCTCAAGGCGCAGAACGCCGACCTCGCCGACCAATTCCTTCGGGCCAAGGCGGAAGTGGACAATGCCCGCCGCAGAGCAGACGAGGAAGTGTCCAAAGCACGCAAGTTTGCGGTGGACAGCTTTGCCGAAAGTCTGCTTCCGGTGGTGGACAGTCTCGAAGCCGGACTGGCCGTTCAGGAGGCCACGATCCAGCAGATTCGGGAAGGCGCTGAAGCCACGCTCAAGCAGCTGCACAGCGCGCTGGCACGCAACAAGGTCATGCCCATTGCGCCCGAAGCGGGCACCAAGTTCGACCCCCACTTCCACCAGGCCATCAGCATGGTGCCCGCCGACCAGGAACCCAACACGGTGGTCATGGTGCTGCAAAAGGGCTATCAGATGGCTGAGCGGGTGCTGCGCCCGGCACTCGTCACTGTGGCCGCGCCCAAGTAAGCACCCACACCCACATATCCATTCATTGATCAGGGTATTTCTGGCGGCCTGCCCTTGAAACCCGGCAGCGCAGCCGCACCTCTGATCCATCCACATTTTTCAGTATTCAGGAGTTCACCATGGGAAAAATCATCGGTATTGACTTGGGCACGACCAACAGTTGCGTGGCCATCATGGAGGGCAACACCACTCGCGTGATCGAAAACAGCGAAGGTGCCCGCACCACGCCATCGATCATTGCGTACCAGGAGGACGGTGAAATTCTGGTGGGTGCCTCTGCCAAGCGCCAAGCCGTGACCAACCCACGCAACACCCTGTATGCGGTGAAGCGCCTGATCGGCCGCAAGTTCACCGAAAAAGAAGTACAAAAAGACATCGATCTGATGCCCTACACCATCGCCAAAGCTGACAACGGTGATGCGTGGGTAGAAGTACGCGGCAACAAGCTGGCTCCTCCACAGGTTAGCGCCGAAGTGCTGCGCAAAATGAAGAAGACCGCTGAAGACTACCTGGGCGAAGCCGTAACGGAAGCTGTCATCACGGTACCCGCTTACTTCAACGACGCACAGCGTCAGGCCACCAAAGACGCAGGCCGTATTGCGGGCTTGGATGTGAAGCGCATCATCAACGAACCCACTGCTGCGGCGCTGGCGTTTGGCCTGGACAAAACCGAAAAGGGCGACCGCAAGATTGCCGTTTACGATTTGGGCGGTGGCACTTTCGACGTGTCCATCATTGAAATTGCCGATGTCGACGGCGAAAAGCAGTTCGAAGTGTTGTCCACCAACGGCGACACCTTCCTGGGCGGCGAAGACTTTGACCAGCGCATCATCGACTTCATCATTACCGAGTTCAAGAAGGATCAGGGTGTTGACCTGTCCAAAGACGTGCTGGCCCTGCAACGACTGAAAGAAGCCGCTGAAAAAGCCAAGATCGAGCTGTCCAACAGCAGCCAGACCGACATTAACCTGCCCTACATCACGGCAGATGCGTCAGGCCCCAAACACCTGAACATCAAAATGACCCGCGCCAAGCTGGAAAGCCTGGTAGACGAGTTGATTGAGCGCACCATTGCGCCCTGCCGCACCGCCATCAAAGATGCCGGCATCAGCGTGTCTGACATCCAAGACGTGATCCTGGTCGGTGGCATGAGCCGCATGCCCAAGGTGCAGGAGAAGGTCAAAGAGTTCTTCGGCAAAGAGCCCCGCAAAGACGTCAACCCCGACGAAGCCGTGGCCGTGGGTGCCGCCATCCAGGGTCAGGTGCTGTCGGGTGACCGCACCGACGTGCTGCTGCTCGACGTGACCCCTCTGAGCCTGGGCATTGAAACCATGGGCGGCGTCATGACCAAGATGATTGCCAAGAACACAACCATCCCCACCAAGTTCTCGCAAACCTTCTCCACAGCCGACGACAACCAGCCAGCAGTGACCATCAAGGTGTTCCAGGGTGAGCGTGAAATTGCTGCTGGCAACAAGGGCTTGGGCGAATTCAATCTGGAAGGCATTCCACCCGCACCGCGCGGCATCCCCCAGATTGAAGTGTCCTTCGACATCGACGCCAACGGTATCCTGCATGTCGGCGCCAAAGACAAAGGCACCGGCAAAGAAAACAAAATCACCATCAAGGCCAATTCTGGTCTGACCGAAGCTGAAATTCAGCAAATGGTGAAAGACGCCGAAGTCAACGCCGCCGACGACAAGAAAAAAGTCGAACTGGTGCAGGCACGCAACTCCGCCGAGGCGATGATAAACAGCGTGAAAAAGAGCCTCACCGAATACGGTGACAAGCTCGATGCATCTGAAAAAGACAGCATCGAGGCCGCCATCAAAGACCTGGAAGAAGCCGTCAAGGGCGACGACAAGGAAGCCATCGAGGCCAAAAACACGGCCCTCATGACCGCCAGCCAAAAGCTGGGCGAAAAGATGTACGCCGACCAGCAGGCAGCCCAGGCTGCCGCAGGTGCAACCGAGGGCGCAGCCCCTGGTGCGGGCCAGTCATCCAGCCGCCCAGCCGACGACGATGTGGTGGACGCGGAAGTGAAAGAAGTCAAAAAAGGTTGACCCCGTGCTTCCGCCGCGCCGCGCGCCCTTGGAAGGGCGCGTGGTTGCCGCCCACCCGCCGCGTTGTGCCTGTTCCGGTCAACGCGGCGTTTGTGTTCAAAGACCATCGGTGACCTCACATGGCCAAACGAGACTTTTATGAAGTGCTGGGCGTTCCCAAAAACGCCAGCGACGACGAAATCAAGAAGGCTTATCGCAAGTTGGCGATGAAGCACCACCCCGACCGCAATCAGGGTGATGCGGCCAAAGCCGCCGAAGAGAAGTTCAAAGAGGCCAAAGAAGCCTACGAGATGCTCAGCGACCCGCAAAAGCGCGCCGCTTACGACCAGCACGGCCACGCCGGGGTGGACCCCAACATGCGCGGCGGCCCTGGCGCTGAAGGCTTTGGGGGTGGCTTTGGCGAGGCGTTCGGCGACATTTTTGGCGACATCTTCGGTGGGCAACGCGCACGCGGAGGCCGCCAGGTGTACCGGGGCAATGACCTGTCGTACGCCATGGAAATCAGCCTGGAAGAAGCCGCAGCAGGCAAGGAAGCGCAGATCCGCATTCCCTCCTGGGACGATTGCGACACCTGCAAAGGCACGGGTGCCAAGCCCGGCACTTCAGTCAAGACCTGCCCCTCTTGCCACGGCAGCGGCTCGGTGCAAATGCGCCAGGGGTTTTTCAGCGTGCAGCAGACCTGCCCCCACTGTCACGGCAGCGGCAAGATCATTCCCGAGCCCTGCACGACCTGCAACGGCCAGGGCAAGCTGAAAAAACACAAAACGCTGGAAGTCAAAATTCCGGCGGGCATCGACGACGGCATGCGCATCCGCAGCGCAGGCAATGGTGAACCGGGCCAGAACGGCGGGCCCTCGGGCGACCTGTTCATTGAAATCCGGCTGCGCAAGCACGACATTTTCGAGCGCGATGGTGACGACCTGCATTGCCAGGTGCCCGTCAGCATCACCACGGCCACCTTGGGCGGTGAGATCGATGTGCCCACTTTGGGCGGCAAAGCCAATATCGACATTCCCGAAGGCACGCAACACGGCAAAACCTTCCGCTTGCGTGGCAAGGGTATCAAAGGCGTGCGCAGCAGCTACCCCGGTGACCTTTATTGCCACATCGTGGTGGAAACCCCGGTCAAGCTGACCGAGTACCAGCGCAAGCTCATGAAAGACTTGGACGAGTCATTCAAAAAAGGCGGCGGCAAACACAGCCCCAACGAAGGCGGCTGGTTTGAAAAGGCAAAGTCCTTCTTCAGCTGAGGCACTGCTTAGGCACTGCAAACAAAAAGGGGGCTTGATGCCCCCTTTTTGTTTGCAGTGCCTAAGTTCCACCCGGGCTCGCCAATGCCTGCCAGGCACCCACAGCGTCGCGCACTGAGTCGAACACGGTCACCCCTGGCCAGGCCTCCAAACTACTGTCACCCAGGTTCAGGCTCTTGGCCAGGGCCGCACCCGTTCCCCCCACCCACAACATCAGATCGCTGGGAAGTGCTTCGCGCAACGCAACGATGTAGTCGTGGGCGTTCGCAGGTGGCACGTGCGAGCTCATGGACACCGCCACGACGCCTGCGCTGAAGGTTTGCGCCGCCTGCGCCAGATCGACCGGCGACGATTGCGCTCCCAGGTAGATGGCGTAAGCGCCGGCCGCAGCCAAGGCCACTTCCAGGGCCAGAACACCCAGTTCGTGCAACTCACCGGGCGGGGTCGACAACAACACCCGCGGCGGGGTGCTCGACGTGGACAACACCGCCCTGTGCTCCACCAGCAATCGGCGCACGGTTTCCGAGTAGTGGTGTTCAGCGTGCACCGGCAGTTGGCCAGCCGCCCAGGCGTCTCCCACCGCGCGGTTGAACACCGGCAGGTGCTCGTGAATGAAGGTGTCCAACCCTTCTCGTGCCACGAGCGACTTGATCCAGGGTTGTGCCGCGTAGGGGGCGGCTCCGGGCTGCAACGCCGCCAGCAACTCATCGACATGCTTGGGTGAATGGCCGTGCCGGGGCGTGTCCGCCGTGTGTCGCTGCTTCAACAACTGTTGCAATTCGTCCATGGACAACTGCACCAGCTGTCCGGGCCGCAAACCGGACAACATCAGCCGCTTGATGAGCAGCAGCTTTTCCACGTCAGCGTGCGTGTAGATGCGCTGCCCGCGTGCCCCCCGGGTGGGTTGCGGGAAGCTGTAGCGCAACTCCCACTTCCTGAGCACTTCACGGGACAGCCCTGTGCGTTGCTCGACCATCAATTGATTCATGGTTTCAAGGTTGACACAAATCAAGCCCGGCATGTTTGTCCTGGACAAAATAGAATGGGGCTCGGGTCAGATTTGTGGCCTGGGCGATCAGCGCCTGACATCGTGGTGTCAGCCAGTGGTCACACACATCGATTCACAGGAAGCGGCCGATGCCCAACGAGCGAATTCAGCGCCTGCGCGAACAGGCCACACAGGCACTGCGCGACCTGCCGACCCATGTGCCACCCCCAGGCCAATCGGGCGACACACAGGCCCTGCTTGAAAGCCTGCGTGTGTATCAGGTAGAGCTGGAACTGCAAAACGACAACCTGCTGCGCGCCCAACAAACGGCGGCCGTGGCCAGCGAGCGCTACCAGCAATTGTTCGATCTGCTGCCCATGCCGGCGCTGGTGCTCAATGCCAACGGTCAGGTGCGTGAGGACAACCTGCTGGCACGCGAGTGGCTGGGCCCGCCCAAAACGGGACAGCTGAGCGACTTTAGGCTCACGGCTTGCATGAGCAAGGCCGACCGCACACGCCTGCTGCGCGCCATGGCCCGTGGCTCCACACACCAGGTGCAGCAGGTCGAGCAGGTTCGCATCACCCCCATCCGCAACCACGGGGAACCTGGCTCTGGCCCGTCGGGTGACGTGGCTGGACCGCTGGCCCCACGGGTGGCCGACGCGTACTGCATCAAGCTGCCCCCCAGTTTCCACGCGGACCCGCACTTTGCCGTGCTCCTGATGGACCAGGCGGTGGAACTGGCCAGGCAGGCCGACCGGCAACTGTTCCAGACGCTGATCGACAGCAGCGACGACCTGATCTACGCCACCGACCGGCGAGGGCACATCATGTTGGCCAACCAGGCCATGCTCGATGCCATGAGCCAACCCGCCGACCGCGTGTTGGGCCAACTGGCCAAGCAACTGCTGGGCAACCCCACATCTGAAGGCGATGCACAACAGACGCTGATCAGTTTGCCGACGCCCGGTGAGGGCACGCCACGCACTTACGCCAGCCACCAGTTCAACATGCACACCCCGGATGGCCGGACGGTGGGCGTGGGCAGCATTGCACGCGACGTGAGCGCCGAGCACGCAGCACACCAGATGCAGCAACTGAGCGAAACCGTGTTCATGAATGCGATGGAAGCCATCATCGTCACGGACGCACAAACCGGCATACAGCGTGCCAACCCCGCCTTTGAAAAAATGTCGGGCCTGCGAGTGGACCAGGTGCTGGGCTTGCCCACGCGCACCCTTCGCTCCGGCCGACACGACAGCGCCTTCTATCAGGCCATGTGGTCCGACATCCGGGAACATGGCCACTGGGAAGGTGAGATCACCAACCGCCATGCGGGCCCAAAGGGGTTCTACACCGTCTGGACCACCATTGCCGCCCTGAAAGACCGCCAAGGAAATCTGTCGGGCTACATGGCCGTTCAGACAGACCTCACTGCGTTGCACAAGGCGCAGTCCGAGGTGCTGCGGCTCGCCTCTTATGACACCCTGACCGGCCTGCCCAACCGCGCGTTGTTCCAGGACCGCATCCGGCAAATGATTGCCAATGCCAAGCGCAGCAATGGCACGTTTGCGGTGTTGTTCGCGGACTTGGACCATTTCAAGGAAGTGAACGACACGCTGGGCCACCTGGCAGGTGACGAGCTGCTCAAGGTGATTGCGCAGCGCCTGCAGCAGGGCCTTCGCGACCAGGACACCGTGGCCCGCATGGGTGGCGACGAATTCGTGTTGTTGCTGCCCGACGCATTCCGCGAGCAAGGCCTGGCCGTGGCCGAGCAACTGCAGAACGCCCTGAGACAACCCGTTGACCTGGCCGACGCACCCGGCTACCAGCCCCGCGCATCGGTAGGGGTGGCGGTCTACCCCGACGATGGCGACACCGCTGACCTGCTGCTGCGCCACGCCGACACTGCGATGTACGCGGCCAAGGTGGCCGGGCGCAACCGCGCGCAGATCTACACGTCTGCCATGGGGGACGAGGCAACCCAGGCTTTTGCGCTTCAAAGTGAACTCAGCCACGCGATCGAGCGCGGCGAGCTGCGGCTGCACTGGCAGCCCAAGTTCCGCCTGTCAGACCTGGCACTGGTGGGGGCCGAGGCCCTGCTGAGGTGGGAACGGCCGGTGCACGGCCTGTGCACCCCCGGCCACTTCCTGGACCTGGCCGAAAAATCAGGCCTGCTGCCCGCGATGGACGAGTGGGTGTTGGACACCGCACTGCGCCAGTTGGCTGCGTGGCAACAAGCCGGGCTGTGGCCCGACCATGCGGCGGTGTCCGTCAACCAGACCGCACAGGACTTGCGCCGCCCCCGCTGGGCTGCACGCCTGCAAAGCTTGCTGCACGACCGCCAGGTGTCGGCAAGGCACCTGGAAATTGAACTCACCGAAGGCTCGCTGGCACAACCCAATGCCGACATACAGGCCAACCTGGAGCACCTGAGCGCTTTGGGCGTGGGACTGAGCATCGACGACTTTGGCACCGGCTACTCCAGCCTGTCGTACCTCAAGACCCTGCCAGTCAGCACCATCAAGATCGATCAGAGTTTTGTTCGGGACATGCTCAACGACGAGAGCGACCGGGTGCTGGTCGAAACCATGCTGGCCATGGCCCACAAACTGGGCCACGGGGTGGTGGCAGAAGGCGTGGAAACCGAAGCCCAGAGGGCTTTGCTGCTGGAGTTGCACTGCTGCGCGGGCCAGGGCCACCTCGTCAGCCCTGCCTTGCCCTGCGAGACCTTCGAGCGCCGTTTTCTGGCCCATGCCCATGGCCCAGGTGCCTCATTCCATTTGGCGTCACATTGCATCCCATTGGCCGGCGAACTGATGGAAGAAGATGTCTGACGACATCTGAAAACGAAGCAAACCATTGAATACAGAAAAGCGCTGGCGCCGCTTTTTATTCAATGTTCAGTTGCCCAGCTCTACGTCAAGCTGCAACGGTATGCGTCGCCGGCACCAGGTCTGAGGGCCGGCACGTCAGCCATTCGTCGCACGGCCTCCAGCGCTCCACCCAGGCTGGGATGTCATGGGCACGCATGGCGGGCGCAATGCCACTGCCCTGCCCCAGCTCGCAACCCAACTGAATCAGCAGCACACCCTGGGCCACGGTTTCCACCCCCTCGGCAATGACCTCGCGATGGAAGGCTCGCCCCAACCCAACCACAGACTCCAGGATGGCGCGGTCGTTCGGGGCCAGCCCCGCATCGTGGACAAAGCCCATGTCGATCTTGAATTGCGCCACCGGCAAGCGCTTGAGGTAAGACAGGCTGGAGTAGCCGGTGCCAAAGTCGTCAAGTGCAAAAGCCACCCCCAAGGCGAGGCACTCCTGCATGACCTGGGTGGTGTGCGCCAGATCCTCCAAGGCACTGGTCTCCAGCACTTCGAGCATGAGGCTGGCCCGAGGCACCTGCGGGTATGCCGCCAATGACTGTGCCAGCATGCCGGCAAAGCCCGGGTGCTGCAACTGGCTTGCCCCCACGTTCACACTGACCGGCAGCTGCAGTCCTTGATCGTGCCACTGCTGCATTTGCGCCAGCGCACGGTCGATGACCCACTGGCCCAGTTCCACCGCGGAATCGTGGTCCTCGATCGGGGCCAGAAACTCCCCCGGCAGCAGCAGCCCCTGCTCGGGGTGGTTCCAGCGCAACAGCGCCTCGGCACCCAGCACGGCCCCGGTTCGCATGTTCACCTTGGGCTGATAGACCAGCAGCAACTCGCCCTGGTGCATGGCCTCGCGCAAGCGCTCGACCTGCGCGTGCTGCGTCCGGACGTTTCGGTCCAGCTCGGCGTCAAAGGTGTGGCAACGGTTCTTGCCGGACAGCTTGGCCTGGTACATGGCCTGGTCGGCCTGACGCAGAAGCTGGTCTGCATCCACATCGTCGGGCTGTGGGTAGAACGTCAGGCCAATGCTGGCCGACACCTGTACCGGCCCGGCACCTCCCAGGTCAATGGGGTCGGCAACGGCATGCAACAAACGCTGCAGCAGGGGCACAGTGGTGTGCGGGTCGGGCTGGTTCACCAACACGGCCACAAACTCATCTCCTCCCAGCCGGGCCAGCACGTCCCCCTCGCGCAGGACCGAGGTCATGCGCTGCGCCAGGGTGATCAGCAGCCGGTCGCCTGCGGCGTGGCCCAGCGCGTCGTTCACCGCCTTGAAACCGTCCAGATCCAAAAACGCCACCGCCAGACGTTCCCCACGCCGCCTGGCTTGGGCCATGGCCTGTTGCATCCGGTCGGCCAGCAGCAGGCGATTGGGCAGCCCGGTGAGCGCATCGAAATGAGCGATGTGCTCCAGGCGTGCCGCATGCTCCTTTTGTGCCGTGATGTCCGAAAACAGCGCGATGTAGTGGGCCACGCTGCCATGTCGGTCGCGAACGGCGCTGATGGTCTGCACTTCGGCATACACCTCGCCGGATTTGCGCCGGTTCCAGACTTCGCCATGCCACTGGCCATGGCTGTCCAGGTCAGACCACAGGGCTTCGTAAAAGGCTTTGTCGTGTCGACCGCTGCCAAGGATGCGCGGGTTCTGGCCCAGCACTTCTTCCCGGCCGTAGCCTGTGATGCGGGTGAAGGCCTCGTTCACGTCGACGATGCTGGCCGATGCGTCGGTGATGATGATGCCCTCGCGTGCGTGGGTGAACACCCCTGCCGCCAGTTGCAGCTGGTCCGTCTGTCTGTGCAGGCGGTTGAGCACGCGAAACCCATAAGCCATCAGCAGCAGTGTGGCCACCAGCAAGAAGCTGCGGTAGCGCGAGGCCCGTTTCTGTTGCTCGTCGTGGTGGGCACCGTAGGCCGCCATCAACCCCTGGGTGTCTCCCTCGCGAGTGAGTTCCCCGACGATGCCGGGCAACTCGCGCTCATAACCATCGATCTGGCGCACATGGCGCAGCAGTGCCTGCGCTTTCTGGCGCGTGGGCTCGGGCCAAGCGTCGGTCTCGCGCTGCAGTTGCGCCAGCATCGGCGCAATGTCCACGCGGTCAGACTGCGCGCCTTTGAGGCGGTTGACCAGCACGGCCTGCAGCAGCGCGTCCACGCGCTCGCGCGACGCAGCCCCCACACCCGCAGAAGCCACCACGTCGTTGCGGGCGCTGGGCAGGTATCCGAGGGAG
This sequence comes from uncultured bacterium, assembly GCA_903928495.1. Classification (GTDB taxonomy): domain Bacteria; phylum Pseudomonadota; class Gammaproteobacteria; order Burkholderiales; family Burkholderiaceae_C; genus UBA2334. The sequence continues at coordinate 12,263 of CAIYQZ010000061.1, forward strand.
TTTTTCAGCACCGAGTTGTGGGACTTGAACCGCTCCAGTTCGCGTTGTTTGAGCGTCAGCCGCTCGCTCAGCCACTGCAACTGCAGCGCAAAGTCCGGGTGGGCCCGCAAATGACGCGCGGCGTCACCCTGCCGCAGGTCAGCGGTGGCATGGTCAAGCTGGTCCATCAGGGCGGTGGCGCGGTCGTAATCGATCGACAGGCTGAAGCTCAGCTGCAGCACCTCTTCACCCAGCAGGGCCTCATCACGCTGCAACTGGTTGATCTGCTGCATCAGCTGGTTGTGCTGCCGCACATCAACGGGCTCGGTCCACACAAACAACACCACCAGCACAAAGGCCGCCGACAGCGTGGCCATCACCCGCGCCATGTCGGGGTGACTGCGCAGCCAGCGACTGACAGGCCAGACGTGGGTCATTGCAAGCGTTGCCCCCGGTACTCGCCGGTGAGGGTGTGCAGGAATCCGCTGATCTGCTGCACCTGCGCATCGGACAGGTCTTTGCCCAGCTGGTAACGGGCCATCAGGCGAATGGTGTCGTCCAGCGTCGGCACGGAGCCGTTGTGCAGGTAAGGCGCGGTGAGCGCCACATTGCGCAGCGGGGGCACGCGGAAGTGGTACCGGTCTTCTTCCCGGCCGGTGACATTGAAGCGGCCCAAATCTGCCGTGCCCGAGGTTCGCTCGGCCACAAAGTAGTCGTCCATGATGCCCAGTTTCTGGCACATGTTGCCGCCCACATTCACCCCCTGGTGGCAGCTCGCACAGCCAATGAACTTGAACAGTCGATAGCCCTCCAGCTGCGCGGGCGTGATGGCAGCCACCTCACCCCTCAGGTAGCGGTCAAACGGCGCATTCGGCGTGGTGAGCGAGCGCTCGAACGTGGCCAGCGCGTCTTTGACGTTCTGCACCGATATGCCTTTCTCGTATATGGACTTGAAGCTGGCGCGGTACTGCGGGTCGGCCGCAATGGCTTGCAGCGCAGCGGGCCAGGTGTTTGCCATCTCGACCGGGTTTTGCAACGGGCCGTCAATCTGGTCTTCGAGCGTGCGTGCCCGGCCGTCCCAGAACTGCCGGAAGTTCAGCCCGCTGTTGAACACGCTGGGGGCATTGGCCGTGCCTTCGCGCCCATCCACGCCCCGCGAGCGCGCCAGGTGGTCCACGCCACCGTTTTCCAGGTGGTGACAGCTTGCGCACGAAACGCTGCCGTTGGCAGACAGCCGGGGGTCACTGAACAACCTTTCGCCCAAGGCCACCTTGCGCTCATCGAGCGCCATGCGAACAGGCACCGGGGAAATGGGCTCGCCCATCCACGGGGCCGCAGCCGCAGCCACCGCTGCTGCAGCACTGCCGGAAGCCACAGGCGGAGTGGCCCATCCGAATGTCAGCCACGCAACCACGGCGGCGCCGGTGAACACCAACGCACCCCATGCCAGCCTGATTCCTGTCCGCACCTTGAACATCGTCTGACCATGCCCCGAAAACGCCGTGAGGACTTTGACATTCATCAGCCCTTCCGTGCAAATATGACCACCGGCCGACGAACGCATGGGGGTGTACGGCATCTAAACTGGCAGCATGAGCGTCAACATCACCTTTCTGGGCGGAGCAGGCACGGTCACCGGCTCCAAATACCTGGTGCAACACGGCGGCAGGCAACTGCTGGTGGACTGCGGGCTGTTCCAGGGCTACAAGCAACTGAGGCTGCGCAACTGGCATCCGCTGCCGACAGAGGCCAGCGCGGTGGACGCCGTGGTGCTCACCCACGCACACCTGGACCACAGCGGTTATGTGCCCCTGTTGGTGCGCGAAGGCTTTGGCGGCAAGGTGTGGTGCACACCGGCCACGCGTGACTTGGCCCGCATCCTGTTGCCCGACAGCGGCCACATTCAGGAAGAAGACGCCAACTTTGCCAACCGGCAGGGTTTCTCCAAACACGCGCCCGCCCTGCCGCTGTACACCGAGGACGATGCCGAGCGCAGCCTTAAGCACCTGCGCACCGTGGCGCTGCACCAGCCGTTCGAACCCATTCCCGGGTGGACGGCCCGTTTCACCGGCGCGGGCCACATCCTGGGCGCGGCCAGCGTCCTGCTGGAAGTGGGCGGGCGGCGCATCCTGTTCTCGGGAGACCTGGGCCGCCCCGATGACGTGCTGATGAACCCGCCCGAGCCCCCTCCCCCCGCCGATGTGGTGGTGGTGGAGTCCACCTACGGCAACCGCAGCCACAGCGCCGACACCCTGGCCGACGAGCTGGCCCCGGCGCTGGTGAGGGTGGCCGCACGGGGCGGCACGGCCATCGTGCCGGTGTTTGCCGTGGGGCGGGCGCAGGCACTGCTGCACACCATCGCGCAGCTCAAGGCTGCCGGACGCATACCGGCCAGCCTGCCCATTTACCTGGACAGCCCCATGGCCATCCACACCACCGGCCTGTTTGCGGCACACCTGCACGGCCATCGCCTGAGTGCCGCCGAGTGCGACGCCATGGAGCGCGTGGCCACCATGACCGTGACACCCGACGAAAGCCGCGCCATTGCCCACCACCACGGGCCGAAAGTGATTTTGTCGGCCAGTGGCATGGCCACCGGTGGGCGCGTGCTGCACCACCTGGCTGGCGGCCTGAGCGACCACCGCAACATGGTCATCCTGACCGGATACCAGGCTCCCGGCACCCGCGGGGCCAGTCTGGCGCAGGGGGCTGCTTTTTTGCGCATCCACGGCCAGGACGTGCCGGTTCGGGCCGAGGTGGTGGCGCTGCACGCAGCATCGGCCCACGCCGATGGCAACCAGTTGCTCGACTGGCTGCGCGCCCTGCCCCAGGCGCCGGCCAACGTGTTTGTGGTGCATGGCGACGCAGAGGCGTCAGACCAACTGCGCCACCGAATCAACTGCGAACTGAAGTGGCCAGCCACCACACCCGAGCATGGCGCCACCTGGCCAGCCTGATACATGGCCATCGTTTTTTTGAAGCACACTTTCTTTACCAAATAAGCGCCAATGGCATTTTTTATTCGACATTTTCAACCCGTTGCCTGTGTGTTGGCTGCAGCAGCCTTTTCCGCTTCAGCGGTGGCACAAACCAGCCCTCCGCCCGAGCCTGATGCTGCCGTATGGGCGGCGTGCCTCAAGAAGCTGCGCCCCCAGGCTGCGCGCGCCGGAGTGAGTGCATCCACCTGGACTGCGGCGTTCAAGAACGTGACGCCCGATGGCAGCGTGCTGGCCAAGCTGGACAACCAGCCCGAGTTCAAGACCCCCATCTGGGACTACCTGTCCGGACTCGTGGACGACGAACGGGTGGCCGACGGCCAACGCCAGCTGCAGGCCCACATGCCCACCCTGGAGAGGGTGGCCCAAGCCTATGGGGTGGACCCTGCCACGGTGGTGGCGGTGTGGGGCGTGGAGAGCAACTTTGGCCAGAGCTTTGGCCGCTACCCGCTGGTACAGGCGCTGGGCACGCTGAGTTGCTTCGGGCGGCGGCAGGCATTTTTTCAGCAGGAGTTGCTGGCCACCTTGCACATCCTGCAGCGCGGCGACGTGCCGCCCGAGCGTCTGGTGGGCAGTTGGGCAGGGGCGTTTGGCCACACCCAGTTCATGCCCACCACCTACGAACGGCTGGCCGTGGACTTTGACGGCGACGGCCGCCGCGACCTGACCGCCAGCGTGCCCGATGCCCTGGCATCCACCGCCCACTTTCTGCAAAAGGCGGGCTGGAAAACCGGCTTGCCATGGGGTGTGGAGGTGAAGCTCCCAGCAGGGTTCAACCTGGCAGGTGAAGGCCGCCGCACCAAACGCCCCGCCAGTACCTGGGCCGAGCGCGGCGTGCAGCCTGTGGCTGGCGGCAGCGCCGCTGCCGTGTTTGGCGCAGACACGCCGCTGGGCCTGATGACGCTGGCCGGGGCCAACGGCCCCGCCTTTCTGGTGAGTCGCAATTTCGATGCCATTTACGGCTACAACGCTGCGGAAAGCTACGGCCTGGCCATTGCCCACCTGAGCGACCGCCTGCGCGGCGGCACCCCATTTGCAACGCCCTGGCCCACCGACGACCCCGGCCTGTCACGCGCCCAGCGGCGCGAGCTGCAAACCCTGCTGGCCCAGCGCGGCCACGACATTGGCACCGTGGACGGCATGCTGGGCGACAAAAGCCGTGCCGCCATCAAGGCCGAGCAAACCCGGTTGGGCCACGAGGCCAGCGGCCGCGCAGGCCAGAAGCTGTTGAAAGCGCTGCAGCAGCCCTGAAACAGGCGGCCAGGTTGATAGCTGAGAAATGAATACCATCCTGCGCTGGATGGCATTTTTTTATTGAATTTCAGGCCGCCAGCAACTCAAAAGAACCCAGCGGCTGCGCCACCCCATTGACCAACACCTCCACCCGGTGTGTACCAGGGTGGTGCACCCGCGTCGTCATGGGTGCCAGCGACACACGTTTTCGAAATGCCAACGCAGCACCGGGCGCCAGGGTGGTGGTTTTCAGCTTGAACACCTTGGGCGCGGTCTGGCCACTGGCCTTCACAAAGTGGATGCAAAAGTCCACCAGCACGTCCTGTGCGTGGGCCTGGGTGTTGTGCAGCTCAAACGCCACTTCGACAGCGCCGCCAACCTGGGCCACGGCAGGCTGAATGCGCGGCTGCACCACTGCCACCTGGGCACGGGCACCGAAACCCAGCACATCCAGCGCACCCGCATCACCTCGCTTGGCGGCAAAGCGCAACGCGTGCTCTACCAGCCAGCGGCGCTCGGGGCTGGCACCGGGCAACCAGCGCCGGGCGGTGTCCACCAGCACTGCGGGGTGGTCTTTGCCAATGTCGTTCAGGTTGTTGGCCACCGAGCGGCGCACGTACAGCTCGGGGTCGTCTTTCAGCTTTTCCAGCAGGGCGAGCACAGGCGTGGGGTCCTGCTGGAAGGCTCGCAGGCGCTGGCCCCAGGGCAATCGCGGGCGAGTGCCCTCTGACACCAGGCGGCGCACGTGGTGGTTGGAGTCGGTGGCCCACTGCGCCAACCGGTCCAGCGTGGCCTGGGTGTGGTGCTGCAAAAACGGGCGGATGCTGAACTCGGCGGTGAACCGCTGAGTCAGCAGGTGCTGTGCGCGCATCGACGCTTCAAAGTGCCCCAGCCCGAACTCCGCCACAAAACAGGTGTGCGGCAAATAGAAAAAGGGGGCCATGGCGCTGGCTGACTCAGACGGTGGTGCCGCCTCAACCGACGCCAGCAGCACCTCCACTGCAGCTTCATAGTCGGTGGGCAGGGGCGGTGCAGTGCGTGGGCCAGGTGGCGACCCCTGGCCATCAGATCGAGTGCGTCGTAGTCACTCAGCGCATCGGCCAAAAAAGCGGTGCTGTCGAACGCAGGATGCACGGCCGCCACCTCGCGCTCCAGGCGCGCAGGCACCTCGGGGCCGTATTGGTTTTTCAGCGGTTCGGCCACGGCAATACCACGTCAGGCCAAACGCTGGTCGGTGCTGGGGCGCTTCCAGAGGTTGATGCCACCGTCCACCGCGTGCCGGTCGATGGCGGCCAGCTCGTCGGCGGTGAAATCGGGGCGTTTCAAAGCGCCCACCAGTTCGGTGATCTGCTCGGGACGGCTCGCGCCGATCAGGGCCGAGGTCATGCGGGCATCGCGCAGCACCCAGGCCACCGCCATTTGCGCCAGGCTCTGGCCCCGGGCCTGGGCCAGTTCATTCAGCGCCTTCACATGGGTGATGTTCTGCGGGCTGAGGTGGTCGGGCGTGAACGAGCCGCCGCCGGGGCGGTTGATGCGGGCGTCGGCTGGCACACCGTTCAGGTACTTGCTGGTCAACAGACCTTGGGCCAGTGCGCTGAAGGCGATGCAACCCACACCCAGATCGCCGAGGGTGTCGAGCAGGTCTTCCTCGATCCAGCGGTTGAGCAGGCTGTACGACGGCTGGTGAATGAGGCAGGGCACGCCCATGCTGGCCAGAATGTCCACGGCCTCGCGGGTTTTGCCCGCCGAGTAGCTGGACAGGCCCACGTACAGCGCCTTGCCCTGCTGCACGGCGGTGGCCAACGCGCCCATGGTTTCTTCCAGCGGGGTGTCGGGGTCGAAACGGTGGGAATAAAAAATATCGACGTAGTCCAGCCCCATGCGCGCCAAGCTCTGGTCAAGGCTGGCCAACACGTATTTGCGCGAGCCCCCGCCCTGTCCATAGGGTCCGGGCCACATGTCGTAGCCCGCTTTGCTGGAAATGACCAGTTCATCGCGGTACGGCCTGAAGTCGCGGTGCAGGTGCTCGCCAAAGTTGGTTTCAGCACTGCCTGCGGGCGGTCCGTAGTTGTTGGCCAGGTCGAAATGGGTGATGCCCGCGTCGAACGCGGTGCGCAGCATGTTGCGCTGGGTTTGGAACGGGGTGGCGTCGCCAAAGTTGTGCCACAGGCCCAGCGTGATGGCGGGCAATGCCAAGCCACTGCGGCCTGTGCGGCGGTAAGGCATGCGGCCATCGTACCGGTCGGGTGCGGCGGCGTAGAGCGGGTGGGTCATGGTGGGCTCACAAAAACCGGTCAAGCAGTTTGCGGCTGTGGCGGTCCAGCGCGAACAGGTCGCGGATCAAAAACTGCACGCCGTGGCTGTCGGCCACCAGCAGCGTGCCCGAGCTGAGGCGGCGGATGTCTTCCTCGCCTTTCAGCACAAAGTCAAACCGGCCCCGGTCGGTGTCCACCGTCCAGGTGCTGGGCGTGGCGTAGCTGCTCACACCCTCCAGCCGCTGAATCTCGGGCATGAACTCGCGCTCCTGCAGGCCGCGTTGCACCGCGGCCTGGGTGTCGGCAGGCAGGTCGGCCAGCGCGTTGATCCAGGCGAGTTCATGGCCGTCGGCATCGACCAGCGACAAGCCCTCTTCTGCTGCGGAGATGGGAAACGCGCGCACGGGCACCACACCTTCGTGCTGAGTGCCATCGGCGCGGGTCAACACCAGCTTGCCCGCAGGGCTCCAGTGCAGTGTGAAATCGAAGGTTGCAGTGGTGGTGGTCATGTGCGTTCCTCGGCGGCCAGCAGCACGTCTTCGGCGGCCTTGGCCTGACGGGCCTGCGCTTCGTACAAGCGGAAGTAAGCGCCCTGCTGTTCCATCAGTTCGTCGTGGCTTCCCACCTCGACCATGTGGCCCTTGTCCATCACCACCAGCCGGTTGGCCCGGCGCAGGGTGGACAGGCGGTGCGCCACGGCAATGGTGGTGCGCCCGCGCACCAGGTTGTCGAGCGCCTTCTGGATTTCTTTCTCGGTTTCGGTGTCCACCGACGATGTGGCCTCGTCCAAGATGAGGATGGCGGGGTCAATCAACAAGGCACGTGCAATGGAGATGCGCTGGCGCTCACCGCCCGACAGGCCCTGGCCCCGCTCGCCCACCAGCGAGTCATAGCCCTGGGGCAGCCGCAGAATGAATTCGTGCGCGTGTGCAGCCCGCGCGGCGGCCACGATGTCGGCGCGCGTGGCTTCCGGCCGGCCGTAGGCGATGTTCTCGGCAATGGTGCCGAAAAACAAAAACGGCTCTTGCAGCACCAGGCCAATGTGGCGGCGGTAGTCGGCCACCTTCAGGGCACGGATGTCCACACCGTCGATCTGAATTGACCCACCGCTCACGTCATAGAACCGGCACAGCAGGTTGACCAGCGTGCTCTTGCCAGAACCGCTGTGGCCCACCAGCCCAATGAACTCACCAGGTTGGATGGACAGCGTCAGGTCTTTGATGACGGCGCGGTTGCCGTAGCGGAAATTCGCGTGTTCGATGTCGATGCGGCCAGTGACAGTGGGCAGTGCCACCGGATGTGACGGCTCGGGCACGCTGGAGACGTGGTCCAAGATGTCAAAAATGCGCTTGGCCCCGGCGGCAGCTTTTTGCGTGACCGACACGATGCGGCTCATCGAATCCAGCCGTGTGTAGAACCGGCTGATGTAGGCCAAAAATGCCGTCAGCACCCCCACCGTGATGGCGTTTTGCGACACCTGCCAGATGCCAAATGCCCACACCACCAGCAGACCCACCTCGGTCAACAGCGTGACGGTGGGGGAAAACAGGCTCCAGGTGCGGTTGAGTTTGTCGTTCACCGCCAGGTTGTAGCGGTTGGCATCGCGAAAGCGCCTGGCCTCGCGGTCTTCCTGGGCAAAGGCTTTCACCACCCGAATGCCGGGAATGGTGTCGGCCAGCACGTTGGTCACCTCGGCCCACACGCGGTCGATTTTTTCAAACCCCGTGCGCAGCCGGTCGCGCACCAGGTGAATCAGCCATGCAATGAACGGCAGCGGCACCAGCGTGACCAATGCCAGCCACGGATTGATGGAGAACAGGATGAGTGCCGTCATGACGATCATCAGCACGTCGGTCGCGAAGTCGAGCAGGTGCAGCGACAGGAACACGTTGATGCGGTCGGTTTCGCTGCCGATGCGCGCCATCAGGTCGCCCGTGCGGCGGCCACCGAAATACTCCAGGCTCAGGGCCAGCAGGTGTTCGTAGGTGGTGGTGCGCAAATCAGCCCCGATGCGCTCTGACACCAGGGCCAGGATGTAGGTTTTGGCCCAACCCAGGCTCCAGGCCACCAGCGCCGAGCCAAACAGCCCGGCCAGGTACAGCAGCACCACGTCCTGTTCGATGGCCTTGCCGTTCTGGAACGGGATGAGGATGTCATCCATGAGCGGCATGGTCAGGTACGGCGGCACCAGCGTAGCGGCTGTGGATGCCAAGGTGAGCAGAAAGCCCGCCAGCAACTGCCACTGGTAAGGCCGCGCAAAGCGCCACAAGCGCAGCAGCGTCCAAGTGGATGGGGGCTGCTCCGCCTCAGCGGCAAAGCGCTGTGGCTCGTCCGCCTCTTCACTGCCCGGTTCTGCTGCCGCGCTTGCACCGGCGGGATACCCCAACGCAGCAACCGTCTGGGCAAACTGCACAACCAGACGCTGGGCATATAGGTTGACGCCCAGGGTGAACCGCCACGCGGCCAGGCGCCGCTCGCCGTCGACCAGCGCCAGGGTGCCCACACCGGCATGATCGGTCAGGATCAGCCGCAAACCCGGGTGCAATGGCCAGCTGTGGACTTGGGGCGTACCTTCGGGGTCGGCAGGAAGCCAGGCCATCAGGCGCTGACCGGTCAGCAACACCAGCGAGCTGGCGGCGTGCAGTCGCTCATCCAGATCGGGCTGCAAGGCAGCCAAGGTGCTTTCTCCCGACAAGAGCGAGAGTTGTATGAGGCTGTGCCAGCGCGGGGGCAGGCCCGTCAGAACGGTGGGCGCGCCCACACCGGGCATGGCTGAAGAGGGGGTTTGCATGGGTCGCAATTGTCACTGCCACCGGGCCGCTGTCGGCCTTGGACCGCACAGTTCGGTTGAATCGATGTAAAAAAATGTTGCTTGCCCGGACCGGTGCCGGGAAGGTCGCAGCACAATGTCGGTGCTAGGAAAATCATTGTAGCGGTGGGGTTTGTCCCGCCGCCCGACTCGGGCCCCAGGCCCACGATCAGCATGAACCACCGCGACATCCGTTTTTTGCGCATCACCTATTTGCGCGGCCCTAACATCTGGACCTACCGCCCGACGCTGGAAGCCTGGATCGACATTGGCGACCTGGAAGACTGCCCTTCCAACACACTGCCCGGTTTCTACGAGCGCCTGACCGCCTGGCTGCCGTCTCTGGAGGAGCACCACTGCAGCCCCGGCGTGCGAGGCGGTTTTCTTCAGCGCCTGCGCGAAGGCACCTGGCCCGGCCACATCATGGAACATGTGGCGCTCGAGCTGCAGAACCTGGCCGGCATGCAAACCGGCTTTGGCAAGGCGCGCTCGACCCACGTGCGGGGTGTGTACAAGGTGGTCATCCGCACGCGTGAAGAAAGCGTGGGTCGCGCGGCCTTGCAGTCGGCACGCGATCTGGTCATGGCCGCCATCGATGACCAGCCGTTCGATGTGGCAGGTACCGTCAGCCGCTTGCGTGCCATGGTCGACTCGCTGTGTCTGGGCCCCAGCACCGCCCACATCGTGGACGCAGCCACGGCGCGCGGCATACCGCACACCCGCCTGAACGACGGCAACCTCGTGCAATTGGGACAGGGCGAACGCCAGCGCCGCATCTGGACGGCCGAAACCGATGGCACCAGCGCCATTGCAGAGGGCATTTGCAGCGACAAAGACCTGACCAAAACGCTGTTGTCCACCTGCGGCATTCCGGTGCCTGAGGGTGAAAAGGTCGACTCGCCCGAAGCGGCCTGGGAAGCTGCCCAGGACATCGGTCTGCCCGTGGCGGTGAAGCCCATCGACGGCAACCACGGCCGGGGCATCACGCTGGACCTGATGACCGAAGCAGATGTGCACGCTGCCTACCACGTGGCCAGCGAACAAGGCAGTGGCGTGATCGTGGAGCGCTGCATTCCCGGAGAAGAACACCGTTTGCTGGTGGTGGGTGGCCGAATGGTCGCAGCCACGCGCGGTCAGACCACCGAAGTGGTGGGCGATGGCAGCCACACGGTGCAGCAGCTTGTGGACCAGCAACTGAACACCGACCCCCGCCGGGGAGAGGAAGAAGAATTCCCGCTCGAATTCATCGTGCTGAGCAAGGAGCCACACATGCTGGTGGAACTGCAGCGCCAGGGGCTGGCTCCTGACAGCGTGCCTTCCAGCGGGCAGCGCGTGCGCGTGCAACGCCACGGCAACCTCACCCACGATGTGACCGATCTGGTGCACCCCGACGTGGCCGAACTGGCCGCCATGGCCGCACGCGTGGTGGGTCTGGATGTGGCCGGGGTGGACCTGGTGGTCACCGACATTTCAAAATCCATGGCACCGCAACAAGGGGCCATTGTGGAAGTGAACGCGGGCCCCGGCCTGCTGATGCACATCAAACCCGAAACCGGCACCCCCCGCCCCGTGGGTAAAGCCATTGTGGATCACCTGTTTGGCCCCGAGTCGGACGGGCGCATCCCGGTGGTGGGCATCACAGGCGATGCAGCCGACACTTTGCCCGTGGCGCAATTGGTCGCAGCGATGCTGCGTCTGGACGGCCGCCACACAGGCATGGCTTGCCAACAGGGCGTGTACCTCAACCAACGCCAGCTGCACGATGCCCTGCCCATCAAACCCTGGGATGCAGGCCAGCGCCTGCTGATGAACCGGCAGGTGCAAGCGGCCGTGTTCGAAAACAGCCCGCGCCAGATCCTGGCTGAAGGACTGGTGTACGACCGCTGCCACGTGGGCGTGGTCACCGGTGTGCCAAAGGCCGAAGGGTTGGAAGAGTTCTATGTCACCGAGGACGAACAGATGTACAGCATCGTTCGCACGCAGGTCGATGTGGTGTTGTCACACGGTGTGGCGGTCATCAATGCCCACGAACCGGCTGCCGCCGAACTGGCAGACCTGAGCGATGGTGCCGTCATCTATTACGCGGCAGATGCCAACCTCCCTGCCGTTCAGGCTCACCGGGCCCAAGGTGGCAAAGCCGTGCTGGTGACTGACGGCCGGTTGGTATTGGCCACAGGTGACACCTGCAAACCCGTGTTCGACGCGCGCCACCCGGACACCGCCCCCTTGGCCACACAAGTGCTGCTGGCCAGCATTGCCACGGCCTGGGCCCTGGACATTCCACTGACCGTGGTGCGCGCCGCGATCGAAGCGGACTGGCCCCCCATTGCCGCGCAGATGTCAGCCAGGCCGACCGCCTCCCAGGCCTGATTCCCGCAGAGCCCCGTTACTGGACACCCCATGAAAGTCACACGCATTCGCGCCCTGCGCGGCCCCAACCTCTGGAGCCGCACCACCTGTGTGGAGGCCATCGTTCACTGCACGCCAGACGAAAGCAACTTGAACGCACGCCCCGAAATTGAAGCCCGGCTGCGCCAGCGCTTCCCCGAGGTGGCAGCCTTCCGCCCGTATCCCCTGACCAAACCGCTGTCGCTGGCGCACGTGCTGTCGCAGTGCACCTTGTCCTTGCAAATCAGGGCCGGCTGCCCCGTGTCGTTTTGTCGCACCACACCCACCACCGAAGAAGGTGTGTACCAAGTGGTGGTGGAATACAGCGAAGAGGCCGTGGGCAAGCAGGCCTTGGACATCGGCCGGCAACTGTGCGAAGCCGCCTGGAACGACGCCCCGTTCGACACCACCCCTTATGTCGAAGCCCTGCAAGAACTGGACGAAGACATCCGCCTGGGGCCATCCACAGGTGCCATCGTCGATGCCGCCAAGGCGCACGGCGTGCCCATTCGCCGCCTGACTGAAGGCAGCCTGGTGCAATTTGGCTGGGGCAGCAAACAACGCCGCATTCAGGCCGCTGAGATGGACAGCACCGGCGCCATTGCCGAAAGCATTGCCCAAGACAAAGAACTGACCAAAAAACTGCTGGCCGCCGCTGCCGTGCCCGTGCCCGAGGGCCGCCCCGTCACCAGCGCAGAAGACGCGTGGGTGGCCGCACAGGAAATTGGCGGGCCGGTGGTGGTGAAGCCCCAGGACGGCAACCAGGGCAAAGGAGTCACCGTCAACGTCAGCACGCGTGAGGCTGTGATGGCTGGCTACGACAACGCACGCAAGTTCCGCGACGACATCCTGGTGGAGCGTTATCTCGTGGGCAGCGACTACCGCGTGCTCATCGTCGGCGACAAACTGGTGGCTGCGGCGCGCCGCGAACCCCCGCTGGTGGTGGGTGATGGCGACAGCACCGTGGTGCAACTGGTGGACCGCGTCAACGCCGACCCCCGACGTGGAACTGGCCACGCCACCCCCCTCACCCGCATCCGGCTCGACGACATCGCCAAAAACCGGTTGGCCGAACAGGGACTCACGGTGAACTCTGTGCCAGCCAAGGGACAGCGTGTGATCTTGCGCAACAACGCCAACCTGTCGACGGGCGGTACCGCCACCGACGTGACGGACGACGTTCACCCTGAAGTGGCCGCACGCTGCATTGCAGCCGCCAAAATGATCGGGCTGGACATTTGCGGCGTGGACGTGGTGTGCGAAACCGTGATGCGCCCGCTGGAAGAGCAACGCGGCGGCATCGTGGAAGTGAATGCGGCCCCGGGCCTGCGCATGCACACCAACCCCTCGTACGGCAAAGGACGGCATGTGGGCGAGGCCATCGTTGCCCACATGTACCCCGCCAGCGCCGACGGCAAGAAAAACGACGGGCGCATTCCGGTGGTGGCGGTCACGGGCACCAACGGCAAAACCACCACGGTACGGCTCATCAGCCACCTGATCAAGTCAAACGGTCAGCGTGTGGGCATGACCGACACCAACGGCGTGTACATCAACGGCCGCCAGATCGACAGCGGCGACTGCAGCGGCCCCCGCAGTGCGCGCAGCGTGCTGATGCACCCCGATGTGGACGCGGCGGTGCTGGAAAGCGCACGCGGCGGCATGCTGCGCGAAGGCCTGGCCTTTGACCGCTGCCAGGTGGCCGTGGTCACCAACATCGGCGCAGGCGACCACCTGGGTCTGAACTACATCACCACCGTAGAAGACCTGGCGGTACTGAAGCGCGTGATCGTGCTGAACGTGGCCGACACCGGCACCGCCGTGCTCAACGCCGCCGACCCAGCCGTGGTGGCCATGGCGGGCATGTGCCCTGGCGCGGTCACGTACTTCGCGCAAGACCGCCACCTGCCCGTGGTGGCCACCCATCTCGCACACGGCAAACGCGCTGTCTATGTGGAAGACGGGCATGTGGTGGCCCAGGAGGGCCATTTCCAGGTCCGGCTCCCGCTGAAAAACGTGCCGCTCACGCGCGGTGGCAGCATCGGTTTTCAGGTGGAAAACGTGCTGGCCAGCGTGGGCGCTGCGTGGGCACTCGGCCTGGCTTGGGACACCGTGGCCCAGGCCTTGGGCAACTTTGTGAGCGACGCCAGTTCGGCCCCTGGGCGCTTCAACACGTTTGACTACAAAGGCGCCACGGTGATTGCCGACTACGGTCACAACCCGGATGCCATCGCTGCCCTGGCCAACGCCGTGCAAGCCATGCCCGCAAAACGGCGCAGCGTGGTCATCAGCGGTGCAGGCGACCGACGCGACGAAGACATCACCCAGCAAACCGCGATCCTGGGCAGCGTGTTTGACGATGTGCTGCTGTACGAAGACGCCTGCCAGCGCGGACGCGCCGACGGCGAAGTGCTGGGCCTGTTGCGCAAAGGGTTGGATGGGGCAGCCAAAACCACCCATGTGCAGGACATTCAAGGCGAGTTCGTGGCCATTGATACCGCCTTGGGTCGGCTCAACCCTGGCGACTTGTGCCTGATCCTGATCGACCAGGTGGAAGAGGCGCTGGCCCACATTGCCCAGCGCGTGGCAGAAAGCAAGGCGTAAAAAATAGCACCCAGCGCTTGACAGTCAAGCGCTGGGTGCCAATTTGATTCACATTTTCAGGCGAGAGCCAACCGGCTTCGAGCCTCTGCGTATTCCCGCTTCAACTGCGCCACCAGTTCACCGGCAGGCTGAACTTTGGTGATGGCTCCGATGCCCTGGCCGCAACCCCAGATGTCTTTCCAGGCTTTGGACTTGTCGCCGCCGAAGTTCATTTTGCTGGGGTCGCTGACCGGCAGGTTGTCGGGGTCCATGCCGGCGGCTCGGATGCTGGGCGCCAGGTAGTTGCCGTGCACACCAGTGAACAGGTTGCTGTAGACGATGTCGTCGGAGTTGCTGTCCACAATGGACTGCTTGTAAGCGTCGGCTGCGCGGGCTTCGTCGGTGGCAATGAAGGCTGAGCCGATGTAGGCAAAGTCTGCACCCATGGCCTGCGCGGCAAGCACCGCACCACCCGAGGCAATGGAGCCACTGAGCGCCACCGGGCCATCGAACCACTGGCGGATTTCCTGAATCAGCGCAAACGGGCTTTTCACACCCGCATGGCCTCCTGCACCGGCGGCCACTGCAATCAGGCCGTCGGCGCCTTTCTCAATGGCTTTGTGGGCGTGTTTGTTGTTGATAATGTCGTGCAGCACCACGCCGCCGTAGCTGTGGGCGGCGGCATTGATGTCTTCGCGGGCGCCCAGGCTGGTGATGATGATCGGCACCTTGTACTTCACGCACAGCGCCATGTCGTGCTCCAGGCGGTCGTTGCTCTTGTGCACGATCTGGTTGATGGCAAAGGGCGCCGCCGGGCGGTCGGGGTGGGCTGCGTTGTGGGCGGCAAGCGCCTCGGTGATTTCAATCAACCACTCTTCCAGTTGCTCGGCAGGGCGGGCATTGAGCGCGGGCATGGAGCCCACCACACCGGCAACGCACTGTGCCACCACCAGCTTGGGGTTGCTGATGATGAACAGCGGCGAACCGATGACGGGGAAAGGCAGGTGCGCCAGAGCGCCAGGCAAACGTGACATGAAAATCTCCTGTGGTGCTTTCTGAATCAAAAAACGGGCGCTAGCGCCCGTCCTTGCTGAACTGGATGCTATGACGTTCAGAAGGCTTCCAGTGGCAACTCGGTGACACTGCCTGCCCCGTCCACGATCGCGTCGCGCACGCCGGGCACCCGGGCCAGGATGTGGTCGGCGTAGAAACGGGCGGTGGTGATCTTGGCTTGCATGAAGGCAGGGCCGAATTCACCGCAGTCGCCGCTGGCCAGCGCGGCCTCGGCCACCAGCAATGCTCGGCCAAGCTGCCAGCCTGCCATCAGGTTGCCGGCCAGCATCAGGTAGGGCACGCTGCCAGCAAACGCCGCGTTGGGGTTGCTGCGGGTGTTGGCCACGATGAACTCCACCACGTCCACAAAAGCCAGGCGGGCGGCCTTGAGTTTCTTGGCCACAGCGGCGGCATTGGCACCGCCTTGTGCCAGCAGTTCGGCCTCGGTGGCTTCCACCTGAGATGCCAGAGCCTTGGCAGTCTGGCCACCATCGCGTGATGTTTTGCGACCCACCAGATCGTTGGCCTGGATGGCGGTGGTGCCTTCGTAAATGGTCAGGATTTTGGCGTCGCGGTAGTACTGGGCCGCACCGGTTTCTTCAATGAAGCCCATGCCGCCGTGCACCTGCACGCCCAGCGACGTGACTTCCAGGCTTTGCTCGGTGCTGTAGCCCTTGACCAGTGGCACCATGAATTCATAGAACGTGGCGTTGTCTTTGCGCACCGCCGCGTCGGGGTGGTGATGGGCTGCGTCGTAGGCTGCTGCAGCCGTCAGCGCGAGAGCGCGGCAGCCTTCGGTGCTGGCGCGCATGGTCATCAGCATGCGGCGCACATCGGGGTGGTGAATGATGGGGCCCGCAGCGCTCAGGCTGCCATCCACTGGGCGGCTTTGCACGCGGTCTTTGGCAAACTGGGCGGCCTTTTGGTAGGCGCGCTCGGCAATGGCAATGCCCTGCACACCCACGGCGTAGCGGGCGGCGTTCATCATGATGAACATGTACTCAAGGCCACGGTTTTCCTGGCCCACCAGGTAGCCCACCGCACCGCCGTGGTCACCAAACTGCAGCACGGCCGTGGGGCTGGCCTTGATGCCCATTTTGTGTTCGATGCTCACGCAGAACACGTCGTTTCGCGCACCCAAAGCGCCGTCGGTACCCACCATGAATTTGGGCACCACAAACAGGCTGATGCCCTTCACGCCTTCGGGCGCGCCTTGCACACGGGCCAGCACCAAGTGGACGATGTTGTCCGCCATGTCGTGCTCGCCGTAGGTGATGTAAATCTTGGTGCCGAAAATCTTGTAAGTGCCGTCGGGCTGTGGCTCGGCACGGGTGCGCACCGCTGCCAAGTCTGAACCGGCCTGGGGCTCGGTCAAGTTCATGGTGCCGGTCCACTCGCCGCTCACCAGTTTTTCCAGGTAGGTGGCTTTCAGCTCGTCGGAACCCGCCGTCAGCAGCGCTTCGATGGCGCCGTCGGTCAGCAGCGGGCAAAGGGCAAAACTCATGTTGGCGCTGTTGAGCATTTCTCCGCAGGCCGCGCCAATGGTTTTGGGCAAGCCCTGGCCACCGAAGTCGGCCGGGTGCTGCAGACCTTGCCAGCCACCTTCAGCGTACTGCTTGAACGCTTCCTTGAATCCTGGCGTGGTCGTCACCACAGTGTCTTTCCAGCTGCTGGGGTTTTTGTCGCCTTCCCAGTTCAGGGGTGACAGCACGTCCTGGTTGAACTTGGCGCACTCTTCCAGCACGGCCTGAGCGGTGTCGTAACCGGCGTCCTCAAAGCCCGGCATTTGCGCCACCTGGTCGATGTTGGCCAAGTGCTTGATGCCGAACAGCATGTCTTTGACGGGGGCGATGTAACTCATTGCAGGGTCTCCGATATTCGATTTCAATAGCTTAAAACGCTTATCCATCAAGCGCCAGCCGCATTTTTGGCTCAAAAAAAGCGTCCCGAAGGACGCTGGGGCTCAAGCCTGCATCACAGGCTGTTGATCAGCTCAGGCACAGCAGTGAACAAGTCAGCCTCCAAGCCATAGTCGGCCACGCTGAAGATGGGGGCTTCTGGGTCTTTATTGATGGCCACGATGACCTTGCTGTCCTTCATGCCAGCCAAGTGCTGAATGGCGCCGCTGATGCCCACCGCCACATACAGCTGGGGAGCGACGATCTTGCCGGTCTGGCCCACTTGCCAGTCGTTGGGGGCGTAGCCCGCATCGACCGCCGCGCGGCTGGCACCCATGGCCGCACCGAGCTTGTCGGCCAGCGGGGTCATGACTTCGTTGAACTTTTCGCTGCTGCCCAGGGCGCGACCACCGCTGACGATGATCTTGGCAGCGGTCAGTTCGGGGCGGTCGTTCTTGGCAATCTCGCTGCCCTTGAAGCTGCTCTTGCCGCTGTCGGCCACTGCGCCCGCAGTTTCAATCGCTGCAGAGCCACCGGTGGCAACTGCGGCGTCAAAACCCGTGGTGCGCACGGTGATGACTTTGGTGGCGTCGGTGCTTTGCACCGTGGCGATGGCGTTGCCAGCGTAGATCGGACGCTCAAAGGTGTCGGCGCTGATGACCTTGCTGATTTCGCTGACCTGGGCCACGTCGAGCTTGGCGGCCACGCGGGGTGCGGCGTTTTTGCCGATGGCGGTGGCGGCAAACACGATGTGGCTGTAGTTGCCGGCCACAGCCAGCACCTGGGCGGCGAGGTTCTCTGCCAGGGCGTGTGCATGGGCTTCGCTGTCGGCGTGAATGACTTTGCTCACACCCGCAATCTGTGCGGCGGCAGCTGCAGCGGCGGAAGCGTTGTGTCCGGCCACCAGCACGTGCACGTCACCCCCCATCTGGGCGGCGGCGGTGACGGTGTTGAGTGTTGCGCCCTTGATGGACGCGTGATCGTGTTCGGCAATGACAAGTGCGGTCATGGTGTGCGTCCCTTCAGATGACTTTGGCTTCGTTCTTGAGCTTGGCCACCAGGATGGCGACGTCGGGCACCTTGATGCCTGCGCTGCGCTGTGGCGGCTCGCTGACCTTCAGGGTTTTGAGGCGGGGGGCCACATCCACACCCAGGGCCGCTGGGGTCAGCGTCTCCAGGGGCTTTTTCTTGGCCTTCATGATGTTGGGCAGGGTGACGTAGCGTGGCTCGTTCAGGCGCAGGTCGGTGGTGACCACCGCAGGCAGGCTGAGAGCCAGGGTTTCAAGACCACCGTCGATTTCGCGGGTCACCACAGCCTTGCCGTCGGCAATCTCGACTTTGGAGGCAAACGTGGCTTGGGGCAGATCGGTCAGGGCAGCCAGCATCTGGCCAACTTGATTGGCGTCGTCGTCGATGGCTTGTTTGCCCAGGATGATGAGGCCGGGTTGTTCTTTGGCCACCAAGGCGGCAAGGAGTTTGGCGACGGCCAATGGCTGCAACTCGTCAGCGCATTCAACCAGGATGGCGCGGTCCGCGCCGATGGCCATGGCGGTGCGCAGGGTTTCCTGGCATTGGGTGACACCGCAGCTGACAGCGATGACCTCGGTGACCACACCTTTCTCTTTCAGGCGCACGGCTTCTTCAACGGCGATTTCGTCAAACGGGTTCATGCTCATCTTGACGTTGGCAATGTCCACACCCGTGCCATCCGATTTGACGCGGACTTTCACGTTGTAGTCGACCACGCGTTTGACGGGGACCAATACCTTCATGCGAGTGCTCCTGAGTTGTATGTGACGGGGTCACTGATTGACGTTACGTAAACGTCAGATTCTAGGGCCCAGCCGATGAGCGGCCAAGCAAAACAAAAAAGAACGATCGTGCTTTTTCGAGAATTATACGGACTTTGACTCAGTCTGCAGCAACCCGCGTGTGCACCACTCGTTGCGGGAAGGGAATTTCGATCCGCTGCTCGCGCAGGCTCGCCAGAATGGCCATGTTGACGGCCGACTTCACATTCAGTTGTCCGTTCTCTGGGTCGGCAATCCAATATCCCACGGTGAACTCCAGCCCGTCGGCGCCAAAGTTGGACAACGACACCGCCGGCCCGGGCTCACGCAGCACGCGCTCCTGGCTGAGCGTTGCAGCCAACAACAGCGCCTGCACCTGCTCCACATTGCTGTCATAGCCCACAGACACCACCGTGGATTGCCACACCTTGGGGTCGGCCAGCGAGAGGTTTTCCACCCGGCTGGTGATGATCAGCTCGTTGGGCACGATGGACTCACGCCCCTGCAATGAACGGATGACCGTGTAACGGGCATTGATGTCGGTGATGCGCCCCTCAAAGTTGTCCACACGCACCATGTCCCCGATGCGCATGCTGCGCTCGGCCAGAATCACAAAACCACTGACGTAGTTGGCAGCCAGCTTTTGCAGGCCCAGACCAATGCCCACCCCGATGGCCCCGCCCAGCACCGACAGCGCCGTGAGGTCGATTCCCACGGCAGACAGCGCCATGATCACGCCGACTGTCATCAGGAGTGCGCGCGTGGCATTGCTGAGCGCCTTGCGCACGCTCAGCTGGCCACCGGTGGCCGATTTCAGCAACCGGCTTTCAATGGCAGCCGATATCCACAAGGTGGCAATCAGCACGGCACATGCCGTGAGCGCGCCTTCAACCAGATTACGCAGCGTGAGGGTGCTGCTTCCCACTTTCCAGGAGACGTCCTCCATCTCATTCAGCACCAGCGGCAGCAAGCCGCTGACCCACAGCACCATGGCACCCCAGGCCACCCATGAAATGGTGCGTTCCACCACCCGCACCCAGGGCTTGTCCTGGAATGCCGCCTGCAGCACCTTGACACCCACCCGGATGACCACCAGCGAAATCAGCACGGGTATCGCGATCTTGAAGAGCGCGTGAGGAAAAAACTGGAGCACCAGAGCGCGCGCGATGTAGGCCAGCCCCAGCAGCAATGCTGGAAACAACACGCCGTCAAACACGCTGCGGCCAAACCAGATGGAGCGTTCGTCTTGCAATTCCAGCGCGCGGCGCAGACCGCTGACAGCGCCCCACGCCAACACCACGCACAGCGCCAGAGCGCCCAGCTCCACCAACACGCCGCGCTGTGAGAACACCTCGATCCAGGTGGAAAAATCGTCGATCGCCTTGGGATTCATGTCAGGAAACAATTGTGTTTGGGTCAGGAACGCCAGCCTGGGGCCCGTTTTTCGGTGAAAGCCAGCACACCCTCTTGGGCCACAGGCAATGCCATGTTGCAAGCCATGCTTTGGCCAGCCAACTGGTATGCAGCGGCCAGGCCGGTTTCGCGCTGCTGGTAGAACAGCGCTTTGCCCATGGCCAGCGCCTCACGGGGTTTGGCCAGAATGGCAGCCAGCAATGACGCCAATGTGTCGTCCAGTGCGTCAAGTGTTGCCACCCTGTTCACCAGCCCGCGCGCCAGCGCCTGCTCGGCAGTGATGAACTCACCCGTGAGCAGCATTTCCATGGCCAGTTTTTGCGGGATGTTGCGCGACAGTGGCACGCTGGGCGTGGCGCAAAACAGGCCCACATCAATGCCATTCACGCCAAATGTGGCCGTGTCGGCGGCCACCGCCAGATCACACTGCGCCACCAACTGGCAGCCTGCCGCCGTGGCCAGCCCCTGAACCCGCGCAATCACCGGCACCGGCAGGGCTTGGATGGCCAGCATGACCTTGCTGCACTGTGCAAACAACTGCTGGTAGTAACCCAGCTCCGGTGTGGCCAGCATTTCTTTCAAGTTGTGGCCGGCACAGAATGCCTTGCCATTGGCTGCCAGCACCACGGCGCGGGCACTGCCGTCGTGCGCCACCTCGGACAAGGCGGTTTGCAGCGCCGACAGCATGGACTCACTGAGCACATTGAAGGCTCGCGGGTTGTTCAGCGTGAGGGTGTGTACGCCGCGCTCGTCGCGCGTGTGGATGAGTTCAGGCGTGGTCTCTGTCATGGGGGAAATTACGGTAAGGTTGCAGCCCATGCAAGCACCAACTGCCCCACAAGCCAGCACACATGCTGCCGTCCAACAGCTTCTGAACCAGCTTAACACGGTGCTGGTCGGCAAACAGGCCCAGGTTCACGACGCCGTGGCCTGTCTGCTCGCGGGCGGGCACCTGTTGATTGAAGACGTGCCGGGCGTGGGCAAAACCACTCTGGCACATGCTTTGGCCCGGTCGTTCGGGCTGCAGTTTTCGCGGGTGCAGTTCACCGCAGACCTGATGCCGTCTGACCTCAGCGGGATTTCGGTATACGAGCGCGGGTCGGAGTCGTTTGTGTTCCACCCTGGCCCCGTGTTTGCACAGGTGCTGCTGGCCGACGAAATCAACCGGGCCAGTCCCCGCACGCAGAGCGCGCTGCTGGAAGCCATGGAAGAGCGGCAGGTGACCGTCGAGGGCGAAACCCGCCCCCTGCCCCAGCCCTTTTTTGTGATCGCCACCCAAAACCCGCAAGACCAACTGGGCACTTATGCGCTGCCCGAGTCGCAACTCGACCGCTTTCACATGCGCCTGAGCCTGGGCTACCCAGACCGCAGCGCCGAGCGCGCCCTGCTGCACGGCCAGGACCGGCGCCAGTTGCTCGACACACTGCCCGCCGTGGTCAACCCCGGCCAGCTGGCGGACCTGCAGGCACTGGTGCAGGCCGTTCACCTGGCTGAACCGGTGCTGGACTACCTGCAAGACCTGGTGGCCGCCACCCGGGACGGACGCTGGTTTGTGCAGGGCCTCAGCCCCCGCGCGGCCATTGCGGTGGTGCGGGCCGCCAAAGCGCAGGCTTTTCTGGCGGGGCGCAACTATGTGGCGCCCGACGATGTGGCAGACGTGCTGCCGCAGACCGTGGCGCACCGCCTGAGCCCTTTGCACAACGCAGGCAGGGGCGCGGTTGAACAGGTGCGTGCAATGCTGGCCGCCACGCCGCTGCCCTGAGGCCATCCCTGGCACCCACATGCCCACACTGAAGCAACGCTTCAACGCCTGGCTGACGGCACGCCTGCCCGCCACCGACAGCCTGTTGCTAACGCAACGCAACGTCTACATCCTGCCCACCCGGCCCGGCTGGATGCTGGCGCTTACCTTGCTGGTGATGCTGGTGGGCAGCATCAATTACCAGCTCAACCTGGGCTACCTCCTGACGTTTTTGCTCGCGGGCAGCGCGGTGGTGGGCATGCATGTCAGCCACGGCACATTGCGCGGCATCACGTTACACCTGGCGCCACCCGCACCGTGTTTTGCCGGCACGGCGGCGCAGTTGCAGATCACGCTGAGCAGCGCACATGCCCGCATACGCTACGGCATCGGCGTGGCCGTGAGCGGGCACAGCGACTGGGTGCACGTGGACGTGCCCCCGCTGGGCAGTGCAACGGCCACAGTGGGATGGGTGCCTCCGGGGCGCGGGCGGCATGCCTTGCCTGCGCTCAGTGCCGAAACCCGATTTCCACTGGGTACGTTCAGGGTATGGACGGTCTGGCGCCCAGCTGCCACGGTGCTGGTCTATCCCTCACCCGAGGTCTCGCCGCCCCCCCTGCCGCCCGGCATGCCAAAGGCTGGCACGGCCGCTGCCGCGCCGTCGGCACCCAGTGGCGAATTTGACGGTGTGCGGGCCTACCGTCGGGGTGACCCGCTCAAAGCCGTTGTATGGAAACGGGTCGCGCAGGCCATGGCCCGTGGCTCGGGCGACCTGGTCAGCAGAGACAACGCCAGCGCGCAACACAGCCATGAGCTCTGGCTGGACTGGCAACAGACGGGAACGGCAGACACCGAACTGCGTGCGTCACGCCTGACCGCCTGGCTGCTGCAGGCAGAACGGCTGGGCCAGAGCTACGGTTTGCGTGTACCGGGGCGTGAATTCCCGCCCGACCAAGGCGCAAGCCACCGCCTGCACTGCCTGGAGGCACTGGCGCTGTGCTGAATACCCAGCCCTCCCCCAACTGGCGTGACAACCTGGTGCAGCGCCTCTCAGGTCTGCCCCGAGACACGCGCGACACCCTGTTGCTGCTCGCCCTCATTGGTTGGGTGGTGCTGATGCAGGCAGAGCACTTACCCCTGTGGTGCACCGCACTCACTGGAGCCGTGCTGGCATGGCGCGGCACCCACGCGTGGCAAGCCCGCCCGCTGCCCTCACGGTGGTGGCGGCTTGGTCTGCTGGCGCTCACCATTGGTGCCACCCTGCTCACCCATCGCACCATTTTTGGGCGCGATGCAGGTGTCACCCTCATCGTGGTGCTGCTGGCCCTCAAAACGCTGGAGCTTCGCGCCAGGCGCGACGCGTTTGTGGTGTTCTTTCTGGCCCTGTTCACCCTGCTCACGCACTTTTTTTACTCGCAAAGTCTGCTCACTGCACTGGGCATCCTGCTGGCACTCTGGGGCTTGCTGACCGCTCTGGTCAATGCCCACATGCCAACAGGCAAACCCCCGCTGTGGCAAGCCGCGAAAGTCGCCGGGGGCATGGCTCTGCTGGGGGCACCCATCATGGTCGTGCTCTTTGTGCTGTTCCCGCGTGTTGCACCGTTGTGGGGCATACCTGGCGATGGCATGACGGGGCGAACCGGCTTGTCCGGCCAGATGCAGGTGGGCCACATTGCCAGTCTGGCCCAGGACACGCGCATTGCCCTGCGGGTGCGCTTCGACGGCCCAGCACCGCCCGCGAGTGACATGTACTTCCGGGGCCCGGTGCTCAGCCGTTTCGACGGCAGCACGTGGCGGGTCCCCAGCTCTCGCTTGCCTGTGCCGCTGCAATTGACCCACGGGCTGGTGGTTCAAGGCACACCTTTTCGCTACGAAATGACCCTTGAGCCCAGCCAGCAACCCTGGCTGATGACGCTGGACGCCGCGGCCCAGGCCCCAGAGCTTCCGGGCCACGAGCTGATGCTGACGCCCACCCTGCAGTGGGTGTCGAACAAGCCCGTCACCGAACTGCTTCGCTACCGCGCCACCAGCCACACCACATTCCAGCATGGCCCGTTGTCTGCGACGGTTGGGCTGCAGGACTTTCTGGAGTTGCCCCCCGGCTTCAATCCGCGCCTGATGGCGCTGGCCCAGCGGTGGCGCCAGGAGTCTGGTGCGGGCCCCGAAGCAGCTCCCGCGCTGGTGGATCGCGCCTTGAACGAACTGCGCACCGGCGGTTACCTGTACACGCTGGAGCCAGGCACTTATGGCACCCACAGCGCCGACGAGTTCTGGTTTGACCGCAAGCTGGGCTTTTGCGAGCACATAGCCTCGGCCTTTGTGGTGCTGATGCGCTCGCTCGACATTCCGGCACGCGTGGTCACCGGCTATCAGGGCGGCGAGCGCAACCCTGTGGACGGTTACTACACCGTGCGCCAAAGCGATGCCCATGCCTGGACCGAGGTGTGGCTGGCCGGCAGAGGCTGGGTTCGTGTGGACCCCACCGGTGCCGTGTCCCCCAGCCGCACAGCAGGACTGGAACGCCTGGCTGTGCCCGGAGGTCTGATGGGTCAGGCCCTGGGGACCATCAGCCCCGTGCTTAGCGAGCACCTGCGCGCCACCTGGGACGCCATCAACAACCGCTGGAACCAATGGGTGCTGAACTACTCGCAAAGCCGCCAGCTCGACCTGCTGAAAAACATCGGATTCAGCTCACCCAGCTGGCAAGACCTGGGCTACGTGTTGGCCGGGCTGCTGAGTGTGGTCAGCCTGATCGGGGCCGGATGGGCGATGTGGGAACGCAGGCAGCACGACCCGTGGTTGCGACTTCTGGCACAGGCGCGCCGCGAGGCCACACGCCTCGGGCTGCAAGCCGGCCCCGACACCACGCCCCGGCAACTGGCGCAGCGCCTGCAGGCCCGCTATGCCCAGCACCCGAACACCCCCGCCGTGACTGACTGGCTGCTGCAACTTGAAGCCCAGCGCTATGCGGTACCTCATCATTCGCCCTCCCCAGACGTGAAGGCCCTGAAACGCATCGCAGCAACGCTGCGCTGGCCTGCGCCCCAATCCTGACACCGTTCATGCCCACCCACCGCCTGCCCTACCTTTCCCCAGTCACCGCGTCCGTGTGCGCCGCTATAGCACTTTGCATAGCTGCTGCTTCAATACCAACAAGCGCTGAGGCCAAAAAAAGCCCCAAAAAAGAAACCCCAGCTGAAACCTACGCCCAACACCCTGCTGCCCTGCAATTTGCCGAGGACGTGGCGCAGCGGCGCGACCTGGATGCCGCCTGGGTGCGCGCCCTGCTGGCCCAGGCCCGCAAGCTGCCCAGCGTCCAGAAAGCCATGTTGCCCGCGCCCAAAGCCACGGGCAAAAACTGGGCCGCCTACCGCGCCCGGTTCATCGAGCCCATCCGGCTCAAAGCCGGCCAGGCCTTCTGGGAAAAACACAAGCGCTGGCTCGACAAAGCCGAGGCCGACACTGGGGTGCCCGCCAGCCTCATCGTCGGTGTGATCGGGGTGGAAACACTGTATGGCCAGCACATGGGCAACTTCCGCGTGATAGACGCACTGGCCACGCTGGCCTTCGATTTTCCGGCTGGCCATCCGCGTGCCGCCGTCCGCACCGAGTATTTTCTGGGCGAGCTGGAGCAATACCTCAGCCTCACCCACCGCGCCAGCATAGACCCCAACAGCCTGCGCGGCAGCTACGCCGGGGCCATGGGCATGCCTCAGTTCATGCCCACCAGTTGGGCCAAATACGCGGTGGATTTCGATGGCGACGGCAAGGTCGACCTGTTCGGCACACCGGCAGACGCCATCGGCTCGGTGGCCCACTACTTCAAGGCCTTTGGCTGGAAGCCGGGCATGCCCACGCATTACCCAGTGACCTTCGACAGTACCCGCCTGGACATGGACACCCTCCTGGCCCCCGACATCCTGCCCAGCTTCAGTGTCGCGAGCTTCGAGGCCAAAGGCGCCGTGCTGACCGATGCCGGCCGTGCCCACGCCGGGCAGCTGGCACTGATCGAGCTGCACAACGGCGACCCGGCCCAGGGTGGCCAACCACCGAGCTACGTGGCGGGCACCGACAACTTCTACGCCGTGACCCGCTACAACTGGAGCAGCTACTACGCACTGGCGGTCATCGAGCTGGGTGAGACCATTGCGAGCAGAATGCAGCCACAACCCGCCTCAGCCAAACCGTGACCCACAGCAGCTCCGACTTCGAACAGATGTTCGACCTGGCCCCCGTGTCCCTCTGGCTGGAGGACTACAGCGGCGTGCGGCAACTGTTCGAGCACTGGCGCGCCCAAGGGGTGACCGACCTGGCCACCCATCTGGCGGCAGACACCAGTCGTGTCACGCAGTGCACGCAGGCCGTGCGCATCCTGCGCGTGAATCAGCACACATTGGCTCTGTTCAAGGCGAGCAGCCTGCAGGAACTGCAAGCACGCCTGAGTGAGGTGTTCAGTGGCGACATGCAGACGCGGTTCATCAGCGAGCTGTGCCAATTGTGGGACGGCCAGCTTGAATTCAGCAACCAGACCTACAACCACACCCTGGACGGCCAGCGGCTGGAAGTGCGCCTGCGCGCGCGCATTCTGGATGGCCATGAAGCCACATGGGACCGTGTGCTGTTGACCCTGGAAGACGTCACCCAGCAAGAAGCTGCCACACAGGCCCTAGAGGAAGGTGAACGCTATGCGCGCAGCCTGTTCGAGTTGTCACCCGTGTCGCTGTGGGTGGAAGACTTCAGCGCCATCAAGCGCCTGATCGACGAGCTGCGGGGCATGGGCATCGACGACTTCGCCACCTTTGTGCAGGTGCATCCCGATTTTGTGACGCGCTGCATGCAGGAAATCCGCGTCATCGATGTCAACCGCCACACCCTGCGCATGTTTGCGGCCAACGACAAGCAACACCTGTTGCGCGACATCGGGATGGTGTTCCGCGACGAGATGCAGGCCTCTTTCCAGGAGCAGCTCATCGATCTGTGGCACGGCAAAACATTCCAGCAGCGCGAGGTGGTGAACCACTCACTCAATGGCAGCCAACTGCACATCCACATGCAGTTCAATGTCATGCCGGGACACGAGGCCGACTGGGGCATGGTGCTGGTGTCTCTGGTGGACATCACGGCGCGCAAAAAAGCCGAGGCCTACCTGGAGTACCTGGGCAAACACGACGTGTTGACCAAGCTGCGCAACCGGGCGTTCTACGCAGAGGAGCTCAACCGCCTGTCGCGCAAGGGCCCCTGGCCGGTCAGTGTGCTGGCCATCGACCTCAACGGTCTCAAGCAGGTGAACGACGAACAAGGCCACGCCGCCGACGACATGCTGCTGCGCCGCGCGGGCGAGGTGCTGGCCAAGGCCGTCGACACCCCGGCGTGCGCTGCCCGCATCGGGGGCGATGAATTCGTGGTGCTGATGCCGGCCACCGACGAACGCGGCGCCCAGGCCGTGCGCGAGCGGCTGCACTCGGTGCTGGACATGAATAACCAGTTTTACCCCGGCCACCCCCTGAGTTTTGCCATTGGCGCCGCCACCTGCCCGGCGGGCGGTTCGCTGGATGCCGCCGCACAGGCGGCCGACCATGCCATGTACGAAGCCAAAGCGGCGCACTACCGGGACTTGGGCATCAACCGCCGATCAGGCGAAGAAAACCTGTAGTGAACTATTCAATGAATAAAAGCGCTGGATGCACTTTTGATTGAATAAAAATATCACACGGCGGTCAGGCTCACGGTGACCTCCAGCCGCTCCTGCCCACCCCCGCGCCTCAACCCCTTGATGGGCGGACACGTGCTGTAGTCGGTGCCAGCGGCAAGACGCACATGGCGCTCGTCGGTCGGGCAGGCGTGGGTCACGTCCAGGCTGAGCCACTGCCGCGTGGCCACATCCACACACACACATCGGCCCAGGCATGGCTGGCCAGGTCTGGCTCGTCGGCAGCGTAAAAGTAGCCACTCACATAACGTGCGGGCCAACCCAGGCTGCGGCACACGGCCACCAGCACATGGGCCTGGTCCTGGCATACGCCCAGGCCCCAGTCGAAGGCTTCCAGCGCGGTGGTTTCCACATCTGTGCTGCCTTTGCGGTAGCGCACCTGCTCGCCCACCGCCACCGCCAGTGCCAGGGCACTGTCGGGTGTTGCCGGTTGAGCTGCCGTCTGGGCACCCAACACCTGTTGCGCCCACGCAGCCAGACGCGGATGAGCCTCAGACATGGGCGTGGACCGCAGGTACACCGCCGGGTGCGGCATGTGGGGCAGGTCTGTCACCAACGACACGCCGTGTGTGTGCACGATGCCATTGGCCTCTACCTCAGCGCTCAACACCGGTGCAGCGTTGGCTGGCACAGCCAGACTGAACTGATGAATCTGGTTGCCAAAGCCGTCCAGCCGTCCGTGCACGGTGGCGGGGGCCTTGATGGCCCAGAAGTCCACGGTTTGCCAGGGCCCACTGGTGGGCCACAGGTGCAGCATCTGCACGGTGTGGCGCAAGGGGGCGCTGTAGTGATAGCGCGTCGTGTGAAAAATGCTCAGCTTCATGGACAAAGAAGCCAGTGCAGCGCTGTGCACCACACTGGCCCCGGGCAATCAAAAAAGCCGATTGTGCCGCCTGTTTTGCACCACTGCGGTGCATAGCAGGCGGGGCGTGTCGTCAGTTGGCGGTTGACGGCATCAGGTAGTCCTGACTGATGCGGCCACCCAAGTCGTTGACGCGGTCGAGAAACTGCGTGAGGTACGCGTGCAGCCCGGTGGCCAGAATCTCGTCGATGCGGCCAAACTGCAGGTCTGACTTCAGTTTGCCTGCGCGGCGCAGGGTTTCGCTGCCATGGTCGCTGGCCACGAGGGTGAGGTTGTTGACCATTTCGTTCATGCTGGCAGCCAGGCTGCGTGGCATGTCGGGCCGCAGGATGAGCAACTCGGCCACACGCTCGGGCTTGATCACGTCGCGGTACACCTTGCGGTAAATCTCAAACGCGCTGACGCTGCGCAATATGGCACTCCAGTGATAGAAGTCGTACTCCTGGTCCATCTCGCTGGCTGCACCGTAAAAGTCGCTTTCCACGGCGTGGAACTTCACGTCAAGCAAACGGGCGGTGTTGTCGGCCCGCTCCAGGAAGGTGCCCATGCGGTAGAAGTGGAAGGCCTCGTCCACCAGCATGGTGCCGATGGCCACGCCGCGTGACAGGTGCGAGCGGTGCTTGACCCACTCGAAGAACGCGGCCGGGTCGCGCTCAAAATCCTTGGTCTTGAGGTAACTGGCCAATTTCAGCCAGGTGGCGTTTTGGGTTTCCCACACTTCGGTCGTCAGTGTGCCGCGCACGGCGCGGGCGTTTTCGCGGGCGGCCAGCAGGCAGCTGGCAATGCTGGATGGGTTGGCCTCGTCGCGCACCATGAAGTCCATCACATTCTTGGGTGTGACGGCGCCGTACTTGGCCTTGTAGGCGGGCATGAGTTCGCTGATGGACAGCAGCCCTTCCCAACCCACCTGCGCCACGGCGGCGGACTGGGGCAGCAGGCTGGTCTGGTAGTTCACGTCCAGCATGCGGGCGGTGTTTTCGGCCCGCTCGGTGTAGCGGGACATCCAAAACAAATGGTCTGCGGTTCTGGAGAGCATCTGGCGCTTTCTGTACTTCGTTTGTTTGCTATTGTTTTTCTGAAAATCAGGCTTCCAGAATCCAGGTGTCCTTGGTGCCGCCGCCCTGCGAGGAGTTGACCACCAGCGACCCTTCCTTCAGGGCCACACGGGTCAGGCCGCCAGGCACCATCTGCACCTCTTTGCCGCTGAGGACAAACGGGCGCAAGTCGATGTGGCGTGGTGCAATGCCGCTTTGAACGTAGGTGGGACAGGTGGACAGGCTGAGCGTGGGCTGGGCGATGTAACCGCTGGGGTTGGCCTCCACGGCCTTGCGGAAGTCTTCGATTTCGGCCTTGGTAGAAGCTGGCCCCACCAGCATGCCGTAGCCGCCCGCACCGTGCACTTCCTTCACCACCAGGTCTTTCAGGTTGGCCAGGATGTACTTCAGCTCGTCGGCGTTGCGGCCCATGAAAGTGGGCACGTTGTTCAGGATGGGCTTTTCGCCCAGGTAGAACTCGATCATCTTCGGCACATAAGGGTAGATGGACTTGTCGTCCGCCACCCCGGTGCCGATGGCGTTGCACAGCGTCACATTGCCGCTGCGGTACACGTCTAACAGGCCTGCACAACCCAGCGTGGAGGTGGGGCGGAAGGCCAGGGGGTCGAGGAAGTCGTCGTCCACGCGGCGGTAG
Organism: uncultured bacterium; assembly: GCA_903928495.1. GTDB lineage: Bacteria > Pseudomonadota > Gammaproteobacteria > Burkholderiales > Burkholderiaceae_C > UBA2334. Next base: position 42,662 of record CAIYQZ010000061.1, read on the forward strand.
ATCACGTCCACCCGCTTGGGGCCGCGTGTGGTGCGCATGTAGACGAAGTTGTCTTTCACGAACAGGTCTTGCCCTTCCACCAGCTCAATGCCCATTTGCTGGGCCAGGAAGGCGTGCTCGAAGTAGGCACTGTTGTACATGCCTGGGGTGAGCACCACCACCGTGGGCTCCGCCGTGGTGGCGGGGCTGACCGCCCGCAGGGTTTCCAGCAACAGGTCGGGGTAGTGGGCGACTGGCGCCACACGGTTTTCGGCAAACAGTTCGGGGAAGAGCCGCATCATCATCTTGCGGTCTTCCAGCATGTAGCTCACGCCGCTGGGCACACGCAGGTTGTCTTCCAGCACGTAGTACTCGCCGTTGCCTTGGGCATCGGGGGCACGCACGATGTCGATGCCGCTGATGTGGCTGTACACCCCACCGGGCACGTCCACACCCATCATCTCCGGGCGGAACTGGGCGTTCTGGAAGATCTGCTCGGCTGGCACCACACCCGCCTTGATGATTTCCTGACCGTGGTACACGTCGTGAATGAAGCGGTTGAGCGCAGTGACACGCTGCACCAGCCCGGCCTCCATGCTTTTCCACTCATGGGCGGGAATGACGCGGGGAATCAGATCGAACGGAATCAAGCGTTCGGTACCCGAGCCATCTTCGTCTTTTGCGCCATACACGGCGAAGGTGATGCCCACGCGCCGAAAGATCATTTCGGCCTCGGCCCGGCGCGACTGCATCACGTCTTCAGGCTGCCGAGACAGCCAGCGGGCATAGTTTTCGTAATGGGCCCGCACCTGCTCGGGCGAGGCGTTCATTTCATCGAACTTCTGGATTTGCATGTGCCATGTTCCTGGGTGTGTGCGTCCCCTCAGCATAGCAATTACTGGGCCAAGTCACGTGCTTTTGCACCAAACACGTGCCAACACACCTTGACGCGGATCAGTCGAGCGCCATCGAATCAGGGTCTGCCTCGCTGGCGATGACCGGCGTGGATGGACGCCAGTGCCAGTGCCGCGCAGCAGTCAGCCGCTGGCATGACACCTGTCCAGGCTGGTCACTGCGCCAGGTCGCCGCGCCGCACGACGGTGTGGTCACCCACGGCACACCCAGCGCGCGGTAGCGGGCCAGCACCTCGGAGGCAGGATGGCCGTACCGGCTGCGGTAGCCCGCCTGCACCAGCACCCAGCGCGGTGCCACCGCCGCCACAAACGCAGCAGATGACGAGCTTTTGCTGCCGTGGTGCGGCGCCATCAGCACCGTGGCACGCAAGGCGTCCGGCTGGCGAGCCACCAACCGGGCTTCGTGGGCCGCATCCAGGTCGCCGGTCAGCAGGGCTGAACCGCTCCGCCCCGTTACCCGCACCACACACGACAGGTTGTTGGTCGAAGTGCGCTGCTCGTATTCAGCGGGCGTGGGGTGCAACACGTCAAAGCGCACACCGTCGTGCGTCCAGCTTTGCCCGGCTTCACAGCGGCTCCAGGGCCCGGTCCGGGCCTTCGCTCGCTGCAACAGGGCCGGATCGGTCCATCCGGTGGCCACGTCATCCGGGGCAAAGGACGCCCACACACGGCTGTGCGGGTGTGCCGCCAGCACCGCCGCAGCGCCACCGATGTGGTCGGCGTCGCTGTGGCTCAGCACCACATCGGCGGGCACATCGCCCCATGCCCGCATCAAGGGCAACAACACCCGCTGGCCTGCATCACCCAAAGGCCCAAACTGCGGGCCTGTGTCCACCAGCACACTGTTGCTGGCCGTGCGCACCAGCACGGCGCTGCCCTGGCCCACGTCGGCGGCCAACAGTTCGAATTCACCCTCGGTGGGCCGCTGCGGCACATGCAACAGGGCGGGCAACATCAGGGCCAGCCCGACACAGCGCCACGCCCAGGGCACACGCGACACCAGCACCCAACCCCCGGCAATGGCGGCGGCTGCCCACACCGCAGGTACCGCAGGCAAGGACACGCTGGCCAGCGGCCATGCTGCCATCTGTTCCAGCACTTGAACCATGCCTTGCACGCCCCAGGCGGCAGGTGCCCATAAAACCGGCCACACAACAGCGGCCAAGCCCAGGGGAATGATGACAAACGTCACCCAGGGAATGGCCGCCAGGTTTGCCACCAGCCCCACCACCGACACCTGTCCAAACAGCACCAGCGACAGCGGTGCCAGCGCCAGGCTGATGAGCCACTGCGTGCGCACCAGGTTGCCCACCGAAGCCCAAAGCCCTGCGCCCAGAAGCTGGCAGCGCTGGCCCCAGGGCAAGCCCCGCGCCCAGAACGACGGCGTGGCGGATACCGAGTGCTGCGCGCCAGCCTGCGCGCGAGACTCCCCAACCGCCAACAGCACACCCACCGCAACAAAGCTCAACCAGAAGCCGGGCTGAAGGCCTGCCCACGGGTCCCAGATCAGCACCACGGCCAGTGCGGCACCGGCCACCGCATGCCAGGGCCAGCGCCGCCCCAGCAGCCGCAACGCCAATGCCACACCCAGCATCAAAACGGTTCGCTGTGCCGGTATGCCCCAACCTGAAAACACGGCGTAAGCCAGTGCCAGCGCACCCCCACCCCAGGCAGCCGCCACAGGTGCGGGACAGGCCAGCAACAGACGGCTGCCCCAGATGGGACTGATCCGTGGGGCCCACCGCCAGCCGCGCCCGACAGCCCACGTGGCCAACACGGCCCACAGCGTGATGTGCAAACCCGAGATGGACACCAGGTGCGCCACGCCAGTGGCGCGAAACACATCCCAGTCGCCCCGGTCAATGGCGGCCTGGTCACCCATCACCAATGCAGACAAAACACCGGCGAGGCGCCGATCAGACACGTGCTCTGCAATCTGACTGCGCACCGATTCGCGCAGCGGCGCAATGCCCCAGCCGGCGGCCTCCAGCCGGCGTGCGGGCATGTCACCCTTGCCCAGGCGCACATAGCCGGTGGCGCCGATGCCCTGCTCCCACAGCCACAGTTCGCTGTCAAACCCGTGGGGATTGGCCAAGCCGTGGGGTTGCCTGAGGCGCACGGCCAACTGCCAGCGTTCGCCAGCGCGAGGGGCTGCGCTGTTAGCGCTGGCATACCAACCCAGCAACAGGCGCTCGGGCAGTTGGGCGGGTTGGCCAGTAGCGGCCACCACAGCGTGGCCCAGCGGCCGAGCCGAAAACCGCCAGCCGCCCGGGGTGGCCCGTGGCACATCGTCCACTTCCACCGTGGTGTGCACGGTGATACCCTCCAGCGACGGAGTCAGGATGTCGGCCTGACGGTCCAGCGCACGCCACCCGGCGCTGCCCCAGGCCAGCAGAGCCAGACCCAGAACGCACACCAGTGTCCGCAACCCGGCCCTTCCAGGGTGTTTCAGCCTCTGATTGAAGATAGCAACAAACCCAAAGCAGGCAAGCGACAGGGCACAAAAAAGCTTGTAAACGTCAGCGCCATACAACGAGGACTGCTGCCACAACATGGCGGTGCCCAGCCCCCACCCCAGGGGCCACGCCCACCACCACGGCAGAGGAACAGACCCGGCGTGGTGGCGCGCAACTTGCTTGCTGCCCTGCAAACCGTTCACACTCCACCCATTCTTTTCTCCCCAGCCGAAAGTACCGCGCATGGCCATCCACGTCGCACTCAATCACGTCACCCATTATCAATACGACCGTTTGGTCAAGCTCGGGCCACAGGTGGTCCGGCTGCGCCCCGCCCCTCATAGTCGCACCAAGGTGTTGTCGTACAGCCAACGCATCGAGCCGGCCAACCATTTCATCAACTGGCAGCAAGACCCGTTTGCCAACTACCAGGCCCGCCTGGTGTTCCCAGAGCCCACCCGAGAGTTCAAGGTCACCATCGACCTGGTGGTGGAAATGGCGGTGTACAACCCGTTCGACTTCTTCCTGGAGCCCAGCGCCGAGAAGTTCCCGTTCACCTATGCCAAAGAGCAGACGGCTGAACTGGCCCCGTACCTGGTCACAGAACCCAAAACCCCGCTGGTGACCGAGTACTTGAAAAAGGTCAACACCACCGAGCAGCGCACCATCGACTTCCTGGTGGGCATCAATCAGCTGGTGCAAAAGGATGTGGGCTACACCATCCGCATGGAGCCCGGCGTTCAAACGCCTGAAGAAACGCTGACCAAAGGCACCGGTTCGTGCCGCGACTCGGGCTGGCTGCTTGTGCAGCTTCTGCGCCACTTGGGCCTGGCCGCACGCTTCGTTTCGGGCTACCTGATTCAACTCACGTCTGACGTGAAAGCGGTGGACGGCCCCAACGGCCCCGAGAAAGACTTCACCGACCTGCACGCCTGGTGCGAGGTGTTTTTGCCCGGCGCAGGCTGGATTGGCCTGGACCCCACCAGCGGCCTGCTGGCCGGTGAAGGCCATGTGCCGCTGGCATGCACGCCTCAGCCATCGAGTGCGGCTCCGGTGGAAGGCGGTGTGGACAAGTGCGAGGTGACCTTTGCACACCACATGCAGGTCACGCGCATTTACGAATCGCCCCGCGTCACCCTGCCCTACACCGACGAGCAATGGGACAAAGTCGTGGCACTGGGCCACGACGTGGACAAACGCCTGGAGGCCGGTGACGTGCGCCTCACCATGGGTGGCGAGCCCACCTACGTGGCCACTGCCGACCGCGACGCCGCTGAATGGAACACCGACGCCTTGGGCCCCACCAAACGCGGCTACGCCACGGAGCTGGTGCACCGCATGCGCGCCGAGTACGGCGACGGAGGCTTTTTGCACCTGGGCCAGGGCAAGTGGTACCCCGGCGAACAGTTGCCCCGCTGGGCCCTGTCCATCTTCTGGCGGGCCGATGGTCAGCCCCTTTGGCACAACCCCAACCTGTTTGCCGATGAACGCGACACTGCCAGCTACACATCTGAAGACGCACGCCGCTTCACGCAGGCATTGGCGCGCAAACTGGGCCTGAGCACCCAATACATCACCCCCGGCTACGAGGACACCTGGTACTACCTGTGGCGCGAGCGCAAGCTGCCGGTGAACGTTGACCCGTTTGACTCCAAGCTGGGCGACGAACTGGAGCGCGTGCGCCTGCGCCGTGTGTTCCAGCAAGGCCTGGAGGCCACCATTGGATACGTGCTGCCATTGCAAGCCAACTCACAAGGCACCTGGACTCAAAGCAACCCGCGCCTGGGCGGCACCATCTGGTCCACCGGACCATGGTTCTTCCGCGACGAGCGGATGTACCTCATCCCTGGCGATTCACCCATGGGTTACCGCCTGCCACTGGACTCCTTGCCCTGGGTATCGGCCGCCGACTACCCGTACCACATTGAGCAAGACCCCAGCACCCCGCGCGACGCGCTGCCAGAGGGCACTGCCCTGCGCCAGCAGTACGCCCCCCACCAGGTGGGTGGCGGGTTTGCCGAAGGCGGCACCGTGTCGCTGCAAAACACCAGCTACATCCCGGCGGACCCCTCGCAAGCGCCCCCGGCCATGGCCTACAACGCCGACGGCCAGGGCAATGTGGCCGCACCCGGTCAGCCCACCAACGGCAAATACCCCCAACGCGGGGAATCGGCCGCCTGGCTGACGCGCACGGCCCTATGCGTGGAAGCCCGCGACCCCCACCGCGCCAATGGCCCCAAGAGCGAAACCGACAACGGCGGCAAGAGCAGCCACCTGTATGTGTTCATGCCCCCCATGGCCCGCCTGGAGGACTACCTGGACCTGGTGGCCGCAGTGGAAGCCACCGCAGAAAAGCTGGGCATGAAAATCGTGCTGGAAGGCTACCCGCCCCCACGCGACCCGCGCCTGAAGATGCTGCAAGTCACGCCCGACCCTGGTGTGATCGAGGTGAACATTCACCCCGCGCACAACTGGGGCGAGCTGGTCGAGCACACCGAGTTCCTGTACGAAGCCGCGCACCAGACGCGCCTGTGCGCCGAAAAGTTCATGACCGATGGCCGCCACACAGGTACCGGCGGGGGCAACCACTTTGTGATGGGGGGTGCCACGCCCACCGACAGCCCTTTCTTGCGCCGCCCCGAGCTGCTGGGCAGCCTGGTGGCCTATTGGCACAACCACCCCAGCCTGAGCTATTTGTTCAGCGGTCTGTTCATCGGGCCCACCAGCCAGGCCCCCCGCGTGGACGAAGCCCGCAACGACCAGCTTTACGAGCTGGAAATTGCGCTGAACCAAATCGATGCCAACCGGCAGACCTACGGCCAGGCCATGCCCCCATGGCTGGTGGACCGCACGCTGCGCAACATCCTGGTGGACGTGAGTGGCAACACCCACCGCAGCGAGTTCTGCATCGACAAGCTGTATTCGCCCGACAGCAGCACTGGCCGCCTGGGTCTGCTGGAGCTGCGCGCGTTTGAAATGCCGCCCCACGCCCGCATGAGCATTGCCCAGCAACTGCTGCTGCGTGCACTGGTGGCCCGCTTCTGGGAAAACCCCTGGCGCGGCAAGCTGACCCGCTGGGGCACCGAGCTGCACGACCGATTCCTGCTGCCCACCTTTGTGCGCATGGACTTTGAAGACGTGCTGGCCGACCTGCGCCAGTGCGGCTTTGGCTTCGACATGAGCTGGTTCGAGCCCCACTTCGAATTCCGCTTCCCATTGGTGGGCCAGGTGGCCGCGCGTGGCATCGAGCTGACGCTGCGCAACGCGCTGGAGCCCTGGCACGTCATGGGCGAAGAAGGGGCCACGGGTGGCACGGTGCGCTATGTGGATTCGTCGCTGGAGCGGCTGGAAGTGCACGTGAGCGGCCTGAACGACAGTCGCTACGTGGTCACCTGCAACGGCCGCGCCATGGCCTTGCAGCCCACCGGCACCGTGGGCCAGTTTGTGGCCGGTGTGCGCTACAAGGCGTGGAACCCGCCGTCCAGTCTGCACCCCAGCATTGGCGCGCACGGCCCGCTGACGTTTGACATCGTGGACAACTGGATGCAGCGCAGCATGGGCGGCTGCCAATACCACGTAGTGCACCCCGGTGGCCGCAACTACGACAACTTCCCGGTGAACTCCTTCGAGGCAGAAAGCCGCCGCCTGGCGCGCTTTTTCCAGATGGGCCACACACCCGGCAAGATGAGCGTGGAGCCTGCCATCACCAACCGGGAGTTCCCGTTCACGCTCGATTTGCGCACCTGAGCACGCCCAACCCGACGCCTCACCACGGGTAAACCCTCGGGTGAGGCGTTCACGGCATACTCAATTTTGTGAGTGACTCATCTCTGCCTCTATTCAGCCACGCAGCCCCTGACAGTCCCACCGAGTTGGTGAAAGAGCTGGCAGCGGGGACCGCTGCGGGTCACTTTGACGAGCTGCGCAACCCCGCCACAGGTGAATTGCGCCCGCACTGGGAGTCGTTTTTCGGCCATGTCGGGCTGGAAGGTGTGGGCGAGCTCAACCGGCGCGCCCAGAGTCTGGCCAGGCAACTGCGTGACAACGGCGTCACCTACAACGTTTACGCCGACGCCGCGCACGGCACTCAACGCCCGTGGTCGCTCGACCTGTTCCCCATGGTCATCACCCCCGGGTGCTGGGCCGAGATCGAAGCCGGTGTGCTGCAACGCACCAAGCTGCTGAACCTGATACTGGCCGACATCTACGGCCCGCGCCAGTTGCTCAAGCGCGCCCTGCTGCCACCCGCGCTGGTGCAGGGCCACCCGGGCTATTTGCGCGCCATGCATGGCGTGGAGCCGCTGGGCGGCACGTGGCTCAACATCGCGGCCTTCGACCTGGCGCGCGGCCCCGATGGCGGCTGGCGCGTGGTGTCGCAGCGCACGCAGGCACCATCCGGGCTGGGCTATTTGCTGGAAAACCGCATTGCCATTGCCAGGCAGTTTCCCAACGCATTTGCGGGCATGAAAGTACAGCGGCTGGCCGCCAGCTACCAGGCACTGGTGCAAGGCATCAAAGCCATGGCGCCCAATGGGCAGAACGCCCGCATTGCCCTGCTGACGCCTGGCCCGTACAACGAAACGTATTTCGAGCACGCTTACCTGGCCCGTTACCTGGGCCTGACGCTGGTCGAAGGCAGCGACCTGACGGTGCGTGACCGGCACCTCTACCTGAAAACGCTCAACGGCCTGGAGCCGGTGGACGCGCTCATCAAGCGCCTGGACGACCAGTGGCTGGACCCTCTTGAGCTGCGCTCCGACTCGGCCCTGGGCGTGCCTGGGCTGTTGCAGGTCATGCGTGCAGGCAACGTGCTGGTGGCCAATGCCCCCGGCTCCGCGCCGCTGGAGTCCAGCGCGTTGCTGGGTTTTTTGCCCGCCATCAGCCGCGAGTTGCTGGGTGAAGAGCTGTCCCTGCCTGCACTGCCGACCTGGTGGTGCGGAGAACATGCCGCCATGCAACGGGTGTTGCCGCAGCTCAAAAGCAGCGTGATCAAGTCCACCTTCCCGGGGGGCGATGCCACCACCGCGATGGGGCAGCGCCTGGGATCAGATGCGCTTGACCGCCTGACCGGCCGCATTGTCCAGCAGCCCGACGACTTCACCGTGCAGGCTTACATGCCGCTGGCGCAAACGCCCACATGGGCGGGCGACCTGATTGCGCCGCGCTCGGCCATGCTGCGGGTGTACGTGCTGGCCGATGGCCCCAACAGCTGGCGCGTGTTGCCCGGCGGCCTGGTGCGACTGGCCCCGCGCGGCGAGCTGATGGCTTCCATGCAAAAAGGCGGCAGCAGTGCCGATTGCTGGGTGCTGACCGATGGCGAAGTGGACCGCACCAGCCTGCTGCAAAGTGCGCCCAGCACCTTGAGCATGGCGCAGAACAAGCGCCCCGTCACCAGCCGTGCGGCAGAAAACCTGTTCTGGCTGGGCCGCTATACCGAGCGCGCCGAAAACAGCGTTCGCCTGGCGCAAATCATCCTGCGCAACCTGCACAGCGAAGAACACGCCAGCCGCGCCCTGCAAGCCTGGATGTCCAGGCTGGCCCACACACACTCACTTGTGTTGCCCGGTGTGCCCAGCCTGCCGCCTGCCCTGGTCAACCCAGTGGCATCCTCGGCGTCTGCACCCGCCCGCGCTACCGAGCCCACGGCAACCACACAGAAGCCAGCCCCCAGTCAGGCCCAACGCGTGTTCGAGCGCTCGCTCATTGCCGCCCTGGGCGACACAGCGGGCAGTTACAGCGTGGGGTTCAACCTGCGTGCTGTGCGCCTGGCGGCAGCCAATGTGCGTGAACGCTTGTCCCAGGAACAGCGCAACCTGATCGAGCGTGCCGAATCCGAGTTTTTGGACCAATGCGACGGGCTGGGCGCGGACACCGAATCGGCCCCTCAGGAAGCGCTCAACGCGCTGGAGGCCGCCAGCGAATGGCTGGCGGGCATCACGGGCGCGCAAACCGACCGCATGGTGCGCGACAACGGCTGGCGCTTGCTGAGCATTGGCCGCCACATCGAACGCCTGTGCACCCTGTCATCTGCCATGCACCAGGCGTTTGAAACCGGCAGCGTGCTGGAGTCCCACGGGTTTGAAGCGCTGGTGGCGCTGTTTGATAGCACGATCACGTTCCACGCGCATTACCAGCAGCGGCGCGACGTGGTGGCACTGCTCGACCTGCTGCTGCTCGACCGCGAGAACCCTCGCTCGCTGGCTTGGGTACTCGACACCCTGCGCTCCCGTCTGAAAAAGCTGGAGCAAGGCGACCCTGCGTTTGCTCTCGACCTGTGTGCCAACCTGCCCGACCCCACCAGCTGGGATCTCGCCAGCCTGAGCCAGAGGCACCCCGAGACTCTGCCTGACGCCGCTGCTTCAGAAGCGGTCACCGAAGCAGTGGGTTTCGACCAACTCCGCGCTGTGCTGAAAGCCTGCGATGTATCTGCCAAAGCGCTCTCGGACGCACTCAGCCAGCGGCACTTCAGCCACGCTGACCGCGACAACCGCAGCCTGTTGACCTGACCACCCCACCGGCATTGCCCATGCGCCTGCGCATCGTCCACCACACCCACTACCGCTATGCACCCTCTGTGGTGATGGCTCAGCACCTGGCGCACCTACGGCCGCTGGTCCTGCCCGACCAGGTGGTGACCGCGCACCACGTGACCATCGAACCCGAGCCCGCACACGTGTCGCAGTCTGAAGATGCGTTTGGCAACCAGCGCTGCTTTTTTTCGCTGCAAAGCCCCCACGAAGCCCTGTCGGTGTTGTCTGACTGCGAAGTGGAAACCAGCGCGCCCCAACTGCTGCCCGAGTCTCCGCCCTGGGAAGACGTGCGCGACGACCTGACCTACCGCGCAGGGGCACCGTACGACCCCGCCAGCGAATTCACCTTTGCTTCCCCCTTCGCGCCTCGCAGCCCCGTGCTGGCTGACTTTGCACGTCCTGTGTTCGAGCCCGGCGAACCGTTGCTGGACTGCGCACAGGCGCTCATGAGCCGCATTCACACCGAAATGACCTACGAAGGTGGCAGCACCGGCGTGAACACGCCCACCCTGGCGGCGCTGGCACAGCGAAAAGGCGTGTGTCAGGACTTTGCCCACATCATGATTGGCTGCCTGCGCAGCCTTGGGCTGCCCACGCGCTATGTCAGTGGCTACCTGCTGACGCACCCTCCCGAGGGCCAGCCGCGCATGATCGGGGCAGACGCATCACACGCGTGGGTGCAGGTGTATTGCCCGGTGGGCGTCGACTCGACCGAGCAAACCGGTGGGGTGTGGGTGGACTTTGACCCCACGAACAACCGCAGTGGCTGGGGCAGGCCAGGCGAGGACTATGTGACCCTGGCCGTGGGCCGGGACTTTGGCGATGTGTCACCGCTGCGCGGAGTGATACAGGGCGGCAGCAGCCACCAGTTGACTGTGGCCGTGACGGTTGCACCGCCGGAAGAACTGGTTGAGGCAGACCTTTTCTGCAGCCGAACCGCCACCCCCAGCACCAGACCAGCCAGACTGAAGCCAGCGCAACCAAACGTATTTGGTAGCAAACAATCAAATACAGACAGGCGCTAGATGCCAAAAAATCAATTAATTCAAGCCCAGAAACGGGCCAACTGCTCCACGTCTTCCGCAAACATCTGCCCTTTGTCGGCCTGCAACACTTTGCCGTCGCGCCCCAGCACCACGGTGATGGGCAGACCCTTTGGCTTGGGCAGCGCAGCCTGAAACTCGGGTGTGACCCAGGCTGCCGGGAAGGTATAGCCCCGCTTCTGCAGATACGGCAAGGCGTCTTCCTTTTTGCGGTCCACCGACAGGGCCAGCATGTCCATGCCATGCCCCTTGTGCTTCGTCCACAGCTTTTGCATCTCCGGGCTTTGCAGCGCACAAAAAGGACACGTGCTGGCCCACCAATAAATCACCAGCACGCGGCCCTTGGCCTGATCGGGTGTGAACACGGTGCCGTCAAAACGTGTGATGCCCGGCAGTTTCAGAACCGCGCCCTCTTCCGGCAAAGGGGGTGCCTTGGCCTCGCTGGGTGGTGGCCCACCCTGGCCCCACGCCGATGTCGGGACAAACGCAGCGGCGCTACCCAACGCGGCGAGGGAAGCCGCAGCGCGGGTGTGGTCCAGGAAATCTCGGCGGTTCAACATGGTGGTCCTTTCATGCCCGTTCGTACAGGGTGACCACACACGCGCCACCCAAGCCCAAATTGTGCTGCAAGGCCAGCCGCGCGTCAGGCACCTGCCGCACCCCGGCCTGGCCGCGCAACTGCTGAACCAGCTCGGTGCACTGCGCCAGCCCGGTGGCGCCCAGCGGGTGGCCTTTGCTGAGCAAACCGCCCGACGGATTGGTGACCACTTGGCCACCGTAGGTGTTGTCGGCATCCCGCACAAAACGTTCGGCGCCGCCCACGGGGCACAGCCCCAGGGCCTCGTAGCTGATGAGTTCGTTCTGCGCAAAGCAGTCGTGCAATTCCACCACGTCCAGGTCTTGCGGGCCCACGCCGGCCTGTTCGTACACCTGCTGCGCGGCGGCAGCGGCCATGGAAAAGCCCACCACCTCGCGCATGTCGCGCGCCTCGAAGGTGGCAGGGGTGTCCGTGGTCATGGCCTGGGCCCGGATCCGCACCGGGGCATTGAGCCCGTGTTGCCTGGCAAATGACTCCGAACACACCACGGCTGCCGCCGCGCCACAGGTGGGTGGGCAGGCCATGAGGCGGGTCATCACGCCGTCCCACAGCATGGGGGCAGCCATCACGTCGTCGGTGGTGAGTTCTTTGCGCAGCAGGGCCATGGGGTTGTGCGCGGCGTGGCGGCTGGCTTTGGCGCGGATGGCGGCGAAGGTCTCCAGCCGGGTGCCGTATTGCTGCATGTGGGCCAGGCCAGCACCACCAAAGTAGCGCAGCGCCAGCGGAATGTCTGCGCGGCCCACCAGCTCGGCTGTGGCCTGGTCAAACGGGTCAAAGGGCGAGGGCCGGTCAGTGAACACCGCGCCCAGTGCGCCGGGGTTCATGTGCTCAAAGCCCAGCGCCAGCACACAGTCTGCCGCGCCGCTGGCCACAGCCTGTCGCGCCAGAAACAGCGCGGTGGAACCGGTGGCGCAATTGTTGTTGACGTTGAAGATGGGTATGCCGGTCATGCCGACGCCGTACAGCGCACGCTGACCGGCGGTGGAGTCGCCGTACACGTAACCCACATACGCCTGCTGCATGTCGGTGTAGGCCAGCCCGGCGTCGGCCAGGGCGGCGCGCACTGCTTGGGCTGCCATGTCGGGATATGGTGGGTGGGCACCGGGCTTGGCAAACGGTGTCATGCCGACACCGGCGATGTGAACGGGTTGGGTCATGGGAATGAAAATGGGATTTCAGTTGGTCAGATCTTCCAACTCCGTTGCGCGGTTGGCGGTAGCGGACAAGACACAGTCGTTGGCCACCAAACGGGCAGCACTGCCACCCTCGGGGTCGGCGTAAAACTGGCAGTTGGCATCGCGAAAGGCCAGCCAGGCGCGCTGGGCTGCCAGCAGTTGCTTTTTACGCGGAGCGCTCAAGGGAGCCATAGCGGCCTTGTAGGCTTTGTTGAGCCTGGCGTCCTGACGGACCAACTCGGTGGCAATGCAGTCTTGCATGGCCGACGTCACACCGCCCGACTTCTCCATGCAAGCCGCATGGACCGCACTGGTGTTGTCGCCTGCGACTGCAACAAGTGGAGCGAGCAGGCAAATCAGAACCAACGCCTTGTTCACGACAACCCCCTGTGTTTCACCAGAATCTCGAAGGCCGCATTGGCAGACAAATGCAAACGTTGCTCCAAACCAGTCAGCAACGCGGTGCCTTGCATGCGGTCCTGCACGGGGCCCTTCACCTCGGCCAGGTGCAGGACCACGCCGCGTGCGCTCAAGTCGCGCTGCAAATCGGTCAGGGCTTCCAGGCCAGTCAGGTCTACCCTGTTCACGGCGCTCATGATCAGCACCACGGCACGGGGCTCGCTGAGTTTGGCCAGTTCGGCCATCAGCCGGGCTTCGATGGCACGCAAGTTGCCAAAGAATATGCTTTCGTCGATGCGCAGGAACAGCACGCCGGGCAGCGTTTCCACGCCGTGGCGTTCCACGTTGCGGAAGTGCTCGGTGCCGGCCACACGCCCCACCACTGCGATGTGCGGCGTGCTGGCCCGATACAGCAGCGTGGCCAGCGACAGCGCAATGCCCAGCACAATGCCGCCCTGAAGCCCCAGCACCAGCACGCCCAGGGCGGTACCCAGCCATGCCAGGGCGTCGGCCCGGTCGTAGGCCCAAGCACGGCGGAATTCGGCCACATCGACCATGTTGAGTGCGGCCACCACAATGCTGGCGGCCAGCACGGGCAGCGGTATGCGCGCAAAACCCGCCGTGCCAGCCCACACCAGCGCCAACATGGCAAAAGCCGCCACCACACTGGCCAGGGGCGTTTGAGCACCCGCCGCCACGTTGATGGCGGTGCGTGACAGCCCACCGCCCACCGGCATGCCCCCGGCCACCGAAGCCACCACATTCGACAGTCCCAGGCCCACCAGCTCCTGGTTGGGGTTGACGCGCTCGCGCCGCTTGATGGCGAGGGCCTGTGCCATGGCGATGTTCTGCACGGTGCCAATGAACGCCAGGATGAGGGCGGGCACCACCAGGAGCCCCAGATCGCCCAGGCCGGGCAGCAGCATCCCCAGTTCGGGCAGCCCCTGCTTGATTTGACCCACCACGGCCACGCCGTGTCGTGTGTCCAGCTCCCAGACGATCACTGCCATCGTTGCCACGGCCACCAGCACCAGGGGCACCAGGCGCACAGCCATGTCTGCCGCACCCCGCGTCACCCCAAAACGCGTCAGCAACGGCGCCAGGGCCGAGCGGGCAGCCACCAGCACGGCCACCGACACCGCCGCCAGCGCCACCGTGGGCAGGTGGGCTTGCGGCAGGTGGGCCACCGTGGCGCTCAATTGCCCCCACGCCCCCACGCCAGGTGCCGACACCCCCAGCAGCAGCTTCATCTGGCTGATCAAAATGAGCCAGGCCGAGCCGGAAATGAAGCCGCTGACCACCGGGCGGCTGAGCAAGCTGGCCAGAAAACCCAGCCGCAACACGCCCATGGCCAGCACCAAGAGGCCAGACATCAACGCCAGGGCCGCAGCCATGGACACATACTGCGCCGACCCCGGCACTGCGATGGGGCTGAGCACCGAAAAGGTGACGATGGCCGTGATGGCCACGGGCCCCACTGCCTGCGTCATGCTGCTGCCCACCAAGGCGTAAGCCAACACCGGCAGGATGCTGACGTACAACCCGGCCTGTGGCGGCAAGCCCGCCAGCAGGGCGTAGGCAAGGCTCTGAGGCAACACCAATACGGCCACCACCACGCCTGCCAGCACATCGGCGCCCTGGTGCTGGCGCGGGTAGGCGCGCCACCACAAACCCTTGAGCAGGGTGCCCGCGTGTTCAGAAAAGGAGCGCAAAACGGTCATGCGTGAAAGATGCAATAGTCGTTGACGTGGTGCCATGCAGCCAAGTTGCAAATGTAGCGGGCTGCGGCCCCGCAAGCCGCCGCGTACCATCCTGCCCCATGACCGATTGGAAAACACGCCAGATGATCAAAGCCGCGGGTTGGCCGCTGTCCCCCGACACCCTGGCCCCCGGCACCGACTTCAACGCCGCTCAAGGCAATGGCCTGGTGCCCCTGCACTGGGCGGTGCAAGGCGGCAAACCCGGCCTGCTGGACTACATGCTGGCCCAGGGGGCCGACGTGAATGCCACACCCCCCGGCGGCCACGGCCTGCTGGCGTGGGCGCTGGCATCGAAAAACTACCAAAGCGTGATGCTGCTGATCGACCAGCTGAAAGCCACCGGTGCTCCGCCGCCCGATGAGGCCCTGCAAAAACGCCTGACCCAAGCCTTTGCAGGCAGCCACACCAACGCGAAAAACCGCTTGCAGCAAACGCTGCGCGACTGGCAGCGCATCAGCAAGGGGGGCTGAGTTCAGCCTGCGCTGGCTGCGCCCTTCACGCGCTGGCCCCGCGCATCCACCACCGCCTCGCCGTATTCTTTGGAAAACGCGCCTTGCTGGGCGTTGGGCAGCAAATCGAGCACCAACTCCGATGGGCGACACAGCTTCACACCCAGGGGGCTGACCACCAACGGGCGGTTGATGAGGATGGGATGGGTCACCATGAACGCCAACAACTGCTCATCGGTCCACTTAACGTCGGCCAGGCCCAACTCGGCATACGGCGTGCCTTTTTCGCGGATGAGGGCGCGCACGCCCTGCCCCGTGGCGGCCACCAGCTCGGCCAAACGGGCCTGGGTGGGCGGGTTCTTGATGTACTCAATGACTTCAGGTTCTTCGCCACTGTTGCGGATGAGCGCCAGCACGTTGCGTGAGGTACCACATTTGGGGTTGTGGTAGATCGTGATGTTTGACATATTCAATAGCTACAAAACGAATACAGACATGCGATGGGTGCAGAAAAAGCTTCAAGCTTTAATGGTGCCCCGCTCGTACCAACCTTTGCTGCGGTTGACCACGGCCACCACCGCCAGCATCACCGGCACCTCGATCAGCACGCCCACCACCGTGGCCAGGGCAGCGCCCGAATTGAAACCAAACAGGCTGATGGCCGCAGCCACCGCCAGCTCGAAAAAGTTGCTGGCCCCGATGAGTGCCGACGGGCACGCCACGCTGTGCTGTTCGCCCACGGCACGGTTCAGCCAGTAGGCCAGGCCAGAGTTGAATACCACCTGAATCAGGATGGGCACGGCCAGCATGTCAATCACCAGTGGCTGCTTCAAAATCGCCTCGCCCTGGAAGGCAAACAGCAGCACCAGCGTGACCAGCAGTGCTGCGATGCTGAACGGCCCCAGCCGCTCCATGGCCGCGTCGAACGCGCCCTGCCCTTTTTGCAGCAGCGCCTTGCGCAGCCACTGCGCCAGCGCCACGGGGATGACGATGTACAGCACCACAGACGTCACCAGTGTGGCCCACGGCACGATGATGGCCGACATGCCCAGCAGCAGCCCCACCAGCGGCGCAAACGCCACCACCATGATGCTGTCGTTCAGCGCCACCTGGCTCAGGGTGAACAACGGATCGCCACCGGTCAGGCGGCTCCACACAAACACCATGGCCGTGCAGGGCGCGGCGGCCAGCAGAATGAGCCCGGCCACGTAGCTGTCCAACTGGTTGGCGGGCAACCAATCGGCAAACACGTGCCGAATGAACACCCACGCCAGCAACGCCATGGAGAACGGCTTGACCAGCCAGTTGACGAACAGCGTGACGCCAATGCCACGCATGTGCTGGCGCACCTGGCCCAGCGCGCCAAAGTCCACTTTCACCAGCATTGGGATGACCATCACCCAAATCAGCAAACCCACGGGCAGGTTGACCTGCGCCACCTCCATGCGGCCCACGGCCTGGAACACGGCAGGGGCCAACTGCCCCAGTGCAATGCCCGCAACGATGCACAAAAACACCCACACCGTCAGGTAACGCTCGAACAAGCTCATGGGCGCGGCGGCCGCACGCTTGGCCGTGACCTCACACTGCGCACTCATGCGGCTTGACCGATCTCGGCCAAGTGTTGCTGGCGGGCCAACTGGTCCAACGACTCCAATGGCAGCGAGGTGAACAGCTCGATGCGGCGGCGCAGCACGGCGGCTGCCGTCACAAATGCATGGTGGATGTCTTCATCGGTACCTGTTGCCGCCACAGGGTCGGCCACACACCAGTGCGCCACGGCGGGATGACCGGGCCAAACGGGGCAGATTTCACCGGCTGCCTGGTCGCAAACGGTGATGATGAAGTCCATGTGGGGCGCACCATCGACCGAGAACTCCTGCCAGGATTTGCTGCGCAAACCGTCGATGGGCAATCCACTGTGTTGCAAAAAAGCCAGCGTGTGCGGGTTGACTGTGCCCGCTGGTTTGCTGCCAGCGGAGTACGCCTTGAACCGGTGGGGGGCCAGGGCATTGAGCTGTGCTTCGGCCAGGATGCTGCGCGCCGAATTGCCTGTGCACAGAAACAGCACGTTGTAGGGGGCGGAGGAAAGGGACATGGATGCTCCTGATGAACAAGTGGAGGGAGGGCAAACCACGGCAGAGGCACCCACCGCGCAGGCTTGGCCTTGGCAACAGTTTTCGGTGAGGTGGGCAATCAGACTGTTCATGGTCTGAAACCCGGCGCTGTACATCAGCTTGCGGCCATCGGGCCTCTGCACCAGCAAGCCTGTTTGGGTGAGCTCTTTCAGGTGAAACGACAGGGCCGACGGTGCCATAGCCAACTGCTCGGCCAACACCCCGGCCGCCAGGCCTTCGGGTCCGGCCTGCACCAGCCGCTTGAACACCGCCAGCCGGGCGTCGTGCGCCAGGGCCGCCAAGGCCTTCACCGCGTCGCTGTGGGTCATGGCAGCCATCAGCAGCAGCCCTGGCGCGCCGCGCCCCCCGCAGTGGGCGCACAGCAGCTTGAAGTGGTGGATGCAGCGCTGGGGGCAGGGGCGCAGCAGCCGCCACTGGCCGCTTCTGCTTTGGAAGCTGCCGGAGCACAACAGTTAAGCGCTGGAGCCGGATTGGAAGCTGAATTGAACGTGGGAATATTGCCCAAGGTATGGAACTGCTCCCACGCCACGCCTTGCGGGTCGGTCACCCAGTATTTGTCGCTGCGGGCATAGCAGCAGGTGGTTTCCCCTTCGTCCAGCAGAGCCATGTCGGCCGCCTGGGCCTGAGCCTTGAGCGTGGCCAGGTCGTCGGCGTTGTCCACCTGAAAACCGAAGTGGTCCAGCCCCGGCTGTGCACCTCGGGTGGAAATGGCAAAGTTGACTGGTGGGTCGGCCAGCATCCATTTGGCGTAATCGGATTCCACCCGCGCGGGCTCGGCTGCAAACAGCTTGCTGTAAAACGCCATGCTGGCGGCCAGGTCAAATACGTGCAGGTGAACGTGAAAGCGTTTCATGGTGGGCCCCTTTGATTTCAATTATTCAACTAATGTTGAAATTAAAGCACGATTTTGGGACAACATCCAAACCCCCTTTGCCTGCAGGGCTGGGCTGCCGACAGCGTTGGGGCACGGGCCGATAATCTGTGCCCATGTCTGAACGTGTCATCCCCCTGGTAGACCACCGCACCCAAGGCCTGGTGGCCACCCTGCCGCCCCAGCTCATTGCCGCCACGGGCCTGCTGGCCGACGGGCTGGGCCGCCCGCTGCGCGATTTGCGCATCAGCGTGACCGACCGCTGCAATTTCCGTTGCAGCTACTGCATGCCCAAAGAGGTGTTCACGTCCGATTACGCCTACCTGCCGCACAGGGCCCTGCTCACCTTCGAAGAAATCACCCGTGTGGCCAAACAGTTTGTAGCGCACGGGGTACAAAAAATCCGCCTGACCGGGGGCGAGCCACTGCTGCGCAAACACATTGAGGTGCTGGTTGCCCAACTGGCCGCCCTGCGCACCACAGACGGCAAACCGCTGGACCTGACGCTGACCACCAACGGCAGCCTGCTGCGCAAGAAGGCCCGGGCACTGAAAGACGCTGGCCTGAACCGCGTGACCGTGAGCCTGGACGGCCTGAATGACGCCGTGTTCCGCCGCATGAACGATGTGGACTTTCCGGTGGCCGACGTGCTCGACGGCCTGCAAGCCGCCCAAGAAGCGGGACTGGGCCTCAACGCCCAGGGCCAGCCCACAGGGCTGAAGGTGAACATGGTGGTCAAGCGCGGCACGAACGACGACCAGATATTGCCCATGGCCCGCCACTTCCGGGGCAGTGGCATCACGCTGCGCTTCATCGAATACATGGACGTGGGCGCCACCAACGGCTGGCGCATGAACGAGGTGATGCCCAGCGCCGAGGTGGTGCGCCACATCCACAGCGAGATGCCGCTGGCGCAGCTCGACCCCTCAGCCCCCGGCGAAACCGCCGAGCGCTGGGGCTATGCCGGGCCAGACGGCCAGCACGACCCGGCTTTGGGCGAAATCGGCGTCATCAGCAGCGTGACACAGGCTTTTTGTGGCGACTGCAACCGCGCCCGCCTGAGCACCGAGGGCAAGGTGTACCTGTGCCTGTTTGCCAGCCAGGGGCACGATTTGCGGGGCTTCATCCGTGGCACCCCAGGTGCAGACGGCAGCCTGGGGCACCCCGCCAGCGACGACGAGTTGGCCAGTGCCATTGGGGCCATCTGGCAAGGCCGCACCGACCGCTACTCTCAACTGCGCGCCAGCCTGCCACCGGACGAGGCGCAAAAAAGCGGCCGCCGGGTGGAGATGAGCTATATCGGCGGCTGACCCTGAACACCATCCCCCACATGACACACACACCCATTCTCCCCGGCGACATCACCGGCCTGGTGCTGGCCGGTGGCCGTGGCACCCGCATGGGCGGCACCGACAAGGGGCTGCAAAACTTCCACGGCACACCCATGGCGTTGCACACCCTGCTGCGGCTGCAAATGCAGCAAGGTGGCTGGATCAGCGACACACTGGTCAACGCCAACCGCCACCTGGCGGCTTACGAAGCCTTTGGCGCCCCCGTGTGGCCCGACACCTTGCCCGACTACGCCGGTCCCCTGGCCGGTTTCATGACCGGGCTGGAACACGCCGAAACCCCATGGCTGTTGACCGTGCCCTGCGACACACCCCGCTTCCCGCTGGACCTGGCCGAGCGCCTGGCCCAGGCCGCCAACCGCGAAGGGGCAGACATTGCCATGGTGGCAGCGCCCGAAGAAGACGGCAGCGTGCGCAGTCAACCTGTGTTTTGCCTGCTGCGCGTGTCTCTGCTGGAAAGCCTCGTCAAGTTCACCCAAGAGGGCGGCCGCAAGATCGACCGCTGGACTGGCCAACACCACACCGTGCTGGTGCCATTCGATGTGCCCGGCGACGACCGCCGCGCCTTTTTCAACGCCAACACCCTGGCGGACCTGCAAGCGCTGGAAGCCTGAACGGCCAAGCGCCGCCCTGTGTCACCATGAAATCCTTCGAACAGATTGCGGCGGAGCTGCAAGGCTACGACCCGCAGGCGCTGAGCGCCGATGCCGTGAACAGCTTTCTGGCCCAGATGGTGGAGCCCGTGCAACGCACCGAGGTGCTGCCGCTGTTCGAGGCCTTCGAGCGCGTGCTTGCCACCGATGTGGTGTCCCCCGTCAGCGTGCCGCCGCATGACAACTCGGCCATGGACGGCTATGTATTCGACGGCGCCCAACTGCAACCCGACCAGCCGCTGACGCTGCAACCCGTGGGCGGCACCGCCTTTGCGGGCAAAGCCTGGCAAGGCGAAGTGGGCAAAGGCCAGTGCGTGAAGATCATGACCGGGGCCATCATGCCTGCCGGCCTGAACACCGTGGTGCCGCAAGAACTGGTGCAAACCACTGCCGGTGGGACCATCACCATTGCCCCTGGCCTGCTGGCACTGGGCGACAACCGCCGCTTCATGGGTGAAGATCTGATGCAGGGCCACCCCGCCCTGCGCCAGGGCCAGCGCCTCACACCCGCCGCACTGGGCCTGGTGGCCAGCCTGGGGTTGCCCACAGTCACGGTGTACCGCCGCCTGCGAGTGGCCTACTTTTCCACCGGCGATGAAATCTTGAGCTTGGGCGACGCCCCACGCGAAGGCGCGGTGTTCGACAGCAACCGCTACACCGTGTTCGGCTTGCTCAAACGCCTGGGCTGCGAGGTACTGGACCTGGGCGTGGTGGGCGATGACCCAGCGCAACTGGAAGCCACCTTTCGACGTGCGGCCAACGAAGCAGACGCGATCATCACCAGCGGCGGGGTGAGCGTGGGCGAGGCCGACCACACCAAGTCCATGATGAAGAAACTGGCCGGTGACGACCCGGCCAGTGGCGGTGGCGTGGCCTTCTGGCGCATTGCGATGCGCCCCGGCAGGCCCATGGCAGTCGGACGCATACCAAAAACAGGCCCTACCGCTTCACTGTCCGAACAAGTCAGCTATCAAAATGAATTGAAGACTGCCGTACTGTTCGGTCTGCCTGGGAACCCGGTGGCCGTGATGGTCACCTTCCTGGCGTTTGTGCGCCCTGCCCTGCAACGCATGATGGGCTGCAACGCACCGCCCCCCGTGCTGCTGAAAGCCCGCAGCACCCAGACACTGCGCAAAAAGCCTGGCCGCACCGAGTATCAGCGCGGCAGCGTCACCACCCGCCCCGACGGCAGCCTGTGGGTGGACGTGGCAGGCAACCAGGGCTCAGGCGTTTTGCGATCGATGGTCGAGGCGAATGGCCTGATCGTGTTGCACCACCACCAAAACAGCGTGGCAGAGGGTGACGAAGTCGACGTGATGGTTTTTGACGGAGTGGTCTGACAGAATGGGGAACCCCAACCGGGTGCCCCCATGACCAGTCCCGATACCGCAACAGCAGACCCCACCGGCCCTTTGAGCTCGGCAGGCCTCTCGCATTGGCGGGAGGAACTCATCAACCGGGCCACCGGTGTGGCCATGCCGCTGGGCACTGTTCTGGTGGCAATGGGCACCGTCGTCGCCTACATCAAAAACGACTTGGCCATGGGCCTGACCAATCTGTTGGGCTTGGCTGCGCTCTTTGCCATCCATCGCTTGCGCAGCCTGTCGCCACAGGCGCGCGGCGGCCTGCTGGTGGTGATCATGGTTGGCGTGGGCATGTCGTTCCTGTTGAACCGGGTGGGTGCCTTCGGCCTCGTATGGCTGTCAGCGGCGCCCATGATGACGGCCTTGCTGCTCGGTCGGCATGTTGCCACCGGGGTGGTGGCTGCCATCACTGTTGGCGTGTTTGGGTTGGGTTACGCGCTGGACTGCCACTCGCGCCGATACCGTTGCGGCAGCAGCCTGAGTTGAAGTGGGGGCTCCTAGCACTGAATTTTTTCACGGTCAATGCAATCGTCGGACTGTCTGCAGCTGTGCTGCTGCGCCGCCTTGACGACGCCGTACAACATGCCCAACAGGCCCAGCTTGTGCTCAAACAACAAGCTGAGCTCGACCACCTCACCGGTCTGCCCAATCGCCGCGTGTTGATGCAGCAAACCCGTGAAGCATTGGACGCCGCGCAAGTGGGGGCTGACAGGTCGGCCCTCATGTTCATAGATCTCGACAATTTCAAGGACATCAACGACAACCATGGCCATCTGGCGGGTGACCGCATGCTGAAGCAGGTGGCACAACGCATGGCCGCACAGGTGACCGCGCCATCGTTGGTCACCCGCACCGGAGGCGACGAGTTTGTGGTGCTCCAGCGTGGGCTGGCACCTTCACCGCGCGAGGCAACCGGACAAGCCCAATTCCTCGCAGAGCGTCTGCGCGGCGCCATGATGCAGCCATTCGACGTAACAGGCGGTACCCATCAGGCACACATCAGCATTGGTGTCACGTTGCTGGGGCAACCGGGCCAAACCCCTGACGACGTGCTGCGAGAGGCCGACACCGCCCTCTACCGAGCCAAAGCGCAGGGCCGTAACCGTGTGGTGTTTTTCGAGCCCAGCATGCAAACGGAGTTGCGTGAGCGCTTGCAGCTGGAAACCGATCTGCAGGCAGCTGTGGCACTGGGCCAACTCGGCGTCGCAGTGCAATCGCAGGTCAATGCCCAGGGGCGGGTTGTGGGAGCAGAGATGCTCATGCGTTGGGTTCACCCGCAGCAGGGAGCCATCCCACCAGGGCAGTTCATCCCCGTTGCAGAAGAAACGGGACTGATCGTGCCCATGGGTGAATGGATGCTGGAGCAGGCCTGCCAGTTGGCGTTGCAACTGGAAGCCCGTGGGTCAGACATTCCACTCTCGGTCAACATCAGTGCCCGGCAGTTTCGCCACGCAGGCTTCGAGGCACGCCTGCTGTCCATTCTGGAAGCAAATGGTGTGGAGCCCCGAAGGTTGGTGTTGGAAGTGACAGAGAGCCTGCTGATTGCCGACCTGGAAGCCACCGTGGCCAGCATGAACCGCCTGGCAAGCCTGGGGTTCGAGTTTTCGGTGGATGACTTTGGCACAGGGTATTCAAGCCTCGCTTACCTCAAGCGCCTGCCACTGCACGAGCTGAAAATCGATCGCAGCTTTGTCGACGGCCTCCCCGGCGATGCGAACGACGCAGCGCTGGTCACATTGATTCTGAGCATGTCCACATCACTCAAACTGCGCGTGGTGGCCGAGGGTGTTGAAACTCGCGAACAGGCCGCGTTCTTGCAGGCACACCAATGCCATGCCATGCAGGGCTTTTTGTACTCCCGCCCCCTGTCTCCCACCGATTGGCTCAACACTCTCGGTTGAGAACGAGCCTGTTGCGTGGCAGATACCGCCACATGTGTGTGACCCAAGTCCAGTTTGGCGCGGTTCGAAGCCCCACTGCACCGGTCAAGCGGGTTGCCACGGCAGAGCTTGCATACAGTCGGGTTTTCAACTCTCACCGGAGAAACACATGGGATTGCTGGATTCATTGATGGGGGCAGCCGGTCAGGCCGCCATGGGCGCGTTGCAGGGCCAGGGCGGCACCGGCCAACCCGATGCCATGGGAATGGTCAACGACCTGTTGCAACAATCCGGCGGTTTGTCGGGTTTGCTGGACAAGTTCCAGTCCAACGGCTTGGGCGAAGCCGCACAGTCATGGGTGGGCACGGGTGCCAATCTGCCCGTGTCGGGCGACCAGGTATCGCAAGCCCTGGGCGGCGACGCGCTGTCGGGCCTGGCGGCCAAGTTCGGCGGCAGCTCTCCTGAGTTGGCGCAACTGGTGGCACAGTTTCTGCCCATGGTCATCGACAAACTCACGCCCAATGGACAACTGCCCGCCGACAACGGTGCAGGTGGTCTGGGAAGCCTGGGTGACCTGGCCGGTTTGGCCAGCCAGTTCCTGAACCGGCGCTGATACGCGTCCGAGCACAACGTTCCATTCAGTGCAGCGGGTCAGACCAGGCTGCGGGACGGAGGTGCTGACGTTGTGCCAGACCGAAATGGCAAATGCGCAACCGTGACAGTCAGGGAGTGATCGATGAACAACTTTGAAGACTATTTATTGGCCCTGTTGGGCAAGGTGGCCGAGTGGAAAGCCTCGGACCTGTACCTGACCACTGGTGCAGCACCGTCGGTGCGGGTCCAGGGCGTGTACCACCGACTGGGCGAACGAAAGCTGCAGGCAGGGCAAACGCGTGGTCTGGCTTACCAGATGATCTCGGCCGACCAGATTGCAACCTTCGAGCGGGAGAAAGAACTGAATTTCGCCTATTGGGCGAAAGAGGTCGGACGTTTTCGCATCAGCCTGTACCAGCAGCGGGGCGAGGTGGCCATCGTTGCCCGGTTCATCACTGCCGAAGTACCACGACTGAACCAATTGGGCCTACCCAAAAGCATCGAAGCCTTCAGCTTGTTGCAGCGGGGGCTGGTGCTGGTGGTAGGGGCAACAGGCTCTGGCAAAAGCACGACGTTGGCGGCCATGGTGGACCACCGGGCACGCATCAAGACGGGGCACATCCTGATGCTGGAAGACCCCATCGAGTACCTGATGACGCACCGCAAGTCCACCATCGACCAGCGGGAAATCGGGGTAGACACCCTCAGTTATGCGCACGGGCTCCACAGCGCCATGAGGCAGGCCCCAGACATGATCGTGCTCGGTGAAATCAGGGATGCAGAGACGATGCGGCTCGCGTTGGCCTATGCAGAGACAGGCCATGTGTGTCTGGCCACGCTGCACGCCAACAACGCCAACCAAGCGGTCAAACGGGTGGTCAACTTTTTCCCCGACTCGGCACACCCGCAAGTCCTGCAGGACCTCGCACTGAATCTGGCGGGCGTTGTGTCGCAGCGACTGCTGCCAGGCTTGAATGACCGTCAGGTGTTGGCAACAGAGGTGATGACCCAATCGGGTCTGGTGTCTGACCTGATTGCCAAAGGTGCCATCAACGAACTCAAGGCCGCCATGGGACGCGGCGATGCTGCAGGCATGCAGACGTTCGACCAGTGCCTGATGCAACTGGTACAACAAAACCTTCTGAGCGCCGACGTCGCTCTGGACAACGCCGACTCTCGCACCGATTTTGGGCTGAAGCTGCGGTTGGCCAAAGGCGCAGAAACACGGTCCACAGAGCCAGCGTCACCCCGCCTGTCTTGAGGTAGCGCCCCACTCAGCGGCGCTGCTCAGGCGCTTTTCAAAGGCGAAGGTATCTGCTCGTCGCCCGCAGTACCGTGTATGGCAGGTGGCTTGTGTGTGCGGGCCAGCAACGTGTACACCGTGGGCACCACGAAAATCGTCAACAGCGTGCCCAGACTCATACCGCCCACGATCACCCAGCCAATTTGCTGTCGGCTCTCGGCGCCTGCCCCAGTGGCAAGGGCCAGCGGAACTGCGCCCAGCACCATGGCACCCGTGGTCATCAAAATGGGGCGCAAACGCAATGCGGCTGAGGCAGTAACGGCCTCAAACTTGGTTTTGCCTTGTTCCTGAAGCTGGTTCGCAAACTCGACAATCAAAATGCCGTGTTTGGTGATCAGGCCCACCAAAGTAATGAGCCCGATCTGGCTGTACACGTTAAGGGTTCCCCCGGTGAATTTCAGCGCCAGCAAGGCTCCAAGCATCGACAGTGGCACGCTGAGCATGATGATGAAAGGGTCCACAAAACTCTCGAACTGTGCGGCCAGCACCAGGTAAATGAACAGCAAGGCCAGCACAAACACCACGGCAAGCGACCCGGACGAGCTGCGGAACTCACGGCTCTGGCCATTGAGATCAGTGGTGTAGCCCGGGGGCAGCAGTTTGGCCGCTGTGTCATCCATGAAGGTGAGCGCCTCACCCAGCGCGTAGTCGGCCGACAGGTTGGCCGTGATGGAGGCCGAGCGCCGCTGGCCAAAGTGGTTGAGATCGCGCGGAACCACCACTTCACGGGTTTTGACGAGTGAGGCCAGGGGAATCATGGTGTCGTTTTTGCCGCGCACAAACAGTTTGTCAATGTCTTCGGGTGTGCTGCGTTGCGAGCTTTCGGTCTGCACCACCACGTCGTATTGCTCACCGTCTTTCTTGTACCGCGTCACCACCCTGCCGCCCAGCATGGTCTGTACGGTGCGGGCAATGGCTTCCACGCTGACCCCCATGTCGGCAGCGCGTTCACGGTCCACATCCATGCGGATTTCGGGCTTGTTGAGGCGCAGGTCGGTGTCCACCTGCACAAATCCCGGGTTTTTGGCCATTTCGTCCTGAAACTGGCGCACCACACGGGACAGGTTTTCGTAGCTGTCGGACGTGATGATCAGATAGTTGATGGGCCGCTCCCTGAACCCCTGGCCCAGCGAGGGCGGTGTGATGGGGAACGCACTCACCCCCGGCAAACCAGCCACCCGGGGCGTGATTTCACGGGCAAGTTGCATGGTTGTTTTTTCCCGTTCTTCCCAAGGCTTGGCGCGTAAAAACACGTTGGCTTGGGCCACCGTCGGGTTCCCCACAATGCTGAAGATGCGGTCGAACTCAGGGTAGTCCTGCCCAATGCGTTCAATTGCCTGGGCGTACTTCCGCGTGTAGTCCATGGTCGCACCGTCAGGGCCGTTGATGCTGGTCAGGATCACGCCGCGGTCTTCGATCGGAGCCAGCTCCTGTTTGGTGGTTTTGATCAGCGCCCAGGTGCCCACAGCACTCCCCAGCATGACCAGCAACACCAGCCAGCGAGCCCTCAACGAGACTGCGAGCAAGCGACTGTACCCGGTGGTGATGCCATTGAGCACCCGTTCCATGCCCCGGTCAAACCAGCCGGGGTTTGGGTTGTGACGCAGCAGCTTGCTGCTCATCATCGGTGACAGGGTCAGCGCCACAAAGCCCGACACCACGACAGCGCCGGCCAATGCGAGCGCAAACTCAGCAAACAGGCGGCCCGTGCGCCCGGGCGTGAAGGCCAGAGGGGCATAGACCGCAGCCAGTGTCAGCGTCATGGCCACCACTGCAAACCCGATTTCTTTGCCGCCCTGTATGGCTGCTTTCACGGGCTCCATGCCATCTTCAATGTGCCGGTAGATGTTCTCCAGCACCACGATGGCATCGTCCACCACCAGGCCAATGGCCAGCACCAACGCCAGCAGCGTGAGGGTGTTGATGGAAAAGCCGAACAGTGCCATCAGCGCAAACGTGCCAATCAGGCTCACGGGGATGGTCACCAGCGGGATGAGCGAGGCACGCAATGACCGCAGGAAGACGAATATCACCAGCGCCACCAGCACCACGGCCTCAGCAATGGTGCTGTATACCGCTTTGATGGAGCGGTCAATGAACACCGAGTTGTCGTTGGCCACGTCCACGCTGATGCCGGGCGGCAAGTCGGCACGCACTTTGTCAAGGCGCTCGCGCACACCGGCAGACAACACAAGCGGGTTGGCTGTGGCCTGCCGGATCACGCCCAGTGAAATGGCATCTCGCCCGTTCAGGCGGACCGAGGTGCGCTCGTCCTGCGGGCCCTCCTTGACCCGCGCCACATCAGCCAAGCGGATGGGCAGTCCGTTGACCGTTTTGAGCGTCATCTGACCAAACTCGGCGGCGCGCTGAAGATCGGTGGCGGCCGTCACGTTGAACTCGCGTTGCCCACTTTCAATGCGCCCGGCGGGCACCTCCAGGTTGTTGCGGCGCAAGGCGTCTTCAACGTCCTGTACCGTCAGACGATAGGCAGCCAGGCGGTCGGGGTCGAGCCAGATGCGCATGCTGTATTTGCGTTCGCCATAGACGCGCACATCGGCAGCGCCAGGGGCGGTCTGCAGCACCGGCTTGGCCAGGCGGTTGGCAAAGTCGGATAACTGCAACGCATCGTGGGTATCGGAACTCAGCGCCAGCCAAATCACGGGGAAGGCATCTGCTTCCACCTTGGCAATGACTGGTTCGTCGATTTCCTGGGGAAGCTTTTGCCGCACACGGCTGACCTTGTCCCGCACGTCGGCGGCAGCTGAGTCGGGGTCGCGCTCGAGCTTGAATTTCACGGTGATCTGGCTCTGCTCCTGGCGGCTGACGGAGGTGATGACATCGACCCCCTCAATGCCTGCAACGGAGTCTTCAATGATCTTGGTCAACTGAGACTCCACCACCTCACTGGATGCACCGGCGAGCCGGGTGGTGACAGTGACAATTGGCTCGTCAATCTTGGGGTACTCTCGAACGCTGAGCCCCTGGAAAGAAACCCACCCAACCAGCACCACCAGCAGCGACAGCACGGTGGCAAACACCGGTCGGCGCACGGAGATTTCGGGCAATTGCATGGACTGTCTCCTTCAGGGCTTGGCGGGCGTTGCCGGTGCAGCCGGTGCGTTCTCCGGGGGCTTGCCACCGGGAGGGCCTTTTTTGCCACCCGGTGGACCGGACATGTCCACCACACGCACCTCGGTGCCATCTTTTTGCAAGCGCTGCTGTCCTGCAACCACCACGGTGTCACCTTCCTTCACGCCAGAAACCAGCTGAACCTGAGCGTTGTTGCGCACCCCCAGCTTCACTTCCACTTTGCGCGACAGCAGCTTTTTGGCATCGCCCTCGCCTTGTGCATCGAGCACAAACACGAACTGTTTGCCTCCCTGGGGCACGATGGCTTCCTCAGGCACGACCAATGCCGCATCCGACACCGAAAACACGGTGGTCGTGCGAGCAAACATGCCAGGCCGCAAGGGCGATTGGCCCACGCCGGGCAACACAGCCCGCACGGCCACGGACCGGCCATTAGCATCCACCAGTGGATCGAGCGCTTGCACCTTGGCCTGAAACACCTGCCCCGGGAGGGCATCCAGCTCCACTTTCACACGTTGGCCGGTGGCCAGCTTGCCCTGAAACCGCTCGGGCACCCTGAAATCGACGTAAAGGCTGCTGCTGTCCTCGAGGTTGACAAGATCGGCCCCGTCTTTGACGTAGTCGCCCAAATTGACGTTGCGAATTCCCACGGTGCCATCGAACGGCGCAACGATGCGCATGCGGCCCAGCCGTGCCTGGGCCAACGCCATCTGCGCCTCGGCCACTTGCAGGCTGGCTTGGCTTTCTTCCACCACACGAGGGGCCACAAACTTTTCGGCCAACAACTCCTGGTTGCGCTTGAGGTTGGCGCGGGCGATGGACACCTGGGCCTGTGCCTGGCTCAGTTCTGCACGCTGCAGCACGTCAT
This sequence comes from uncultured bacterium, assembly GCA_903928495.1. Classification (GTDB taxonomy): domain Bacteria; phylum Pseudomonadota; class Gammaproteobacteria; order Burkholderiales; family Burkholderiaceae_C; genus UBA2334. The sequence goes on from CAIYQZ010000061.1 coordinate 72,075, forward strand.
CGAGCTGTACCAGCAATTGGCCCTTGCGCACCCGCGCCCCGTCAGCAAAGGCAATCTGCGACACGCGTCCGGCCACCTCGGGCCGCAGCATCACACTCTGGCGCGACTTGAGCGTGCCCACGGCCTGGGCATCGTCCTGCAAGGCGACAGCTTTGACCTTTGCCACCTCAACACCCGGCGAGCGGACGCCGCCGCCACCGGGTGCGCCAGGTCCGGGGGGGGCACCTTTGGCCGGTGCAGCGGCGGTCCCGACATCTTTCGCTGCTTCCGCAGGTTTGTTTTGCACCCACCAAGCACCCGCCAACGCGGCAACGAGACCGGTTACCACCACTGCGCCGTATATTGCTTTTTGGGACATGAGAGCGAAGACCTGACCAAAATGAAAGGTTGAATTTAACGCGGCTGGCGTCAATGAGCCGGCACCGGGGCTTTGCGTCGCGAGAGTTCCGTTCAGACGCGGCCGTTGGGCACACCCTGGTTGGCCAGGGCGTCGGCCCTCTCGTTGCCGGGATCACCGGCATGGCCTTTGACCCATTTCCATTCAATCGAATGCCCACCGTTGGCCACCAGCGTATCCAGACGCTGCCACAGATCGGCGTTTTTCACCGGCTGCTTGGCCGCTGTTTTCCACCCTTTGGCTTTCCAGCCGTGTATCCATTCAGTGATGCCTTTGCGCACGTATTCGCTGTCGAGGTGCAGGATCACGTGGCAGGGTCGCTTCAGTGCGGAGAGGGCTTCAATGACAGCCATCAGTTCCATGCGGTTGTTGGTGGTTTGCGCTTCACCACCACACAACTCCCGCTCATGGGTGCCTGATTTCAGCCAGACACCCCAACCACCGGGGCCCGGATTGCCTTTGCACGCACCGTCGGTGTAGATCGTCACTTGGTTCAAAACAGTTGTTCTTTCACTGGAGCTTTTGCAGAAACAGGCGCAACGACCTCGCTCAGGGCATTGCCGCTGCGGCCAGCCACGCTTGCAGGCCTGACCGATGGCGCGCGATAGGGTTTCCATGCCGGTCCCAACAGGCGGGTGCCGTGAACCCTCTTGACGGCCACCAGAAAATAAACCGCGCCAAGTATCGGCCACCATCGGGCACCCAGACGGTCCAGCCAGGCGAAACGCTGCAACCAGCGCTCGGTCCGCACGGCGGGCAGGTACACACCAAAACGAGCCGACTCAACCTCAAAGCTCATCAGGCGAAGCCAGTCACGCATGCGCCAGTGCCCGATGAATTCGCCTGCGCGAGGCAAATAAAGCCGTGAGCCCCCTCCCCATGTCAGACCCAGCCGCCCACACAGATGTGCGCGAATCTGGCGCATGCCCCACAGACTCACAGGATTGAACCCAGACAACACAACCCGTCCATCAGGGCGCAGCACCCGTTCCACCTCGCGCAGCGCAGTGTGGGGGTCTGCACTCAACTCCAGGGTGTGTGGCAACACCAGCAGATCGAGGCTGTTGTCTGGGAACGGCAAAGCCGCCGGGTCTGTCACCAAAACACAGGCCCGGCCACCTTCCTGCTCATGGGCTGCTTGCCCGCCAGCCTCGGTGTGCGTGAGTGACAGCCAACGGTGCGGCATGCGGTTGGCCTGAAGGGCGTCACACTCCGGCACGCCAAGCTGCAGCGCATTGAAGCCGAACAGGTCTACCACGGCCTCGTCAAACTGCGACTGCTCCCACGCCAGAAGACGCTGCCCCTGGGGAGTGGACCACCATGCTTCCAAACTTATAATTTCCGGCTGCATACCGCCTCAGGGCAAGTTTGGGGCGTCACTGCGGCGCAACGAGCGAGAGTTCCATCACCCGCAGGCCATACATGGCGTTCACACACACAACACCCATGGTTTTGCACCCCGTTCCTGCGTTTTCCGACAATTACATCTGGATTCTTCATGACAACACCGCCGCCGTGGTGGTTGACCCCGGCGAAACACGGGGCGTCATGGACTATTTGAGTGCCCGAGGTCTTCGGACTGAGGCCATTCTAGTAACCCACCACCACGCCGACCACACCGCAGGGGCTCTTGCATTGCGCGAGGCGACCGGTGCGCGATTGATCGCGCCTGCCACCGAATGGCTGGGCGTTGACGCCGAACGCGTGCATGAAGGCAGTGTGTTGTCGTTGCTGGGTCTGGACTGGCACGTGCTTGATGTGCCCGGCCACACAGCCGGTCATGTTGCGTACCTGGCAAGGTCTGAGGGTCTGGTACCACACTCCACCCAATGGCTTTTTTGCGGTGACACCCTTTTTTCAGGTGGTTGTGGCCGTTTGTTTGAAGGCTCGCCTGCGCAAATGCTGGCTTCCCTGGACAAACTGGCGGCTTTGCCCGGCGACACACTGGTGTGCGGCACGCACGAATACACCCTTGGCAACTTGAGGTTTGCCCGCGAGGCAGACCCAGACAACCACGTGCTGGCCGGTTGGCAAGCACACTGCGAAGACCTGCGCCAGGCGGGGCAACCCACATTGCCCGCCCGTTTGGCCCGGGAACTCGACATCAACCCATTTCTGCGCGTGCGTCAGCCTGCCTTGGTGCAAGCTGCGCAAGCGCATTCCCCGTTGGCGCAGGACGATGTGGCAGTGTTTGCCGCCCTGCGCGAATGGAAAAACGTGTTCCGGTGACCCGCATGAATGTGTCTGCATCTGGCTTTGTGTCATGTCTGAACCGATTGAGTCCGGGCCGCTGGATACCCGCGCTGGCGGCCATCGTGCTCGCAGGCTGCGCCACTTCATTGCCACCGCCACCCACTGAACCAGCGTTGCCCAGTCCGGCCCCCACATCGGAAGCCGTGACGCTGAAGCCGTCTCCCTCGTTGGGGTTGCGCGCACCCGTGGTACCCAGCGGCCGACTCACAAACATACAGTCGGGTGAGGCCGGTGCGAGGTCTGTGGCTACCCTGGCAGCACCCGCAGACCTGTGGGAGCGCATCCGGCGCGGGTTTGCCATGCCCGACCTCAACAATGAACTGGTACAGAACCAGGAGCAGTGGTACGCCAGTCGGCCCGATTACATCGGTCGCATGACCGAGCGCTCACGCAAATACATGTTTCACATTGTCGAGGAGTTGGAACGGCGAAACATGCCCACCGAACTGGCCTTGTTGCCTTTCATTGAAAGTGCGTTCAATCCGCAAGCGGTGTCTCATGCCAAAGCAGCAGGCATGTGGCAGTTCATGCCGGCCACCGGCAAAGACTTCGACCTGAAGCAGAACATTTTTCGCGACGACCGCCGCGACGTTCTGGCATCGACACGGGCCGCCCTCGACTACCTGCAAATGCTGCACGGCATGTTCAACGACTGGCACCTCGCCCTGGCGGCCTACAACTGGGGGCAAGGCAGCGTGAAACGAGCCATCGAGCGCAACGGCAAAAAAGGCTTGCCCACGGGATACGAAGACATCACCACGCCGCAGGAAACGCGCATGTATGTGCCGAAGCTACAGGCGGTCAAAAACATCGTGGCCAACCCTGCCGCATTCAACGCAAAGCTGCCGGTCATTGAAAACCACCCGTTTTTCGACACGGTGGCCATCACCCGCGACATCGATGTGGCGCTCGCAGCGCGCCTGGCTGAAGTGAGCGAAGCTGATTTCCGGGCACTCAACCCCTCCATTCACCGACCCGTGATCCTTGCGGCAGGCACGCCTCACATCCTGCTGCCATGGGACAACGCCAGTGTGTTTCAGCGAAACGTTCAGTTCCACATCGGCCCCCTGGCAACCTGGACGGCATGGGCTGTACCGTCGCACATGCGCACCTCGGACATCGCGCGCAAGGTAGGCATGTCCGAACCCGAGTTGCGCACCCTCAACAACATCCCCCCGCGCATGTTGGTGCGAGCGGGCTCCACCCTGCTGGTGCCGCGTCCCCATGCCCAAGGCAACGAAGTACCGGGCCACCTGGCTGACAACGCCCAGCTGCAACTCCAGCCCGAAGTCGTTCTGGTGCGCCGAACGATCAAGGCCCGCAAGGGAGAAAACCTCTCAGCCGTGGCCAAACGCATGGGCGTCAGTGCCCAAGATATGGCCCAGTGGAACAAACTGGCGGCTTCTGCCGTCCTCAAGGCGGGTCAACCGCTGGCGGTGTACACCCCTCGTGTCGCGTCGGCGCAAGGCAAAACCAAACAAGCGGTCGCCAAGAAGGGCCGCACATCCGTGGCACCAGCCCAAAAACGCAAAAGCAGCTCAAGCCCAACCAAAAAATCCCGCAAGTAAGGTCAAACCCGTCGGGGCTTGACTGACGGCACGGTGTTCACGCCCGGAAACGCGCTTTGGCTTTCTGTGCAAACTGGTTGGTGAAGGTGCGCGGGAGGCTGACACGCGCATCTCGCAGCGACGGTTCAAGCCGCAATTGCACCGTCAGCGCCGCGCGTGCGGCTTCAGGCGGCAGCAACCCATCCGACGAGAACCCATCGCGCGCTTTGTCAAAGGCGGCCAGGTACAGCGCACGGTCAGAGCCCACAGCAGCATCTGGCAGCGCTTTGAGCAAGTCACCCGGCCCAGCCGTTTGAAGCCACTTCAGCGCGTGTACCACGCCGTTGGCCAGCGATTGGCACACGGCAGCCTGGTTGCCAACCCATGCCTGCGGGGCGCACAAGGCATACCCCGGCACAGGCCCACCCATCACCTCACGGGTACCGTGCACAGACCGGGTATCTGCCAGCACCCTGATTTCGCCACGTTGTTCCAGCATCGTCACCAGCGGATCGTTCAGGCTCAACGCGTCGATGTCGCCAGCCCTGTAGCGGGCGATCAGTTCCGCTGCGCCCTCGGCCACCACCAGCGAGGCCTCGGCAGGTTGCACACCCGCGTTTTGCAACACCATGCCCAACACCATGGGCGCCGGCGCGTCGGATGCAAGCACCCCCACGCGACGCCCCCGCAAGTCTGTGGCTGAACGGTAATGGCCCAGGGTTTTCAGTGATGCCCCCAGCACCACCTGGGGAGCCCTGGACTGGAGCAAAAAGGCCTGAAGCTCTGACCGACGCGCCACTGGCGTGAAAGCATGGACATAACTGCATGCCACCACGGCGGCGTTGCCCCTCAGAGCCGACAACACCGCACGCTCTTCTGTGGGGTGTGCTGCCAGCTCCACCTGCAACCCTTCGGCCTCGAAATACCCCAGACTTTGGGCCAGCAGCAATGGCAAGTGAGCCATCGAATGTGGGTGGGCCACTGCCACCGTCACGCGTGTGCGCCCACCCGACGGCGGCTGTGCAGACCAGGCAGGCATGCACACGCCTGTACCCAAGGCACCGACCGTGTGCAAGGCGTGGCGCAAGAATGAACGCCGGGGCTGGAACGACAATTCTGTGGATGCCATTACCCAAGGCTAACGGTGCGTTTGTTGCACCGCATCAGGGGCTGCCCTCAGCGGGTTTGCCCTATAGGCAGGGTTACTCAGCCACCACTGAACAGAATGGCGATGTTCAGGAGCAATGCCACCGTCCACGCCAGGCTGCGGGCGTTTGCCATGTCGGCAACGTACATGAAGATGTACAGCATGCGGGTCACCACAAACAGCACAGCCAGGATGTCAAGCCTTGTTTGCGGGGCATGCAACTGGTGTGCAATCACAACCGCCCCAATGAAGAACGGCAACGCCTCAAAACTGTTGGCCTGAGCCGCGTTGGCGCGTGCGCGCCAGTCCGTCTGGCTGGCCAACCAGGCACGCGGGTTGTGGTTGTCGTAGCCACCGTCGCGCCGGGGTGTCTTGAACGTGCCCCATTTGGCAAGGCCTGCACACACGATTGGCAGCAATGCCGCGATCAGCACGCACCAGTAAGCCACGGTGAAATGGGGTGTCATGGGAGGTGTCCTCGGTTGTCTCGGGTGGGTAGTCAGGTTGCGGTCGACCGTCTGTCCACCAGTGCGTGGGCAATGGTGCCCAAATCCACGTACTCCAGCTCACTGCCCACGGGCACGCCACGCGACAAGCGGGTCACCTGGATGTCGGTACCGCGCAAAGCCTGCGCAATCACATGCGCAGTGGACTCGCCTTCTGCGGTGAAGTTGGTGGCCAGAATCACCTCTGTCACAGGTGGAAAGGCCGGGTCAGTGCTGGCGTGGTCGGCTCCGCCCAAACGGTCAAACAGCTTGTGCAGCCCAATGTCGTGCGGGCCAATGCCGTCCAGCGGGCTGAGCTTGCCCATCAACACGAAATACAAGCCCTTGTAGGCCCCGGTTCGCTCCAGCGCGGCCTGGTCTGCCGGGGTTTCAACCACGCACAGTTTGCTGCGGTCCCGGGTGGGGTCCTGGCAGGTGCTGCACACCAGCGATTCGGTGAACGTGTGGCACAACTCGCAATGTCGCACCTGGTCCACCGCCTGGCTGAGCGTCGTGGCCAGTTGCAAGGCACCGGCCCGGTCGTGCTGCAACAGGTGAAAGGCCATGCGCGCGGCCGATTTGGCGCCCACACCTGGCAAGCGGCGCAGCGCCTCGGTCAGCGCGTCAAGCGAGTGGGAATCGGCCAAGAACGGGCCAGGTCAGAAGGGAAACTTCATGCCACCGGGCAGCCCGGGCATGCCTGCCGTGAGCTTGCCCATTTTTTCCTGGCTGGTGTCTTCAGCCTTGCGCACGGCAGCGTTGAAAGCGGCGGCCACCAGGTCTTCCAGCATGTCTTTGTCGTCAGCCAGCAGAGAGGGATCAATGGTGACACGCTTGACATCGTGCTTGCAGGTCATGACCACCTTCACCAGGCCGGCACCGGATTCGCCGGTGACTTCGATGTTGCCCAGTTCGTCCTGCGCCTTTTTCAGGTTGTCTTGCATGGCCTGGGCCTGCTTCATGAGACCGGCGAGTTGTCCTTTGTTGAACATGCGATTCCTAAGTGGTTAATGAAAATCAAGTTGAAGGGGTCAGTGGCCGGAGCGTACCTGGCACGATTCTGCCGCCAAAGTCCCGCACCAAGGCCTGCACAAACGGATCTTGGCGAATGCTGCGCTCAGCCTCCTCCTGCCGTTGGGCCGCAGCAGCGGCCTGGCGGCGGGCAGGCGTGTCGGTCACGGTGCCAACCTCAACCACCAGCTTCACCACATGGCCATGGTGGGAAATGGCTGCTTGCAGACGGTCGCGGGTCCCCGACTGGTTGAGGGTGGCGTTTTCCACCCGCAACAGCCAATGCGCGGGCTGGGCCGTGTCGTCGCGGGCCACCAACTGTGACTGCAATGCCAGTTCGCGCACCAAGGCGCCCACAGTCTCGGCCTGAACCATGTCCAGCACCAGTGCATGCCAGGCATCGCCGTCCGCAGTGGCAGTGACAGGTGCAGCCCGGGCCTCAGACGGGATCAGGTCTGACCGAACAGGCTCAGGCGCTGAGCGCACCGGAACCGACACTACTTTTGTAGCTACAACACCAATACCATCCAGCGCTGGAGCATCATTTGGCCTTAAATCTGCACCTGCGTCAGCATGTCGAGGCACATCGACCACTGGCAACGCATGCACCGCCACCGGCGGCTGCCGCACGGGCACGGTCTGAAGCGGCGCAGGTGGGGCCGGAACAGGCCGCACCGGCGGTACAACCCGCTCAACGGTAGGCGTCAGGCTTTTTTTTTCAGCCAGGGCGCGTTGACCAGCGGGCTGAAAAGCCAACAGGCGCAGCAGCACCATGACGAGTGCGGCGTATTCGTCGGGGGCAAGACCCAGCTCGGTGCGGCCGTGCAGGCAAAGGCTGTACAGCAACTGGGTCTGGTCGGGGGGCAGCAGTTCGGCCAGGCGCTGCACCTCGGGGGCCTCTGGATCGGCCGGATCGGGCTCGGCATGGGTGAGCTGGGCCACGGCCATGCGCTGCAGGATGTGGGTCATTTCTTCCAGCGTGGAGGCGGCGCTCAGGCCCTGTTTGCGCAGACCATCGATGGTCGCCACCACGGTGGCACCGTCTGCGGCAGCCAGCGCCCCGATCAGCGCAAACACGTGGTTACGCCCCACCGCGCCCAGCATCTGGCGCACGGCCTCTTCTTGCAGCTGGCCACCGCCGAAGGCAATGGCCTGGTCTGTCAGGCTGAGGGCATCGCGCATGGAGCCTCGGGCTGCGCGGGCCAACAGGCGCAGCGCGGGTGGCTCAGAGCCCACACCTTCGGCTTGCAGCACCGTGCCCAGGTGCTCGAACACGGTCTCGGGCGCCATGGGCCGCAGGTTGAACTGCAAGCAGCGGCTCAGCACCGTGACGGGCACTTTTTGCGGGTCGGTGGTGGCCAGCACAAACTTCAAGTATTCAGGCGGCTCTTCCAGCGTTTTCAACATAGCGTTGAACGCCGTGTTGGTGAGCATGTGCACCTCGTCGATCATGAAGACCTTGAAGCGCCCCTGTACCGGCTTGTAAACAGCCTGCTCCAGCAGGGCCTGCACCTCGTCCACGCCCCGGTTGCTGGCGGCGTCGAGTTCGGTGTAGTCCACAAACCGACCACTGTCGATGTCGGTGCACGCCGGGCACACGCCACACGGCGTGGCGGTGATGCCGCCCTGCCCGTCTGGGCCCACGCAGTTGAGCGACTTGGCCAGAATGCGCGACACCGTGGTTTTGCCCACGCCGCGCGTGCCCGTGAACAGGTAGGCGTGGTGCAGGCGCTGGGTGGTGAGCGCGTTGCCCAGGGCCGTGACCACATGCTCCTGCCCCACCATTTCGGCGAAGTTCTTGGGGCGGTACTTGCGGGCCAGGACAACGTAAGACATGGCGTGGATTCTAGGGTAGCGCCCCCCGGCAGCACGCGGCGGGTGGCGGCTACAATCCAACGTGACGGGCCTTCCCGCATGGTGAAGCGGCCAACCGGGTCAGGTGGGGAACCAAGCAGCCCTAACTGTGAATCCAGTGCCGGGGTCAAGGCTCGTCACCCCCCTCTTTCGCGGCCAGTGCCCAGACCCAGATATCTGGCCGTTGGCTCAGCTCCTGCAGCCCCTGTCGCCACCAGACCCCATGCAGCAACCCATCCGCTCCCAATACGAAGACTTTGTGCGCCACGTGCGCGCACACGGCGTGTTCAAGGCCGACCGCACGGGCACGGGCACCACCAGCGTGTTTGGCTACCAGATGCGGTTCAACCTGGCTGAAGGGTTTCCGCTGGTCACCACCAAGAAGGTGCACCTGAAATCCATCATCCACGAGCTGCTGTGGTTCCTCACTGGCTCCAGCAACAACAACGACCTGCGCGCACGCGGCGTCACCATTTGGGACGAGTGGGCACGGGAAGACGGCAGCCTGGGGCCGGTGTACGGCGTGCAGTGGCGCAGCTGGCCCAAGGCCGATGGCACACACATCGACCAGATTTCAGAGGTAATCAAGACCCTGAAAACGAACCCTGACTCGCGCCGCATCATCGTCAGCGCCTGGAACGTGGCAGAGCTGGACCAAATGGCGCTGATGCCCTGCCACGCATTCTTCCAGTTTTACGTTGCCCCGCCCACCGAAGCAGGCCAGCGCGGCAAACTCAGCTGCCAGTTGTACCAGCGCAGCGCCGACATTTTTCTGGGCGTGCCCTTCAACATTGCCAGCTACGCGCTGCTGACGCACATGGTGGCGCAGCAGTGCGACCTGGACGTGGGCGATTTCATCTGGACCGGTGGCGACTGCCACATCTACAGCAACCACACCGAACAGGTGGCGCTGCAACTGAGCCGCGAGCCACGCCCCTACCCCACGCTGACCATCAAGCGACGGCCCGACAGCATCTTTGACTACCAGTTTGAAGACTTCGAAGTGACGGGCTACGACCCACACCCCGCCATCAAAGCCCCCGTGGCTGTCTGAGCGCAGCCTGTGCTGACGCGCAAACAGTTGCTGGCCCTGGTGGCCCTCACACTCATGTGGGGCATCAACTGGCCCATGATGAAGCTGTCGCTGCGCGAGCTGTCGCCGCTGTATTTCCGCGCCATCACCATGACGCTGGGGGCCAGCTGGCTGTATCTGTTTTTCCGTGCGCGTGGCGTGCGCATGCTGCCGCAGGGCACCGAGTGGCGCACCGTGGTGTTGCTGGGCCTGCCCAACATGCTGGGCTGGCACACCATTTCCATCTTCGGTGTGAAAGAACTCAGCTCGGGTCGGGCGGCCATTCTGGGTTTCACCATGCCCATCTGGACGGTGCTGATCGGTGCGTTGTTCTTCGGCGAAAAGCTCACCCGCCGCGTGGCTTGGGCCACCTGTGCGGTGGCGCTGGCCATCGGCCTGCTGATGGCGCATGAAGTGCAAAACCTCAGCGGTAAACCGCTGGGCGTGTTGTGGATGGAGTTGGCCGCGCTGAGCTGGGCCATTGGCACGCTGATGATGCGGCGCATGCACATCACCCTGCCCACCGAAGCGCTGGCCGTCTGGATGATGCTGCTGGCCAGCGTGTGCCTTTGGGTGCTGGCGCTGTTGGCCGAGCCCTTGCCAAGCTTCGCCTTCAGCCCTGCCATGTGGGGCAGCCTGGTGTATGGCGTGCTCATCAACTACGGGTTTGCGCAAATCATCTGGTTCAGCCTGGCGCGCAACCTGCCCCCGGCCACCAGTGCCATGAGCGTCATGGCCATTCCCCTGATCGGCACGCTCAGCGCCACGGTCATCGTCGGCGAATGGCCGCACTGGCAAGACTATGTGGCCGTGGTACTAGTGATGAGCGCCATTGCCGCTGTGCTGCTACCCGCCCGCAAACCCAGTGCCTGAACCCGCACACCTGACACAACACACCTGACGCAGCACACATGACACCGCACGTCCGTCCCGCCACCACCGCTGACCTGGATGCGCTGGCCCCCTTGTTCGACGCGTACCGCCAGTTTTACGAACAACCGTCTGACACTGAACTGGCTCGGGGCTTTCTCGGCACGCGTTTGGCCCGGTCTGAATCGGTGGTGCTGGTGGCACAGTTGCCCGGCGGGGCACTGGCAGGCTTTTGCCAGCTGTACCCCAGCTTTTGCTCGGTGCTGGCGCAACCCATTTACACGCTGTACGACCTGTTTGTGCCGCCCGCGCACCGGCAACAAGGCGTGGCCAAAGCCCTGCTGGCCGCAGCGGCCGAGCGCGGACGCCGCGATGGCATGGCCCGCCTGGACCTGACCACCGCACACACCAACCACACAGCCCAGGCTTTGTATGAAAGCATGGGCTGGGTGCAAGACCGCGTGTTTCGCACTTACAACCTTGACCTGGCCCCCACCACCGCCACACCACCATGCGCCTGAACCTGATTTACGCCCGCGCCCGCAACGGTGTGATTGGCCGCGACAACTCCATGCCATGGCACTTGCCGGAAGACCTGGCCCACTTCAAGCGCACCACGCTGGGTTGCCCGGTGTTGATGGGGCGCAAAACCTGGGAGTCGCTGCCCCCGCGCTTTCGTCCCTTGCCCGGCCGCATCAACGCCGTGCTGACGCGGGATGAAAATTTCAATGAATTAGGGACCCAGCGCTTTACCAGCATGGAAAGTGCACTGCTTTCATTGGGACACCACCCGGAGGTATGGGTGATGGGCGGAGCACAGGTGTATGCACAGGCACTGCCACTGGCGCAGCGAGTGGTGGCCACCGAAATCGATGCCGACTTTGAAGGCGATGCCTTTGCGCCAACGCTGGGGCCTGAATGGCGGGAAACCAGCCGTGAATCGCACACTGCAGCCAACGGCCTTCCATACAACTTTGTGACCTGGGAGCGCACATGAGACTCGCCACCTGGAACGTGAATTCTCTGGCTGTGCGCCTGCCCCAGGTGCTGGACTGGCTGGCTGCACAAAGCGCCGCCAACGCGCCCGTCGACGTGCTGGCGTTGCAAGAACTGAAAATGGCCGACGAAAAGTTCCCGGCTGCAGCATTCACCGAAGCGGGCTACCAATGCCAGTGGTTTGGCCAGAAAACATACAACGGAGTGGCTTTGATTTCACGCACAGCCGCCACCGACGTGGTGAAAAACATCCCCGGCTTTGACGACGAACACTCGCGATTGATCGCTGGCACCTACAGCGGCAGCAGCGGTGAGCCGTTGCGGGTGATTGGTGCCTACTTTCCCAACGGACAGGCCCCGGGCAGCGACAAGTTCGCCTACAAAATGCGCTGGCTGCAAGCCTTGCGTGAGTGGATTCACACCGAGCTGGCACAGCACCCGCACCTGGTGCTGATGGGTGACTACAACATCACCTTCGACGACGCCGATGTGTGGGACCCGGAGGGCATGCGCGAAGCCATCCACTGCACCACCGAAGAGCGCACCCATCTGCAAGCGCTGATCGACCTGGGCCTGCACGACAGCGTGCGCCTGTTCCCCCAGCCCGAGAAAAACTACAGTTGGTGGGATTACCGCGAGTTTGCATTCCGCCGCAACCGGGGACTGCGCATTGACCATGTGCTGGTCAGTGATGCACTCAGGCCCCTGGCCACCACTTGCGCCGTGGACAAACTGCCCCGCAAGAACGAAAGGCCCAGCGACCATGCACCGGTGGTGCTGACGCTGGACCTTTAGTTGATAGCTGAAAGTTCAATGCCATCAAGCGGTGAGGGCTGTTTTCACTCCAAATTCAGCTCTTGGATTTTGCGCGTGATGGTGTTGCGCCCAATGCCCAGCTTGTGAGCCGCTTCGATGCGGCGACCCCGGGTGTTGGACAGGGCGGTCTGGATGAGCTTGGTCTCGAAGCGGCGGATCAGCACGTCCCACACATCCAACCGGCCGGACTCCAGCAAACCCGCTGCTTCCAACTGCAAGCCTTGTTCCCAGCCCAAACTGGCGCCAGCAGCGGTTACCTGACCATCACCCGCCGCAGCCACAGGCGCCAGGGCACCGGCGGGTACAGCCGCTTCACGCACAGCTGCAGCATCGGGCACAGGGGATGTTGGCACAGACCCAGCAGCCGTAGCCACCAAAGCCACAGGCACATCCACCCGCGAGTCGACACGCAGTGCAGGCGTGGCCAGCACTTCGGGGGGCAAATCTTTTTCGTCCACCACCTGGGCAGGGGCCATCACGGTCAGCCAGTGGCACACGTTTTCAAGCTGGCGAACGTTGCCTGGAAAATCAAACGTGGCCAGGCGTTGAAGAGCGGCTTCCGAAATGCGCTTGGGCTCCACATCCAGCTGCTTGGCACTTTGAACCAGGAAGTGGCGAGTGAGCATGGGCACGTCTTCGCGACGCTCGCGCAGAGCAGGCAAGCGCAGGCGAATGACGTTCAGGCGGTGGAACAAGTCCTCGCGGAACACGCCTTCCTTCACGCGTTGCTCCAGGTTCTGGTGGGTGGCGGCAATCACGCGCACATTGGCCTTGACGGCACTGTGCCCGCCCACGCGGTAAAAGTGCCCGTCTGACAACACACGCAACAACCGTGTTTGCAGGTCAAAAGGCATGTCGCCGATTTCGTCCAGGAACAAAGTGCCGCCGTCGGCCTGCTCAAACCGGCCCCGACGCATGGTCTGTGCGCCTGTGAAGGCGCCGCGTTCGTGCCCGAAAAGCTCGCTTTCCAACAGGTCTTTGGGGATGGCCGCCGTGTTGATGGCCACAAACGGGCCATTGGCGCGGGGTGAATGTTTGTGCAACGCACGGGCCACCAGCTCTTTGCCAGAGCCCGACTCGCCGGTGATCATGACCGTGACATTGCTTTGGCTCAGGCGGCCGATGGCACGGAACACGTCCTGCATGGCGGGTGCCTGGCCCAGCATTTCGGGCGCAGCGGCCATGCGTTCTTCGGCCACCTCCTCCCGCTGGCTTTCTTCCACGGCGCGGCGGATCAGCTCCACGGCTTTGGGCAGGTCGAAAGGCTTGGGCAGGTACTCGAACGCCCCACCCTGGAAGGCAGACACGGCGCTGTCGAGGTCCGAGAAGGCCGTCATGATGATGACTGGCAAACCCGGCATTTTCTTTTTGACCTTTTCCAGCAGGTCCAACCCTGACCCACCTGGCATGCGGATGTCGCTGACCAGCACCTGCGGGCCTTGGTCATCGTTGCCATCGCTCAATGCCGCCAGCACCTCTTGGGGATTGATGAAACTGCGGGTGGGCAGGTTCTCGCGCAGGAGCGCCTTTTCAAGAACGAACCGGATGGACTGATCGTCATCCACGATCCAGATGGGTTTCATGCGCACTGTTCCTTTGTCGACTCCCCTGCCGGTTGTCGCCTCGTGTTGCGCTCCCGGCCGACTTCAAGGCAGGGGAATCAGAATCTTGAAGTCGGTACGGCCCGCCACGCTGTCGCACTCGATCAGGCCGTGGTGCTGCTGAACAAAGGTTTGCGCCAGAGTCAGCCCAAGGCCTGAACCGCCATCACGCCCTGAGACCAGGGGGTAGAAGATGCGGTCCTTGATCGAGTCCGGCACGCCGGGCCCGTTGTCGATGACATGCAATTCCAGTGCCAACCGGTAACGCTGTTTGCCAAATGTGATTTGGCGGGTCACGCGGGTCTTGAAAGTGATGCAGGCATCACCCGCTTCTCTGCGCTGCGCGAGGGCTTGCGCTGCGTTGTGCGCGATGTTGAGCACGGCCTGGATGAGCTGCTCCCGGTCGCCCCGGAACTCGGGCAGCGACGTGTCGTAGTCGCGCACCACGCGCAAGCCCTTGGGAAACTCGGCCAGGATGAGCGCGCGCACCCGCTCGCACACCTCGTGGATGTTGACATCGCCCACCACATGCGGCCGGCGGTGCGGGGCCAGCAGCCGGTCCACCAGGGTCTGGAGGCGATCGGCCTCGTGGATGATGACTTGCGTGTATTCGATCAGCTCGCGCGATTCCAGCTCCATTTGCAATAACTGTGCGGCGCCGCGGATGCCCCCCAGGGGGTTCTTGATTTCGTGGGCGAGGTTGCGGATGAGTTCTTTGTTGGCTTGTGCCTGATCGATCAAGCGCTCTTCGCGGTCCTGGCGGGCTTGTTGTTCCAAGGGCAACAATTCCACGATGACCTCGTCGGGCACATCGGTCTGGGCCACCACCACGTGCACGGGAAGAGGCTCGCGGTGCAAACACCTGAGCCAGGTGTCATAGCGGAGCGCAGCAAACTCGTTGTCTTTGGCGCCGGTCAGCGCATTCAGCAGCAAAGTCGGGTCTGTGAAAAACTCGGCCAGCTGAGTGTTTCCAATCGTGCGCCGCGACAGCCCCAGCGCATCTTCCAGCGCAGCATTCACATAACGCAATTGGCCGGTGGAGTCGACCACGGCCACGAGGGTTGCCAGCAAATCCAGCGCATGGAAACGGACGGCCATGTCGGCCTCTTGTGTAACCCGTGTGCCCATTGGCCTGCTCAGCGCTGAGCTTGTGTGTTGCTGGCTGCATTGGCATTGCCACCTGCAGCGCGCGAGAGTTCTCTGCGTATGCCCACCAGGTCTGCCTCGGCTCTGGCGATGCTGTCTTTCAAACCAGCCACTCGCTCGGCATAACGCATCTGGTTTCGGACCTCTTCGCCCCTGCGCTCGGGCTGACCACCGTTGTATTCACGTTGCAACTCTGCCAGGCGTTGCTCGCCCCGCCGAAGCTCTGCTTCAAGTATGGCGCGGGCATCGCTGTCGCGCGCTTTCTGCACAGCCGGGTCAACCTTGGGCTGGTCGCCGGACGCTGGCACGGGAGCAGCCGCTTTGCCGACGTTGGCCTTGGGTTTGGGGGCCTGGATGACGGTGACGTTGCCACCATCGAGCGCCTTGCAGGTTTTCTTTTGCTCGGGCGTGGGGTTGTTGGTGTATTCGGTGCCGCAGCGGTAGATCTCGCCTTGGGCGTGTGCAGGCGCAAGGACAAACGATGCCAGTGAAACGAACAGACTTGCTGCCGGAAGGAACACGCTCTTGAACGGATGGTGGTGCATATGAGTCTCCAGGGCGGTGCCCTGCAGTGGGTCAGAGGCAGTATCGCGCAAAAAGTGCCCTGCCCCTTACCGTGAGGGCAAACACACGCGCATAAAAAAAGGACGACTGAGGCCGTCCTTTCGTCTTGCAGTCGTCTGAAAAGATCAGAGGCTGTAATACATGTCGTATTCCACAGGAGACACTTCCACGCGACTGCGGGTCACTTCTTGCATCTTGAGTTCGATGTAAGAGTCGATCCACGCGTCGGTGAACACGCCACCTTCTGTCAGGAACGCACGGTCTTTGTCCAGGGCTTCCAGCGCCTGGTCGAGGCTGGAGCACACGGTGGGCACCAGTTTGTCTTCCTCGGGGGGCAGGTGG
This sequence comes from uncultured bacterium, assembly GCA_903928495.1. GTDB lineage: Bacteria > Pseudomonadota > Gammaproteobacteria > Burkholderiales > Burkholderiaceae_C > UBA2334. The sequence continues at coordinate 88,176 of CAIYQZ010000061.1, forward strand.
TACAGGTCTTTGCTGGCAGCTTCACCGGGATGGATCTTGTTGCGAACACCATCCAGACCGGCCATGAGCAATGCAGCAAAGCCCAGGTAGGGGTTGCACAGTGGATCTGGGAAGCGGGCTTCCACGCGGCGGGCCTTGTCGCTGGCCACGTTGGGGATGCGGATGGAAGCAGAACGGTTCTTGGCAGAGTAAGCCAGTTTTACCGGTGCTTCGAAGTGAGGCACCAGGCGTTTGTAGCTGTTGGTGCCAGGGTTGGTGATCGCGTTCAGGGCTCGTGCATGTTTGATGATGCCGCCGATGTAGTACAGCGCGAAATCAGACAGGCCTGCGTAACCGTTGCCGGCGAACAGGTTCTTGCCATCTTTCCAGACGGACTGGTGAACGTGCATACCTGAGCCGTTGTCACCTGCGTAAGGCTTGGGCATGAAGGTGGCTGTTTTGCCGTAGGCATTGGCCACGTTGTGGATCACGTACTTCTGGAGCAATGTCCAGTCGGCGCGCTCTACGAGGGTCGAGAACTTTGTGCCGATTTCGCACTGGCCGGCACCGGCCACTTCGTGGTGGTGCACTTCGACGGGAATGCCCACCGACTCAAGCACCAGGCACATTTCGCTGCGCATGTCGTGCGTGCTGTCCACAGGAGGCACGGGGAAGTAGCCACCCTTGACGCGTGGACGGTGACCGCGATTGCCACCCTCAAGCTTTGTGCCGCTGTTCCAGGGGCCTTCGTATTCGTCGATGGCGTAGAACGTGTTGTTGGGCTCGGTGCTCCAACGCACTTCGTCAAACAGGAAGAACTCGGGCTCAGGGCCGAAATAAGCTGTGTCGCCCAGGCCAGTGGACTTCAGGTACATCTCGGCACGCTTGGCAATGGAACGTGGATCGCGCTCGTAAGCTTTGCCGTCTGTGGGCTCGATCACGTCACAGATCAGCACCAGGGTGGGCTCTTCGTAAAACGGGTCGATGACGGCGCTGCTGGCATCGGGCATCAGCAACATGTCGGAGGCTTCAATGCCTTTCCAGCCGGCGATGGACGAACCGTCAAAGGCCTGGCCTTCTTCGAATTTGTTTTCGTCGAACTGGGACACGGGTGCAGTGATGTGCTGCCATTTGCCACGGGTATCGGTGAACCGGAAGTCGACAAACTTGACTTCGTTGTCTTTCACCATTTGCATCACGTCTGCGACGGTTTTGGCCATCAAAAATCTCCTAGGGGATGATTACAGGTTGGAAATCGGTATGGAGGATTAGCACTTTCCATGCCAATCCACTCTTGTGTTGGGCGCGGCAGTACCAAACCCACCACCACATTGTGCACATTTGGCAAGCCGGCCTGCGAATCATGGATGACACGCCTGACGCACTTGGCACCGACAGGAACGACCTTTTATGGTGCATTTATCGCACCATATCAGTGCACTGGCTATCGCACCATTTCGGGGCCTAATTTGCTTTCTGCCCGCTGCAAACCTTCCATCAGGGTGATGTAGGCCGCATCGACCGCCACAGGCGCGCCTTTGACCCCCAATTCGATGTGTCTGCCATGCTCTGGGTGGTCCACGCTGGGCAAACTGAACACTTTGACACCCACATGCTGGTTTTCGATGTGCTCCATCAACGGCGTGAGGGTGGCCTCCATCGCACCATAAACGATCACCGAACGCTCTACCCATGCACCCGGCGCAAACCAGGCAGCGTATTCGGCGTCCAGCACTGCGGCCACCATGGGCCAGGCCATGACAGGAAAGCCCGGTACGAAGTGCACGCGTGCGCCACCCTGCCCGGTACACGAAAAGCCCGGTATTTTGTTGTACGGGTTGTGGATCAGACTGGCGGACTCCGGAAACACGCCCATGTTCAAACGATGCACGTTCTCCGGGTGTTCAGGGTCATATGGCTTGCCCTGCTGGCGGGCAATGTCTTGCATCCGTTCATTGATCAGTGCACGGGCTTGCGGGTGCAGGACCAGGGGCTGGCCCAGGGCCGCCGCTGCGCACTGGCGAGTGTGGTCGTCGGGTGTGGCACCGATACCGCCGAATGAAAAAACGACATCACCTGAAGCAAACAAACCGCGCAACTGTTGGGTGATGCGTTGCGGGTCGTCGCCCAGCACATGGGCATAGGAGAGGCTCAACCCTCGTTCCTGCAGCATTTGTATGAGTTGCGGCAGGTGCTTGTCACTTCGCCGGCCGGAGAGTATTTCGTCACCAATGATAAACGCACCGAAAACAGGGGGAACATTCAACGCCATACGCAAACACTCAGGGAATACGGGGGGGAGACACATCGGGAGGCAGGAGCACTGCCTCTTCAACCGACTGGATGGGGGAGACCGGCACGCTGCCTGCGGCTGGCCCGGATACAGTCGCCGGGAGCCTGTCCTGGCTCAGCGCCGCCAGGGCAAAGTGTGCAAACCACAGCGAGGAAAACGCAAACACCAGGGTGTAAATCCAGATCGCCAACGGCACCAGAACCGGGGCCATGGCAACGAACATGGCACCCGACGCCCACAGCAAACTCGGCAGGGCCCCGAGATACCCCGACAACACACCCAACACCAGGAACTGGTTGCGGTGGCGGGCAAACAATCTTTTGCGCTCTTCAGCGCTGGCGTGGTCGGCCAGCGCATCGTATGCAAAAACCCGGTAGGTCAGCCAGCCCCAGATCAACGGTGGCAACACCATGATCAGCGGTGGAATCAGCCACAGTGGCAACGAGGCCAACATGGCAAGCATGGCCAACACGGTGGACGCCAGCGACCAGAAGGCGCTACCCACCCACGACGCACCATGCTTGCGCTCCAATCCGGGAAAACGCCTCTCGGCCACCAAAGACACCATGGAAGGGGTCATCATCAGCGCGACCAGCAGCAGGGCAACAACGACAACCACAGGGGTGGCCAGCGTCAGCACGATCAAGGGCCCCAGTACGCCACGCAAGCTGCCCGCCCCGACGGAGTCGAGCCAGCCCAGCGCCATGGACACCAGCTCATTGGCCTCCAGCCATTCCGAAACCCTGGCAACCGCCACCTCCCAGAAGAAATAGCCCAAGCCAAACGACAAGCAAACCATCAGCAGAAGGGGCAAAAAGGACAGCGCAATCACCCGCGGGTGCAGGCAATACACAGCGGCGCGCCAAAAAGCATCAATGATCAGGCCCATGCAGCCAGCATAACTCCAACGCGAGCCGGGGATGCCCTGCAGGGTTGTGGCGCGGTCTTCTCAGGTCGCAGACCCAGCGTACAAGGCTGCCGTTTCGTCTGCTGACAGCCACCTCCATTGCCCGCTGGGCAAGTCCGGCCCCAGCCTCAACCCACCGACAGAGGCACGGTGCAAGGCCTCCACCCGGTTGCCCACGGCCGCCAGCATTCGCTTGACCTGGTGGTATTTGCCCTCTGTCAACGTGAGGTGGAGCACATGGCTGCTGAGGACCGACGCAGCGGCTGCCTTCACCGGCACCGGGCTGTCATCCAGCACCACCCCTGCCAGCAAACGGGCAACTTGGGCACCGTCCAGAGGGTGTTTGGTGGTCACTTCGTAGAGTTTGGGCACATGGTGCCGAGGAGAACTCATGCGGTGAATGAATTTGCCGTCGTCGCTCAGCAAGAGCAGGCCGGTGGTATCCTGGTCCAAACGGCCCACAGCCTGCACGCCGGCGGCAGCCCCGCCTCCACGCATGCGCAAGGGTGACGGCAGCAAGGTGTAGATGCTGGGGTACATGCCCGGCTTCTGCGAGCACTCATAGCCCGCCGGCTTGTGCAGCATCAGGTATGCGCGCTCCCTGAAAGGCCATTGAACCCCCTGGACCGTGAAAGTCAGGTTCGCTGTGTCGAACTCGGCCAAGGTGTCTGTCACCACAACACCCTCCACCGAAACCCAGCCCTGCTGAACCAAACCGGCACACACGCGCCGTGTGCCAAATCCCTGGGAGAACAAAATGTCTTGCAAATTCATGGTCAGTCAACGGCACATAAGGGTGGGAAGCAAGCGGCAACAGGCCAACGCCTGGACAGTCAGGTCGGGACAACCATCGGGCCTTGCAGGTTCAGGAAATGTTCACGGTAATGCGCCAATTCGTCGATGGACTCGTGAACATCTGCCAGCGCAGTGTGCCTCTGCTTCTTTTTGAATTGCTTGTAGACCTCGGGACGCCAGCGCCGCGACAACTCTTTGAGAGTGCTCACGTCGAGGCAACGGTAGTGGAAGAACGCTTCCAGTTTGGGCATGTACTTGAGCAAAAACCGGCGGTCCTGGTGAACCGTGTTGCCGCACAGCGGCGCCGCGTTCTTGGGAACATAGCGGGCCACGAACTCAAGCAACTGTTTCTCAGCCATGGCTTCTGTCATGACACTGGCCTTGACCTTCTCAATCAAGCCACTGCGGCCATGGGTGCCTTTGTTCCATGCGTCCATCGCATCCAGCACGCTGTCGGGTTGGTGAATCACCAGCACCGGCCCTTCAATGCGAGGCGTCAGGTTGGGCCCGGTCACCACCACGGCAAGTTCCAGCAAAAACTCTTTGGAAGGGTCCAATCCACTCATTTCGCAGTCCAACCAGACCAGGTTCAAATCGCTTTTGGGCAGTGAAGCGGGCACTGCGGTTGGAGATGCATGGGTTGTCATGGAGCTGATTTTCGCCGATCGCCCCGACCACAGCGCCAAGACATCGCAGCCGGTAGACTCCTCACATGTCCAATGCCACTGTTGTGTTGTCCCTGGGGTTTGCCGCACTGCTGATGCTGGTCATGGTGGCAAAGCTTTGGCTGTCGCACCGGCAGATCCGCCATGTTGCACTTCACCGGGCTGCGGTGCCCGCCGCTTTCGCAGACACGGTTGACCTCCCCTCCCATCAGAAAGCTGCGGACTACACCATTGCCAAAGCGCGGCTGGACACCGCGGAAACGGCGCTTCAGTTTGCAATGCTCCTGGCCTGGACCCTATTGGGGGGGCTGGATGCATTGAACCAGGCATTGCTGAGCTGGATTCCCGGTGGAATGACGCAACAGTTGCTGCTGTTGGTGTCATTCGGCGCCGTGGGTGCCGTGACGGAGTTGCCCCTCTCCTGGTATCGAACGTTCGTTCTGGAACATCGCTTCGGGTTCAACACGTCCAGCCTTGGGCAGTGGCTGATGGATGGCATCAAGGGCGCCGCCCTGGCACTTGCACTGGGCGTGCCCCTGGCTGCACTGCTGTTGTGGGTGATGGGCAGCACGGGAACCTGGTGGTGGGCTTGGTGTTGGGCTGTTTACATGGGTTTCAGCTTGCTGCTGATGTGGGCCTTTCCTGCTTTCATTGCGCCTTTGTTCAATACCTTCCAGCCATTGGCTGACGATGCGCTTCGCACCCGGGTCGGCGCCCTGATGCAGCGCTGCGGATTTCAGGCATCGGGTTTTTATGTGATGGATGGCAGTCGGCGCAGCGCGCACGCCAACGCCTATTTCACGGGCATGGGCAAAAACAAGCGGGTGGTCTTTTATGACACCCTGCTGAAACAACTCAGCCCAGATGAGCTTGAAGCTGTGCTGGCTCATGAACTTGGGCACTTTCACCACAAGCACCTCACCAAACGGCTGATAACGGTGTCTATGACAGCGCTGCTGGCGTTTGGCACTCTCGGGTGGCTTGCATCACGGACTTGGTTTTACACAGGCTTGGGCATTGAGCCCAGTCTTGACGCCCCCAACGATGCGCTGGCACTGATCTTGTTCATGCTGGTGATGCCATTGGTCACGTTCTTCGCCGCTCCGGTCATGTCGGCCGCATCACGGCGTGACGAATTTGAAGCCGACGGATTCGCCGCCAGCCACACCCGGGCTTCCGACCTGTCGAGCGCCTTGCTCAAGCTCTATCAGGGCAACGCCAGCACACTCACGCCTGACCCGACGTATGTGAGCTTCTACCATTCACATCCACCCGCCAGCCAACGCCTGGCGCGACTCACGCCTTGAGTTCCAACCACCGCAAACCCGCTCCTCCCCAACACACCAAGGCCCTTCAACCGGGGCGCGTGGTGGCCACCCATGGACGACATGTGGTGGTTGAATCGCCCGACGGCTCCAGGCGGATTTGCCATCCCAGAGGTAAAAAAAGTCAGGCGGTCGTGGGTGACATGGTGGACTGGATGGCCAGCGAGGATGAAGGCACGATCGAATCCGTGCGCCCACGGCGCAACTTGCTGTACCGGCAAGATGAAATTCGCACCAAATCGTTTGCGGCCAATCTGGATCAGGTGCTCATCCTGCTGGCAGCGGAGCCTGAGTTCTCCGAACGCCAGTTGGCTCGGGCACTGATTTCGGCCGAGGCCGAGGGCATCACGCCACTGATTGTCCTGAACAAAAGCGACCTGGGCATCCTGTTCGATCATGCCTGGGCCCGCCTTCAGCCCTATCGCGATATGGGCTACGACGTTCTGCCGTTGTGCATGAAAAACGCGGACTCTGCCACGCCGCCACCGGAGCTGGCGTCGTTGGATTCACGCCTGCGCGGCAAAGTCACCTTGGTTTTGGGTCCGTCGGGAGTGGGCAAAAGCACCCTGATCAACCACTGGGTACCGAATGCGCTGGCGTCAACCAACGAGATTTCCCGCGCGCTCAATTCCGGGAAGCACACCACGACGAGCACCAGTTGGTACTGGGTGGACGCAGAGAAGACGACCGCACTGATCGACTCACCCGGTTTTCAGGAGTTCGGCCTGCACCACATTGAACCCACCCGACTGGCGCAACTGATGCCAGATTTGCGTCATCACCTGGGGAACTGCAAGTTCTACAACTGCACACACCTGCACGAGCCGGGCTGCGGAGTCATTTCACACATAAAAAATGCCTCTAGCGCTTTACCTATAAACGAAATTCGCTATCAAATATACACCGAACTGTTCAGTGAGTTGTCCCAGATCAGGCACTGGTGACCAGCAAGTCAGCCCACCAGGTTCGCCAAGGTGAGCAGCGCCAGAAAGACCAGCCACAGCACGACGCTGCGCCACACCAAACCCGCGAGGCTGGCCAGATGGGCCAGTTGCGGTTCGCGGCCCAGCGCATTGGCATCGGGCGAAGCCAGCTCAGCCAACTTGCCGCCCATCACAGTTGACGAAGCTGAAGGCCCGACTCGGCGCCCCAGGCGCACGTTCAGCGCACCAGCAGTGGCCGCCAGAACAATGCCTTGGTTGGGCTCATTGAACAGCACCGCGTCTTGTCGCCAGCTCGCCACCGCTTCTTCAAAATTGCCCACCACTGCAAAAGCCAGCGCCGTGGCCCGCGCGGGCAGATAGTTCACCCACGCCCAAGCCTTGGTGGCCACTTGGCAGACGCTTTCACTGGTCGGCATCGGGTCGGTTCTCGGCACATCCGGGCTACAGGCTTGGGCCAGATAGTCAGCCAGCCGAAACAGCACTGCACCGGCAGGGCCCAGCCCCACCATCCAGCACAACACAAAACACACCAATACGCCCAGCACATGCTGGTGAACCGCGAGCACAGAATGCTCGATCGCATGACGCATCAATTCCGACTCCGGCTGGCGCTCCACAGGAATGCGTTTCCACTGCGCCAACACCCAGCGTGCCTGGGCCTCATCGCCACGCTCCAGCGCATTGCGAATTTCGGTGAAGTGGTGGCTGAACTGCCGAAAGCCCAGTGTGAGGTACAGGACGGCCACATCCCAAACCAACGTCAGCACAACGCTGTAGGTCCACAGCGCCATGTGGATGGCGGCCGTTGCGATCACTGGCAACCCGACCGCCACAAACCAAACCAGTACACCGTGGTGTGATTGGCCAGCATCGAGGCTGCGCTTGACCCAGCGAATCCAGGAGCGCAAGGCCACGTGCACCGGGTTCTGGTGGTTCATCGGACGGGCCTGGTCCAGCAACAACGCCAACAAAACGGCAAAAAAACTCATGTGCAGATGATAGCGGTGGCCTTTGGCTGCGGGCCAAGTTTGCACGATCGGCCGTGCGCGTCAGGCCACAAGGAAGTGGTAGAAGTTGCGCAGGATGCCCGCAGTGACGCCCCAGATATAGAACTCTTGTCCATTTCGGACGTACGGCATGGCATACCACTGCCGCATTGCCCCCTGAAACTCAACCTGCTGGCGACGGTGGTTGTCGGGATCAAGCAAAAAGGCCAGAGGCACCTCGAAGACTTGTTCGACCTCGCCAGGGTTGGGGCGAAACACAACATCTGTGGGTACCAGGCCGATCACAGGTGTGACGGAGAAACCGGTCCCCGTGAAAAATGCCGGCAACTCGCCCAGCACTTCAACACAGCTCGGGGACAGTCCAATTTCTTCGTGGGCCTCCCGCAAGGCTGCCTCCACAGCGTGCGAGTCCTGTGCGTCTATTTTTCCCCCGGGGAACGCAATCTGCCCCGCATGAACCGGCAGATGGGCGCTGCGCACGGTCAGCACGATGGTGGGCTCGGGCCTTGGCACCACTGCCAACAGCACAGCGGCTGGCGTGGCACCACCCCTCAGCGACCCGGTCTCTCGCAGGGTTTCAGGCTGCCAGCGGGGGGGCTGAACAAACCGGCAGCGCATGCTGTCTACCGCCAGCCGTTGCGCAGGGACAGCAGGCAAGGCCTCTGCTGTGGGTAGATACTCAGCCAACTTGGGATCAAACATCGGTGAAGCCGCGACAGGGATGAAAAAAAAGCCGCTGGACAGCGGCTTTTTGTGAGGTTCGGCGGATCAAGCGCCCAGCTTTTCCTTGATTCGGGCAGACTTGCCGCTGCGGTCACGCAGGTAGTACAGCTTCGCACGGCGGACATCACCGCGGCGCTTGACTTCGATCTTGGCGATCAAAGGGCTGTACAGGGGAAACGTACGCTCAACACCTTCGCCATTGGAGATCTTGCGAACGATGAAGCTGCTGTTGAGGCCACGGTTGCGACGTGCAATGACAACGCCTTCGTAAGCCTGCATACGCTTGCGGGTGCCTTCGATCACGTTCACGCTGACAATCACGGTGTCACCGGGAGCAAACGCGGGGATTTCTTTGTTCAAACGAGCAATTTCTTCTTGCTCAAGGGTCTGGATCAGGTTCATGGTTTCCACTGTCGATCATGCACACGCTACACAAGGGGCCTGTACAGAGCTTTGAACAAAGCGGTCTGTTGGGCGGCTGAGCAGAGGATCGGTTAGCCCGCTATTCTAGTATGATTTATGTGGGACGTGAAACTGCAAGCTGGGCCTGCAGGTACCGGTGAACATCTTGACCCGCCTTTCGCCCCAGAGCCAGGCAAGCGGTCAACAGATAGCCTCCTGTGGGCGCATCCCAATCCAGCATTTCCCCCGCGCAAAAAACACCAGGCAGCGCCTTCAAGCCATGCTGTCCGTCCAACGCGTCCCAACACACCCCACCTGCTGAGCTGATCGCCTCGTCCAGTGGCCGCGAAGCGCCCAGAACCAAAGGCAGGGCCTTGATGGCAATTGCCAATGCTCGCTCGTCCTTCAGCGTTTCCGGGCTGAGCACTTCGTACAGCAGACCGGCCTTGATGCCATCAAGGCCCAGGCGACTTTTCAGATGGGTACTCAATGAACGTGACCCGCGGGGCTTGGCAACTTCAAGCAAGACACGCTCAAGAGAGTGGTCAGGCAAGAGATCAATCAATATGTGCGCCGACGCATGTGCCGCCAGCTGAGCACGAGCAGCGGCCGACGCCGCGTAAATCAAACTACCTTCAAACCCAGTATCGGTGGCCACAAACTCGCCCTTGCGGCGGAACAATGCCTGATCAGGGTCGGCACCGGGAGCAGACAGCACGGTCAACGCCACGGACTTGAGGGGGTGACCGGCATATCGCGAGCGAAAGTGATCGCTCCACGGCCGCTGAACGTCAAAGCCGCAGTTGCTGGCAACCAAGGGAGAAACCCCAACACCCCTGCCCTCCAGCAAGGGAACCCATGCGCCATCCGAACCAAGCCGTGCCCAGCTACCACCCCCCAAGGCCAGCACAACCGCATCAAAAGTGAAGTGCCGGTGCCCCTGTAGTGTGTCAAACACCCAATCGCCCCCCTCCCAGCCGATCCACCGATGTCTGGCATGAAACCGCACGGGCTTTCGCCCGTCCGATCCTTGCAGCCGGTTCAACCAGGCGCGCAGCAGCGGAGACGCTTTCATTCCCACGGGAAACACCCTGTGTGATGAGCCGATGAATGTGTTCTGCCCCAACTCCGAGGACCACCGGCGCACCGCCTCGTTGTCAAATTGCGCTATCGCAGTGCTCAATTCTTCTGCAAAGCCGCCATACCGCGACATGAATGCAGGCATCGCTTCGGCGTGGGTCAAATTCAACCCGCCACGCCCTGCCAACAGAAACTTTCGCCCGACAGATGGCATGGCATCAAACAACTGGACGTCATATCCCTCGCTGGACAGCACGTCCGCAGCCATCAATCCAGCGGGGCCCCCTCCGATGATGGCCACTCTGACAGCAAGTGATTGGACAGGCGCTGGCAGCGCAACAGGTTCGTTCATGAAACTCTCTACGGTAAGAAGCAGACAGCCGCAAAAAACGGTTTCTGTCACAATCTAGTCGACTTTAACCGTGCCCCCGGCACCCCAACCCCAACAGGATTTGAAATGGCCAGTGACTTGATCAAACACGTATCCGACGCAAGCTTTGAAACAGACGTTCTGCAATCAAGCTCGCCCGTGTTGGTTGACTTCTGGGCCGAGTGGTGTGGCCCGTGCAAGATGATTGCCCCAATTCTGGATGAAGTGGCTGGCTCGTACTCCGGCAAGCTGGCAGTTGCCAAAATGAACGTTGACGAGAACCGTGCCGTGCCCGCTCAATTTGGCATTCGCGGCATTCCAACGCTGATGGTTTTCAAAGGTGGACAACTTGCGGCGACCAAAGTTGGCGCAATGAGCAAGGCGCAATTGACGGCTTTCATCGATCAACAACTCGCCTGAGCGCCCTTCACACGGTGCGTGGGTCAGGTTTGGGCTGACCCACTCAACCATTGTTTAGATTGAATTTCATGCTTTGCCCGGCGACATGTCCGGGCGGCTCTATAATCAAAGCCCGCAGTTGACCTAGCTGTCTTCTCGCGCAGCGACAAACCGTCGCACCCAAGATGCCTGTGTCAACAGGCACTCCACACCTCCACCGTTCCGCTCCGCACAGGGGTCCTCATGCACCTTTCCGAACTCAAAGCCCTCCACGTTTCCGAAGTTTTCAAGCAAGCTGAAGCGCTGGAAATAGAAAACACCGGGCGCATGCGCAAACAGGAATTGATGTTTGCCATCATCAAAAAGCGCGCCAGGGCGGGTGAACAAGTGTTCGCAGACGGCGTACTGGAGGTTCTGCCGGACGGTTTCGGATTTTTGCGGGCACCTGACACCAGTTACACGGCCTCCACCGACGACATCTACATCTCCCCCAGCCAAATTCGACGATTCAACCTGCACACAGGAGACATGATCGAAGGTGAAGTGCGCACACCCAAAGACGGCGAGCGCTACTTTGCCCTGACCAAGCTGGACAAGATCAACGGGCTGCCCCCCGAGGACAACAAACACAAGATCATGTTTGAGAACCTCACGCCGCTGTTCCCCAAAGAGCAGATGCGACTCGAGCGGGACATCAAGGGCGATGAAAACATCACTGGCCGGGTGATTGACATCATCGCCCCGATTGGCAGAGGCCAGCGTGCGTTGATCGTGGCACAGCCCAAATCGGGCAAAACGGTCATGATGCAACACATTGCCCACGCCATCACAGCCAACTACCCTGATGTGGAACTGATGGTGTTGCTGGTCGATGAGCGTCCAGAAGAAGTCACGGAAATGCAGCGCACCGTGCGCGGCGAAGTGATTGCCTCCACTTTCGACGAGCCTGCGGCACGTCACGTCCATGTGGCGGAAATGGTGATCGAACGCGCCAAACGCTTGGTTGAACTCAAAAAAGACGTTGTGATCCTGCTGGACTCCATCACCCGTCTGGCCCGCGCATACAACAACGTGTTGCCCTCGTCTGGCAAGGTTCTGACAGGCGGCGTGGACGCCAACGCACTCCAACGCCCAAAACGGTTCTTCGGTGCAGCCCGCAAAATTGAAGAGGGTGGCTCGTTGACGATCATCGCCACAGCGCTTGTCGACACAGGCAGCCGCATGGACGAAGTGATTTTTGAAGAGTTCAAAGGCACCGGCAATTGTGAAATTCACTTGGAGCGTCGCTTGTACGAGAAGCGCGTATTCCCAGCCATCCAGATCAATCGCAGCGGCACCCGCCGCGAAGAACTGCTGCTGGCACCGGAAATTCTTCAGAAAACCCGGATCCTTCGCCAGTTCATGTACAACATGGATGAAATCGAATCCATGGAGTTGATGCTCAAGAACATGAAAGCCACGAAAAACAACCACGAATTCTTCGACATGATGCGCCGCGGGGGCTGAGCTCGCTCGACAGCAGGGCGAAATTCGTGGGATAATATTTGGCTTTCCTGGCCTCTGATATGGCCTCAAGGAAATCTCCACCGGGATTTGCTCCCATTTCTGTGACAAGTGCCACCGCGACTAAGGTGTGCGGCTGTCGCAACTGACCAAAGGATATGAAATGAAAGACGGAATTCACCCCAACTACCGCGAAGTGTGCTTTGTGGACCTGTCCAACGGATTCAAGTTCGTCACACGCTCTTGCGCCAACGCCAAAGAGACTATCAAGATGGACGATGGGCGCGAGTTGCCACTGTTCAAGCTGGACACATCCAGCGAATCGCACCCCTTCTATACTGGCACACAGAAAAGCGTTGATACCATGGGTGGCCGAGTGGAGAAATTCCGCAACCGCTTTGCACGTGGTGCTTCTGCAGCCAGCAAGTAAGTCCTCGCAGACCATCGGCCTCTGGCCGGACAAACTGCCCGAAACAGCCGATCCACCATCGGCTGTTTTTTTTTGTCATGCCATCCTTTCAATCCACACCAGCCATTGCCACTCAGGCCGCCGTGCAAAGACTGCCCCGGTGGGCATTGCCGTTGCTGTGTCTGGCCTACATCATCCCCGGTTTCGCAGGGCGCAGTCCCTGGAAAAATGCCGACGTAGCGGCCTTTGGCGTGATGTCCGATCTGGCTGCGGGGCTGACCGACTGGTTCAACCCCACGGTGCTGGGATCACCGCCAGACACGCCCGCATTGCTTCCCTATTGGCTGGGGGCGTGGTCCATACAACTGCTGCCTGCGTTCCCAGATGTGGCGGTCCGCATCCCATTCATGCTGGCATTGGTCTGCACTTTTTTCCTGACCTGGCATGCGGTGTTTCGTTTCGCGCTGCTCCCCAGTGCGCAGCCAGTGACCTTTGCGTTCGGGGGTGAAGCGCACCCAGTTGATTACGCGCGCAGCCTTGCCGACGGAGGCTTACTGGCGCTGCTTGCAAGCTTGGGCCTGGCCCAGTTGTCTCATGAAACCACCCCTGCGGTGATCCAGTTGCTGGCGGCATCCATGCTTTTGCGCGCCATATCCGGCTTTGCTGACCCTACTGCTGTCCGGTGGTTCCCTGCGGGTCTTTGGCTTGCTGGGCTGGTCGTGCTGAGTGGGTCTGGCGCGCCCACCACAGCAGTGATCGTCAGCGGCTTGCCTCTGCTGGCATACGCGCTCGCCCGGAATTCGAGGCTACCCGAAGGACGGTCTCGGGAGCGGGTCCACTCCGGCGTCATCCTGATCTGGGCCGCAGGGGTGTCGGCAAGCATGGTCGGTCTGTGGGTTGTCAGTGCAGAAACAGAGACGTTGGCACGGGCGTTGGCACTGGATGGCGCAGAGTTCAGCTCGCTTGGCAAACTCGTTTTCTGGTTCACGTGGCCCGTTTGGCCGCTTGCTCTCTGGACACTTTGGCAATGGCGGCGGCACATTCGCGCACCTCACCTGCAAGGCCCTGTCTGGCTTGCCTGTGCGCTGGTTTTGGCCACAGCCTGGGCTCCCTCGCCTGACAGGGCCCTGCTGCTGTCCTTGCCGGTGCTGTCGTTGCTGGCCGCTTTCTCCTTGCCCACCCTCAAGCGTTCCTTTGCGGCACTGGTTGATTGGTTCTCAGTGCTGTTCTTCAGCTTGTGTGCCATCACGGTGTGGGTCATCTGGCTGGCCATGCTGACTGGAGTTCCTGGCAAGCCAGCAGCCAATGTGTCTCGGCTGGCGCCCGGTTTTACGTTGGAGTTCTCGTTTCTGGCATTTGCTGCCGGCACGATGGCCACTGTGGTCTGGCTGCTGTTGGTGCGCTGGCGCCTCGGGCGGCACCCGCCAGTGATATGGAAAAGCCTGGTACTGGCCGCCACTGGCAGCACCCTGTGCTGGCTACTGCTGATGACCCTGTGGATGCCTCTGCTGGACTTTGCACGCAGCTATGGCCCCATATCCCGCCGTCTGGCCGCCATGATTCCTGCAGACACCACTTGCACTGAAGCATATGGGCTGAGCCAGGCTCAAGCTGCAGGTCTGGTGCACCACGGAAAACTCCGCCTGCAATTGGCACCCAGCCCCGAACCTTGTGCCACCCTAGTGGTGGCTCAACAGGCGGCAGACCGGTTAACGGGGGACATCGACATCACCCAATGGGCATTCAAGGCCAAACTCAGTCGACTGACCGACAACAAGGAAAGCCTGTTGCTTTTTCAGCGTGTTGCGCCAGTCAAGGCCGTCGTTGAAACGTCCGAGGACTGATCGCTGGAGCGAGACGAAATGCGGTCTGCAGGGAAATGCAGAGTGAACACAGAGCCCTCACCCAAGCGGCTTTCGATACGTATGTGTCCCCCGTGTCGCTGGGCCACGTGTTTGACAATGGCCAGCCCCAAACCTGTGCCGCCCGTGTCACGGGAGCGGCTTCTGTCCACCCGGTAAAACCGTTCGGTCAGCCTCGGCATGTGTTCCGGGGCAATGCCAGGCCCGGTATCAGACACCCACACTTCCGCATCGCCACCGTCCAGCAAACGCAGGCCTGCCGCAATAGAACCGCCGGGCGGCGTGTAGCGGACGGCATTGTTGAGCAGATTGCTCAGCGCGCTGGTCAACTCGGTTTCATTGCCTGCCAGATCAAAATCTGCATCCATGTCAACGCTGAAGGCATGCCCCGTCTCCGCCATCATGCGGGACAGGCCTCTGGCCTCCTCCAGGCAGCGGCGCAGCCATTCACTCGCTCGGACCGAAACTTGTCGGTTCGGCACCGGACTGCCCTCGAGTTTGGACAACATCAGCAAGTCGCTCACCAGCGTTTGCATGCGCTCAGCCTGGGTTGCCATCAGGGCGAGGTACTGGGCGCGCTCAGATGCGTCCAGTTCAAGGGTTTGAAGGGTTTCCACAAAACCACTTAGTACCGTGAGGGGCGTGCGGATTTCATGCGATACATTCGCCACAAAATCGCGCCGCATCGCCTCGGCCTGCTGAACCGCCGTCACGTCACGCGACAGCATCAGTCGGCGTTTTTTGCCGTAAGGGTGGATCCGGATGGCCACCACCACAGGCTTGGATGGCGTCGACAACGGACCCGTGATGGCCACTTCGTGTTGAAATTCGGCGGCACTGAGGTATGAAGAGAAATGCGGATCCCGTATCAGGTTGGTCACGTGCTGCATCAGATCGCGCTGTGGATCAATACCCAACTGCTCTGCCGCAGTCTGATTACTCCACTCGATGCGGCCTTGGCTGTCCAGCAACATCACCCCGTTGGGTGACGCCTGAATGGCCGACAGAAACTCATCCAGACGGGCCTGGCTGTCTCGTGCCTTGCCTGCCAGGTTCTTCTGGATTTTCCGGAATTTGTCCACCAGCGCGCCCCACACATGTGGGAGCTCTGGCTCATTGCCCCAGTCTTCTGCCGCCAGCCAACCCCGCACCCTGGACAGACGCCAATCATCCAGGCCAAGCCAAAACAGGGCACCGCCCAACGTGCCAGAAAAAATCCACAGCAGCGAGTCCGCGTACCAGCCGTACAGCGAACCCAAACCCATCAACGCTAGCAACTCAACATGGCGAACCGTCATGGAGCAGGATTGTCTGCCGAAACAGGGACTGCAGATTTCAAACCCAATGCAGTCAGCCGATACCCGGCACCACGCACTGTTTCGATCATTGCCCCGGCAACTCCTAGCGCCTCGCGCAAACGCTTGATGTGCACATCAACCGTGCGTTCTTCAATGAACACATGGTCACCCCAGACACGATCCAACAAGGCGCCCCTGGCGTGCACCCGCTCGGCATTTTTCATGAGGTGATGCAACAGCTTGAATTCGGTGGGCCCGACTTTGAGCTCCTGGCCGCGAAAGTTCACGCGGTAGGTGGCCGTGTCCAAGATCAGATCGCCCACACACACCGTATCGTCCGCCGCATCGGGTGTGCGCCTGCGCAGCACAGCCCGGATCCGCGCCAGCAGTTCCTTGGTGGAAAACGGCTTGGTGATGTAGTCGTCGGCACCGGCATCCAGCCCCTGCACCTTGTCGGACTCATCACTGCGCGCCGTGAGCATCAGGATCGGTATGGCCTTTGTGCGCTCGTGTTGTCGCCAGCTGCGGGCGAGCGACACGCCACTTTCACCAGGCAACATCCAGTCCAGCAGGATGATGTCGGGCAATTCGGCATCCACCTCGCGTCGCGCCGCTTCGGCGTCAAACACGAGCGTGGGTGCAAAACCGTTGTGGCGCAGGTTGACTGCAATCAGTTCTGCAATGGCGGCTTCGTCTTCCACCACCAGAATGCGGGGTGCCTTCCTCATTGGGCAACGGCACCTGCCGGTTTGTCCGCACCATGGCGAACATCGGCGCCTTCAGCCACATAAATGGTGCTTTCGGCAATGTTCTTGGCGTGGTCACCCACTCGCTCGATGGCTTTGGCCAGGAACAACAGGTTCAGGCTGGGGGAAATGGCCCGAGGGTCTTCCATGATGTAGGTGATGAGCTTGCGCAGGAAGCCGTCGTACTCGCGGTCAATGTCGTCGTCAGCCTTGATGATGGCGCGGGCCACGTCGGTGTCGAGACGTGCAAACGCATCCAGCGAACGGCGCAACAGCGCAGACGCCAGTTCAGATGCCACACGCAATTCAGAACACGGCAGCGAGCGTCCTGCGCCGCTGTCGATGATGAGTTTGACCATGCGTGCGATGCGGGCCACTTCGTCGCCTGCGCGCTCGAGGTTCGCCGTGATTTTGCTCATCGCCAGCAGCATGCGCAGATCGCGCGCTGTGGGCTGGCGGCGTCCGATGGTCGACGACACATCGTGGTCAATTTCAACTTCAAGCGCGTTAACGGCGCGCTCGCGCTCCACCACTTGGTCGGCCGCCTCCACACTGAACTCGTTCAGGGCATAAATGGCGTTGCGCAGTTGCGACTCCACCAGGCCGCCCATCTCCATGACCTTGGCCGAAATGCTGTTCAGCTCGTTGTCAAACTGACTGGATATGTGTTTGTCACCCATGATCAACCAAACCTTCCTGTGATGTAGTCTTCTGTCTCGGTACGCTTGGGCTTGAAGAAAACTTCTTCTGTCTTGCCAATTTCCATCAGCTCGCCCAGGTACATGTACGCTGTGAAATCGCTGCAACGCGCAGCCTGCTGCATGTTGTGTGTGACGATCGCAATGGTGTAGTCGTTCTTCAGCTCATGCACCAGTTCTTCCACTTTGGCGGTGGAGATCGGGTCCAGCGCCGATGTGGGCTCGTCTAGCAACAGCACCGAAGGCTTGACTGCAACGCTGCGCGCAATGCACAGCCGCTGCTGCTGACCACCCGAGAGGCTCAGGCCGTTTTGGCCGAGCTTGTCTTTGACCTCGTTCCACAGCGCAGCCTTCGTCAGCGCCCATTCCACCCGGTCATCCATGTCGCTTTTGTTGAGGCTCTCGTACAACTTCACGCCAAACGCGATGTTGTCGTAAATGGTCATGGGAAAGGGCGTGGGCTTCTGGAACACCATGCCGATGCGGGCGCGCAGCAGGTTCAAGTCCTGCTTAGGGTCCAGAATGTTCTGTCCATAAAAGTTGATTTCACCCTCGGCACGCTGACCGGGGTACAGGCTGTACATGCGGTTGAGCGTGCGCAGCAGGGTGGATTTGCCGCAGCCCGACGGGCCGATGAACGCAGTCACCCGTTTCTCAGGAATGTCCATGTTGACATTCTTCAGGCCCTGAAACTTGCCATAGAAAAAGTTGAGGTTGCGCACCTCAAGGGCGTTCGGCGTTGGGGTAGACGATGCAGGCATGCTGTGTATCCAGTAGAGGGTTTGAATCGTTCAAGTAGTAAGGGCTCAGCCAGATGTTTTCTCGCGGAAGAACACCCGCGCCACAATGTTCAGCGCCAGCACGGCCAGCGTGATCAGCAGTGCCCCGCCCCAGGCCAGACGGATCCAGTTGTCATAAGGGCTCATGGCAAACTGGAAGATCACCACCGGCAAGTTGGACATGGGTGCCGACATGTTGGTGCTGAAGAACTGGTTGTTCAGCGCGGTGAACAGCAAAGGCGCCGTCTCACCGCTGATGCGGGCAATTGCCAACAGCAAACCAGTGATCACACCGCTTTTGGCAGCACGCAAGGTGACCATGGATGCCACCTTCCAACGGGGTGCGCCGAGCGCAAACGCTGCCTCACGCAGGCTCCCAGGGACCAGGCGCAGCATGTTTTCGGTGGTGCGGACCACCACCGGAATCGCAATCAACGACAAGGCCAGGCTCCCGGCCCACCCTGAAAAGTGGCCCAGTGGTGCCACCACAATGGCGTACACAAACAGGCCCAAAACGATGGATGGCGCCGAAAGCATGATGTCTGTCACAAACCGAGTCACCTCCGCCGTTTTGCTGGTGTCGCCGTATTCGGCCAGATAAACACCGGCAAACACACCAATGGGCGTCGATACCAACACCGCAAAGGCCAGCATCATCAGGCTGCCCACGATGGCGTTGGCCAAGCCACCGCCTTCAGAGCCTGGCGCTGGGGTGGACTTGGTGAACATGTTCCAGTCGAGTGCAGCAAAGCCGTTGTAGAACAACACGGCCAGGATCCACAGCAACACGACCAAACCCAGGGTCATGGCAGCCATGGACAGGGCCAGGCCCACCGTATTGGCACGTTTGCGGCGGTTGTAGAGAGCAGGATTGGGCAGCATGATGGGTGTATTAATTTGTAGCTAAAAAACTATATCTATCAAGCGCCACGAGCCTTTTCGGCTCTCAAAATCATCACTTTGGCCAGCGCCAGCACCACAAACGTGATGACAAACAGCAGGAAGCCGAGGGCAAACAATGTGGAGATGTGGAAATCAGCCGCTTCACCAAACTCGTTGGCCAGGGTGGACGCGATGGACGTACCGGGCGAGAACAGCGAGGTGGGCAGACGGTTGGCATTGCCGATCACGAAGGTCACGGCCATGGTCTCGCCCAGTGCACGCCCCAGCCCCAGCATCACCCCACCCACCACACCTTTTTGTGTGTAAGGCAGTACCACGTTGCGCACCACCTCCCACGTGGTGCAACCCAGGCCGTACGCCGACTCCCGCAGAATGGGCGGCACGATGGCAAACACATCGCGCATCACCGCTGCCACAAACGGCAGCACCATGAAAGCGAGAATGATGCCGGCAGCCAGGATGCCAATGCCGGTGGTTGCACCGCCAAACAGCGGCCCGATGAGCGGCAACTGCCCCAACAGATTTTGCAAGGGTTGCTGCCCGTAATCCGCAAAAATGGGCGCAAAAATGAACAGGCCGAACATGCCATAAATGATGGACGGCACAGCAGCCAACAATTCAATGGCGGTGCCCAGCGGGCGACGCAAGGCCACCGGGCAGTTTTCGGTCAGGAACAGCGCGATGCCAAATGCCAGAGGCACCGCAATCAGCATGGCAATGCCTGCGCTCACCAGCGTACCGACGATGGCAATGGCCGCGCCAAATTCTTCGTTGATGATGTCCCACTCAACGCGCCAGATGAACTGGATGCCAAACTTGTGAAAGCTGGGCCATGCATTCACCAGCAACGACACAATGATGCCCACCAGCGCGACCAAGACGATCAGCGAAAACGCTTGCGTCACCCGGTGGAACACGATGTCCTGCAGGTGCTGCTTTTTGGCAATGGCTGCCATGTTGGGGTTGTTCAGTTCAACTGACGCCGGTTGCACGTTCATGGTGGTCACCATACTCATAAAAACTCCAGGACTTCATGGTTTACCATGAATTCACCAACAAGAAACCGCCGGCTTGCACACGGGCAAGCTGGCGGCTCGGCTGGCTCACGCCAGTATTACTTGTTGTTGATCTGTGTCCACACCTTGGTGCGAATCTGGTCGGTCAGGCTGTCGGGCAGAGCAACGTAGTCGAGGTCAGCTGCCATCTTCTTTCCGTTTTTGAACGCCCAGTCAAAAAACTTCAGCACTTCAGCAGACTCGGCTTTTTTCTCGGGTTGCTTGTACATGAGGATGAACGAAGCGGTGCTGACAGGCCAGCTGTTGTCACCCTTGGCGTTGACCATGGACACACCCATGCCAGGCACGCTGAACCAGTCAGCACCGGCTGCGGCAGCGGCGAAAGTCACGTCGTCAGGGCTCACGTACTTGCCGCTGGCGTTCTGCAGCTGCATGAAGTTCATGTTGTTCTTTTTGACATAGGCGTATTCCACATAGCCCAGAGCGCCTTTCAGGCGGTTGACGTTGGCGGCCACGCCTTCGTTGCCCTTGCCACCCACTGAGGAAGCGGCAGGCCACTTGACGGCAGCGCCCTTGCCCACTTTGTCGGCCCACTCTTTGCTGATGGACGCCAGGTAGTCCGTCCAGTTGAATGTGGTCCCAGAGCCGTCGGCACGGTGCACGATGGTGATGGCCTGGTCAGGCAGGTTTTTGCCAGGGTTCAATGCTGCAAAGGCTGGGTCGTTCCACTTGGTGATCTTGCCCATGAACATGTCGGCCATCACGGGGCCCGTGATCTTCAGTTCGCCAGGCTTGAACCCCTCCAGGTTCAACACAGGCACCGTGCCACCGATGATGGCGGGGAACTGCACCATCCCGTCTTTGTCCAGGTCAGCGCCGCTGACGGGCGCGTCAGATGCACCAAACGCCACGGTTTTGGCGCGGATCTGCTTCAAGCCACCGGAAGAACCGATGGACTGGTAATTCAGGCCTGTACCTGTGGCTGCTTTGTAGGCTTCAGCCCACTTGGCGTAGACGGGGAACGGGAAGGTAGCGCCAGCGCCGGTGATGTCGGCTGCAATGGCGGAGGTGCCGAAAGCCAGAGCGGCGACAGAAGCAGCCACCGATTTCAGGAACAGACGTTTCATGGAAAAGACCTTTCGGGTTGGTTGAGCAAGATGGAGTGACTCTAGGAAGCTTTTGTGACAGGCCTGTGACAACAAGGCCACCGGCACCTCATTCCAACACCCAGGCAATGACAGCCCAATGCCGCAAAAACTCGGTGCTATGCTCGCGGCCAACTGGCAGACAACCCCATGCAAAACGGAACATTACTCGCCGCAGTCGACCTGGGCTCCAACAGTTTCAGGCTCGAAATCGGGCGGTACGACCACGGTCACATTCAACGCGTGGAATACCTGAAGGAAGGCGTGCGCCAGGGCGGTGGCCTGGGTGAAGACCGCAACCTCTCCGACGTGGTCATGCAACGTGGCTGGGACTGCCTGGCCCGCTTTGCGGAACGCATCAAGGGTTTTCAGCGCACACAGGTGCGCGCCGTTGCCACGCAAACACTGCGCGAGGCACGCAACCGGGACGTTTTCATCCAGAAGGCGCAGCAGATCCTGGGTTTTCCCATCGAAGTGATTTCCGGTCTGGAAGAAGCTCGGCTGATTTACCAGGGCGTGTCACGCCTGTTGCCACAGTCTGACGAACGCCGGCTGGTGGTCGACATCGGCGGGCGGTCCACCGAAATCATCATGGGCCAAGGCTTCCAGGCCAAGGCCATGGACTCCTTCCGGCTGGGCAGCGTGGCGTGGTCGGCGCGTTACTTCCCCGACAACGTGTTTGCCCCTGCCGCGTTCAAAACCGCCGAGATTGCCGCGCAAGCCGTGCTCGACGAGGCTTTGGACATGTTTCCACGCGACCAGTGGGACGTGGCCTACGGCTCCTCAGGCACCGTGGGTGCCATCGCCGATGTACTGGCTGCCAATGGCCGCGACGGTGACACCATCAGCCGCGAAAGCCTGGATTGGCTGCAGGAGCGCCTGATCAGGGCGCAAACCGTCGACAACCTGCGCCTGGAAGGCATCAAGGACGACCG
Source organism: uncultured bacterium (assembly GCA_903928495.1). Lineage (GTDB taxonomy): Bacteria > Pseudomonadota > Gammaproteobacteria > Burkholderiales > Burkholderiaceae_C > UBA2334. The sequence goes on from CAIYQZ010000061.1 coordinate 110,359, forward strand.
CAAACTGGTCATCGGTGGCGGCATCAGCGTGCTGCGGGCTGTGTTTGACCTGTTCAGCATCGACCACATGCAGGCCGCACAGGGGGCGCTTCGCAACGGTGCCCTGTATGACCTGATTGACCGGGGCTCCGACGTGTCGGACGTGCGCGAACGCACGGTGCAGTGGCTTTGCGACCGTTTTTCAGTGGATTTGCCCCAGGCCAAACGCGTCGGACTGGTGGCCAACCACCTGTTCCACCAGATTGCACAGCCCAACGAGCAAAAAGAGCGTCACTCCAAGAAGCTGGCATGGGCCGCGCAACTGCACGAGCTTGGGGTGCACATCTCGCACGACGATGCCCACCACCATGGCGCATACGTGCTAGAGCATGTTGATGCACCCGGTTTCTCCATGGTGGAACTGCAACGCCTGAGCCTGCTGGTGCTGGGCCAGCGCGGCAAACTGCGCAAGTTGGAGGCCTACCTCGACGACGAGTTGCTGGTGAAACAACTGGTGTGCCTGCGTCTGGCGGTGTTGCTGTGCCATGCGCGCCGGGACCCAGCACACCAAGCCATTTCACTCCAGTTCAAACCCAGGCAATTCAAGCTGGTGGCCGATGTCGGTTGGGCCACCGCACACCCACAGTCTGCCTGGTTGATCCAGGAAGAAGCCCTGGCTTGGCAGAAGGTGGGCTGGCGCCTGACGTTTGTTTTCAACTGACCCGTGCAGCGCTGGCAGCGGATGCCAGCGATGCGGGGTTTGGTACCGGTCAGCCTTTTCTGCCGTAGCGCGCCATCAGTGTGGCCTGTGCGGACACTGCGGGCAATGCGCGGCCCTTGGCCGAATGTTCCACCACGGCCGGCACATAGTGGCCGTCCGCTGACAAATCCCATGCGTCGCGCGTGTCAGACATGTAAAGCGTCTGGCATTCGTCGATCACCCGCTGCTTGAGGTGGGGGTCGGTCACCGGCCAGGCCAGTTCCACGCGCCGCAGCATGTTGCGGTTCATCCAGTCGGCGCTGGACAGCCACAGCAGATCTTCGTCGCCAATCTGGAATCGGAACACCCTGGAATGCTCCAGCAAGCGCCCGATGACCGAGCGCACGCGAATGTTGTCGGTCACACCTTTGACACCCGCCGGCAAGATGCAGGCGCCGCGCACCACGATGTCGATCTGAACGCCACACTGTGATGCATGGGCAAGACCACGCGCCAGCGCCTCGTCGGTCAGGGCATTCATCTTCAGGAATATGCGTGCTGGCTGGCCCGCCAGCGCGGCGTGGCAGGCCTGTTCCATCTTCTCCAGCATCGTCTTGTGCAGGTGGAACGGAGCCACCAGCAGCTTGTGCAATTTGGGCAGACGGTTCTGGCTGGCCAGGTGTAAAAACACCTGTTCCACGTCTTGCGTCAGCAAAGGGTCGGCGGTGAACTGACTCAGGTCGGTGTAGAGCTTGGCCGTGCCAGGGTTGTAATTACCGGTGGACAAATGGGCGTAGCGCACCAGGCGATTGCCCTCGCGGCGAGTCACCAGCATCATTTTGGCGTGGGTTTTCAACCCCACCACGCCATACACCACCTGCGCGCCGACCGACTCCAACCGCTCGGCGTAGTTGATGTTGGCCTCTTCGTCGAAACGGGCCTTCAGTTCCACGACGGCGGTCACCTCTTTGCCACGGCGCACGCCTTCGCGCAGCAGTTCCATCAGCTCCGAGCGGGCACCCGTGCGGTAAATGGTCTGCTTGATGGCCAGCACGTTGGGGTCTTCCACTGCTTCCCGCAGGAAAGCCAGAACAGATTCAAAGGTTTCATACGGCTGGTGCACCAGCACATCACCCTGCTGCAGGCGGTCAAAAAACGACTGTCCGGCGTTGAGCTGCGATGGCCAGCCCGCCAGGTAACGCTCAAAGCGCATCGACGGCCCGTCCACCAGGTCAATGAGCTGATTTAGGCGGACCAAATTGACGGGGCCGTGGACGCGGTACAAGGCCTCGGGAGGCAAGCCAAACTGCTGCAACAGAAAGTCAGACAGGAACTCGGAGCACCCGGCAGAGACCTCCAGCCGCACGGCCTGGCCGTAATGGCGTTGCTGCAAGCCCTTGCGCAACGCGGTGCGCAGGTTTTTGACCTCTTCTTCGTCCACCGCCAGATCAGAGTGGCGGGTGACTCGGAACTGCGAGAACTGCGTCACCTGCCGCCCGGGAAACAAGTCCACCAGGTGCCCGCGGATCAGGCTGGAGATGGACACAAAGTGCTGCTGCTTGGAGCCTTTGGCCGCAGGCATGGCCAGGTAACGCGGCAAAAAACGCGGCACTTTGACGATGGCAATTTCGTTTTCGCGGCCAAATGCATCGCGCCCCGCCAGGCGCACGATGAAATTGAGCGACTTGTTGGCCACCTGCGGAAAAGGGTGCGCCGGGTCCAGCCCCACCGGCACCAGCAGGGGCTGCACTTCGCGCACAAAGTGGTCGCGCACCCATGCACGCTGGCGCACATTGCGCTCACCGTGGGCCAGGGTTTTGATGCCGCGTTTTTCCAGCGCGGGCAACAGGTCGTGGTTGTAAATCTGGTACTGCTCATCGACCAGGGCGTGCACCCGTTGCGAGAGGGCGGCAAAACTCAGGTCGGTGTAGGCCCCTTTTTTGTCGTTGCTCAGTTGTGCCGTCATGTGCGCGGCAGCACGCACCTCGAAGAACTCATCGAGGTTGGACGAGACGATGCACAGGTAGCGCAGGCGCTCCAGCAGCGGCACATCGGGCCTGCGCGCCCAACTCAGCACCCGTTCGTTGAACGACAGGATGCTCTGGTCACGGTCCAGAAAATGCAGCCGAGCTGGCGTTGGCAAGGCCACCTGACCTGGCTTCTTGGCCACGCCACGGGGCTTTGCTTTGGCCAGCCCCAAACCGGCCGGCACGCGAGAGGACTTGGACGCCCTGGCTTTGGGCTCGTCAACAGCGACGGCGCTGGAAGCAGGATCAGGCAGCGATGAGGGCAAGGTCATGTGGGGAAAGGCCAAAAAGTGACCAATTCATGATATCCACATGTCCACACGGTTATTTTGCAGGCGTGTGACGGAATGGTGACACGACCTTGCCGGCCTGCGCAGATTTTGAAACAAAACCGGCTTCCACCGCTTTTCTGTATTGACTTTTATGCTTCTGAATTGGAACCAGGTGTTGCACAAACTGTTGTGCTGATTGGATCCAGTTGAAGTCCAGCGCCCGCAACCGGGCATGGTGCCTGGGCAAGCCGAGGGCGCGCAGCACGGCCTCGCGCAAGTCGTGGGCCATCGCGCCTCCCTGCCCGGCGGCCAGAATGTCCATCGGGCCATGCTCGGGATACGCCGCCACAGGCGTGCCGCACGACATGGCCTCCAGCATCACCTGGCCAAACGTTTCCACGCGGCTGGGAAACACCAGCACATCGGCACTGGCATACAGCGCTGCCAGTTCGGTCGGAGGCAGGTGTCCCAGCCAGTGCACCTCGGGGTAGCTGGCCTGCAGGTGGGCCAACTGAGGCCCCACGCCGCACACCACCTTGCTGCCCGGCAAGTCCAGCTGCAAAAAGTCAGGCAGGTTCTTTTCAGCGGCCACACGGCCCACATACAGCAACAACGGTCGGGGCAAAGGGCCCAGCGTCGGGCTGGCCAGGGCTTGAGGCTCAAAGCCAAACAGCCGCGTGTCCACCCCGGGTGTCCAGGCCCGGACGCGACGAAAACCTTTGCTCTCCAGCATGTGACTCACACTCTGGCTGGCCACCAGCACGCCCTGTGACGGCGCGTGGAACCAGCGCAGAACCGCGTAGCCCAACTGCCGGGGCAAGCGGTGACGCGCGTGGAGGATGTCGGGGAATTTGGTGTGGAATGCCGTGGTGAACGGCAGCTTTCGCCGCAGGCAATAGCGTCGGGCAGCCCAGCCGAGCGGGCCCTCGGTGGCCAGGTGAATGGCATCGGGGCGCGATGCAGCCAGCAGCTCGGCCAACTCGCGGTGTGGCCAGAAGGCCATGCCCACTCCCGGAGACCCAGGCATCGCGACCTGCCGCTGGAAACGCCCGGGATGCACCAGATCGACTTCGTGCCCTTGGGCAGCCAGCGCCCGAACCAACGCCTGCAGTGTGCTGACCACGCCGTTGACCTGTGGTGTCCAGGCATCGGTCACCAACGCAATTTTCATGTGTGTCTCCAGCTTTTTTTGAATCAGGCGCAAAGCGCCCGAGCGGGTCATGCGCCCAGGAAATGCTTGCGGTAACGGGGTGGCAGATCGGCGATGCGCATGATCATGGGCAGGTCGGCGGCATTGAAGTCAGGATCCCAGGCGGGAGCACCCAGAATCTTGGCGCCCAACCTGAGGTAGCCCTTGATGAGCGCGGGCGGCTCCACGTCCAGCGAGGTGTCGAGCCTGTCCACTGGCAACCGCAAGCGAGGGCGCACATGGAACTCCACTGACGCCATGTGTTTGTCCTTCAGCTTGTGCCAGATGCTGGCTGCCACGTGGCCGCCACCCACCACGCCATGCGGGCCGTCACACTGCATGGGGATGCTGGCGCAACCGATCATGGTGTCGAGCCGGTTGCTCACCATGAAATCGGCCAGTGCACCCCACAACGCCATGATCACGCCGCCGTGGCGGTGATCGGGATGCACACAACTGCGCCCCAGTTCCACCATGCGTTCACGCAAAAAACGCAGCCGTGTCAGGTCAAATTCGGTGTCGCTGTAAAAGCTGCCCACCCGCTTGGCTTGCGCGGGGGTGAGCACGCGGTAGGTGCCCACGACCATGCCCGTGGCGGACTCGCGCACCAGCAGGTGCTCGCAATAGTCGTCAAACAGGTCTATGTCGTGACCCTCCAGGGTGCGGGGCAAACGTGCGCCCATTTCGCCGGCAAACACGGCGTGGCGCAGTCGCTGCGCTTCGCGTACCTCGTCCTGGTGGTTGGCCCAAGCCACGGTCAACCCGCTTGCGGCGGGGGCTGGCGCAGTGACACGCACCGGGGGTACGGCCAGTGGCATTGCAGGTGACACGCGCAGCAGGCCCCGGGGCAAAGCGATGGGCGACAGGTCCATGGTCGGAGTGGGAAGTTCTTTCATGCGAGACTTTCGTTCTGTGGTTTTCACCCCGCATCTTGAAAACCCTCCGTGTCGACCACACGACTGTTCTGTGAATTTTTCATGACAACACCTGCCGCATCGCCCGCTCACTCGCTGCACCGCCCGCTCTCAGGCATCCGCGTGCTCAGTTTGGCCCTCAACCTGCCAGGCCCGGCAGCGCTGTCGCGCCTGGCTGGCATGGGCGCCATCTGCACCAAGATCGAACCCCCGGCGGGCGACCCCATGGCGCTCTACAGTCCCGTCGCGTATGCGGCGATGCACGATGGACTGGCGGTGCAACAGGCCGACCTGAAGCAAGCGGAAGGCCAGCGAACGCTTCGCACGCTGCTGGCACAAACCGACGTGCTGCTGACGTCGTTCAGGCCCTCTGCGCTGAACAAGCTGGGTCTGGATGGGTCCACCCTGTCGGCGTCATTTCCGCATTTGTGTGTGGTCACCATCGTCGGTGCGCCCGGTGCCCGGGCAGAAGAAGCCGGTCACGACCTGACCTACATGGCCGAGGCCGGTTTGGTGCCCGACCTGAACCTGCCACCCACCCTGTACGCAGACATGGCCGGTGCCCTGGCCGCCAGCGAAGCCGTGTTGCAGGCCGTTCTGGTGCGCCACACCCAGGGCCACGGCGTGTCGATGGAGGTGGCGCTGAGCGAAGCAGCCAAGTGGCTCGCATTGCCGCGTGAATGGGGGCTGACCCAGCCAAAAGGCGATGTGGGTGGCGGCCACGCAGGCTACCGCGTCTACCCATGCGCCGACGGGCGCGTGGCCCTGGCAGCTCTGGAGCCGCATTTCGCACGCGCCCTGTGCCAGGTGGCCGGGCTGGCGCCCGACGCGTTTCAGCACATGCGAGCCTCCGACACACACAGCCAACTCGCACAGTGGCTGCAAGGCCAGTCACGGCAGTCTCTGGAGGCACTGGCTGTTGCACACGACCTCCCACTGCTGACGCTGCCGTGAAAAAACCAACGTGTTTGGACAACATGCCACACCGCAGAAGCAAAACGCTGTTCAAAACGTGGGGTAAACGCTATCCTGCCGCACTGAACACAAGAGGGACACCGGGATGACTTTATTGCTGATCTGGCTGGCTTTCGCAGCCGCCTTGGGTATGCTGGCCAAGCAACGTGGCCGCGGTTTTTTTTCATGGTTCCTCATCGGCACGGCCCTGTCACCCCTGTTGGGTTTTGTGCTGCTCATGATGAGCAAAGACCTGGCCCTTTCGGAAGCCATGGACACCATCACCCATGACATGGACCTCACACATGTGAAGTGCCCCAAATGCACCGAATACGTGATGCCCGAGGCCACGGTCTGCCCCTACTGCCGCAACCCGCTGCAACCCAACCCTGAATACGTGAAGCAACGGCTCGCCGACAAAATGGCCGAAGAGGCTGAGTTCCAGCGCGGGCGTCAGTTCAACTTCATCATTGCCACGGGTGTGGCTGTGGCCATTGCCGTTGTGGCCTGGCTCTCCACCTTCCTGTAAGGCGGGCCGCTCCCACTGACACAGGGGCCGAAAGGCCCCTTTTGTTTGGTCTCAGTGGGTTTTGCGGGTGGTGCGCCCGCCGTTGGGTTTGACGGGTTTCAGGTTCGGACTGCGAGGGGGCAGGCCGGTGTGCTGTGTCAGCACCTGACCTTTCACAGGTTGCTTGCCCTTCAGTCCGACCACCACCCCTTTGCCGGGTGACGGCTTGGCCACCGCTGACGCAGTGCCCGTGCCGGGAGTGCTGTTTTTCTTGCGCGCACTTTGGTAGCCGCCATCGGTCAGCGGCTGGAACGTGGGAATGAGGTGGTGTTTGCCGTTGCCGATCAGGTCGGCGCGGCCCATGGTTTTCAGGGCCTCGCGCAGCAACGGCCAATTGTTCGGGTCGTGGTAACGCAAAAACGCCTTGTGCAGGCGGCGGCGTTTGTCGCCCCGCACAATGTCCACGGCTTCGTCGTCGTTCTCCGCCTGGCGGCGCACCTTGCGCAACGGATTTCGCCCCGAGTGGTACATGGCCGTGGCTGTGGCCATCGGGCTGGGGTAAAAGGTTTGCACCTGGTCGGCACGGAAGCCGTTTTTCTTCAGCCACAGGGCCAGGTTCATCATGTCTTCGTCGCGGGTGCCAGGGTGCGCAGCGATGAAGTACGGAATGAGAAACTGCTTTTTGCCCGCCTCTTCGCTGAACTTTTCAAACATCTGCTTGAACTTGTCGTAGCTGCCAATGCCAGGCTTCATCATTTTGGACAGCGGCCCTCCCTCGGTGTGCTCGGGCGCAATCTTGAGGTAGCCACCCACGTGGTGGGTCACCAGCTCTTTCACGTATTCGGGACTTTGCACGGCCAGGTCGTACCGCAGGCCTGAGCCGATGAGGATTTTCTTGATGCCCTTCAGCCCACGCGCCCGCCGGTACATCTTGATGAGCGCCGAGTGATCGGTGTTGAGGTTGGAACAGATGCCCGGGTACACGCAGCTGGGTTTGCGGCAGGCAGCTTCAATTTCCGGGCTTTTGCAGCCAATGCGGTACATGTTGGCCGTGGGGCCACCCAGGTCTGAAATGACGCCGGTGAAGCCCTTCACCTTGTCGCGGATGTCTTCCACCTCCTGGATAACCGAGTCTTCCGAGCGGCTCTGGATGATGCGGCCCTCGTGCTCGGTGATGCTGCAAAAGGTGCAGCCGCCAAAACACCCGCGCATGATGTTCACACTGAACCGGATCATTTCCCACGCCGGGATTTTGGTGGCCCCGTCGTGGCTGCCGTTCTCGTCGGCATAGGCGGGGTGCGGGCTGCGGGCATAGGGCAGGCCAAACACCAGGTCCATTTCAGCGGTGGTGAGTGGGATGGGCGGCGGGGTGATCCACACGTCACGCGCCGTGGTGCCCTCGCCGTGCGCCTGCACCAGCGCACGGGCGTTGCCGGGGTTGGTTTCCAGGTGCAGCACGCGGTTGGCGTGGGCGTACAGCACGGGGTCGCTCTTCACCTGCTCGTAGCTCGGCAGGCGGATGACCGAGCGGTCGCGCGGCGGCACCCACAGCGCGCCATGCCCGCCCTTGCCGGTACCTGCCACCCGTGTGGGCAACGCAGGGTTTTGCATGAAGGCCAGCGGCTTGACATTGCCTTGCAGCACCGGGCCTTCATTATTTAAGCTTTTTTGGCCTCTAGCGCTTGTCTGTATTGATTTTTCAGCTTCACTTTCAGGACTGCCACCCATGCCGGGTTTGACACAGGTGGTGTCGTTTTCCTTCGCCAGGTCGGCTGTGGTCAGGTAGGGATTGACGTGGGCTTCCACCCGGCCCGGTGCATCCACGCTGGTGGAGTCAATCTCGAACCAACCTTCAGGGCTTTCACGCCGGAAAAACGCGGTGCCCCGCACATCGGTGATCTGCGTCACCGGCTCGCGGGCGGCCAGGCGGTGGGCAATTTCCACGATGGCGCGTTCGGCGTTGCCATACAGCAGCAGGTCGCATTTGGCGTCGACCACGATGCTGCGGCGCACCTTGTCGCTCCAGTAGTCGTAGTGGGCAATGCGGCGCAGGCTGCCCTCGATGCCGCCCAGGATGATGGGCACCTCGGGGAAGGCCTCGCGGCAGCGCTGGCTGTACACAATGGCCGCACGGTCGGGGCGCTTGCCGCCCACATCGCCGGGGGTGTAGGCGTCGTCACTGCGGATTTTGCGGTCCGCCGTGTAGCGGTTGATCATGCTGTCCATGTTCCCGGCGGTCACGCCCCAGAACAGGTTGGGCTTGCCCAGCACTCGAAACGGGTCGGCACTTTGCCAGTCGGGCTGGGCAATGATGCCGACCCTGAAGCCTTGGTTTTCGAGCATGCGGCCAATCACGGCCATGCCAAAGCTGGGGTGGTCGACGTAGGCGTCGCCGGTCACCAGCACGATGTCGCAACTGTCCCAACCCAGTTTGTCCATTTCGGCCCGGCTCATGGGCAGAAACGGCGCCGTGCCAAAGCGGGCCGCCCAGTACTTGCGGTAGCTGTTCAGCGGCTTGGCTGCGCGGGGAAATAATGAGACATCGACGGGGGCGTTCATGCCTGGGAGTGTACTTTTTCACCCTTGCCCGCAGGGTTGTAGGGGCTCAGCGACGAGATCGCTGCCAGGCAACCCACCCGCTGTGCATGCCCGCGACCAGAAAGAGCAGGCCTGCACCCAGAATGGCCCAGCGCCAGCGGGTGGCAGGCCGATCGCCCTCCCCCTCCACACGGTTGAACCCCGGCCTGGAGCGGGCGTACTCGACGGCGATGGTCTCACCCACCGCGTCGAAGTAGCCCGAACTGCGGCCCTCGTGGGCCCGGCCGGTCTGGTCCTTGAAACGGTATTGCAGCCAACGCGTGTCAGGCCGACCGCTGGTTGTGTGGCTGCCTGAATCGATCACCACACCGATCACCCTTTCGGGTTCCGACTCAATGGCGTGGTGCCATACCACATGCCAGCCGCCGATTGCCGCGAGCCCCAGGCCTACCGGACAAAACGCCAGCGGTGCCCACCAGGGGTTGGGTGGGCGAGACACCAAGAATCAGGCTTTGCTGTTGGCGTAAGTGGCCATGCCGTCGGTGATTTCTTTGTGGGCTTCAGGAATGCCGACCCAGCCATTGACCTTGACCCACTTGCCTGGCTCGAGGTCTTTGTAGTGTTCAAAGAAGTGGGCGATGTTCTTCAGCACCAGGGGATTCACATCGTCCATGGTGTTGATGTGGTCGTAGAACGGCAGAATCTTTTGGGTGGGCACGGCCAGGAGCTTGGCGTCTTCGCCGCCTTCGTCGGTCATTTTGAACATGCCGATGGCGCGGCACGGCACCACCACACCGGGGGGCAGTGGGAAGGGTGTGAGCACCAGCACGTCCACGGGGTCGCCGTCGCCACTGATGGTCTGGGGGATGTAGCCGTAGTTGCAGGGGTAGTGCATGGCGGTGCCCATGAAACGGTCCACAAACAATGCACCGGATTCTTTGTCGACTTCGTACTTCACGGGGTCGGAGTTCGCCGAAATTTCGATGATGACGTTGAAGGTTTCAGGGGCTTTGGAGCCGGGGGTGACGTTGTTCAGTGACATGACGGTCTGCGAAGGTTGATGTGAAACAGGTGAGCCGCTGGTGGGCCAAGCCGGCTATTGGCGCTGATTTTACTGATGGCACCCTTACTGCCTGAGGCCCATGACCCGCGCCAGCCGAGCGATAAGATGCAAGCCATGCCCCCGACACACTGCTTCACGCCGGTACCAGCCGTCACACCATGCCGCACGCTGCATGCCGCCTGCCGCTGGGCGGCGGGGCTTGTGCTGGCTTGTTCAGTGCTGGCCGGTGCCATTCAGCCGGCCGCCGCAGCCACTGACGCTGCCACCACCAAGCCACAGCAGTTGCGCATTGTGGGTGGTCTGGCCGGTCTGACGCAGTACACCCAGTTTGAAGAGCCTTTTTGGACGCAAGAGGTGCCACGCCTGACGCAGGGCCAGTTGCGTGCCGACATCGTGCCGTTCAACAAGGCCGGACTGCGCACCCACGAAGCGCTGCGGCTGATACAGCTCGGGGTGGTGCCGTTTGGCACGGTGCTGCTGTCGGGTGTGCTCACCACCGACCCGGAATTGGCCGCGCTCGACCTGGCGGGGCTCAACCCGGACATGGCCAGCCTGCGGCGATCAATGGCGGCATTCCGGCCCCACCTTGAGCAGACCATGCGGGAACGCCATGGCATCGAGGTGCTGGCCATCTACACCTACCCGCCGCAAATCACTTTTTGCACCAAACCGTTCAAGGGTCTGTCTGACCTGTCTGGCCGCCGGGTGCGCATCAGCAACCCCACGCAGGCCGACCTGCTGCGGCCGTTCGGCGTGATTCCACTGCAGGTGGAGTTCTCCGAGCTGATGACCAATGTGCGCAACGGCAACGTCGATTGCGCCATCACCGGCGGCATGACGGGCAACACCATTGGCCTGCACACCCTGACCAGCCACCTGCACGCCAGCGCCACCACATGGGGGCTGTCGGTCTTTGGCGCCAACATCGCCGCATGGCACGCCCTGCCCGCCCCGGTGCGGGACAAACTCAGGGCAGCCTTGCACACACTTGAGGCATCGGTGTGGGACGACGCCGAACAGCAAATGCGCGCGGGCGTGGCGTGCAACACGGGGCAAGGCAACTGCCTGGGCGGCAAAGCCGGGCAGATGACCGAGGTCCGCACCACCGAACCCGACGAACAGAAACTGCGCGAGGCATTCCGCACCAGCGTGTTGCCAGCGTGGTTGCAACGCTGTGGTGAAGCCTGCGTTCCGGTGTGGAACCGGCTGATGGCCCCGACCGTCGGCATCCGCGCCACGCCGCAGCCGCACAAGCCTTGATCCCTGTGACACAACCAGTCCCAGCCACGCTGCCATTGCGCAGGATGCTGCTCATCCTCGGTGGTGTGGTGGGTGTTTTCGCCGTGTTGCTGGTGACGGTGGCACTGGGCCAGATCAAGCGCGCCGACCAACAGGCGCAACAAACCGGGCATGACCAGGTGGAGCGGGCCGTCAGTGCAGCAGAAAGCACGGTCAACCGCACCTTGGTTGGCGTTGACATGCTGCTGGCCGAGACGGCCGACTGGGTGCGCGAGTTGCCCCCTGGCGCTGCAGCCCAACAGCGCCAATCCCCGAAGGGGCAGAACCTGCAGCGCCTGCTCAAGGCAGCACTGAACCAAAACCTGATGTTGCGCGATGTGGCCGTGGTGGATGACAGCGGCCAGGTGCTGTTCAGCGCCAAGCCAGCCACCTCCCGGCTGGGGCTGCAACTGCCGGCGGGTTTTCTGGAGCGCTTGCTCGCGCAGCCGTATCCGTCGCTGGAAGTCAGCGGCCCGCAAACCAACAGCACCGGGCCCGACCGTTCGCTGTTCTTTGCTCGCTCGGTGATGTTGCCCAGCCAACGCAAGGTCGTGGCGGTGGCCGAAGTCCACCTGCCGCTGGTCGCCAGCCTGATGGACCCAGGCGACCCTGATGGCCAGATGTGGGTCACGCTAGAACGTGACAACGGCCAATTGCTGGCCAGCTACCCAGCCCTGGACGCAGTGATCGGCCAGACCCTGAAGCCCGCTCTGGACCCATTGCTGACGGAAGGCACAGCCCATTCCGGATCGGGGCGGCTGAGCGGCGAGGTGTCGGTGCTCGCGGTGCGGCCGACGCTGTACGCCGGCCTGCTGATCGCAGCGGGCATGCCGCGCAGCGCGGTGATGGCAGATGCCCTGCAGGAACGGCGCCTGGTGTTGGGCGTCACAGCGGGGATGCTGCTGCTGGTGCTGGTGGCCAGCGGCCTGTTGTGGGTGTACGTGGCCCGCCTGTCGCTGGCTCGCATGCAGGTGGCCCAGGCCAACGCGCAATTGCAACTGGCCAACGGTGAACTCGCCCAGTCGCTGTCCCTGGTCAAAGCCACCCTGGAGTCCACAGCCGATGCCGTGTTGGTGGTGGACACAGAAGGACAACTCAGGCACTTCAACCGCCAGTTCCTGCTGCTGATGGGCATCCCGGAGGGGGGCATGGAGTCCGACGCACTGGAGAACGTGCGCGCCACTGTGGCCAGCCGCATGGCCGATCCGGCCTATTTTTTGAGCAGCACCCGCGAGGCCCTTCAAAACCCCTTGCAAGACACCCGCGACCAGATCGAACTGGCCGATGGCCGTGTGCTGGTGCGTCACTCGCTGCCCCAGTTGCTGGACGGCCAACCGGTGGGACGCGTGTGGAGTTTTCAGGACGTGACGCACTTCAAGCGAGCTGAAGCGTCGATGCGGGCCCAGCAGGAAGCCCTGAACCTGGCGCACAGCGACCTGGCGGCCACACTGGAGGCCATCCCCGACCTGCTGTTCGAGCTGGACGAGGAGGGACACTACCTCGACTACCGAGCCGGCCAGCAAACCCTGCTGGTGGCGGCCCCCAGCCAACTGCTGGGGCGCAAAGTGTCTGAGGCCATGCCTCCGGCCGCTGCGCACGAGGTCATGTCTGCACTGGCCGAGGCCAAATCACAGGGTCACTCGTACGGGCGGCAAGTGGTGCTCGACCTCCCCCAGGGCAAAACCTGGTTCGAGTTGTCGGTGGCCCGCAAAAAAGGACTGGTGAACGGCCAGGCGCGTTTCATCCTGATTTCGCGCGACATCAGCATGCGCAAACAGCATGAGAACCTGATCTGGAACCAGGCCAACTACGACGCACTCACCGGCTTGCCCAACCGGCGCATGTTCCGCGACCACCTGGAAAACCGGCTCGCACTTGCCCGGGCGAAGGGTGAATCACTGGCGCTCATGTTCCTGGACCTCGACCGCTTCAAGGAAATCAACGACACCCATGGGCACGACATGGGCGACCACCTGCTCCAAACCGCTGCACAGCGTTTGCGCGCGGGTGTGCGCGAGTCAGACATGGTGGCCCGCATGGGTGGAGACGAATTCACCCTGCTGATCGCCGGCAACGGGGTGGCCGATCGCGCCACGGCGCTGTGCCAAGGGCTGCTGCACCGCATGGCAGAGCCGTTTCACCTGGGACTGGAGCTGGACTACGTGTCGGCCAGCATCGGCATCACGCTGTTTCCGGACGATGCACAGGACGCCGAGACCCTGATCAAGCAGGCGGACCAGGCCATGTACGCCGCCAAACGCCTGGGCCGCAACCGGTTTGAACGCTTCACGTCTGCCATGCAGGAGGCCACCCTGGTGCGATCACGCATTGCCCGCGACCTGCGTTCCGCCTTGAGCGGGCAACAGTTCTGGCTGGCCTATCAACCCGTGGTCGACCTGCGCACAGGAATGGTCCGCAAAGCCGAAGCGCTGATCCGCTGGCAGCACCCCACACAGGGCGAGGTGGGCCCCGCCACCTTCATACCCATCGCGGAAGAGTCGGGCAGCATCCACGAGATTGGCCAGTGGGTGTTCGAGACGTCGGCTGCGCAGGTGGCTCAATGGCGGCGCAGCTTGCACCCGGAGTTTCAGGTTGGTATCAACACCTCGCCCCTGCAGTACCAGCGCCAGGGACTGCAACCCGGCGCACTGACTGCACACTTGGCCACGCTGGGCCTGGACGGCCACAGCCTGGTCCTGGAAATCACCGAGGGCCTGTTGATGGACGCGTCGGCCGGCACGCGCCAGCAATTGAGCGCCCTGCACGCCGCAGGTTTCGAGATATCTTTGGACGACTTTGGCACCGGCTACTCGGCCCTGTCCTACCTGCACCAGTTCGACCTGGACTACCTGAAAATCGACCAGTCATTTGTGCGTGGTCTGCATGCCGACAGCAAAGACCTGGCGCTGTGCAAAGCCACCATCGTGATGGCCCATGAGCTGGGCCTGAAGGTGGTGGCGGAGGGCATTGAAACCGAAGAACAGCGTGACCTGCTGGCCCAGGCAGGCTGCGATTTTGGCCAGGGCTACCTGTTTTCACGCCCTGTCTCGGCTGGCGACTTCGAAGCGCTGATGGCCAAATGGCCTGTCAATGGATTCTGATTTCGCAGCTGTAAAGTCAATACAGTCAAGCGCCAACAGCTTTTTTCTTTCATTTTTTACTGCAAACACCATGAACGCACTGCAACAACTCCAAACCCTGAACATCACCCTGCCCCCGGTGGCCATTCCCGCCGCTGCCTATGTGCCCTTTGTGCAAACCGGCAAGCTGGTGTTTCTGAGTGGCCACATCGCCAAGCAAGACGGCAAACCCTGGGTGGGCCAACTGGGCCGCGACATGACCACCGACCAAGCCAAGCTGGCCGCACGCGCCGTGGCCATTGACCTGATGGGCACCCTGGCAGCGGCCTGTGCCGCAGCAGGCACCGACCTGAACGGTGTGAAACGCATCGTGAAGGTGATGAGCCTGGTCAACTCCACCGCCGACTACACCGAGCAGCACCTCGTCACCAACGGCTGCAGCGAGTTGCTCGGCCAAGTGTTTGGCGCGGAGGTGGGCGCACACGCCCGCAGCGCGTTCGGCGTGGCACAACTGCCAATGGGTGCGTGCGTGGAAATCGAGCTGATTGCCGAACTGGCCTGAGCCCCCTCACGCGTTGGCAGCAGCCAGCACCTCGCTCACCTCAGTGAGGCCCTGCAGTGCCTTTTCAATGCCGTCCTGGCGCAAGGTCAACATGCCGTGAGCCAGCGCCGACTGGCGCATCTCGCCGGCAGACGCCCGCTTGCGGATGAGGGAGCGCACCTCTTCGTTGCTGAGCATCAGCTCGTGCACACCCAGCCGCCCCTTGAAACCCGTCCCCCCACAGTGCGGGCACCCTTGGTGCCGATACAGATTCACGCCACCTTCCCCGTTGCTGTGCGCCAGCTTCCATTGCGCCACCTGGGCTTCAATCAACGGCTGCTGCGCCGGGGCCTGGCCGGTTGCATCCAGCCCAAGATACACCGCAGCCAAGTGAGCCAGCTGGTCCGGCTGGGCCGCTGAAGGCTGGCGACAGTGGGTGCACAGCCTGCGCACCAGCCGCTGTGCCAGGATGGCCAGCAGCGAATCGGAAAAATTGAAAGGGTCCAGCCCGATTTCGAGCAGCCGCGTGATGCTTTCGGGTGCCGAGTTGGTGTGCAGCGTGGACAGCACCAGATGGCCGGTCAGCGAGGCCTCGACCGCAATGCGGGCGGTTTCCTCGTCGCGCATTTCACCAATCATGATCACGTCGGGATCGGCACGCAAGAATGTGCGCATGGCAGCGGCAAAGGTCCAGCCGATGCGCGGGTTCACCTGAACCTGCCGCAGGCCGGTCTGGGTGATTTCAATGGGGTCTTCCGCTGTCCAGATTTTGCGCTGGCGGGTGTTGATGTCGCTCAGCACCGAATGAAGCGTGGTGGTTTTGCCCGACCCGGTGGGACCACATATCAACACCAGTCCGTAGGGCCGGTGTACCGCTTCACGCAGGGCATTCAGGTTGGCGGACAACAGGCCAATGCCATCCAGGGGCAGGGGCTTGCCCGATGCCAGCAGCCGCAGCACCACGTCTTCATGCCCTTGGGAGGTGGGCACGGTGACCATGCGCAACTCCACCGGGGAGCCCCCAAAGCGAGAGAAGTCAATTTTTCCGTCCTGGGGGCGGCGGTGCTCCGAAATATCCAGATTGGCCATGATTTTCAGACGCCCGACCAGCGCAAACCGAAACCGAGCCTCCAGCTCCAGATAGGGCCGCAGCTCGCCGTCGACGCGCAGGCGGATGCACACTTGGCTGGGCGCTTCGTCGGCTTCGATGTGAATGTCAGAGGCACGCTGGGAAATAGCCTCTTCAATCACCGTGTTGATCAGCCGCACCAGCACTGAATCGGACTCGCCCACCACATCGGCGCGGGGCACATCCGGAGTGCCCAGCACCTGATGCAAGTCAGTCAGCAACTCTCGGGCATTCTGCCGGACGGTACCGTTGACCGCGGCGCGCTCGGCCGGCGTCATGCTCAAGCTGCGTTCGGTGTAGCCGGTAGAGGCCCTGTCCTGGGCCGCCTGCAACGTGCCTGGTGCTGCCATCAGGGGCAAGATGCTTTTTTGAGTGATGAAGCGCAGCTCGTCCATTTGCCGCTTGTCCCACTGTGTGGCAAACAGCACCACCAGCGTGTCGTCTCTCAGCATCAGAGGCAGCAGTACCTCCCGCTGCGCCAGTTTGCGGGGCACCAGCGACAGTGCTGCGGCGTCGGCAGGCAGCAAATGCGGATCCACCACCACGGTGCCCAGCCAGTGAGTCAGCACCGCGTTGAGTTGTGCTTCGCTCAGTAACCCCTCATCCACCAACATGCGCCCCAGGGGCTTGCGCTCTTCACCAACCGGAGTCTGCTGTTGGCGCAGCAATATGGCGCGCAAGGTGTCTTTGTCGACCAGGCCACTTTGCAGCACGGCCTGCCCCAGGTGGCGCACCGCCGGCTGGGACAGTTGGGGTTGATGAATGGCATCCCACAGTTCCTGCGCTGTGCTGGGCTGACTCACGCCCACCACCGACCCATCGGCCACACATGCAGGGGTGGGAGAAGAACCCGCGTGGGAAGTCCGCAGGGAAGGAAAGTCGTCGGCCAAGGAGTGCATGCCCGCCAGTATGCGCGGACTGCGTCACACCACCCGCGTCACCTTGGCGGGTTTGAACCCCAGATCGGCCGCTTTGCCCTTGCGACCACGCGGAGCACGTGCGTTGTTCAGGCTGCGGATTTCCAGGGTTTCGTCGCGCTCCTTACCGCCCCGACCCACGCCCTCTATGCGCACACTGCGTGTGTAGGCGGCAGCACCTGCCAGGCTGTCTTTGTCTTCCAATGACAGCAGCATCAACCCGCGCCCACCCTTGGGGCTTTGGCGCAGATCGCTGAACTCGAACGTGAGGATGCGCCCGCCTGTGGAGGCACAGCACACATGGGTGGCTGGCTCCACACCCGTGTTCTGCACCACCGATGGAGCACACACGGTTTCACCCTCGCCCAGCGTGAGGAAGGCCTTGCCGCTTTTGTTGCGCGACAGCATGTTGTCCACTGTGGCCCAAAAACCGTAGCCGCCTGAGCTGGCCAGCAGCAACGTGGCCTGCAAGCCCCCGGCAAAGTAGTGCAGGGGCTGTGTGCCTGCTTCCAGTTCGATCAGGGTGGTGATGGGCTGGCCGTCGCCCCGCGCACCGGGCAGGCTTGCCACGGGCACGCTGTACACGCGCCCATTGCTGCCCAACACCACCAACGTGTCCACCGTGCGGCACTCAAAGGTGCCATACAGACCGTCGCCCGCCTTGAAGGCAAAGCTGCCCGCCTCGTGGCCGTGGCCCGTGCGCGCCCGCACCCAGCCCTTGGACGACACCACCACCGTGACCGGTTCGTCCACCACGCGGATTTCAATTACCGCCTTTTTCTCGGCCTGAATCAAAGTGCGGCGCGCGTCGGCAAAGGTTTTGGCATCGGCCTCGATCTCGCGCACCATCAGGCGACGCAGGCTGCCTGGGTTGCCCAGGATGTCTTCGAGCTTGCCCTGCTCTTCCCGCAGACCAGACAGCTCCTGCTCGATCTTGATGGCCTCCAGCCGGGCCAACTGGCGCAGGCGGATTTCCAGGATGTCTTCGGCCTGCCGGTCAGACAGGTTGAAGCGGGCGATCAGCGCCGCCTTGGGCTCGTCGCTCTGGCGGATGATGGCAATGACTTCGTCGATGTTCAGCAGAACAATCTGACGGCCTTCCAGAATGTGGATTCGGTCCAGCACCTTGGTCAGCCGGTGCTGGGAGCGGCGTGTGATGGTGCCCTGGCGGAACTCGATCCATTCCGTCAGCATTTGCCGCAGCGACTTTTGTGTGGGCCGTCCGTCCAAGCCCACCATCGTCAGGTTGATGGGCGCGGTGGTTTCCAGGCTGGTGTGGGCCAGCAGGCTGGTGATGAGTTCCTGCTGCTCGGTGCGGCTGCTTTTGGGCTCCAGCACCAGGCGCACAGGCGCGTCTTTGCTGGACTCGTCGCGCACCACGTCCAGCACCGCCAGGATGCTGGCCTTGAGCTGCGTTTGCTCTTGCGTGAGCGCCTTTTTACCGGCCTTGACCTTGGGGTTGGTCAGCTCTTCCAGTTCTTCCAGCACGCGCTGGGTGCTGACGCCGGGGGGCAGTTCGGTCACCACCAGTTGCCACTGGCCCCGGGCCAGGTCTTCGATTTTCCAGCGGGCGCGCACCTTCAGGCTGCCCCGGCCGGTGCGGTAAGCGTCGGCAATGTCGGTGCTGCTGCTGATGATCTGGCCGCCACCGGGGTAATCCGGGCCGGGCAGGATGGCCAACAGCTCGTCGGCGGTCAGCGCGGGGTTCTTGATGAGGGCCACGCAGGCATCGGCCACTTCGCGCAGGTTGTGGCTGGGGATTTCGGTGGCCAGGCCCACTGCAATGCCGCTGGCACCGTTGAGCAGCGCAAACGGCAGGCGGGCCGGCAACTGACGGGGCTCTTCGGTGGAACCATCGTAGTTGGGCACAAAGTCCACCGTGCCTTCGTCCACCTCGTCCAGCAGCAGCGTGGTGATTTTGGCCAGGCGGGCTTCGGTGTAACGCATGGCAGCGGCGCCGTCGCCGTCGCGGCTGCCGAAGTTGCCCTGGCCGTCGATCAGCGGGTAGCGCTGGGCAAAGTCCTGTGCCATGCGCACCAGGGCGTCATAGGCGGCCTGGTCGCCGTGGGGGTGAAAACGGCCCAGCACGTCGCCCACAACGCGGGCGCATTTCACGGGTTTGGCACCGCTGTTGCCGTTGGCCCCGCCAAAGCCCAGGCCCATGCGGGCCATGCTGTACAGAATACGGCGCTGCACGGGCTTTTGGCCGTCGCACACGTCGGGCAGCGCGCGGCCCTTCACCACGCTCAATGCGTATTCCAGGTATGCGCGCTGGGCGTAGCTGGCCAGGCTGTCGTCGTCACCGGGTTGCAGCTCGGGTGGCGGTGGGACGGCAGGCGGCGGCGGAACCAGACACTCGGTGGTCTCGGCAGCTGCAGCCAAGGTGTCATCAGACAGACCGGGCAGTTCCGGTTCGGCTGCGTTGTCGGGGTCGATCAGTGGGATGTCATTCATTGGGTTGTTCAAAACACGGTGCGTGTTTTCTGGAGCGCTTTGGGGGGCAGCAGCGATTCATACAGGCCCAGCACGGTTTGGACGTAGCGGCGGGTCTCGGGAATGTCGGGCACCTGGCGGCCAGCGCGCCTGACAGCGCCTGCACCGGCGTTGTAAGCGGCCACCACGAGGTCTAGCCGCCCGGGGAATTGGGTCTGCAGGCGTGCCAGCAGGCGTGCACCGGTGTGGATGTTGGTGCGCGGGTCCATCAACTGCAGGGCAGCAGGACGTTCTGGCGTGTCGCGCACCCCATGCTCCTGGGCGGTGGTGGGCAGGATCTGCATCAGGCCCAATGCACCACGGGGGCTGACCGCTTGGGCATCGAAGCCCGACTCGGCAGCGATCACGGCCTGCAGCAGTTCGGGTGCCAGTCCGTGCGCATCAGACGCTTCGCGGATGTGATGGCGCACGGCTTTGTAGGCCGGTGACACATCAAAAAAAGCGAGCACTTTGGGATGCGTCACCACGGCACCTGTGTCTGGGGGTGCCGTACCCATCAAAGCGGGCGTCTCCCAGCCAGACTGGTCCAGGCGCAGCGTGTGGGTGGCGTCGCCAGGCGTGCGTCGGCGCGCCGTGGACTGTCGCTCGCCCAGGTAAAACAGTTCATATCGCTCGTCGAGCTTTTCAGCCGCAAAGTGCCCCACGCCACGCTCGTCCACGTAGCCCCACACCTGCGCCCGGGCTGCCAGGGGCACAGCCAGCAGTGCCGCCAGCAGCCAGGGCCACAGGCCACGGCCCACCAACGCCAGCAGAGAACAGGGCTGCAGGCTCAAACGTCCACCTCGACGGAGTCGCCGCGCAGTTCCATCAGCTCGCGGCGGGCGGCAGCTTCGCCTTTGCCCATGAGTTTGGTGATGTGGCCTTCGGTGGCCGCAAAGTCAAAGGCACCCAGTTGCACGGGCAACAGGCGGCGGGTGTCGGGGTTGAGCGTGGTGTCCCACAGTTGCTCGGCGTTCATTTCGCCCAGCCCTTTGAAGCGGCTGATGGTCCAGGCGCCTTCTTTCACGCCCTCTTTGCGCAGCTTGTCGAGGGTGGCGTTCAGCTCGCCTTCGTCCAGCGCATAGGCCTTGGCGGCGGGCTTTTTGCCCCGCGCGGGCGCGTCGATGCGGTAGAGCGGCGGGCGCGCCACAAACACGTGGCCCGTTTCGATCAGCTTGGGGAAGTGGCGGAAAAACAGCGTCAGCAGCAGCACCTGGATGTGCGAGCCGTCCACATCGGCATCGCTCAAAATGCAGACCTTGCCATAGCGCAGGCCGCTCAGGTTGGGCTGGTCGTTCGGGCCATGGGGGTCTACGCCGATGGCCACCGAAATGTCGTGGATTTCGGTGTTGGCAAACAGGCGGTCGCGGTCCACTTCCCACGTGTTCAGCACCTTGCCGCGCAGGGGCAACACGGCCTGGTTTTCTTTGTCACGGCCCATTTTGGCGCTGCCCCCGGCAGAGTCGCCCTCGACCAGAAACACCTCGTTGTGCGCAATGTCGCGGCTTTCACAGTCGGTGAGTTTGCCGGGCAACACGGCCACGCCCGAGCCCTTGCGCTTTTCCACTTTTTGCCCGGCTTTCTGGCGGGTTTGCGCGGCCTTGATGGCCAACTCGGCCAGCTTTTTGCCATATTCCACGTGCTGGTTGAGCCACAACTCCAGCGTGGGTTTGACGAAGCTCGACACCAGGCGCACGGCATCGCGAGAGTTGAGCCGCTCTTTGATCTGGCCCTGGAACTGCGGGTCCAGCACCTTGGCGCTCAGCACGTAGCTGGCGCGGGCAAACACGTCTTCGGGCAGCAGCTTCACACCCTTGGGGGCCAGTGCGTGCAGTTCGATGAACCCTTTGACTGCCTGAAACAGACCGTCACGCAAACCACTTTCGTGAGTGCCACCGGCAGGGGTGGGAATGAGGTTGACGTAGCTCTCGCGCACGGGCGAGCCGTCTTCGGTGAACGCCACGCACCAGCCTGCGCCTTCGCCTTCGGCAAAGCTGTCGTGTCCACTGTCGGCAGTGCCCTCACCTTCAAACAGCGGAATGACAGGCTCGCCATGCAGGGTTTGCTGCAGGTAGTCGCGCAGACCGCCTTTGTATTGCCAGGTCTGCGTCTCTCGGGTTTTGTCGTTCACCAGTGTCACGCTCACACCGGGCATCAGCACAGCCTTGCTGCGCAGCAGGTGGGTGAGTTCACTGAGCGGCAACTGGGCCGATTCAAAGTACTTCGCATCCGGCCACACGCGCACGGTCGTACCCTGCTTGCGGTCACCTTCACCCTTTGGGGCAACGGTCAGCGGCTCCACCACGTCACCAGCAGCAAACACCAGGCGGGCCACCTGGCCTTCGCGGTAACTGGTGACTTCCATGCGGGTGGCCAGCGCGTTGGTCACGCTCACCCCCACGCCGTGCAAACCGCCCGAAAAACTGTAAGCCCCGCCCTTGCCTTTGTCGAACTTTCCACCCGCATGCAGGCGGGTGAACACCAATTCGATGACCGGTGCTTTTTCTTCAGGGTGTAGCCCGAACGGAATGCCCCGGCCGTCGTCGTCCACACCCACCGAACCGTCGTCGTGCAGGGTGACTTTGATCTTCTTGCCAAACCCAGCCAACGCCTCGTCGGCAGCGTTGTCCAGCACCTCCTGAATGACGTGCAAGGGGTTGTCGGTGCGGGTGTACATGCCCGGGCGTTGCTTGACGGGCTCCAGGCCCTTCAACACACGAATGGACTGTTCGGAATACTCAGATGCGTTTGCTTGCGTTGCCATGCGCCGGATTGTATGCGGCAGCCAATAAAAAGCTGTATGAAACAACAGCCAACCAAACACAGGCGACGCAGTGGCATGGCCCTTTTCGTTACATTCACGCACATGAACACCGCACCCGCCCGCCAAACCCTGCCCATGTGGCAACTGCTGTTGTGTGGCGCTGCCATCGTCACCCTGTCGATGGGTGTGCGCCACGGTTTCGGGCTGTGGCTGCAACCGATCACGCAGGCCCAGGGCTGGAGCCGCGAGTCGTTTTCGCTGGCGCTGGCGGTGCAAAACCTGTCGTGGGGGGTGTTTGGCATTTTTGCGGGCATGGTGGCCGACCGCTTTGGCGCGTTTCGGGTGCTGGTGCTGGGTGCCGTGCTGTACGCGCTGGGCTTGGCGGGCATGGCACTGTCGCCCACGCCCGGCGTGTTTTTGCTGACCACGGGGGTGCTGATCGGAGCCGCCCAGGCGGGCACCACCTATGCGGTCATTTATGGTGTGATCGGCCGCAACATCCCGGCGGAGCGTCGCTCATGGGCCATGGGCGTGGCGGCCGCTGCAGGGTCGTTCGGCCAGTTTTTGATGGTGCCGGTGGAAGGCTGGCTGATTGCGAGCCTGGGCTGGCAAACGGCCCTGCTGGCGCTCGCCGCGGCTGTGATGCTGATTGCCCCGCTGGCCTGGGGCCTGCGCGAACCGGCGGCACTGGCACCCGGTGGTGTGAAGCGCGAGCAAACCATCTGGCAGGCGCTGCGCGAGGCGTTCAAGTACCGCAGCTTCCAGCTGCTGATGGCCGGGTACTTCGTGTGCGGCTTCCAGGTGGTGTTCATTGGCGTGCACATGCCCAGCTATCTGAAAGACAACGGTTTGTCGCCCCAGGTCGCCAGCTACGCACTGGCGTTGATCGGGCTGTTCAACGTGTTTGGCACCTACGCAGCGGGTGTGCTGGGGCAGAGATGGCCCAAAAAGAACATATTGGCGGGCATTTACCTGCTGCGCTCGGTGGCCATTTCGGTGTTTCTGCTGGCACCGCTGACCCCTGCCAGCGTGTACGTGTTTGCCAGCGTGATGGGTGTGCTGTGGCTGTCCACCGTGCCGCCCACCAATGCGGTGGTGGCGCAGATTTTTGGCGTGCAGCACTTTTCCATGCTGGGCGGTTTTGTGTTCTTCAGCCACCAGATCGGCAGCTTCATGGGCGTGTGGCTGGGGGGGGTGCTGTACGACCGCACGGGCAGCTACGACATCGTGTGGCAAATCGCTATTGCGCTGGGCGTGTTCGCTGCACTCATCAACCTGCCCGTGAAAGAAACCGCCATACAGCGCCGTGCGCCGGCGGCTGCAGCCTGAGGTAGCCCACCGTGACCGACCAACCCACACTGCACCCGGCCGACGCCCCCCTGCCCCGCTGGCTGCGCTGGGGTCTGGGTGCCGCAGCGGTGCTGGCAACGCTGGGCGTCTTCGCGCTGTACCAGCGCCCCGAGTTTCTGATCAACCTGGCCGACCAGCTCTGGGCTTGCTTCTGATTTTCAATCTTTTTTGGCACCCATCGTTTGATGGTATTGTGTTTACAGCTATATAAAAATGCACGCTTCTTCCTCTCCTTCAGAATGGGTGTTGCGTTGGGCGCACCTGATTCGGGCCCATGGCAACGTGCTCGATGTGGCCTGCGGCAGTGGTCGGCACGCCCATTGGCTGGCCTTGCAGGGCTTTCAGGTCACGGGGGTGGACCGCGATGCCGAGGCTCTGGCCACCACGCAAGCGCTGTGGCCCGCCAATGCCGCATCTGCCAGGCAACTGCTGAAAGCCGACATTGAAAACCAGCCTTGGCCCCTGGCTGGCCAGACCTTCGATGCCCTGGTGATCACCCACTACCTGTGGCGGCCGCTGTGGCCCCAGCTGCTGGCGTCGCTGGCGCCGGGCGGCGTCTACATCCACGAGACCTTTGCCCATGGCAACGCCACAGTGGGCAAACCCAGCCGACCCGACTTTTTGCTGCAACCCGGCGAACTGCTGACGGTGTGCTCAGGCATGCGAGTGGTGGCCTACGAAGACGGCTTTTGCAGCAACCCCGACCGGTTTGTGCAGCGCATCGTGGCCGTGCGCGACACCACCCCCGCCGACGCACCACCGGCCCGACACAACTTGACACAACCCAGGCCCCACGCTGCTGGCTAGAATGGCCCGATTTGCGTTGACACACACTCATATGAACCCCATCACCGGCAGCATCGTGGCATTGGTCACGCCCATGCACGACGACGGCAGCGTGGACTACCCCACCCTGCGCAAACTCATCGACTGGCACATCACCGAAGGCACCGACTGCATTGGCGTGGTGGGCACCACGGGCGAGTCGCCCACCGTGAGCGTGGAAGAGCACTGCGAAATCATCCGGGTGTCGGTCGAGCAAGCCAAAACCCATGGCGACAAGCGTGTACCCATCATGGCCGGGTGCGGGGCCAATTCCACCGCTGAAGCCATTGAACTGGCCAAGTTCGCCCGCAGCGTCGGCGCAGACTGCCAACTGCAGGTGGTGCCCTACTACAACAAGCCCACCCAAGAAGGCCAGTACCAACACTTCAAGGCCATTGCCGAAGCCACTGGCGATTTGCCTGTGGTGCTCTACAACGTGCCCGGCCGCAGCGTGGCCGACATGGCGCACGCCACCGTGCTGCGCCTGGCACAGGTGCCCGGCATCGTCGGCATCAAGGAAGCCACCGGCAACATCGAGCGCGCCCAGTGGCTCATCAAGGAAGCCCCCAAAGGCTTTTCAATCTACTCTGGCGACGACGCCACCTCGGTGGCTTTGATGCTGTGTGGTGGCCAGGGCAACATCAGCGTGTCAGCCAACATCGCGCCTCGCCTGATGCACGAGATGTGCATGGCAGCGGTGGCAGGCGACACCGCCAAAGCCATGGCCATTCAGCTCCAACTGCTGCCAATCCACAAGCACCTGTTCGTCGAAGCCAACCCCATCCCCGTGAAATGGGCCATGGCTCGCATGGGACTGTGCGGCCCGGCCTTGCGTCTGCCTATGACGCAACTGGAAGCCGCCAACGCCCCTGTTGTCGAGGCGGCACTGAAAGCCGCCGGACTGCTGGCTTGAAGCACTCAGCACACGCATTGCCACCGACTGCCCACATGAACCCAAACCAAGCCTCTCAAGCCATTTCTTCCACTCGCGGTCGGACGTTGCCAGCCCTGCTGGTCTGCGCCCTGGGCCTGGCGGGCTGCTCGGTGTTGCAGGAAGACAAGGTGGACTACAAGAGCGCCAAGCGCGTCAGCACGCTCGAAGTACCACCCGACCTCACGCAGTTGAGCGCCGAAACCCGTTACGCCAGCCCCAGCGCGGTGGTCACTGCCAGCGGTTTCCAGTCCGCAGCGCCGACCACTGCCAGCAAGGTCACCGCCACCAGCGGGGTGGGTGACGTGCGGATCGAACGAGCTGGCAGCCAACGTTGGCTGGTGGTCAAGCGCCCGGCCGACAAACTCTGGGAACCCCTGCGGGGCTTCTGGCAGGAAAACGGATTTGTTCTGACGCTGGACCAGCAAAACCTGGGCCTCATGGAAACCGACTGGGCTGAAAACCGCGCCAAACTGCCACAAGACTTCATCCGCAACACGATCGGCAAAGTGTTCGAGAACCTGTACTCCACCGGTGAACGCGACAAATTCCGTACGCGTGTGGAACGCACAGCCAGTGGTGACACCGAGGTTTACATCAGCCACCGCGGCATGCAAGAGGTCTACAGCACGACCGCCAAAGACCAGACCGTGTGGCAGCCGCGCCCGGCCGACCCGGAACTGGAAGCCGAGTTCTTGCGCCGCATGATGCTCAAGCTGGGCGTCAGCGAAGAACAGGCCAAAGCACAACTGGTGGCCAACGCTCCTCCCCCCAAGGCACGCCTGGTCAACGGAGCCAGCGCCGTGGAACTGGACGAGACCTTTGACCGCGCCTGGCGCCGGGTGGGCCTTGCGCTTGACCGCACCGGGTTCACCGTTGAAGACCGGGACCGCGCCCAAGGCGTGTACTTTGTGCGCTACGTTGCGCCGGACGCTGGCAAGCAGGACTCAGGCTTCTTTGCCAACCTGTTCAAGTCTTCCAAAAAGGACACCGTGCCCACGAAGTACCGTGTGCTGGTCAAGTCCAGCGACAAGCTCACCACCCTGAGCATGCAGAACAGCGAAGGACAGCCCGACAACTCTGCCGTGGCTCAAAACGTACTGAAGATTCTGGCCAGCGACTTGCAGTGACAGGGTCACCTGCCTTCCGGTCTGAAGGCAGTACCGACAACAAAAAAGCCGCTGTGAAGCGGCTTTTTTGTGGCTGAAAAGCAGTCAGTGGATCACTGCTTCTTTTCTTCAGGCTTTTGCTCAGCGGCAGGTGCTGCTGCAGCAGGAGCGGCTGCGGCTGCATCGGCAGCGGGAGCTGCAGGAGCGGCTGCGGGGGCAGCAGCAGGTGCTGGCTCTGCTGCGGCAGGTGCAGGAGCAGCAACGGGTGCTGGAGCAGGTGCAGGTGCTTCTTCTTTTTTGCCGCAAGCGGTCAGGGCAGCGGCAGCAGCCAACAGGCCGACGATCAACAGGTTCTTGTTCATGGTATGTCCAGAGAGTGAGGGAGTTTGATTACCGGAGCGACCAAGATGCACAAGGCCTCTCGGTGCAGGGATCAGGCGAAGCAGATCGGGGCATAGTGTATTTCATAAAAATGTCAAGCCCAGAAACCCTTAGAAAAAATACGCCCTCAATTGATGCGGAATGTTTCCAAAAGGGTGCGCCCATGTGGCGCGGGCGTCACAAGCCCAAGGTGCTGGCCGCAAAAGACGGCGTGCCCCTGTTCCACCAACCGTGCAAGGTCTGCTGCATCTGCGTGCGTTGGCGAGGTTCGTCGCTGCACAGCACCACACTGCGGGCGGCATCGATGCGGCTCCAACACAGGCCCGGCATCCACATGCCCGACGGAAAGTCCTCTGCCGACGCACTGGGGCAGGCGCGTGCCTCGATGCAATGGTCCCAGCGCACACGCCAGGTCACAAAGCGGGCGTGGCGCTCGCGCACGGTCTGGTAACTGCGCGCCAGCAAATGCAGCCGGCGGCCTTGACCAGCCCAGCGGTCGAGGGCTTCTGCCACCGCCCGCTCGCCCAGCGGCCAGTCGGCAAAATCGTCGTCACACCACCACCACTCCCGCCAGGCCTGCTGGTCCGCACTGGCAATGACCTGGCGCACAAGGTTGCCAAAGGCCTCCCGGCCCTCGTGACGACCCGTCAGCGTCAAGTCGGACGTCACCCCACCACCCAGCCTGCGCTGTACCACTCGGCCAGCAGTTCGCGGGCATCGGCACTGGCGCGCGCCAGGTCAGTGGCGCTCAACGCCCGCTGATCGGCCAGGCGGCGCATCAGCCGGGCATCTGCCCCGCCGGCACGGAAGCTGTCACCGTTGATGAAGATGTGCTGCGTGTCGTACATCATCCGCGTGCGGCGGTCCAGCCGCAGCGGGCCACCGTCCCAGTCGTGTTCGGGTTCTTCAAACCAGACCTTGGGCTTGGGCTCGGTCATCACCTCGCCCAGTGCACACGCCAGCGAATCGCGGTCAGACAGCAGGCGCTCAAGGGCCTCGCTGGCAAACGCCTGCAAGGTGTCAGGTATGAGTGCCGGTGTGGCCGTGGCAGGCTGTGCGGCGTCTTTGTACAGCGTGGCGTCTTCAAAGGCATCCGTCATGCGCAGGGCCAGTTCGCCTGCCAGGCTGGCGCGCTGCGGCACCCTGAAGCCCACCGAGTAGGTCATGCAGCCCTCCCCCTCGGCAATGCCGTCGTGCGCCCAACGTGGGGGCAGGTACAGCATGTCGCCCGCTTCCAGCACATGCTCTTCCTCGGGCACGAAGTTGGTCAGGATTTTGAGGGGCACATCAGCTTGAAGGCTCAGGTCTTTCTGGCGCCCGATGCGCCAGCGGCGCTTGCCTGCCGCCTGCAGCAGGAACACGTCGTAGCTGTCAAAGTGCGGGCCCACGCCCCCGCCCTCGCTGGCCCAGGAAATCATGAGATCGTCCAGCCGAGCGTCGGGCACAAAGCGAAAGCGGTTCATCAACTCGTGCAGAGCGTCGTTGTGCAAATCCACCCCCTGCACCAGCAGCGTCCAGCCCGGCTGGCCCAACGGTGGGAAGCTGGCCTTCTTGAACGGGCCATGGCCCAGTGTCCAACCAGGACCGGCGGGCTTCTGTTTGCCTTTGGCTGCAGGCTCACGCGTCTGCACGATCAGGCGCGACTCCACGTCTTCGCGCGTGGACAACTCGAACAACTCGGGGCGTGTCAGCAAGGGCTTGAAACCGGGCACTGCCTGACGCACCAGCAAGGGCTTTTTCTGCCAGTGCTTTTTCATGAACTGCTGGGCAGACAGGCCACCCAACAGGGTGAGCGCCGCAGTCACATCGGGGTTGGCGGCAGAGTCGCCGGGCGGGGTTTGGGAGGCTTGTGTTCGGCGTGTCATGGGACAATTGTCCGATGAAAATCACCGAGCAATGCGTCGCCGCCCTGACCTGGACGCTGAAAGACACCCTGGGCGAAACACTGGACCAACTGGACGAACCCGTGGAATTTCTGGTGGGTGGGGACGACCTGCTGGCCAAACTGGAAGAAGCCCTGATGGGCAAAGCCGCTGGCGACCGCGTGCTGTTGCAACTGGAGCCCGAAGACGCCTTCGGCGACTTCAATGACCGATTGATGTTTCTGGAGCCGCGCAACCCGTTCCCGGCCGAGCTGGAAGAAGGCATGGCCTTTGAGGGCCTGCCACCCGGCGGCAACCCCGATGCGCCCACCGACCTGCTGTACTTTGTCAGCGAGATTTACCCCGAACACGTGGTGATGGATGCCAACCACCCGCTGGCCGGCATTGCCCTGCGGCTGGACCTGAAGGTGCACGCCGTGCGCGAAGCCACACTGGACGAAATCGGCAAAGGCACGATGGGCACCGGCTTTTTCAAGCTGCACCTGCCCACCGACACGCCCGCTTCAGGTCACGATCACGACCACAGCCATGACCATGGTCACGACCACGGCCCAGGGCATTTATTGCATTGAATCAGGCCCTACCGCTTGATGGTATTGAATAGTTCACTACACTTTCAATCACGCCACGCCGGTTGAGCCATACCCACCTGCACCGCGCTGAGTGGGCGCAAAGTCATCCACCAGGGTGAAGCTGGCCTGCACCACCGGCACGATGACCAGTTGGGCCAGCCGCTCCATGGGTTGCAGCGTGTACGGCACCTCGCTGCGGTTCCATGCGCTGACCATCAACTGCCCCTGGTAGTCGCTGTCGATCAACCCCACCAGATTGCCCAGCACGATGCCGTGTTTGTGGCCCAGCCCGGAGCGCGGCAGGATCATGGCCGCGTAGCCAGGGTCTTTCAGGTACATCGCCATGCCTGTGGGCACCAGTTGCCAGGCGTTGGGTGCCAACGTCAGCGGCTCGGTCAGGCAGGCCCGCAGGTCCAGGCCAGCACTGCCGGGGGTGGCGTAGGCAGGCATTGCGTCGCGAAGGCGGTCGTCCAGGATTTTGAGTTCGATGTTCATGGCGGCGAATTGTGCCCATAAAAAAAGCCCCCGGGCCTGAGGCTCGGGGGCTGCTCGGAGCGGCGCACAGGCGCCCGGATCACTCTTTCTTGGTCGCTTCTTCCAGCGCCTTCATGGGATCCGCTTCTTCTGCGGCATCGGGCTTCTGGCCCAAAGCATCGGCATCGGCGGCGGCATCGCCTTCGGCATCCGTGTCACCCGCTCCGGTATCGGCGCTGTTCAGCATTTCATTGACGCTGGCCTCATCGACCACAGCGGCCTTTTCAATGCTGCCCGTGACGATAGAGGGGAAGAACACCACCACGGTCACCATGATCAGTTGCAAGATGATGAAGGCAATGGAGCCTTTGTAGATCTGTGCAGTGGTCACGGCAGGAATGCGCGCCTTGGTCACCACGTCGGTGTAGTCGCTCCGCGCGGCCACGCTGCGCAGGTAGAACAGCGCAAAACCAAACGGTGGCGTCAGGAACGAGGTTTGCAAGTTCATCGCCAAAATGATGCCGAACCAGATCAGGTCAATGCCCAGCTTCTCGGCCACGGGGGCCAGCAGGGGCACCACGATGAACGCGATTTCAAAGAAATCGATGAACATGCCCAGCACAAACACCAGGGCGTTGACCACCAGCAGGAAGCCCATCTGGCCACCCGGCACTTTGTCAAACAGGTGTTCCACCCAAATGTGACCGTCAGCCGCGTTGAACGTGAAGCTGAACACCGTCGAGCCGATCAGGATGAAAAGCACAAACACGGCCAGCTTGGTGGTGTTTTCCATGGCCTGCAGCAGCAGCTTGAAGTCCAGGCGCTTGCGCGAAGCGGCCATGATCAAGGCACCCAATGCGCCCATGGCACCGCCCTCGGTGGGGGTTGCCACACCCAGGAAAATGGTACCCAGCACCAGGAAAATCAGCACCAGCGGAGGGATCAGCACGAACGTGACCTGCTCCGCAAGGCGCGACAGCAAACCAATCTTCATCACGCGGTTGATGATGGCCAGTGCCAGCGCCAGGAATGAAGCCACCGTGATGGACAGGATGACCACCTCGTCGCCGCCTGGGGGCATTTCACGGCCGATCCAGGGGTTGATGATGCTTTCGTGCACCTGAGACCACGCATACCCTGCAGCGCCACAGATGGCCAGCAGCACACCCAGCGAGCGGTGACCGCTTGAGCCGCTGGTTTCGGTGTAAATGCGCGCTTCCTGCGGCAACGCAGGCACCCAGTCGGGTTTGACGATGGCCACAGCGGCAATGAACAGCAGGTACAAACCCACCAGCATCAGGCCGGGAATCAGGCCACCGGCATACATGTCTCCCACGGAGCGACCCAACTGGTCAGCCAACACGATCAGCACCAGCGAAGGTGGAATGGCCTGTGCCAGCGTGCCCGAGGCGGTGATGGTGCCTGTGGCAATGGTGCGGTTGTAGCCGTAGCGCAGCATGATGGGCAGCGAAATCAGGCCCATGGAAATGACGGCAGCAGCCACCACACCCGTGGTGGCAGCCAGCAGCGCGCCCACCAGAATCACAGCCACAGCCAGGCCACCGCGCACGGGGCCAAACACCTGGGCCACGGTTTCCAGCAAGTCTTCAGCCATTCGGCTGCGCTCCAGGATGATGCCCATGAGCGTGAAGAACGGAATGGCCAGCAGCGTGTCGTTCTGCATGATGCCGAACACCCGCAGTGGCAAAGCCTGGAACAGGTTTTGTGGGAACAGGCCGAGTTCCATGCCCATCAGGCCAAAGAACAAGCCCGTGGCCGCCAGCGAGAACGCCACCGGGAAGCCACTGAGCAAGAAGCCCAGCAAGCCGCAGAACATCAGCGGCACAAAGTTGGAAGTCATAAATTCGATCATGGTCATTTCACCTTGGCAGCGTTGGCGGCAAGGGCGGCAACACGGGCAGCCTCTTGTTCAGCCAGTTCCATGGCCAGCTTTTCTTCGTCGCTGGGGCCGTCATGCTCGAGCACGTCAGGGCCATTGCCCGTGAGGAAGGCGATTCGCTTGATCAGTTCGGACACCGATTGCACAGCCAGAATCACAAAACCGAGTGGGATGAGGCCGTACACCGGCCAACGGATCAGGCCGCCTGCGTTGGAGGACATTTCGCCCGAAACCCAAGCGTTGTGGAACACAGGCCAACCCAGCGTGACCATCATGTAGCAGAGCGGGAACACAAACACGAGGATGCCGAACACGTCCACCCAATTGCGACCGCGCGCACTGAACTTGCTGCTGATGAAGTCGATGCGCACATGCGCGTTCTTCATGAATGCATAGCCGGAGCCCAGCAGAAACACAGCAGCAAACAGGTACCACTGGATTTCCAGCAGGCCGTTGGAGCTGATGTTGAATAACTTGCGGACGATGGCATTGCCCGCGCTGATGAGCGTGGTGGCCAGAATCATCCACATGGCGAGCTTGCCAATCAACGCAGTGAATGCATCGATGGCGCGCGATAGCGACAGAAGGGGGGACATGAATTGCTCCAGAGAATCGAATAAAAAACCCCGCGGGTGCGGGGTTTTTTGCTGCAAACGCAGGGCTTACAGCTTGGCGCTTTGCATGTAGCGATCGAACGTGGCTTCGGTGAAGCGGAACCACAGGTTCGAGTCTTTGCGGAAAGCAGAGTAGCTGTCGTAAATCTTTTTCCACTTGGGGTTGCTGGCGTTCAACTCGCTGTACAGCTCCATCGAGTGCTTGAACGCTTCGTCCATGACAACCTTGGGGAAAGGCAGGATCTTGACCTTGGCAGCCGCCAGACGCTTGAGCGCTGCAGGGTTGCGGGCGTCGTAACGGGCCTGCATGGTGGTGTGGGCCAGCGCAGAGGCGGCTTCCACAATGGCCTTGTTCTCGGCAGACAGCGCGTTGAACGCGGTGGTGTTGCAGTACAGGGTGAGCTGTGCGCCGCCCTCCCACCAACCTGGGTAGTAGTAATGCTTGGCCACTTTGCCAAAGCCGAGCTTCTCGTCGTCGTATGGACCCACCCATTCCGTGGCGTCGATCGTGCCTTTTTCCAGCGCCTGGTAAATCTCTCCGCCAGGGATGTTCTGGGGAACACCACCCATGCGGGTCAGCACCTTGCCTGCGAAGCCACCAATGCGCATTTTCATGCCCTTGATGTCAGCCATGGTCTTGATTTCCTTGCGGTACCAGCCGCCCATTTGGGCACCGGTGTTGCCCATGGGGAAGTTGTGGATGTTGTACGCAGCGTAGAACTCACGGAACAGTTTGATACCGTCGCCTTCGTATTGCCATGCGGTCAGTTGGCGGCTGTTCAGACCAAACGGAATGGCTGTGTCCAGGGCAAACGTGTCGTCCTTGCCGAAGAAGTAGTAAGGCGCTGTGTGTGCGCATTCCACGGTGCCTTGTTGAACGGCGTCGACCACGCCGAAGGGAGGCACCAATTCACCACCAGGGTGAACGCTGACTTCGAACTTGCCGCCAGACATGCGCTTGACCGCATCGGCAAACACGTCTGCCGCACCAAAGATGGTGTCCAGCGCCTTGGGGAAGCTGGAGGCGAGGCGCCAGCGAACAGCGGCTTGGGCATGCACTGCGGGTGCAGCACCTGCGGCCAGCACACCTGCAATGCCAGCGTTTTTAATGAGGGAACGACGATCCATAGCGTTTGACTCCGTGGTTGGATTTATCACATCCAGGCAGCCACTGTCACGGTGCCCGGAGACTTCTCAGTCCGAGGGCGATTGTAGGAACGCCACCCCCCTGACTTCCGGGGGTTTTCCCTTGGAAAACGGCTGCGAATACCCCCTGTTCAGCTTGTTGCAAGCTTGGGGGCAGTCGCTTTGTGGCCGGAAGTGAAATTATTTCAAACCGGCCTGCCACTGCAGCACCGAAGCCTGAATGCCAGGCGCATCCAGACCTTGTTGCGCCAGCAGGGCAACAGGGTCGCCGTGGTCGATGAACACATCGGGCAGGCCCAGGGTCAGCACAGGCAGGGTGATGCCCAAAGTTTGCAACGCTTCCAGCACAGCAGAGCCTGCGCCACCGGGCAAGCAGCCTTCTTCGATGGTGACCAGCGCGGTGTGGGTGCGGGCCAGCTCTCGCAGCAGGTTGATGTCGAGCGGTTTGGCCCAGCGCATGTTGGCCACGGTGGCGTTCAAGCCCTCGGCAGCCACCATTGCCGGTGTCAAAAGGGTTCCAAACACCAGCAACGCCACACCCTGCCCCTGCCGACGGACCTCCCCCACACCGTAAGGCAATGGGTCCAGGTGGCTGGGTACTGGCACCCCTGCGCCACTGCCGCGCGGGTAGCGCACGGCCACAGGGTGGTTTTGTTGGAAGGCAGTGGTGAGCAAAGCCCGGCATTCGGCCTCATCTGCCGGGCAGGCCACTGCCATGTTCGGAATGCACCGCAGGTAGGCAATGTCATAGGCCCCTGCATGGGTGGCACCGTCGGCCCCCACCAGGCCCGCACGGTCAAGCGCAAACACCACGGGCAGGTTTTGCAGGGCCACGTCGTGAATGAGCTGGTCGTAGCCGCGCTGCAAAAAGGTGGAATAGATGGCCACGACGGGCTTCAGGCCTTCACAGGCCATGCCTGCGGCAAACGTCACGGCGTGTTGCTCGGCAATGCCCACATCGTGATACCGGCCCGGGAAACGGCGCTCGAACTCGACCAGGCCGGAGCCCTCGCGCATGGCGGGCGTGATGCCCACCAGCCGCTCGTCTTGGGCGGCCATGTCGCACAGCCATTGGCCAAACACCTGTGTGAAAGTGGGTTTGGTGGGTGCGCTGCTTTTGACCAGCCCTACGGCAGGGTCGAACTTGCCCGGGCCGTGGTAGGCCACGGGGTCGGCCTCGGCCAGCTTGTACCCCTGGCCCTTTTTGGTGACCACATGCAGGAACTGGGGGCCCTTCAGGTGCTTGATGTTTTCCAGCGTGGGAATGAGGCTGTCCAGGTCGTGGCCGTCGATGGGGCCCACATAGTTGAAGCCGAACTTTTCAAACAGCGTGGCGGGCACCACCATGCCTTTGGCGTGTTCTTCCAGTCGCTTGGCCAGCTCGAACAGGGGCGGGGCGTTCTTCAGCACCTGTTTGCCCACCTGTTTGGCTGCCGCGTAAAACTGCCCGCTCATCAACTGCGCCAGGTAGCGGTTGAGCGCGCCCACTGGCGGCGAAATGGACATGTCGTTGTCGTTCAGCACCACCAGCAGCGGCACGTCTTGCACACCGGCGTTGTTGAGTGCTTCGAAGGCCATGCCGGCGGTCATGGCGCCGTCGCCAATGACCGCGATGCTGTGGCGGTGCTCGCCTTTTTGTTTGGCCGCCACCGCCATACCCAACGCAGCAGAAATGGAGGTGGAGGAATGTGCCGTGCCAAACGTGTCGTACTCGCTTTCGTCGCGCTTGGGGAACCCGCTGATGCCACCGAACTGGCGCAGGCTGCCCATGCGGTCGCGGCGACCGGTGAGGATTTTGTGTGGGTAAGTCTGATGCCCCACATCCCACACGATGCGGTCGTAGGGCGTGTTGAACACATAGTGCAAGGCAATGGTGAGTTCGACCGTTCCCAGGTTGGAGCTGAGATGCCCCCCGGTGCGGGAGACGCTGTCGAGCACAAACTGGCGCAGCTCGTCCGCCAGCGCAGGCAACTGCCCACGGGCGAGGTTGCGCATGTCGGCGGGTTGTTCGATGCGGTTCAGGAGTGAGTTCATGGGTTCATGCCAGGCGGGGCGCTCGGGCTGTGTGTATCGGCGGTGGCTGGGCGGTCAGTGGCGTCGACCACCCACCCAGTCGGCCAGGGCGTGCAGCGGGGCCACGTGGGGCAGACCACTGCTGACCAGCGCGGCACGGGCGTGGGCCAACAGGTCAAAGGCGTAAGTTTGCGCCTGCTCCAAGCCCATCAGGCTGACAAAGGTGGGTTTGTCCTGGTCGGCGTCTTTGCCAGCGGTTTTGCCGAGCGTGGCGGTGTCGGACACCACATCGAGCACGTCGTCCACCACCTGGAATGCCAGACCCAGACAACGCCCGTAGTCAGCCAGATGAGCAAGGGCCTGCGATGGCACGCTGCCGCATGCGGCGCCCATCATGACGCTGGCTTGCAGCAGGGCACCTGTTTTGAGGCGGTGCATGTGCTCCAGCTCGGTTTGGCTCAGCGCCAGCCCGACGCTGGCCAGGTCAATGGCCTGCCCGCCTGCCATGCCGCCACCGCCGGCGGCCAGTGCCAGGCTGCGGCACAGGTGTGCTGACAAGCCGTCAGGCAGGCTGCCGTCGCCAGGCACCAGGAGCTCGAAGGCCAGGGCTTGCAAGGCATCACCCGCCAGCAGGGCCTGGGCTTGACCGAATTGCACGTGCACGGTGGGTTTGCCTCGCCGCAGCACGTCGTTGTCCATGCATGGCATGTCGTCGTGCACCAGTGAATAGGCATGGATGAGTTCCACCGCACACGCTGCACGCAGCGCCGCACCGCCGGATGCGGCCGTTGGGCCTGCCGACTCGCTGGCGGCCAGCACCAGCAAGGGGCGCAGGCGCTTGCCACCGTCCAGCACAGAGTAGCGCATGGTCTGGCCCAGACCGGCCGGGGCGCTGGGGCACACCCAGTCAGACAAGGCCTGTTCGACAGCGGAGAGGTGTCTGGCCATCCAGGGGGCCAGATCGAATTCGGCAACAGCGTTCATCAGTCGGCCGCCCAGGGCTTGAGCTCGCCGGACTCCAGCACCTTGATCTGCTGCTCGACGGCCTGCAGGCGCTCCCTGCAATGGGCCAGCAGTTGGGCACCGCGCTGATACTGCGCCAGCAACTGGTCCAGCGGGAGCTGACCGGTGTCCAACCGGCTGACGAGTTGCTCCAGCTCCTGTATGGCCAGTTCGTAGGTGGCGGGCAACGGCAGCGGGGCAGCGGACGGGTCAGGTGTTCGGGTTTTGGACATGGGCTGTGCGGAATGTGACAGTTGATTTTACCGGGCCGCCCTTTTCCCCGTGCCGGGTACACTACGCCCCCCTTTTTAACCCTGACGGGGTTACACCCAAGGCAATCACTTCACCCTCCCGCGCCAAGCCGACAGTCGCCAGCGATTTTCGTGATGCGCTTACCCTGCCCCTTCATAGGGGGAGTCTTTAGGTCAGGACCTTCATGTCTGATTTGAGTCTTCAACTGCAGCAGGCCACAAGCCAACTTCCAGTTTCCAGCTATTTTGATGAGGCGCTGTTCCGGCGCGAACTGGAGACCATCTTTCAGCGCGGGCCCCGCTATGTGGGGCACACCAACGCCGT
Organism: uncultured bacterium; assembly: GCA_903928495.1. Lineage (GTDB taxonomy): Bacteria > Pseudomonadota > Gammaproteobacteria > Burkholderiales > Burkholderiaceae_C > UBA2334. The sequence continues at coordinate 147,460 of CAIYQZ010000061.1, forward strand.
TCCAAACGTCGGCGACTACTACGCATTGCCCCAGGAGGGCGAAGGCCGTGCACTGGTGCGCACGGCCAACGGGGTGGAGCTGGTGTCCAACATCTGCCGCCACCGGCAGGCGGTGATGCTCAAAGGCCGGGGCAACCTGGGCCACACCCAGGCGGGCAGTGCAGCAGGCAACATCGTGTGCCCCCTGCACCGGTGGAGTTACAGCGGTGGCTCGGGCATGGGCAAGCTGGGGGAGCTGATTGGCGCCCCGCACTTTGCCCAAGACCCCTGCCTGAACCTGAAGAAGTACCCGCTGCGCGAGTGGAACGGAATGCTGTTTGAAGACAACGGCCGCGACATCGAGGCCGACCTGGCCCACATGGGCCCCCGTGCCGCGCTCAACTTCGACGGCATGGTGCTGGACCACGTCGAGTTGCACACCTGCCACTACAACTGGAAAACCTTCATCGAGGTGTACCTGGAGGACTACCACGTAGGCCCCTTCCACCCCGGGCTGGGCAATTTTGTGACCTGCAGTGACCTGACTTGGGAGTTCAAGCCCGAGTACTCGGTGCAGACCGTGGGCGCACAAAACCTGCTGGGCAAGGCTGGCAGCCCGGTGTACCAGCACTGGCACGAGCAACTGATGGCATACCGTGAAGGCAAAGCGCCCGATCACGGCGCCATCTGGCTCACCTACTACCCTCACATCATGGTGGAGTGGTACCCCCATGTGCTGACCGTGTCCACGCTCTACCCCGTCAGCGCCAGCGAAACGCTGAACATGGTGGAGTTCTATTACCCCGAAGACATCGCCGCCTTCGAGCGCGGATTTGTGGACGCGCAACGCGCCGCCTACATGGAAACCTGCATCGAAGACGACGAAATCGGTGAACGCATGGACGCAGGCCGCAAGGCCCTGCTGGCGCGCGGCGACAACGAGGTGGGGCCGTACCAAAGCCCGATGGAAGACGGCATGCAGCACTTCCACGAGTGGTACCGCCAACGCATGGGCAACCCCGTTTGATGTAGCTGAAAGCGCTTGACCATCGAGCGCTGGAGGCCAAAAACACCCTCAAAATGCAAGCCCTGTGGATGCTGCTGGCCTCGCTGCTGTTTGCCACCATGGGGGTGTGCATCAAGTTCGCGTCCGAGCACTTCCACAGCTTCGAGGTGGTGTTCTACCGGGGGTTGATCGGGCTGCTGTTCATGGCCGGTGTCATGCGGTTGCGCCGCGTGTCGCTGGCCACACCCGTGCCCGCCATGCACCTGTGGCGCAGCGTGGTGGGCACCACCGCGCTGACCACCTGGTTCTACTCCATCGCCGCCCTGCCCCTGGCCACCGCCATGACTCTGAACTACATGAGCAGCGTGTGGATTGCAGCCTTTCTGGTGGGCGGCGCGCTGCTGATGCAACGCCAGGGCGAAGCCCTCAAAGGCCAGGGCCCGCTGGTGCTGTCGGTGCTGGCCGGATTCGGCGGCGTGGCCCTGATGCTGCGTCCCACGGTGGCCAGCGACCAGTTGCTGGGCGGGTTGGTGGGCATGTTGTCAGGCGTGTTTTCGGCGCTGGCGTATTTGCAGGTGTCGGCACTGTCGAAAGCCGGCGAGCCTGAGAGCCGCACCGTGTTCTACTTTTCCGCCGGGGCCACCCTGGTGGGTGCCGTGGGGCTTGCCATCAGTGGCACCAGCGCCTGGATATGGCCGCAGGCGCTGTGGATGTTGCCCATTGGCCTGCTGGCGGTGCTGGGCCAGTTGTGCATGACACGGGCCTATGCCAGCGGTGCCACCTTGCTGGTGGCCAACCTGCAGTACACAGGCATTGTGTTTGCGGGCATCTACAGCATCGTCATCTTCGACGACGACCTGCCGCTGCTGGGCTGGCTGGGCATGGCGCTCATCATTGCCAGCGGCATCACTGCAACACTGCTCCGCGCCCGTACCGCTCCCCAAACCCCGCCGGAAGACCACTCCGGCTGACAACCCTGACGCCATTGCCATGTACACCACCCTCATTTCAGTGGCCGATCTGGCCCAGTTGCTGTCCACCCCAACCGACTTGCGCGTGTTCGACTGCACGTCCGACCTGATGAATCCCGCGCTGGGGCCGCAGCAGTTCGCAGAAACGCACATTGCGGGCGCCACCCACGCCAGCCTGGATGAGCACCTCTCGACCCACGGTGGCAGCGTGGCGGCAGGCACAGCCGCCTGCGGTGGCCGACACCCACTGCCCACCCGCGAGGCCTTTGCCCGGTGGCTGGGCAGTGTGGGCGTGAGCAATACCACCCAGGTGGTGGTGTACGACCGCAACGGCGTGAACTACGCTGGACGAATGTGGTGGATGCTGAAGTGGTGCGGCCACGACGCGGTGGCCGTGCTCAACGGCGGACTTCAGGCCTGGACGGCTGCAGGCCAGCCACTGGCAACAGGCGCTGCCACCGGCGAAACCACCGCCCGCACCTTTGCCCTGGCGCCTTCGTTGGTCACACTGGTGGACACCGCTGCCGTGGTGGGCCGTCTGGGTCAACCAGCCCAGACCGTGCTCGACGCCAGGGGCGCGCCCCGCTACCGTGGCGAGGTAGAGCCCCTGGACCCCATTGCGGGCCACATACCCGGCGCGCTGAACCGGCCCTTCCCCACCAACCTGGACGACAACGGCCTGTTCAAGTCTGCTGAACAGTTGCGCCAGGAGTTCGATGTGCTGCTGGCTGGACGCGACCCTGCCAGCGTGGTGCACCACTGCGGCAGTGGCGTCAGCGCCGTGCCCAATGTGCTGGCCATGGAACTGGCCGGGCTGGGCCGTCAGGCGTTGTATGCGGGCAGCTGGAGCGAGTGGAGCAACACCCCTGGCCTGCCGGTGGAACGGGGCTGAGCGCAACTGGCCGGGGTTGAGCCCCCCGGCACAGCGCCAGATCAATGGGCCAGACCGCTGACCACCGCCACCAGACCCATGCCCGCCAACAGCCCGCCGAGTTGGGCCACCGTGTCAGCCAGATTCAGCCGCTTTTGCAGCTGCGGGATCAGGTCGGCCAGGGCCACGTACACAAAGCTGCTGGACGCCACCACCAGAAAGTAGGGCAACTGTTCTTCCAGCTCACTGACCAGGAAGTAGCCCACCAGCCCCCCAATGGCCGTGACGGTGCCGGCCAGCGACACCTTCACCAGCGCAGCGCGCTCGGTGCCCACCGTGTGGCGTAGCACCACCAGGTCACCCATGTGGTGTGGCACCTCGTGCGCCAGCACCGCCAGTGACGTGACCAAGCCCAGCTTCCAGTCGGCCACAAAGGCCGATGCAATCAGGATGCCATCGCCAAATGCATGGACGCTGTCGCCTGCCAGCACCGCCCAGCCGCCGCCCATGCGGGGGCTAGCGTGGTGGTGGTGGTCGTGAGCATGGTGAGCGTGCGCATGCGCGTGGTCATGGCCATGCCCGCTGGGGCCGTGGCTGTGCTCGTGACCGTGGTGGTAGAGCTCGGCTTTGTCCAGCAGAAAGAAAAACACCAGCCCGCCCAGCAGCAGGGCAAACAGGTCATGCGCACCGGCGGCTGACTCGAAAGCCTCGGGCAGCAGGTGCATGAAGGCCGTTGCCAGCAAGGCACCCGCCGCCAGGCTGAGCATGTGTGCCGTGTAGCGGGCCAGCATGGCAAAACTCAGCACGGCAGCCACCCACACACTGCCCACCCCAGCCGCCACGGTGCCCAGCATAATCAAGAAAAGCGTCATAGCAAACTATTGAATACCATCAAGCGCTGGAGCCTAAAAATTCATAAAAAAACCGCCGGGGTTCGGCGGTTGTTGCTTGGCGCTGAGTGTAGCGTGACCGGGCTCAGGCCACGCCGTGTGTTTTGAACCAGGCGAGCGCCCGCTGCCAGCCGTCTTCAGCCGGGCCCTTGCGGTAGCTGGAGCGATAGTCAGCATGGAAGGCGTGGGGCGCATCCGGGTACAGCACGAACTCGGACGCTTTGGCCGCCTTGGACCCGGTCTTGAGCGCCTCCTGCATGGCGGCCACCGTGTTGACCGGAATGCCGGTGTCTGCCGCACCGTACAGCCCCAGCACAGGGCCGTTCAGGTTGGCCGTCACATCCATGGGGTGTTTGGGATTGAGCGCACTGGTCTGGCCCGTCAACCGGCCGTACCAGGCCACACCGGCCTTGATGTGTTTGCTGTGCGCGGCGTACAGCCAGGTCTGGCGGCCACCCCAGCAAAAACCGGTGATGCCCACTTTGTTGAGGTCACCACCGTGGGCACCAGCCCAGGCCACCGTGGCGTCGAGGTCGGCCATCACCTGCGCATCGGGCACCTTGGAAATGACCTCGGCAATCAGCTTGGCCATCTCGGCATAGCCCTGTGCATCGCCCTGGCGCACAAACAGTTCGGGGGCAATCGCCAGATATCCGGCGTGGGCAAACCGGCGGGCCGTGTCGGCAATGTATTCGTGCACACCAAAAATTTCCGACAGGACGATCACCACCGGCAGCTTTGTTTTGCCCTTTGGCGCTGCCCGGTAAGCGGGCATGGCAAAACCGTTCACGTCAATGGTCACGTCGCCGACGGTCAGGCCTTTGGCCGACGTCTGGATGGCCGTTTGGGCTGCGATGGGCATGACCGACGCCGCGTACCCAACGCCGATAGCGGCTTTCAGTGCGGTGCGGCGGGTGGCACCCTGTTCGGTGGTCTGGCCCGGCAACAGGGCTTGCAAGTCATTCACTTGGTCGGTTTTCAACATGGCGGAGTCTCCTGTGGTTTTGGGTGCGCGCAATGCTATCGGCTTTCAATAAACCGTGTGATGGCCGCGCGCAATGTGGCCACCGTGGCTGGCTTGGACACAAAATCGTTCATGCCAGCCGCCAGGCAAGCCTGTCGGTCCTCTTCGAAGGCATTGGCCGTCATGGCCACGACCCAGGGCTGGGCAGGCAAGGGCATGTCGCGCAGGGCGCGCGTGGCAGAGACGCCGTCCAGCCGGGGCATTTGCATGTCCATCAGCACCAGGTCGTATTGGCGGTGGCGCACACGCTCCAGCGCCTGCTCGCCGTCGGTGGCCACGTCCACGTCTTGCAGCCCCAGCGCCTTCAACTGGGCCAAGGCCAACTGGCGGTTGACCACATGGTCTTCCACCAGCAACACCGCCAACGCCTGCCCGAGAGGGGCCGACGACGGCGGGGCTGCAACTGGGGGCAGGGGCGCGGTTTTGATCACCGGTTCAGAAATGGGAGCATCCGCTGCCTGCACGGGCCACTCGAATGAAAACGTGCTGCCGCGCCCGGGTTCGCTCTGCAGCCACAACCGCCCCCCCATCAGTTCGATGATGCGGCGCGAAATGACCAGACCCAGCCCGGTGCCGCCGAAGTGGCGCGTGGTGGAACTGTCGGCTTGGACGAAGGGCTCGAAGATGCGGGCCTGTGCGTCGGGCGACACCCCCACCCCAGTGTCTGTCACGGTGGCCAGTAACCAGCCGGGGTGGTCGGGGCTGAGCTCCAAGCGGGCGGTCACAGTTCCCCTGGCCGTGAACTTGATGGCATTGCCCAGCAGGTTGAGCCATACCTGGCGCAGCCGCACCGCATCACCCAACACCCAGCGCGGCACAGCCGGTTCCACGGAACAGTCAAAGGCCAGACCTTTGGCCTGCGCCTGGGGCTCCAGCAACGCAGCCACATGAACCAACTCATCCACGGGGGCGATGGGCACACGCTCGATTTGCATGTGGCCAGCCTCGATCTTCGAGAAATCGAGGATGTCGTTGAGCAACACCATCAGGCTCTGCCCAGACCGGTGGATGGTCTGGGCAAAGTTGGTCTGATCGGGGGCCAGGGGGGTTCGCAGGAGCAATTCGCTCAGACCCAGAATGCCATTCATGGGCGTGCGGATTTCATGGCTCATGGTGGCCAGAAAGCGGCTCTTGGCCAGGGTGGCAGCTTCGGCACTGGCCAGCGCAGCCCGCAGGGCTTCGGTGCGCTCGGCAACCAGATGCTCCAGGCTGCTGGCTGCGGCCTGAAGCGCCTGGTTGGCCTGGTACAGCGCAAGGCTGCGGTCTTCCAGAAGCTTTTCAGCCTGTTGCCGTGCGCTGCGTTCGCGGGCCACGCGGGCCTGGTATCGGGCCTCCAGGGCCGTCAGCTCGGGGCGGGGCGCGCCTGAACCGCCCGTTGGCTCGGGCGGGGGAGTGGGTGGCAAGCTGCTCACGCGGCCTTCAGGCGGCGGTCAACACAAAGCGGGTGCCGTCTTCGAAAGGCGCGCGCGTGATGGTGTAGCCACCGCCCCAATGCGCCACCGCCCCTTCGATCAGGCCCAGGGCCAGGTCGTCGAAGTGGCGCGGTGACCGGTACACCATGGCCAGCCCGTCGGGCAGCAGGGTGCACTCGAAGCGGGGCAACTGCGCGTCGGGGTACAACTTGAGCACCTCGGCGTGGATCACGTCTTCGATGCCCGCCAGAAACTGCACCGCGCCCGTCATTCCCTCGAAAAACGCTGGGTAACCGGCATAAAACCGGCCAAACATGTGAAGACCAAAGGCCCGCACCAAGTCGGGCACAGCCACGCCGGTGCGCTGGGACAACGCCACCACCAGTGACACCAGTTCAGCGTGGTCATAAGTGCCCACCGCGGTGTAGGCCCCACCACTGGCGGGGGCTGCGTCGTCCAGGATGTCGTCCACCATGTCGGCGGAAAACTGTGCCTCGACCATGTCAACGAATTCGGTGAACACAATGCCCTTCATGGCTCGATCCTTTGCATGCGAGTTGCAGATGATTGCGGAGCCAAGTATGGCATCCCTGTTCGCCAACCGCACCGGCCATTGACGATGGTCAACGCCCGTGCAAAGCCTCCGAATGAGTGCTTGCCACCTGCTTTTTCTCACGCAGCCATACCCCACGGAGTGATATTCTGGCGGTCCGGTTTGGGAACTTGCTAGGAATAACTATGTTTGATGGATTCAAGCTCACGCATCGCGTGTGGGCGGTACTGGTGGTGTATTGGCTCGTGTTCATCGTGGCCATGACAACGGGCTTCACGGGCATGCAGTCCGCGCGCGATTCGCTGCAATACGTGCACGACACGCGCATGGCAGCTGCCGTGGCTGTGGCGCAGATGCGCCGTGGCTACTTGGTCAACCGCATGGAAATGCTGCTGATGTTCCAGCATGCGCCCGACTCTGCATTGCTGAGCATCCACGACCACCCGATCAGCATGCACACCGACAGCATAGGCAAGCTCAAGGCCGACAACGATGCCGCTCAGAAAATCGTCCTCGACCGGAACATGGATGCGGAAGAAAAAGCCCTGATCGACCAAATGCAAACCGCACGCAAAGGCTGGCAAGCCAAGCGTGACCAGGTGATGGAGACCATGAACAAGGGCGACTTCAGTCCGGCCACCATGGCCTTTTTCCTGGCGGCGGGCCGCACCGAGGGCGGGGCCTTTGAAAAAACCATGAGCGACCTGGTGAAGTACCAGTCAGTGAAGGCTCAGGAAGAAACCGCTGCTGCTGACGCCCGCTACCAGCGCAGCAAGTGGATTTTCGGCGCCATCGCATTGTTGGGTGCCCTGCCCATGACATTGTTCATGCTCGGCACCTTGCGCCGCATGTCCAAAGGTTTCGCGGATGCCGACGAAACCGCCAGCGCCATCGCCCAAGGCGACCTGCGCCACCAGATCACAGCCAACGGCAACGACGAAATCACGCACCTGCTGCGCCAGATGGACACGATGCAGGGCAATTTGCGCCAGCTCATTTCCAAAGTCATCTCCGGTTCTGACTCCATCGCCAGCGCGGCCAGCCAGGTGGCGTCGGGCACGCTGGATCTGTCGGGCCGCACCGAGCAACAGGCCAGCTCGCTGGAGCAAACAGCGGCCGCCACCGAAGAACTCAACAGCACCGTCAAGCTGAACGCCGAAAACGCCGTCCAGGCCAACCGCATGGCCGAAGAGGCGTCTGACGTGGCGGTCAAAGGCGGTGCGGTGGTGGGCCAGGTGGTGCACACCATGGACGAGATCAACACCAGCTCGCGCAAGATCGTGGACATCATTGCCGTGATCGACAGCATTGCGTTCCAGACCAACATCCTGGCGCTGAACGCTGCGGTAGAAGCAGCCCGTGCAGGCGAACAGGGCCGGGGCTTTGCGGTGGTGGCGTCTGAGGTGCGCAGCCTCGCTCAGCGCTCGTCCACCGCCGCCAAAGAAATCAAAACGCTGATCGACGACTCGGTGAGCAAAGTGACCAGCGGCACCCAACAAGTGGACGAGGCCGGGGCCACCATGAAGGAAATTGTGGGCAGCATCGAGCGCGTGACGGCTCTGATGCGCGAAATTTCCAGCAGCAGCAGCGAACAGTCGGAAGGCATTTCGCAAATCAACCAAGCCGTGGCACTGATGGACGGCGTGACGCAGCAAAACGCCGCGCTGGTGGAAGAGGCCTCGGCCGCTTCAGCGTCGCTGCAGGAGCAGGCCCGTCAACTCACCGAGGTGGTGGGCGCGTTCAAACTCTGACTTTCCATAGCTGAAAAAGCCCGCCAGCATTGCGCTGGCGGGCTTTTTCATTTGGAATTGGATGGTTGTCCGGCGCTCAGTGCGCCTTTTCCCAATTGGGCCCCACGCCCACCTCGGCTAGCAGTGGTACCTTGAGTTGGGCCACGCCGGCCATCAGGCGTGGCACTTCGGTTTTCACCCAGTCCACCTCTGATTCGGGCACCTCGAACACCAGTTCGTCGTGCACCTGCATGATGATTTTGGTGGCACGGTGCTGCTCGTCCAGTACCCGTTGCACGGCCACCATGCTGAGTTTGATGAGGTCGGCCGCCGTGCCCTGCATGGGTGCGTTGATGGCGGCGCGCTCGGCCCCTGCCCGGCGCGGGCCGTTGGGGCTGTTGATTTCAGGCAGGTACAGGCGGCGGCCAAACACGGTTTCCACATAGCCCTGCGCCTTGGCCTGGGCGCGGGTGTCGTCCATGTACTGCTTGACGCCCGCAAACCGCTCGAAGTAACGCTGGATGTAGTTTTTGGCCGCCGTGTTGTCGATGCCCAGCGCCTTGGCCAGGCCAAACCCGCTCATGCCGTAAATGAGCCCGAAGTTGATGACCTTGGCGTAGCGGCGCTGCTCGCTGCTGACCTGGTCCACGCCAATGCCAAACACCTCGGCGGCCGTGGCGCGGTGCACGTCCAGCCCTTCGGCAAAGGCTTTCAGCAAAGCCGCGTCTCCGCTGATGTGGGCCATGATGCGCAGCTCGATCTGGCTGTAGTCGGCACTGGCAATCAAGCTGCCGGCAGGCGCCACAAAGGCCTCGCGCACGCGGCGCCCTTCGGCGGTGCGCACGGGGATGTTCTGCAGGTTGGGGTCGTTGCTGCTCAGGCGCCCGGTCACGGCCACAGCCTGCGCGTAGTGGGTGTGTACCCTGCCTGTGCGCGGGTTGGCCAGTTGGGCAAGCTTGTCGGTGTAGGTGCCTTTGAGTTTGCTCAGGCTTCGGTGCTCCAGCAGCTTGGCGGGCAGCGGGTAGTCCTCGGCCAGTTTTTCCAGCACCTCTTCGTCGGTGCTGCGCGCGCCGGTGGCGGTTTTCTTGATGACGGGCAGGCCCAGCTTGTCAAAGAAAATTTCGCCCAATTGCTTGGGGCTGGCCAGGTTGAACGGTTGCCCGGCAATCTCGTAGGCATCGGTTTCCAGCTGCAAGATGCGTTGGCCCAGCTCGTGGCTTTGGGTGGCCAGCATGGGCGCGTCAATCAGCACGCCGTTGCGCTCAATGCGGTAGAGCGCCTCGCTGCTGTCCATTTCCAGTTGATAGATGAAGTTCAGCTTGTCGTTGGCAGCCAGTTGTGGCCAAAGCACCTGGTGCACGGCCAGGGTCTGGTCGGCGTCTTCGCACGAGTATTCGGCTGCCTTGGCCACGTCCACCTGCGCAAACGGAATCTGGTGCGCGCCCTTGCCACACAGGTCTTCGTAGGTGATGCCGCTGCGACCCAGGTGGCGCTCGGCCAGGCTGCTCAAGCCATGGGGCTTGTGCACCTCCAGCACGTAGCTTTGCAACATGGTGTCGTGCGCGTAGCCCTGCACCTCGATGCCATGGTTGGCCAGCACATGCCGGTCGTACTTGACGTGTTGGCCCAACTTTTTGGCCGCAGGGTTCTCCAGCCAAGACTTCAGACGGGCCAGCACCTCGTCGCGGGGCAGTTGCTCAGGTGCATCCGGGCCGTTGTGGGCCAACGGAATGTAGGCTGCGTGGCCGGGCTCCACACACAGGCTGAGGCCCACCACCTCGGCCACCATTTCATTGAGCGATGTGGTTTCGGTGTCGAGTGCCGTGAGTTCCGCGGCCTGCACCTTGGCCAACCAGGCGTCGAACGCGGGCCAGTCGAGCACGGTGTCGCACACAAGGGTGCTGGGGGTGGGCTCGGGCAGATCGGCAAACAGATCGCCGCTTTCGCCACGCGCCGGGGCGACGGTCGCGGCCACGGCGGGTGCAGGTGCGGAGGCCCCCAAACGCGCCGCAGCGGCCTGGGCCAGACCCTTGAAGCCAAATTTCACATAAAAATCGGCCAGGGCGCTTGTCTGCTCTGCACTGACAGCTATGGAATCAAGACTCGGCAAGCCGGGCACCCAGCCGTTCAGGTCGCAATCGGTCTTGATGGTGACCAGTGTGCGCCCGGTGGGCAACCAGCCCAGGGCATTGCGCAGGTTCTCGCCTGCCACGCCTTTAATATCAGCGGCACGGGCCACCAGCGCGTCCAGGCTGCCGTATTCCTGTAGCCACTTGGCGGCGGTTTTGGGACCCACCTTGGGCACGCCGGGCACGTTGTCCACCGTGTCGCCCACCAGGGTCTGGTAGTCGATCATCAGGCTGGCGGGCACGCCGAACTCGGCCTCCACTCCGGCCAGGTCGCGGCGCTTGCCGTTCATGGTGTCGATGATGGTGATGTGCGGCGTGACCAACTGCGCCAGGTCTTTATCGCCACTGGATACCACCACATCAAACCCCTGCGCCTCGCCCGCACGCGCCAGGGTGCCAATCACGTCATCGGCTTCCACCCCAGGCACGTTCAGCACAGTCCAGCCCAGCAGGCGCACCACTTCGTGGATGGGCTCGATCTGCGCGCGCAAGTCATCTGGCATGGGTGCGCGGTGGGCCTTGTACTCGGGGTACAGGTCGTCGCGGAACGTGGGGCCCGAGGCATCGAACACACAAGCCACGTGTTGTGCAGGCACCTCTTTGCGCAGGCTTTGCAGCATGTTGACCATGCCACGAATGGCACCGGTGGGAGGGCTGGCAGGGTCGCCGGGCACAGCACGCAAGTCGGGCATGGCGTGGAAGGCGCGGTACAGGTAGCTGGAACCGTCCACCAGCAGCAGGGTGGGACGTTGGGCTTGGGGCTGGTCGTTCATGCGGCGAATTGTCGGGCATGGGCCCGGCATGGCCATCGGGGTGCTGCCTACAATCGGGCATGATCTTTTCACGCCCGCACACTTCTGTTGCAGCGCCAGCGCTGTCAACCAGCCACTCTTTCGTTGGACTGCGTGCTGCCGCTCTGGCCAGTGCCAGCGTCCTGGCCGGTGCCCTGCCCATGACCCTCGGCGCGCAAACGCTGCAGCCTGAGCCCACCCAAAGCCCCTCGCCCAAAGTGGAGCGCATCGTTCACGAAGATGCAGGCAGCCGTGTGCAAGAGCTGAAAGTGGGCGGGCAAACCAAGCAGATCGAGGTTCAAACGAAAGCCGACTTGCCGGCCTACCAGATCAACCCTGCCGACGCTGCGCAAGGCCCCGCCAACCCGGACGGACAACGCACCGGCAACGCGGGCACGGCAGGGCGCGCCACGTGGCGCCTGTTCAACTTCTGAGCCTCCCGAGGCTGACTTCTTCGCGCCTGTGCGCAGCCCCTCACCGATCCAATTTTTGTCTCCGCCATGGCCGTATTCACCGAAGTCTCTCCCGCCGAAGCGGCTGGTCTGCTGGACCAGCTGGACCTGGGGGTGCTGACAGACATCAAGGGCTGCGCTGGCGGCATTGAGAACACCAACTACTTCGTCACCACCGAACGTGACGGTGTCACCCACGAACACGTGCTGACCCTGTTCGAGCGCTTGACGGCCGAGCAACTGCCTTTTTATTTGCACCTGATGAAACACCTGGCGGACAAAGGCATCCCAGTGCCCGACCCCGCCGCCGACGCCCAAGGCAGCATCCTTCACACGCTGAAGGGCAAGCCTGCCGCCGTGGTCAACAAACTGGCGGGCAAAAGCCAGCTGGCGCCCCAGCCGGTGCATTGCGCGGCTGTAGGCGGCATGTTGGCCCGCATGCACCTGGCCGGCGTGGACTACGGCCGCCATCAGCCCAACCTGCGAGGACTGCCTTGGTGGAACGACACCGTGCCCGTGGTGCTGCCCCACCTCACGCCCGAACAGGCCAGCCTGATCCAGACCGAACTGGCGCTACAGAACCGGGTGGCTGCGAGCGCGGCCTTTGCCGCGCTGCCCCGTGGGCCCGTGCATGCGGACCTGTTCCGCGACAACGTGATGTTTGAGGGCGAACGCCTGACCGGCTTCTTCGATTTTTATTTTGCGGGCTGCGACACCTTTGTGTTCGACCTGGCGGTGTGCCTGAACGATTGGGCCATTGACTTGCCCACTGGCATCCACCACGCCGAGCGAGCCAACGCCATGCTGCAAGCCTACGAGGCGGTGCGCCCCCTCACGCCACCGGAACGCGAGTTGTTGCCCGACATGCTGCGTGCAGGGGCCCTGCGGTTTTGGACTTCACGGTTGTGGGACTGGCATTTGCCCCGCGATGCCGCGATGCTCAAGCCCCACGACCCCACCCATTTCGAGCGCGTGCTGCGTCAGCGCAGCACACAGCCACTGGTGCTGGCCACATGAAGCTCAACATCGTTCCCGCTGGCTCGGGGTGGCTGTGGGTCAAACAGGGCATGCGCACTTTTGCACGCCAACCCCTGGCCATGAGTGGCCTGTTCCTGCTGTTCATGGGACTGGTGTCGTTACTTTCTGTGGTGCCCGTGCTGGGCAGTGTGGTGGCGCTGGCTCTGCTGCCGGCAGCCACGCTGGGTTTGATGGCTGCGGCCCGCCAGGCAGAGGAGGGGCGCTTTCCCATGCCCACCGTGCTGGCCACTGCTTTCACCGCCGGCGCAGCACAGCGCATGTCGATGCTCAAGCTGGGTGGTCTGTATGCCGTGGGGTTCCTGGGCATGATTGCGGTCACGGCGCTGGTGGATGGCGGCTCCTTTGCGGAGGTCTACCTCAACGGTGCGGCACTGACCGAAGAGCTGGTGCAGGAAAGCGGTTTCCAGTCTGCCATGTGGGTGGGCATGGGCCTCTACCTTCCCCTGGCCATGGCCTTCTGGCATGCCCCCGCGCTGGTCCACTGGCACGGGGTGGATCCAGTCAAGAGCCTGTTTTTCAGCCTGCTCGCTTGCTGGAAAAACAAGGCCGCGCTGCTGGTATTCGGCATTGCCTGGCTGGGCGTGTTCATGACCGGTGGGCTTGTGATCAGCGTGCTGGCCACCCTGCTGGGGGGGCCAGCGGTGGCAGGCATGCTGGTGCTGCCCGCAGTGATGATCATGGCCTCGATGTTCTTCACATCGGTTTACTACACTTTCCGAGACAGTTTCACCGATGATGCGCCAGTCGATCGCAATGTTGAACAAGGAGGTCTCCCATGACACAACACATCAACTTCAGCCGTTCCGATGCCGAGCTGACGTGGTTCCAACGTCGGCAGACCCTGCAAGCCGCTGCCGCGTGGGTGGCCCTGGGAGGCTGGTCTACTTCACAGGCACAGCAACGCAGCAACATCGTGGAGCTTGTGGGAGATGCCCTGATCAATGGCAACCGGCTGGCGCCACAGCAAACCGTTCAAACGGGCGACGTGCTGGAAACCGGACCCGGTTCACGGCTGGTGTTCGTCATTGGTAATTCGTCGTTCCATGTGCGCCAGAACTCCCGGCTTGCCGTCGAGCGGGGCAACACACTCAATGCCGTGAGCCTTTTGCGCCTGTTGACGGGTGCAGTGGTCAGCGTGTGGGGCAAAGGCTCCGACCGGCGCATCACCACGCCGACGCTCACGGCTGGCATACGCGGCACCGGCGTTTACACCGAAATTTTTGCCAAGCAAGACAACCGCAGCTATTTCTGCAACTGCTATGGCACGGTCGACCTGAAAACACAGTCTGACAGCCGCACCTTGGTTGCCGACTACCACGACGCGGTCTGGGCCGACAAACGGGACGGCGAAGTGGTTCTGAGCCCTGCCCGGGCCATCAACCACACCGATGAAGAGCTGGAGTTTCTGGCCAGGCTCGTCGATCAGCGCACCGCTTGGCAGATCAGCGGCACCAAAGGTGCCAAAGACGGCTACTACTGAGCCAGCGGGGATGTTGCAAGGCCCCGACAAAACCGGCCTTGCAAGCCGAGTTGAGCTGACATCGCGGCCCCGCAACCATGCAATGCAGCCAAACCAGCGGCCCTTGGTTCATAATAAATTTGCAGCGCTGAGCCGTGTGGCCGCGTTGGCCCACCGATTCACCAGCGCTCGGGAGTTCAAGCCTTGAAACACCTCACATCACACACAGGCGCCTTGGCGCTGCTCGTCGCCGCACTGGCGGGTTGTGCCCAGTCGCCCATTCCAGTGTCGGGCAACTTCGACCTGACCGAGCAGAAAAAGGTGCGGTCTGCCGGTCATTGGCAAATCGTGGCCCGTGACGCTGCCAAACAAACCCTGCGCATGCTGGACACAGCGGGTGTTGCAGCCAACGCCCGTCTGACCATCGTGGTACCTGACAAGGCCACGGTGTTCGAGAAAACTTTTTACGACATGCTGGTGACAGAAGTTGTCCAAACCGGCCGCCGCGTGACCACCAGCGAACAGAACCCCTTGCAGCTGAGCTACAAGGTGCAACTGGTGGTGCACAACAGCCCACGGCCGCATTTCGTGCCGGGCTTTTACACCGCTTTGGCAGCTGGTGTGTCCGCCGCCTATGGCTTGCACACCGCGCACTTGGACACTCAGTTGCTCGGTGGCATCGCTCTGGCCGGAGCGGCCGACTACGGCAGCAGCGTGTATTCGGGCGGGCCCACACACACCGAACTGGTGCTGACCACGTCTGCCGGCACACCCGACCAGATCCTGTCACGCAAAACCGATGTGTATTACATCGAAAACGTGGATTCCACCCTGTTCAAGCAGGCCCCCGAGTACAAAACCCTGAAGGTGGTGAGCCAATGAACCGTTCACTTCTGGTGTGTGCCGCAATGGCATCGGCGCTGCTGGCCGGGTGCAGCACCAACAGCAACTCTGCCTACGTCAAGGTCGAACCCACTTACGAAGACGCGCAGAAAAACCCCTTTGTTAGCTCAAACCGTGATGCAGTGCAAAAGCTGCTGACAGGCTTGGACATCAAGGAATACCAGCGTACCCCGATGCTGGTGGCCACAGTGGTCAACGTGAACGACCTGCGCAAAACAGCCCCCCTGGGCCGCACGCTGTCAGAGCAATACGCCTCGCACCTGGTGAACAGCGGTTTGCTGGTGAAAGAACTGAAACTGCGTGGCGATATCTTTGTGCGCGAGGAAACCGGCGAACTCATGCTGTCACGCGAGTTGAAAGACATCGCCAAACTGCACAGCGCGGGTGTCGTGCTGGTGGGCACGTACTCACAGGCCGCCAATGCCACGTTTGTCAGCCTGAAACTGGTGATGACCGACACAGGCCAAATCATCCGCGGCCATGATTACGCCCTGCCCAACAATGCCGACGTGAACAAGCTGCTGGCAGCCAAGTGATTGCTGTTGGAACCGAACCCGAAAAAGCCCCTGACAGGGGCTTTTTTATTGCCTTGACGTTTGCAAACACACCATCGCAGGGTCCAAGGTCACGAAAGGCCTGCAGGCTCGGCCCGTTGTTGCATGGGCAGCTTCAGCGTCATCAGCCAGCACAGGCCCAGCATGATCGCAGAGCCCACCAGCGCATACAGCAAGCCGCCCCACTGGTACAGCAAGCCCGACAGCAAGGTGCCCAAAAAGCGGCCCAACGCGTTGGCTGCGTAGTAAAAACCCACGTCTTCCGCCGCCTTTTCTGACCCTGCATAGGCCAGCACCAGGTAGGAGTGGACTGACGAATTCACCGCAAAGGCAAACCCGAACAGGCCCAGCCCACCCACCACCACCCATTGCAGGTGCGGCACATCAGCCACCACGGCGGCAGCCAGCCCCACAGGCACCAGCGCCAGCGCGGCAGACCACCAGCGGGCGGCCGGCACCTCGTGGCTCAGGCCGTCCGCACTGCGTTTGACGATGTTGGGCGCCAGCGCCTGCACCAGGCCATAGCCAATGGTCCAGGCGGCCAGGAAGCCGCCGACCATGGTGAAGGTCCAGCCCTGCGAATACAAAAACACCGGCACACCCACCACAAACCACACGTCACGTGCGCCAAACAGCGCTACGCGGGCGGCAGCAAGCGCGTTGATGCCCGCGTTTTTGGCAAACAGCTCTTTGGCCGATTTGGAGGCCTTGGCCTTGCCCATCATGGGCGGCAGCGAGGCCACCACACCCACCAGAACCAGGGCCAGCAAGCCCGCCATGGCCCACAGTGCGTGGGCAAACCCTAGCCCATCTAGCAGCAGGCCGCCCAGGAAAAAGCCCACGCCCTTCATGGCGTTTTTGCTGCCAGTGAACCAGGCCACCCACTTGAACAACTGGCCCGCGCCCTGCTCTTTGGCCTGTGCCGCCGTGACCTTGATGGCCGACTTGCTGGCGGTTTTGGTCAGGTCTTTGGCCACGCCGCAAATGCCCTGTGCCACCACCACCCAGGCGACCGACATGGCCGCCGTCCACGTCGGGTTCAGCATGGACAGCAGCGTGAACCCGATGATTTGCGTCACCAGCCCCACCGTCAGCATGCGGGCAATGCCGTAGCGCGTGGCCAGCCAGCCGCCGATCAGGTTGGCCAGCACCCCGGCGGCCTCGTACAGCAAAAATAGGAATGCAAGCGTGAACGGCGAATAGCCCAGCTTGTAAAAGTGCAGCAGCACCAGCATGCGCAGCGCGCCGTCGGTGAGCGTGAAGCCCCAATACGCGGCAGTAACGATGGCGTAGTTGCGCTCGGCAGCGTTCATCTGGAACGCCACTTAAATGCCCACGGTCTTCATGTGGCAGGCCAGGTCCACCATGCGCGTGGCGTAACCCATTTCGTTGTCGTACCAGGCGTACACCTTCAGCAGCGTGCCGTCGGTCACCATGGTGGACAGGCCATCGACGATGCTGCTGCGCGTGTCGCGGGCGTAGTCGGCACTGACCAGCGGCAGGGGCTCGTAGCCCAGGATGCCCGCCAGCGGCGAGCCGAGCTGTGCAGCCGCAGCAAACAGGGCGTTGACTTCTTCGGCGGTGGTGGCGCGGTTCAGCTCGAACACGCAGTCGGTCAACGACGCATTCAGCGCGGGCACGCGCACCGCGTGGCCGTTGAGCTTGCCTTTCAGCTCGGGATAAATCAGGGCAATGGCGGTGGCGCTGCCCGTGCTGGTGGGGGCCAGGTTGGCCATGGCGCTGCGGGCTCGGCGCAGGTCTTTGTGCGGGGCATCGACCACCAGGTTGGTGTTGGTGGGGTTGTGCAGCGTGGTGATCTGGCCATGTTTGATGCCCAGGGCCTCGTGCACCACCTTCACCACCGGGGCCAGGCAGTTGGTGGTGCAACTGGCGGCGGTGACGATGTGGTTGACTGCCGGGTCATACAGGTGGTGGTTGACCCCCACCACGATGTTCAGCACCCCACCCACCTTCACCGGGGCAGCCACGATGACGCGCTTGGCCCCGCGATCAAGGTGGCCTTGCAGCGTTTCGGGCGTGAGGAATTTGCCGGTGCATTCCAGCACCACGTCCACACCCAGCTCGCCCCAGGGAATCTCGGCAGCGGTGGCGTGCTGGGTAAAGCCCAGCTGCTGGCCGTTGATGCGGATGCGGTCGGCGCTTTCGGCGGCAATGTCGCCGCGCCAGCGGCCCTGCACGGTGTCGAACTGCACCAGATGGGCGGTTGACTCGGCGTTGCCTTTGATTTCATTCAGGTGCACCACCTGCAGGCGGTTGCCCATGCGGGGGTCGTCATGCGGGCGATCCACCGCGCCGAATGCGGCGCGCAGCGCCAACCTGCCCATGCGGCCCATGCCGTTGATACCGACTTTCATGTGGTGCTCCTGATGCATTTAATTCAACAATCATTGAAATGTAACGCCAGCAAATGACATTTCGATGACAGTTGTGGCTCCGCCCACCCCGTAAGCTCTCGGCCATGACCCAGCCATCCGTCCCCCGCCACATCCTCCCCGTACTGGTGGTGGCTCAGTTTGCAGGCACCTCGTTGTGGTTTGCCGTGAATGCCGTGATGCCCGACTTGCAGCGCGAACTGGGGTGGGCCACCTCTGCCGTGGGTGCGCTCACGTCGGCGCTGCAGTTGGGCTTCATTGTGGGCACGCTGGTGTTTGCGTTGCTGGCCATTGCGGACCGGTTTTCAGCGCGGCGCGTGTTTCTGGTGTGTGCGCTGTCGGGCGCGGCTTGCACGTTGGGCGCCTGGGCCATGGTGCGCCACTACGAAGCCTTGCTGGCCTGGCGCTTTGCCACCGGTTTTTTTCTGGCAGGCATTTACCCGGTGGGCATGAAGATTGCCGCGCAGTGGTACCGCCAGGGCCTGGGCGCAGCGCTGGGCTTGCTGATTGGCGCGCTGGTACTGGGCTCGGCCAGCGCACACGCGCTGCGAGCGCTGGGCAACGCCCTGCCCTGGCCCACGCTGATGCTGGGCGTGGCCGCGCTGGCTGCAGGCGGCGGCTTGCTGCTGTTTGTTGCCACGCACGATGCGCCGCACAGTCACGCCAAAGTCACCACCTTGCAATGGCGCGCCCTGGCCACGTTGTGGACCGATGACCGTGTGCGCGCCTCGGTGCTGGGTTACTTTGGCCACATGTGGGAGCTGTACACCATGTGGGTCATGGTGCCGCTGATTCTGGCCACGCGTTTGCATGGTACCGAGTTGTCATGGGCGGCGTTTGTCGTGCTGGGCGCTGGTGCCATCGGCTGCGCCGGAGGCGGCTGGGTGGCCCAGCGCTGGGGCAGTGCGCGGGTGGCGGGCAGCCAGTTGCTGACCAGCGGCCTGTGTTGCCTGACCGCGCCGTGGATGCTGATGGCAGGCGACGCGGTGTTCTACGCCTGGCTGGTGGTGTGGGGCATCACGGTGGCGGGGGACTCGCCACAGTTCTCCACGCTCACGGCGCGCAACGCGCCACCCCAGGCCGTGGGCAGTGTGCTGACCCTGACCAACAGCATTGGTTTTGCCATTTCCATCGTCAGCATTTTGTTGTTTGTGTCACTGAGTGAGACGGTGGCCCTGGGAACACTTCTGCCTTGGCTGGCCATAGGCCCTGCGCTGGGGCTGTGGGCGTTGCGACCGCTGGTGCGGGCCGAAGGTACACGAACCCCCTGATGACGAAGGCGTTAAGAAAACATAGCTTGAAAGTCATTACCATCAAGCGTCAGAAGCCAAATTTTCTCTGATTCTGGATTTCACTCCTGCTCCATCTCCAGGTAGGTGCGGTTGGCCAGTTGGGGCAGCCACACGTCCACGTGCTTGAGGTGCTTGAACGGGGTGGCGTCGAAGCTTTTCACGGCCGCGCCGATGTCGGTGCCCGCCTCCACCGCTTGGCCCATGTGGGCGCGCAGCGCCTTCAGCAGGTTGCCAGTGTCACGCTGGGCCTGGGCCAGAGTTGTGACTTGACCGTGTCCGGGCACCACCACCTTGGGGTTGAGGGCTTCCAGCGCCTCGAAGCTGGCCACCCAGGTTTTGGTTTTGCTGACCGGGTGCAGGCCCAGGATGCGGTCGGTGTAGACCACATCGCCCGTGAACACCACGCCAGTGGCAGGCAGGTACACCAGCATGTCGCCGGGCGTGTGACCGCCGTTGCGGTGCACAAACTGTAGCTTCACGCCGCCCAGTTCCAGCGTGTTGTCGGGGCCTTGCAACCAGCGGGTGGGGTACACCAGCTCGGTGCCGTCCTGCTTGTCTTTCAGCACCGGGGCATTGGCCTTCAAGTGCTCGGGGCCACGCGCCTTCATGTCGGCCTGGGCGTTGGCGTGGGCAATGATCTCGGCGCCCTGGGCCTTGAAGTAGCCGTTGCCCAGCCAGCGGTGGTCTTGCCCGCCGGTGTTGACCACCCACTTGATGGGCAGCGGCGTCACGGCCTTGGAAGCGGCAGCGATGGTGGCCCCGGTTTTAAAGGTGGCACCTGGGTCGATCAACACCACCCCGGCGGGCGTGACCACCAGGCCGATGTTGGCGTTGAGCGCTTCGTTGTCATACGTGCGGCCTTCGGTGTCACCCACGTAGGCGTAAACGCTGGGGGCCACGGGCTTGAACAACACGTCCACTGCTTGGGCAGCAAAAGGCAACCACAGCGTGGCTGTGAGGGCGATGGTCTTGAAGAGGTGATGCATGGGCCGGTCTCCGGTTGTTGTTATCTGAAGCCAGATGGGTGCCTCAGCTTAACCACTGGCGCAAACAGGCCTTGCCCTGTTGTTTCATCAAGTTGTCATCCGCAGATGCCCGAATCCGACTTTCCACTGGAAGCGGGGCCTTCATGAAAAAGATTGGTATTGCACGCTGGGCGCTGACATTGACTGCGACAGTCGGCTCTGCGCTGGTCGGTTGCGGCGGCTCGTCGGACTCATCCGAAACCGTCGCGGCGCCCATTCCATTGCCTGTGCCCACCATGCCCGCTGAACCCGTCAAGGGCAGCACCACCCTCAAGGCACCCACCCTTTCATTTACCGACTCTGGTTTGAGTGTCAGCGATGGCGTCACGTTCAACGGGCTGTGGTCGGTGACGAACGACAACTTGGGTTGGGAGTATTCGCTGGATATGGGCAGAACCTGGACGAAAGGAATCGGCGGCTTCTTCGAAGTGAAGGGTGACGGCCCCAAGATGATCTGGGTCCGCTCTGTGGACGATGCTGGCAACACTTCGGAGATCGTGATGGTGACCTGCGTGCTGGACACCCGGCCACCCGAAGCTGTTGGAGTGACACCCGCAAATGATGGCATCACTCGGACCCTGCAAATCAACGGTCTGGAAACCGGTGCCCGCTGGGAATATTCGCTCGACAGCGAAAAAAGCTGGCGATCCGGGACAGAAAACAGCCTGGGAATTCTGGGCAACGGTCTGGGCACCGTCTGGCTGCGGCAGTTGGACATTGCCGGCAATGCGTCGCCGGCACAAGCAATCCGTTTGGACGACCCTCTGTCTGACAACTGGCATGAGGCATCCGGCAACCCGATGCAACCCAGCACGCTGAATACCAATAGCGGCAGCCGCATCTTTGTGCTTCATGGATCGGTCGTGCGGGACGATGCCGACTTCATTCGCTGGGATGTGCCGCCAGGTCAGCGCCTGGCCAGCGTGCAGTTGGTGCACTACGCCTCGGAAGACAAGGTCGCTTTCTATGCCATCCAGCGCTCACCCGTATTCGATGCAGGTGTGGATGTGAACCGCATGCTGGTCTACGGGCACATGGGGCCGTCCGACCTGGCGCGAAATGTGGTGGCGAGCGCACCAGGCGACCAGTTGGGTGCTGGGCCGATGACCCTGTGGTTTCAGCAAACCGGGCCGCTGCCCACCACCTACGCCATCGAAATACAGACGCAAGCTTTACCCTGACGAACGGCCTTCACCGGCAACAACGCTTCTCCCCCGGAACGACAAAAGGGCCACGCAAGTGGCCCTCTGTTTTTCCCCGGCTGACCGTCAATCTGAACGCAGCCGGTCTGCCTGCTTTACACGCCGATCACACCACCGTCGGTGCGTGTGATGACGATGGTGGCCGAGCGTGGGCGGCCCGTTGGGCCATATCCTGCGTTGCCCGGCCATTGGCTTTCGAAAGCATGTGCCGCCGCGGAGCCGATGGCAGGTGTGTTTTCACCTGGGTGCTGAATGTTGACGAACAGCGTTTTGCCATCTGCTGTTTCCGTGATACCGGTGACCTCTGCACCTTTGGGTGCCACCAGGAAACGGCGCAGCTTGGCATCACCCAGCGCGGCACCGATGAAGGTGTCTTGCTTGGCCGTGACTTCGGCACCGCTCACGGTCATCTTGTTATCGACGGTGATTTTGGAGCCATCACCCACAGTACCGGGGATGGCGGCCAACAGCATGCAATTGGTTTCATCGGTGAAGGCACCGTCGTCGGTCTGGATCCAGCAGATGCCAGTGGCTTTGGAGAACCACAAGCCGTCAGGGGATGAGAAGCTGTTGCTGGCGTTCAAGCCAGACAGGTTGATGGCAGCACCTGCGTCTTCTTCAGCGCCGAACAGGAAGATGTCCCACTTGAAAGACACGGCAGTGGAAGAACTGTCTGTTTCCTTGAAGCGAATGATGTGGCCGTTGGGGTTGCCAGAACCTTTGCGACCGTCGTTGTCGGCGTAGGCGCGCGGGTTGGCCGCATCGGTCTTGCCGGGCGTGCGGTTGGCGCTGCTGTTGTTGGTCAGCGTCATGTAGATCTCGCCATTGGCAGGATTTACTGAACCCCACTCAGGACGGTCCATCTTGGTGGCACCCACAGCATCGGCGGCGATGCGGGCGTTGACAAACACGTCAGCTTGATTGGCAAAGGTGTACGTTGCGTACCCGGCAATTTTGGGATCGGAAATGCTCAGTTCCAGCCACTGGCCGGTCCCGTCTGCATTGAATTTTGAGGCGTACAGTTTGCCCTCGGTCAAGTACTTGTCGCCGACGGCGGTGCCACCACCAATGTCCTTCTCGTCCCAGTTGGCTGCAGACACGAACTTGTAGATGTATTCGTTGCGAGAGTCATCACCTGAATACATGGCCAGTGGCTTGCCCACCACAGGCTTGCCAAACACGGCAGCCTCGTGCGCGAAGCGGCCCATGGCCACGCGTTTGGCGGGCGTGGTGGTCGCCAATGGGTCGATTTCAACGATGAAGCCAAATGTGTTGGGCTCATTTCGGAAATCGGCGTCCGCTGACGCACCCACAGCAGAGCTGTTCCAGCGGGTGAAACGGTTGTCTGTGGTGGACACGGTGTGCCAACCCTGGCCGCTTCCAACCGTAGCCGTGGAGGCCAGCGGCGCACGAGCCACACCGTATCGCTGGTGCGCGGCGGTGAGCTTGGCATCCACCGCAGCAGAGCCTTTGGGCTTGTGGAAGTAGACAGCCCAGTTTTCTTCGCAGGTCAGCATGCTGCCCCACGGCGTGTAACCCGTGCCGCAGTTGTTCAGGGTGCCACGTGATGTAGAGCCGGTGGTGTCAAAGGCAGTGACCATGAACGACTTGACTGCTGCCAGGTGCGCGGCAGGTGCCGTGATGCGCATGGGTGTCTGAGCGTTGACGCGGCGGTTGTAGGTGGAGTCCACCTTGTATTCCCACTTGCCGGCGGCGGTTTTGCCCACTTCCACCAACGACACGCCATGGTGGTTGATTTCTTTCAATGCTTCCAGACCATCGGCAGGGCGTGCGCCCAGATCCCAGTCACCGAACTGCGTGAACTTCTTGCCGTTCACGCCATTGCTGGTTTGGCCTTTCGGGTGGAAAAAGTGCGCATCGGCAGAACTTTCGTGGTTCATGGCCAGCACTGCGCGGCTGGTCTCGGTGGCGCTGTACTTGCCGTTGCTGCCGATGTAGAAAAACTCCACGCCGTCATGGTGGTCGCCCACGCGCTGGCTCCAGTCGTCGGTCTCCGTACCCATGTTGCTGTAGGCCGGAATGGACGACACGAGGCGGTCACCCGTGGCGTGCAGCACGCTGAAGGTGTACCCGGCAGGCAGCACGATGTTGTCAGCAATGCTTTTACCCACGGCATTGAAGCCCAGTTTTTTCTCGACAACGTCGTCACCACCGCCGCAGGCAGCCAGCATGGGCAAGCTACCTACCGCAAACAGTCCGACGCCGCCGCGAATGATGCTGCGACGGGACAAGTTGGCTTTGGCGAGCACTTCAGCAAAGTGCTCGTTGGATGAGGTGTTGGAATCTTCGATCGGGTGGTGCGCCATGGGTAAGCTCCAGGTCAGGGGTGGAAAAGCCCCGGACTGTGCACACGCCACATGACGGTTTCGTGAACCGAGCACCCCGCAACCAGGGCGTCACCCAATCGTCACAAAAAGGGATGAAGATGCTCTGCTGCATTTCACAAACCCTGCGACACCCATGACCACAAACACCCGCATCGACTTCAACGACGAAGACTCCAAGACCAGCAACAACCCGGCATTTGAAACGGTACTGGACACCCGCCTGAGTCGCCGCAGCCTGTTCAAAGGTGCTGGCATGGCAGGCGCTGCAGCCGGCGCCACCGCACTGGGCGGCTGTGCCACCACCATGGGCGGCAGCACAACCCAAACTCTGGGCTCTCTGGGCTTCAAGCCCGTGGCCAAGAGCCGGGCCGATGCAGTGGTGGTGCCCGAGGGCTACACCGCCCGCGTGATTTACGCACTGGGTGATCCGCTCACCGCTGCAACGCCCGCGTTCAAAAACGACGGCACCGATGCCGACTTCGGCAACCGCGCGGGTGACCACCACGACGGCATTGAGTGGTTTGGTCTGGACGCCAGCGGCAAACCGTCCGACACGTTTGCCTCACGCGGCCTGCTGGCCATGAACCACGAAGCCACCACCGATGAAAAGCTGTCCTCTTTCTTCATCCACGCCAACGGCGGCACGTCCACCCTGCCCCGCCCCGCCGCCGAGATCGACAAAGAACTGATGATCCACGGCATTTCCGTCGCTGAAGTGCAGACCGACGGCAAACAGTGGGCATACAAACCCGCATCGGGTTTTAACCGCCGCGTCACCACCATGACAGAGGTGGCGGTGAGCGGCCCTGCCAAGGGCAGCGAACACCTGGCCACGGTCTACAGCCCCGATGGCACAAAGGCCCGTGGCACGCTCAACAACTGCGGCACCGGCCGCACGCCCTGGGGCACCTTTGTGTCAGGCGAAGAAAACTGGTTCGGTTATTTCTTCCGCGATGCCAAGGACGACGAGCGCCGCAAAAAGGACAAGCAGGTGCAAGCGCTCAATCGCTATGGCCGCAAAGCCGGTGCCCCCAGCCGCCACGGTTGGGAAAGCGGCGGCACGACCGACACCTATGCGCGCTGGAACAACGGCGCTCTGGCCACCAGCGCGAAAGAAGACTTCCGCAACGAGATGAACACCTTCGGCTACATCGTCGAGCTGGACCCATACAACACCGGAGCCAAGCTGGTCAAACGCACGGCGCTGGGTCGTTTCGGCCATGAAAACGTGACCTTCGACCGCGTGGCCGCCGGCCAGCCAGTGGTGGCCTACATGGGCGACGACGCACGCGGCGAATACATCTACAAGTTTGTGTCCACTGCCGTGTGGGACCCGAAAGACGCCCAGGGCAGCAACCGCCTGGCTGCGGGTGACAAGTACCTCGACAAAGGCACCCTGTTTGCCGCGCGCTTCAAGGACGACGGCACTGGCGAGTGGATGGAGCTGTCGCTCAACAACCCCATCATTGCCAACAGCTCGTATTTCGAGTTCAAAACCGCTGCTGACGTGGCCGTGTTCACCCGCTTGGCCGCCGATGCCGTGCAAGCCACCAAGATGGACCGCCCAGAGTGGGCCGGTGTGAACCCCAAGAATGGAGAGGTCTACATCACCCTCACCAACAACAGCAACCGCACCTTGGCCACTGCCGACGCCGCCAACCCCCGTGTCTACACCGACATGAAGGCTGGCAAAGAGCAAAAAGGCAACGTCAACGGCCACATCGTGCGCCTGGCGCACGGCAAGCCCACCGACACTGCGTTCAAGTGGGACATCTACCTGTTTGCATCGGAAGCCGGTGCCGACAAAGCCACGGTGAACCTGTCCAACCTCACCGACGACAACGACCTGTCGTCGCCTGATGGCCTGGTGTTCAGCAACGCCACGGGCGTGTGCTGGATCCAGACCGACGACGGTGCCTACACCGACACCACCAACTGCATGCTGCTGGCAGCCCTGCCAGGCCAGCGCGGCGACGGTGGTACCAAAACACTGAACCACGGCAACAAACAGGTCACCACTCATGTGGGCAAGGCCCAGACCCCCGCCACACTCAAGCGCTTTCTGGTGGGGCCCAAAGGCGCAGAAATCACCGGTATCACCGAAACGCCTGATGGCCGCGCCATCTTCGTGAACGTGCAACACGCCGGTGAAAACACCCAGATGGCCAACGTGAACGACCCGAGCAAATACGAAAGCCAGTGGCCCGCCAACGCCGGCTACGGCGCTGGCAAGCGCCCCCGCTCGGCCACCATCGTCATCACCAAGAACGACGGTGGTGTGATCGGTACCTGACACACCCGCTGGCACTCAAACCATCTACAGCAGGCCCCTCGGGGCCTGTTTGTTTTTGGGCCTGCCACCTGGCTTGCGCACCACTTTGGTTCACATCAGTGACACAAAACCGACATCAAAATACCCTGGGGTGTGCGATACCCTCGCTAACCCTGAGTCGCATTGTGCGATGCAACATAACGGAACATCCCCATGCTTGCCATCAAAAAAGCCCGCAAACTGATCGAAGCCAACCCCACCGATATCGCCTCCAAAACATTGGCTGACTTGGTGCTGGCGCTGGAAAGCGAAACCCCCTTCTTGCTTGCCGACATTTACGAACTTGACTACAAGCGCTTTGAAATTGCGCTGGAAATCCTCGCCGAATGGCGCATGGACCGCTACTACGCCAAGAAGCTGCGCTTGGTGGACGTGAGCACCATGGCCAAAAGCATTGCCACGGCAGACGCGCCTGTGCCAAGCCAAGCCGCGCCCGCACCTGTCGAAACCAAAAAAGACATTTAATAGTGCCTCTGGCGCTTGCTGGTATTTGATTTATAGCTAGCAATTTTTATTCATGCCGCTGTCACACCAGCGGCATAAGCTGGTTGGGTTGTTTCACTCTTCCAACCCACCAGCTCATGTCTCACACACCCAAACTGCTCACCTTGGCCGCCGCACTTGTTGCGGCTTTTTCTTGGGGCACTGCTGCCTTGGCGCAGCAAGCCACGGTTGCCGCCCAGGCCTCATCCAAGGGCAGCTTTGCCATGGTGGCCCACCTGGCGGTGGACGGTGTGGCTGAAATTGTGGCCGCCACGCCCAACGGCCAAACCCTGTTCTACACCAGCGCCGATGCCGGCGTGCTGGGCGTGGTGGACATCACCAACCCCTCACGCCCCCTGTTGCTGCCCCGCGTGGATGTGCGCATCAATGGCGTGGGTGAGCCCACCTCTGTGGCCATCAGCCCCGATGGCCGCTACGCCGTGGTGGCCTTGCGCATGGACGACGATGTGCACCATGCCCGCCGGGGCTTTGTGCGTGTGTTTGACATCAGCAACCCACGCAACGCCAAGCCGGTGAAAGACATCACCGTGGGCATTGGCCCCGACTCGCTGGCCCTGCACGGCAGCGGCAAAACGCTGCGCGCCGTGGTGGCCATTGAAGACGAATAAACCATTGCCGAGGGCAAAGACAAGGGGGATGCCACCCTGGGCGGCAAGCGCCCAGGCCGCATCGACGTGGTGGGGCTGCAAAGCCTGTACGGCGGCACCGACAGCGGGCTGCAAACCATCGAGTTGGTGGCTGCGCTCAAGGCCCTACCCGACGCTGTGTACCCCGAAGACCCCCAGCCGGAGTTTGTGTCCATCAACCAAAAGGCCCACATGGCAGTGGCGAGCCTGCAGGAGAACAACGCAGTGGCCCTGGTGGACCTGCGCCACCCCCAAAAGGCCAAACTGATGAAGGTGTTTTCCGCCGGCACCGTGGAGCGCAAAGGCACTGTTGACCTGAAAAAGGACAACGAAATTGCGCTGGCCGAAAGCATGACCGCCCGCCGTGAAGCCGACGCCGTGGCCTGGGTCGCCCCCGGCGTGTTTGCCACTGCCAATGAAGGCGACGGCAAAAAAGACAAGGCGGGTGTGCTGCCCGGTGGTCGTGGCTTCACAATGTTCAACACCCAGGGCAAGGTCGTATTTGAAGCTGGTGCGACCACCGAACTGAATGCCGTGTGCCACGGCCACTACCCCGATGCCCGTTCGGCCGCAAAAGGCGTGGAAATCGAGTCTGTGGCCAGCGGCAACTTCGGCGGCATGCCCTACTTGCTGGTGGGCTCGGAGCGTGGCTCGTATGTGGACGTGTACCGAATCACCAACCCATCGCAACCCGAGTGGGTTCAACTGCTGCCCAGCGGCATGTCCCCCGAGGGGCTGACCACCGTCACACGCCGTGCCGATGGCCAGCAACTGATGGTCACCGCCAACGAACGCGACGACTCGCTCAACATCTACCGCTTCCACCCCCAGGGCGCGCCCGCCAACACGCAGGAGCCACAACTGGTGGCCATAGAGGGCATCGCCTGGGGCGCACTGTCTGGCCTGGACACCGATGGCACACACCTGTACGCCGTGCCCGACAACGCGTTTGGCCAGTCGCGCATCTGGCGCATCAACCCAACAGAGCTGGCGTCTGGCCGCATGGTGATTGACCAGGTGACGATGCTGACCGAAGCCAACGGTCAGCCGCTGAAGGTCGACCCCGAAGGCATTGCCAAAGTGGCCGACGGCTTCTGGGTGGCCAGCGAAGGCAAAACCGTTGCCGACAACGAGCTGATCAAGGTCAATGCCGCAGGTGTGGTGCAACAGCGCGTGAAGCTGCCCGCAGCCATTCAGGCCCGGTTTGCCAACCCCAAAACAGGTACTGGCTTTGAGGGCGTGGCTGCCAGCGCCGACGGCCAAACGCTTTACATGGCGATCCAACGCGGCTTTGACCTGGCCAAGCCCCAGGCGGCCATCGTGAAATGGCACATGCCCAGCAACACCTGGACCACAGCGCTCTACCCGCTGGAGCAACACAGCAAAGACGCCAAACAGTTCTGGATGGGTCTGTCCGAAATCACTCTGCTGCCCGACGGCCGCCTGCTGCTGCTGGAGCGCGATAAAGGCGGCGGTGAGGGCAAGGCCATCAGCGCCGAGGTCAAACGCGTTTACAGCGTGAAAGCCGCTGACGTGACCGAAGGCGCTGTGCTGACCAAAACCCTGGTCAAAGACATGCGCCGCGACCACAACTACCTGCAGGAAAAGGCCGAGGGCATGGTGGTCTTCAAGGGTGACCTCTGGGTGGTCAATGACAACGACGGCGCCGGTTGGACGCGGATGCTGAACACCGGAAGGCCCTGATTCGTTGCAAACCAGCAACAGATCACGGGTTCGGCCTCTTGTGTCACAGAGCTTTCTTGCCCGCTCGTTGGAATACACCTACCTGATTGCACACGGCAACGGGACCAGGGGCTGCAGCCTGCGGGCGGGCCCCACCGACCAACACTTTGGAGAATTTCACATGAAAAAGAGCCTGATCGCTCTGGCCGTTCTGGCCTCCACCGGTGCCGCGATGGCCCAGTCTTCCGTCACCCTGTATGGCCGCGTAGACCTGTCTTTGGGCAGCCTCAAAGAGCTGAACAAGAGCAGCGTTTCACGCCTGAACGATGGCGGCAACCAGGGTCTGACCACTTCGCGCTGGGGCATGCGTGGCAGCGAAGACCTGGGCGGTGGAATGAAAGCCAGCTTCCAACTCGAGAACCGCTTCGATGCCGACAATGGCGTGTCTCAGTCGCCCACTTTCAAAGGTGCATCGTGGGTGGGGTTGTCAGGTGGCTTTGGTGAAGTGAAACTGGGCCGCAGCACCACCGTGTACGACGACATTCGCGCCTTGTCCTACAGCAGCAACGTGTTTGACTCCGCCTTCACCCCCGCCGCCAACGGCGTGTTTGGCTCCGGTGGCGACTACAGCAGCCGCTTTGACAACAAGGTCACTTACCTGACCCCCGCCATGGGTGGCTTCTACGCGGGTGTGGACTACGCGTTTGACGAAGACGCCACCAAGAACGTTGACAAAATGGCACTGAAGGCTGGCTTCAAGTCAGGTCCCATGGACATCGGCTTCGGCTACCAGGACGAGAAGGGTACGGCTAAGTACACAGCCTTCTCTGGTTCCTACAACTTGGGCATGGCCTCCATCTCCGGTGGTTACAACAAGCGCGACGGAGCCACGGCCGCCACTGGCGATGACAACGAATTTACCGTGGGTGTCAATGTGCCCATGGGCGCCATCGCCCTGTCCGCTGGCTACGCCAACAGCAAGACCAAGGTCAACGGAGCTACCAGCGCCAAGGCCAGCGGCTTCGCCTTTGGCGGGACTTACAGCTTGTCCAAGCGCACCCGCCTGTATGCAGGCTACCGCGCTCACACCATCAAGAACGGTGCTGGCGTGAAGACCGCCGACACCAAGCTGTACGCAGTGGGCGTGCGCCACGACTTCTGATGTCGTGACCCGTGTGCGCTGCCCTGGCTGCGCACACACCCTGTTTCCTCGTTTTTCCAAGGTTGCGCGGAGCAAGCAATTGCAATCAGAGACCGCGTGATTTTTCAACCGTGATGGCCACAAGCCATCACGGTTTTTTTATGAATGAATGCGGCTCAGGCCGAAGCTCAATCGTCCACCGGCGTGAGCTTGGCCACAGACAGCGCCAGCCACTTCACACCGTGGCGGGGAAAATTGATTTGGGCGCGGGCATCGGCCCCCGCCCCCTCCACCGTCAGCACCTTGCCTTCGCCAAACTTGGCATGGAACACCTTTTTGCCAGCGGCAATGTCGGTGCCCCGGCCCGACTTGGGCTCCAGTGCCGGGCCAGCGTCAAACACGGGGCTTCCAGCTGCAGGTTTATAGCCGAAAGTGCCTCCATCGCTTGATGCATATGGCTTTGCAGCTACACCGAAATTCCCTCCCCAGGTGCGCGCTGTGCCGCCAAACCCCGCACCCGCCATGCCGCCAAACCCGCCTCCGGCTTTGGGCGTGAGCCAGCGCAAGCACGCTTCGGGCAGCTCGTCAAAAAACCGGCTGCGGGCGTTGTAGCGCGTCTGGCCGTGCAGCATGCGTGTTTGTGAATGGCTGAGGTAGAGCCGCTTGCGCGCACGGGTGATGGCCACGTACATCAGGCGGCGCTCTTCTTCCAGCCCGGCCCGGTCGGAGGCCGAGTTTTCGTGGGGAAACAAACCTTCTTCCAGCCCGGTGATGAACACGCAGTCGAACTCGAGGCCCTTGGCGGCGTGCACGGTCATCAGTTGCACCGCGTCTTGCCCAGCCTGCGCCTGGTTGTCGCCTGCCTCCAGCGCGGCATGGGTGAGGAACGCGGCCAGGGGCGAGAGGGTTTCACCCGTGTCCTCAGGCAACAAAGCGAGCAGTTCCACCCTTTGGCCGGTGTCCACCGGGTCGGCCCAGATCGGGCTTGGCGGGGGTGCGTCAAAGTCAAAACCCGCTTGGTCGCCATCGATTTCTGCGCCCCGCGCCTGCTCGTTGGCCTCGGCCAGCGCGTCGTCCAGTGTTTGCTCCAGCGAGAGCCGGGTG
Source organism: uncultured bacterium (assembly GCA_903928495.1). Taxonomy (GTDB): domain Bacteria; phylum Pseudomonadota; class Gammaproteobacteria; order Burkholderiales; family Burkholderiaceae_C; genus UBA2334. The sequence goes on from CAIYQZ010000061.1 coordinate 178,872, forward strand.
CGGACAACGGCCGGCGCTTCTGGCAACAGGCCCTGGCTGGCGGGCGACTGGCTCAGGGCGGCAGGGCTGGCCATGGCATCTGGCGGCAGGGCCACCGCGTCGCGGCCAAAGCCTTCGTTCATCACAAAACTCTCGGCGGCATTGACCAGTTCTTCCAGGTTTTCCACACGGTCGGCGCCGTCTTTGTCGGCCTTGAAGTGGGCCAGCAGGCCACTGTGTTCCAGCACGGACTGGATGATGTCGCGCAGCGTCTGGCCTTCGGTGTGTTCGCGCATCACCTCCAGCTTGGCCAGAAAGGCACTCAGCCCCGCCCCGGCGCGGCCGCCCACGGCACTGACCGCATCGGCCAGGGCGCAGCCGCTGCTGCGGGCCACATCTTGCAACTGTTCGATGCTGCGCGCGCCGATGCCCCTAGGCGGAAAGTTGACCACGCGCAAAAAGCTGGTGTCGTCGCGCGGGTTCTCCAGCAGGCGCAGGTAGGCCAGCGCGTGTTTGATTTCGGCGCGCTCGAAAAACCGCAGGCCGCCGTACACCTTGTAGGCCACCCCAGCGTTGAACAGCGAGGTTTCCAGCACTCGGCTCTGGGCGTTGCTGCGGTACAGCAGGGCAATTTCGTGGCGGGCCACCGGCGGCTCGTCGCCCATGCCCCGCACCAGCTGACGCACCTCGTCCACCACCCAGCGGGCTTCGTCAAAGTCGGTCGGGCTTTCAAACACCCGCACCGGCTCGCCAGCGCCCTGGTCGGTGCGCAGGTTTTTGCCCAGGCGCTGGCTGTTGTGGCCGATCAGGTGGTTGGCCGAGTCGAGGATGTTGCTGTGGCTGCGGTAGTTTTGTTCCAGTTTGATTTGTGCGCCCACATTGAACTCGCGCACAAAGTCGGCCATGTTGCCCACGCGGGCGCCACGGAAGGCGTAAATGCTCTGGTCGTCATCGCCCACGGCCAGCACGGCAGTCTCAGGCCCCACCAGTTGTTTCAGCCAGGCGTATTGCAGCTTGTTGGTGTCCTGGAACTCGTCCACCAAAATGTGGCGAAAGCGCCGCTGGTAATGCTCGCGTATCTCGGCGTGGTCGCGCAGCAGTTCGTAGCTGCGCAGGAGCAGCTCGGCAAAGTCCACCACGCCTTCGCGCTGGCACTGGTCTTCGTACAGTTGGTACAGCTCCACCTTTTTGCGGGTGTCGTCGTCGCGCACAGGCACGTCTGGCGGGCGCATGCCCTCCTCTTTGCAACTGGCAAAAAACCAGGTCAGCTGCTTGGCCGGAAAACGCTCGTCGTCCACCGCAAACTGTTTGCACAGGCGCTTGACGGCCGAGAGCTGGTCTTGCGTGTCCAGAATTTGAAACGCCTGCGGCAGGTTGGCCGCTTTCCAGTGGGCGCGCAGCAGCCGGTTGCACAGGCCGTGGAAGGTGCCCACCCACATGCCCCGCACGTTCACAGGCAACATGGCCTGCAGGCGCACCAGCATTTCTTTGGCGGCTTTGTTGGTGAACGTCACCGCCATCAACCCGCCGGGGCCTACCTGGCCGGTTTGCATGAGCCAAGCCATGCGCGTGGTCAGCACCCGCGTTTTGCCCGAGCCCGCCCCTGCCAGCACCAGCGAGTGGCCACGGCCCAGCGTGACGGCAGCCAGTTGTTCGGGGTTCAGCCCTTGAAGCAGACCGCTGGGCTCCTGAAATCCGGGTCGGGCAAATGACGGGGCGTGGGTATCAAAACTCATGCACCGATTGTAGGAACCGAGTTCGGCGGTTTGCCGCCAGAGACCCCAAAGCGTGTATACAATCGCGCACCGGGCCCAAGATTCTTGCGCCCGGTTTTTTTATGCCGGGTTCAAGCCAAGCGCTCATCCTTCTTTTGTAGCTGTCAGGGCACAACAGACGTGCGCTGACTCCATTTTTGGAGCTTGGAACCATGGAAATTTTCGACTACGACAACATCCTGCTGCTGCCGCGCAAGTGCCGCGTGGAGAGCCGCTCCGAGTGCGATGCCAGCGTGGAGCTGGGTGGCCGTCGCTTTCGCATCCCGGCCGTGCCCGCCAACATGAAGACCGTGGTCAACGAGACCATCTGCGAGTGGCTGGCCCGAAACGGCTACTTTTACGTGATGCACCGCTTTGACCTGGACAACCTCGCCTTCGTGCGCGACTTCAAAGCCAAGGGTCTGTTCGCCTCCATCTCTCTGGGCGTGAAGCAGGCAGACCGCGACACCGTTGACCAACTCGTTGCCGAGGGCCTGGTGCCCGAATACATCACCATCGACATTGCCCACGGCCATGCCGACAGCGTGAAGCACATGATCGGCTACATCAAAGAGCGCCTGCCCAACAGCTTTGTGATCGCTGGAAACGTGGGCACGCCCGAAGCAGTGATCGACCTCGAAAACTGGGGAGCCGACGCCACTAAGGTGGGCATTGGTCCCGGCAAGGTGTGCATCACCAAACTCAAAACAGGCTTTGGCACGGGCGGGTGGCAGTTGAGCGCCATGAAGTGGTGTGCGCGTGTGGCCACCAAACCCATCATTGCCGACGGCGGCATCCGCAGCCATGGCGACATTGCCAAAAGCGTGCGCTTTGGCGCCACCATGGTCATGGTCGGCTCACTGTTTGCCGGGCATGAAGAAAGCCCCGGCCAGACCGTGGAAGTGGACGGCGCGCTGTACAAGGAGTACTACGGCTCCGCGTCCGACTTCAACAAGGGCGAGTACAAACACGTGGAAGGCAAGCGCATCCTGGAGCCCATCAAGGGCAAGCTCCAAGGCACGCTGATTGAAATGGAGCAGGACATCCAGAGCTCCATCAGCTACTCGGGTGGCAAAAAGCTGATGGACATCCGCAAGGTTAACTACGTCATCCTCGGGGGCGACAACGCGGGCGAGCACCTGCTGATGTGAGTGAACGCAGCGCACGGCCCGTCCAGTTGACAAACAGCTGACGGGTGCGCTGCTGCTGGGTCGCGCAAACCCATTGCGTGGTGTATTCTGTATACAGTATTCAGAACGCGCCATGCACCCCTCGCCCACCCTCTCCCGACTCGACACACCACCGGATCTGGTGGACCAGGTCTATCGCAGGCTGCTCGATGCCATCAGCGACGGCAGCATGGCCCCCGGCACGCGCCTGACGCAGGAAGACGTGGCCGAGCAGCTGGCCGTGTCGCGCCAGCCGGTGTTGCAGGCGCTGCGCCAGTTGCGCGCCGACGGCCTGGTGCAAGACGCCCTCGGCCCCCAGGGCCAGAAGGGCCGGGGTGTGGTGGTCACCCCCATCGACGCCACCACGGTGGCCCAGGTGTATGAGGTGCGCAGCGCGCTCGACGCACAGGCCGCGCGGCTGGCGGCCCGCCGCCGCGCCGTGATCGACCCCATGCTCATCATGGCCGGGCGTGCTGCCGCTGCCGCAGGCGAGGTGAAAGCCATGATTGACGCCGACCTGGCCTACCACCGGGCCATTTACCAGGCCAGCGGCAACCCGCTGATTGAAGCCAGCGCACTACTGCACTGGCACCACATACGGCGCGCCATGGGCGAGGCTTTGCAACATTCACCGCTGCGCGCCGCCGCCTGGGACGAACACGAGGCCATGTGCCAAGCGATTGCGCAAGGCGATGAAACCGCAGCCGCGCAACTGATGTTGGCCCACGGCACCCAGGCGGGTACCCACCTGGCACGCCAACTGCTGGCAGCGCAGCCCAGTGAAGCCCCAGTCAACTCCGTGGTTCGATGAACCACTTGTGCGCGGTCGGTGCGCCACCCGCACCGACCGCCTTTTTTTAAACAAAAACAGCCTCCAGCGCACGCTGGTATTCAACTTTCAGCTACCAACATGAAATCTGATATCCCTACCCCAACCGTGGCCGTGCTGGGCATTGGCCTGATGGGCGACCCCATGGCCCGTCGCCTGTGCGCGGCCGGGCTGCGCGTTCAGGTGTGGAACCGATCTCCTGCCAAGGCACAGGCATTGGAGGCACTGGGGGCCATCGCCTGTGCCAACCCGGCGGATGCAGTGCGTGGCGCAAACATCGTCATCACCATGCTGCAAGACGGCCCGGCGGTGGAGGACGTGCTGTTCAACCAGGGCACCACACAGGGCTTGCAGCCCGGCACGCTGGTGGTGGACATGTCGTCCATCCAGCCACGCCAGGCCCGCGACCACGCCGCCCGGCTGGCCGCGCTTCAGGTGGACTGTCTCGATGCCCCCGTGTCCGGCGGCACCGTCGGCGCGGAGGCAGGCACGCTGGCCATCATGGCAGGGGGTCGTGCGGCCGATTTCGAACGCGCCCGCCCTGTGCTGGAAGTGCTGGGCCGCCCCACCCATGTGGGCCCCACGGGCTCTGGCCAACTCGCCAAGCTGGCCAACCAGATGATCGTGGGCATCACCATCGGTGCGGTGGCCGAGGCGCTGCTGTTTGCCGCGCGCGGTGGAGCCGACATGGGCAAAGTGCGCGAGGCCATTTCCGGCGGCTTTGCCGACAGCCGCATTTTGCAAGTCCATGGCCAACGCATGGTGGAACGCGACTTTGCCAAACGTGCCGCCGTCACCGTGCAACTGAAAGACATGCGCAACGCGGTGGCCACCGCCCAGGAAACAGGGTTTGAAGCGCCCATCACCCAGCTGTTTGCGCAATTGTTCGAAGAGGCCACGGCCCATGGCTTGGGCGATCTGGACCATTCGGCGCTGTTTGTGGAGCTGGCCAGCAGAAACGGCATGACATGAATCGAACACCCGGGCCACCGGCGAGGGCAAAGCTGATGTAAAAAGCCAGACAGTGCGCATTGACCGAACCCACGCCCCGACATGACCCGCAAAAAACACCGTGAGATCCAGCTGATTGACTGCACCGCCCTGGTGGTGGATGGCAATTCCGTGTCCCGGGGTGTGATCGTGCAGCAACTGCGCGACTTTGGCATGACCGCTGTGGACACGGCCAGCAAACCCATTGAGGCACGCAGCAAGCTGGAGCTGAAGCCGTACGAAATCGTACTCTGCGAGCAGAGCTTTCCGGGCACAGACTACTCGGGGCAGGAACTGCTGGACGACCTGCGTCGCGGCCAGATATTGCCCTACAGCACGGTGTTCGTGATGCTGACCGCAGAAGCCAGCTACGCGCAGGTGGCAGAAGCGGCGGAGTCTGCGCTGGACAGTTACCTGCTCAAACCCCACACGGCCACTGGCCTGCTGGAACGGCTCAAACACGCGCACCGGCGCAAGATCATCCTGGCCGACATCTTCGAAGCCATTGAGGCGGGTCAATTCACCGAGGCCATTGGGCACTGCGTCAAGCGTTACCAGTCGCGCGACCACTATTGGCTGTATGCCGGCCGGGTGGCCGCAGAACTGCTCATGCGCGAAGGCAAGCACGATGAAGCAGGAGAGATGTACCGCAGCATCACAGCCCAGCAGCCGCTGCCATGGGCACGCTTGGGCGTGGCCCGGTCACAGCTGGAAGCAGGCAAACCCAACGACGCCCTGAACGGACTGGAGTTGCTGGCAAAAGAACAGCCGGCGTTTGCCGACACCTACGACGTGCTGGTGCGCCTGCACCTGGATGAGAGCAAACCCGCCCTGGCGATGGAAGCTGCGCGCCGGGCCTGTGACATCACACCGGCCTCCATCGAGCGGCTGCAGCGCTACGGCATGTTGGCCTACTACCAGGGTGACTTTGCCGAGGCTGCCCGTGCGCTCGACCGCGCCACCCTGCTGGGGCTGACGTCCAAGCTCTACGACGCCCAGTGCCTGATGATGCTGACGTTTGCGCGTTTGCAGCTGAAGGATGCCCAGGGCATCAAGCGCTGTATCGACCAGATACAGAAGCTGATGGAACGCAAGGACAACCCCGTGCGGCTGGTGCGTTTCAAGGCCATGGCCAACACATTGCTGACACTGGTCAACCGACAACTGGCAGTCGTGGTCGAGCAAGTCAAAGAACACGCCAAAGAGCTGAAATCGCCCGAGTTCGACGTAGAGGCGGCCTGCAACTTCCTCACGCTCATCAGCGAAATTGGCCGGGCCGAACTGTCGCTGGAAGTGGCCAACGAATGGGTGAACACGATCGCCCTGCGTTTTTGCACCAGCAACAGCCTGACCGACCTGCTGGCCAACGCCGCCGCACGCCACCCACCCTACGAAGCGGCTGTGCGCGCCGCATACCAGCGCATTGGTGCCATTGCGCAAGAGGCCATGGCATTGACCGTGGCAGGCCAGCCCACCGAAACCATCAAGATGCTGCTGGCCCACTGCGACACCACACTCAACCTGAAGCTCATGGAAACCGCCCGCCTGACGCTGGGCCGCCACCGCGCCCGCATTCAAGGCGCAGACGCGCTGGAGGCGGATGTTCAGGCCCGGTTGACGATGTTCACACCGTCCTGTGTGGCGCCACCCATGGGGCAATCCAAAGGCCGCTCGGCCGGGGGGCTGAAACTGCGCACGGCCAAAGAAGCTCCACCTGCCAAGGCCAGCGTGCAGGTGGACTGAGCCGGAGCCCACCCAACAAAAAGCCCCCGCCAGTGGTGCACCGGCGGGGGCTTTTTCATTGGATTGACTGATGGGGCCATCACGCCCCGGTCATGCCATCAGCGTGCAGCGTTGCTGCGGCGGCGGGCGTCAAACGGGCGGCCTTCGCCACCGGCACCGGCTGGGCGACGGGGCTTGAACTCACCGCCGTGGGGGGCACGGTCACCACCCCAGGGGGCGGAACGCTCACCACGGGGTTCAAAGCTGCGCTCCGGGCGGCCTTCAAAACCACGGGCTGGGCCACGGGGCTGCTCGGCGCCGAAGTTCGGGCGATCGCCACCGGCACGGGGGGCGAAGCGGTCGCCACGCGGTGCGAAGCGGTCACCACCACGGTCAGGGCCTTGAGTGGGGCCATTGCTGGGGCGTGCATCAAAACGGGGGGCTGCGGCAGGGCGCTGCTCGTTGCCCCAGGCTGGGCGCTCACCACGGAACTCAGGACGCTCGCCACGGAACTCGGGGCGTGGGCCACGGTCGTTGCGATCGGCTGATGGGTTGAACGGGGCCTTGTCGGAGCGACCGAAACCGGCGAAGTGACCGTTGCCGCCGAATCCGCCTTCACGGCGGGGCGCTGGACGGCCGCCACGGCCACCAAAGTCACCACGGCCGCCACCGAAACCGCCCTTGCGGTCGTCACGGCCACCGCCAAACGAGGTTTGGGGCGCGCGCTGCTTGGGTTCGAGGCCAGGCACCACTTCAGCTTTCAATTGCTGCTGGGTGTGGAACTCGATGTCGGCAATCTTGCGGCGGTCGCGGAACTCGGCAAACGTGATGGCCAGGCCATCGCGACCGGCGCGGCCGGTGCGGCCAATGCGGTGTGTGTAGTCCTCAGCCTTCATGGGCAGACCGAAGTTGAACACGTGGGTGATGGTGGGCACGTCAATGCCACGGGCTGCCACGTCGGTGGCCACCAGAATTTGCACACGGCCATCGCGCAGGGCGTCGAGGCGGCGGTTGCGCATGCCTTGGCTCAGGGCACCGTGCAGGGCCACAGCCGAGAAGTTGGCCTGTTGCAGGTCGTTGGCCAGGTTGTCGCACTCGATCTGAGTGCTGGCAAACACGATGGCCTGGTTGATGTTGGTATCGCGCAGCCAGTGGTCCAGCAAGGCACGCTTGTGCTCGGCGTTGTCGGCCCAGAACAGGCTCTGCGTGATGTTGGCGTGCTTTTCCTGTGGGGTGTCGATCTGCACCTTCTTCACGTTGGCGCCGTTGTCGTGCATCACGCGCAGGGCCAGCTGTTGAATGCGCGGGGCAAACGTGGCGCTGAACATCATGGTCTGCTGGCGCTGGCTGGTCAGCTGGTGAATTTCGGCCAGGTCGTCGGCAAAGCCGAGGTCGAGCATGCGGTCGGCCTCGTCCATCACCAGGAACTTGACTTCGTCCAGTTTGATCTGGCCGCTGCGTTGCAGGTCCAGCAGGCGGCCGGGCGTGGCCACCACCAGGTTGGCGTTTTGCAGCTTGGCCACTTGCAGTTGGTAAGGCATGCCGCCCACCACGTTGGCAATGCGCAGGCCACGGCAATGGCGCACCAGATCGATGCCGTCGTTGGCCACCTGTTGGGCCAGTTCGCGTGTGGGGCACACCACCAGCGCGCCGGGCACGGCGGGCTTGAAGTTGCGTGGGTTGGTGGGGTCTTTGCGCTTGGCGCGCTTCGGAGGAACTTCGCCTTTGGCAGCGGCATCGGCACAGGCTTGTTCGTAGGCGTCTTTTTCAGCCTGGGCTTCTGCTTCCTGCATTTTCAGCAGGGTGTGCAACACGGGCAGCAGGAAGGCGGCGGTTTTGCCACTGCCGGTCTGGCTGGACACCATCAAGTCAGCATAGCTGCCGGTGCCGGTGTTCAGGGCCATGGGGATGGCCTTGTTTTGCACGGCGGTGGGGTCGGTGTAGCCCATGTCGGCCACAGCCTGAACCAGCTCGGGCGCCAGGCCCAGCAACTGGAAGCCATTGGGTTTGGCGGGCTCTTGCGCCACAGCGGCCATGTCGGGGTGGGCCAGCACATGCAGCTCGTCGAGCAGTTGCACGTCTGACATCACTTCGCCAGCGGCGGTGGTCAAATGGTTTTCGGACAGCACTTCGCCGCCGACAAAATTCACGTCGTTCATGTTCAATTTCCTGTGCGACAAAAGCGCACAACATCCGAAAAAAGCGGATGGAAGTCCGAAATGGAGCCCTTCAGAAACAAACTGAAAGGAATACGCATGGCAAGCGCAAATGGCTTGTGACTGCGTTCAGGCGGACCGCCGGTGCTTCGTTCGTGGTTCAAAAAACATCAACCACCCAACGAATATCGCACCAGGGTCAGGGCCACGGAGGTGGCGCTGTGTTGGCGAGCGACCAGGCTGTGATCTGCTTTGGTTTCCCAAGCACGCGCCACTGGGGCGGTGTTGTCGGGGACCACACGGAGCGTTTCAGGGTGAAACCAACCGCGTCAGAAGCCTTCTAGAGTGAGGTAGATGCACATTTCTGCGTTTTCAGCGCAGCCCACGATTATAGAGCCCAATCAGGGAAAACACCAAGCCCTCAAATCTTTGCTAGCTTTGAGGGATGCCGCAACCTGCGGCTCAACGCCCGAAAGGCCTCCATGCCCGGTTACTCAGACCCCGGTTTTGACACCCTCGCGCTGCACGCCGGTGCTGCGCCCGACCCCACCACGGGTGCACGCGCCGTACCGATTCACCTGACCACGTCGTTTGTGTTCGAAAACAGTGACCACGCGGCATCGCTGTTCAACCTGGAGCGTGCGGGCCACGTGTACAGCCGAATCAGCAACCCGACCAACGCCGTGCTGGAGCAACGCGTGGCCGCACTGGACGGCGGCATAGGCGCCATCAGCGTCGCCAGCGGGCAGGCGGCGTTGCACCTGGCGGTGTGCACACTGATGGGCGCTGGCGGACACATCGTCGCCAGCACCGCGCTGTATGGGGGCAGCCAGAACCTGCTGAACTACACGCTGCGCCGCTTTGGCATTGAAACCACGTTCGTCAAGCCCGACGACATCGACGGCTGGCGCGCCGCCGTGCGGCCCAACACCCGGCTGTTTTTCGGTGAAACCGTGGGCAACCCGGGCCTGGATGTGCTGGACATTCCCACCGTGGCTCAACTGGCCCGCGAAGCCGGTGTGCCCCTGCTGGTGGACAGCACCCTCACGAGCCCATGGCTGATGAAGCCGCTGGAGCTGGGTGCCGATCTGGTCTACCACTCGGCCACCAAATTCCTCAGCGGCCACGGCACAGTGATTGGCGGCGTGGTGGTGGACGGCGGCAGCTTTGACTGGGCGGCTGAGCACGCCCGCAGCGGCAAATTTGCCGAACTGGCCGCGCCCTACGACGGCTTTCACGGCATGAACTTTTCAGAGGAAAGCACTGTGGGCGCCTTCCTGCTGCGCGCCCGCCGTGAAGGCCTGCGCGACTTTGGCGCCTGCCTGAGCCCGCACAGCGCGTGGCTGATCCTGCAAGGGCTTGAAACCCTGCCCCTGCGCATGGCGCGCCACATGAGCAACACCGAGCGCGTGGTGCAGTTCCTGGCCAGCCACCCGCTGGTGGGCCGTGTGGGCCACCCCATGCTGGAGAGTCACCCCAGTCACGCACTGGCGCAAAAATTGTTGCCACGCGGAGCGGGTTCGGTGTTCAGTTTCGACATCAAGGGCACGCGTGCTCAGGGCCGCGCATTCATCGAGGCGCTGAAAGTATTCAGCCACCTGGCCAATGTGGGCGACTGCCGCAGCCTGGTGATTCACCCGGCCAGCACGACCCACTTCCGAATGAGCGATGAGGCCTTGGCTGCGGGTGGTATTGGGCCCGGCACCATACGCCTGTCCATCGGGCTGGAAGACCCGGACGACTTGATTGACGACCTGAAACGCGCGCTCAAAGCCGCTGAAAAAGCCACAGACAAGGCAGGTGCATGATGGATATTGCACTCAACGGACAGACGCTGTACGCCTACACCGGCGGCAAACCCTTCAACCCCGCACAACCCACCGCCGTGTTCATCCACGGCGTGTTGAACGACCACAGTGTGTGGATATTGCAAACCCGCTTTCTGGCCCACCACGGCTGGAATGTGCTGGCCATCGACCTGCCCGGCCACGGCCGCAGCGGCGGCGAAGCGCCAGCCAGCGTGGAGCAGGCAGCCGACGCGGTGGCCGCATTGCTTGATGCGCTTGGACTCAAACAAGCGGCGTTGATCGGGCACAGCTGGGGCTCGCTGATTGCGCTGGAGGCGGCCGCTCGCCTTGGGGAACGCGTCAGCCACCTGGTGCTGGTGGGCACGGCGTTTCCCATGAAGGTATCGCCCGCACTGATTGACGCATCGCTGAACCAACCCATGAAAGCGCTGGCCATGGTCAACGTGTTCTCGCGCAGCACGCTGGCACCGCCACCCTCAGCACTCGGACCAGGTACCTGGGTGTATGGCGGGGGAATGGCCTTGGGCAAGCGTGTATTGGCCAGCAACACGCAGGTCAACGTGTTTCACCGTGGATTTGTGGCATGCGACAGCTATGCCAACGGAGAGACCGCGATGGCACAGATCACCTGTCCGGTGCTGTTTGTGCTGGGCGCACAAGACCAGATGACCCCACCCAAAGCGGCACAGGGGCTGATCGGAGCAGGCAGAACCGCTGGCAAAACCCTGCAGGTGGTGAACGTGCCCTGTGGCCACCACCAGATGACCGAAGCACCGGAAGAAACCCTGGCGGCGCTGCGCAGCTTTTTATCTGTCCGCGCCTAACGGTTCAGGCTGACCAGTCGGGCAGCACCTGGGTCAGCATCGTGTCTTTGAAGGCGCCGTGCTGCCACACCTGCCGCGTCGTGCTGCCCCAGGGCAGCATGAGCCGCTCCACCAGCGGGCCCAAGGGGGTTTGTTTGGGGTCTGCCAGCAACACGTAACGCTGCTGGTCTTCATCGAGTTTGCCCACCCAGTCGAGCGCCAGCAGGGCTTCCAGCGGCTCTTCCAGTTGCAGGTCATCCACTCGCAGGTGCCGTGACAGGTCAGACAGCGACAGCCCGTGCCCCTCGGGCTGCGCACGCTGCGCAGCCAAGGCCGACAGCAACTCCAGCGCCAACTGGAACGACCAGCCCGGCGTCCCCCCCCGGCGCGCAATGCCTCCCATCAGGCTGGGTAAATAAGCGGTCACCACCGCGCCCAGCAGCACAATGACCCACAGCAGGTAAATCCAGATCAGCAAGATGGGCACTGTCGCAAACGCCCCGTACACCCTTGCGTACGTGGGCACTGCGCCCACATACCAGCCCAGCAGGCGTTTGGCCGCCTCCAGCCCCAGTGCCACAAACACCGCGCCCAGCAGCGCATGGTTCCAGGCCACCCGGGTGTGGGGCACAAACCGATACAGCAAGGTCATGCCTGCGGTGACCAACACCACTTCAAGCACGTCCAGGAAAACGCGCATGCCACCGGGCAATGCCCCCACCAGCCCCCGGTTGGCCGACACGGCGTATGAGGTCATGCTCAGGCTTGCCCCGAGCAACAGCGGGCCCAGCGTCAGCACGGCCCAATACACCAGCACCCGCTGCGCCAGCGGTCGGGGGCGGCGCACGCGCCAGATGTCATTGAGCTTGCGGTCGATGGTCAGCACCAGCGCCAGCGCTGTCACCAGCAAAACGACCGCTCCCGCCCAGCCGATTTGCCCGGCCTTGGCCGCGAACTGGCTGAGGTACATCAGCACCTGGCGGGCAATCGCGTCGGGAATCAAACTTTCCACCAGCCACTTCTGCAAGCCAGCCTGCATGCGACTGAACATGGGGAACGCGCTGAACACCGCCAGCCCCACCGTGAACAGCGGCACCAGCGAAATGATGGTGGTAAAGGTGAGGCTGCTGGCCGTCACGCCCAGGCGGTCTTCACGGAAGCGCTCGCGCAGCGTGAGGGCAGTGGTTTTCCAGGGAAACTGCCACGCGTCGTTCAGAAACTGGCTCAGTTGTCCTTCAAGTCGGCTCCAGAGGGTCATGCCACTATCATGCCACCCACCTTGTGCAGGCCTGCTCCTGCATCACCTCTCCACTGCCGCAACATTGCATCCATGACATCCGCACAGCCCACCGATTCCCAAACCTCCCACTCCGCCCCGCTCAGCGTGGCCTGGACGCGGGGTGTGGCCGTGGGCAGCCTGCTGGGCCTCATCGTGCTGGGCCTGGCGTGGGAGCTGTGGCTGGCCCCGCTGCGCCCCGGTGGCAGCTGGCTGGTCCTGAAGGTGCTGCCGCTGTGCATCCCGTTGGCCGGGCTGCTGAAACACCGCATGTACACCTACCGCTGGCTCAGTTTGCTGGTGTGGCTGTACTTCACCGAAGGCGTGGTGCGCGCCTGGGGCGACGCTCCGCCCGGCAACTGGTTGGCGGGTGTGCAAATTGCGCTCTGCCTTGCACTGTTTGCAGCCTGTGCCGCCCACGTGCGGCTGAGGCTCGCCCACGGGCGGGTACAGGCCGCAGCGGCAACCCCTACAGAAAAATAAAGCTTTTTTGGCCTCTAGCGCTTGTTGGTATTCATTTTTTAGCTATATCTAATGTCATTGACGTCTCTGCTGTCCGACTTGACTCGGGCCGTCGGCAGTGCCCATGTGCTGACCCATGAAGACCCTGCCACCGACCTGTCGGCCTGGGAGAACGACTGGCGCAAGCGACAGCAAGGCCGCGCGCTCGCCGTGGTGCGTCCGGGCACCACAGCCGAGGTGGCCGCAGTGGTGAAGGCCTGCGCCGCAGCCGGCGTGAGCATCGTGCCCCAGGGCGGCAACACCGGTCTGGTGGTGGGCAGCGTGCCCGACACCAGCGGCACCCAGGTGGTGCTGAGCTTGCAGCGCATGTCCGCCATCCGCGCCATCGACCCCGCCAACCTCACCCTCACGGCAGAGGCGGGCTGTGTGCTGCAAACGGTGCAGGAAGCTGCCGACCGCGCCGGCTTTCTGTTCCCGCTGAGCCTGGCGGCCGAGGGCAGTTGCACCATCGGCGGCAACCTGGCTTGCAACGCCGGGGGCACGCAGGTGGTGCGCTACGGCAATGCGCGAGACCTGTGCCTTGGCCTGGAAGTGGTCACGGCCCAGGGCGAGGTGTGGCAGGGCCTGAGTGGCTTGCGCAAAGACAACACGGGTTACGACCTGCGCCACCTGTTCGTGGGCAGTGAGGGCACGCTGGGCATCATCACCGCAGCCAGCCTGAAGCTGTACCCAAAGCCTGCCGCCCAACTCACCGCCTGGGCAGCGGTGCCCAGCCTGGAAGCCGCCGTGGCACTGCTGGGCCTGGCGCACCAGCACCTGGGCGCAGGACTGACCGGGTTTGAGGTGATGGGCCAGTTTGCCCTCAGCCTGGTGGCCAAACACTTCAGCCAACAGCGTGTGCCCCTGTGGCAAGACACGCCCTACTGTGTGCTGCTGGAAAACAGCGACCACGAAAGCGAGGCCCATGCCCGTGCCCAGTTCGAAGCCTTGCTGGAAGCGGCACTGGGCCAGGACCTGGTGACCGACGCAGTGGTGGCCGAGAGCCTGTCGCAAGCCAACGCGCTGTGGCACATCCGAGAGAGCATTCCTCTGGCACAAACCGAAGAGGGGCTGAACATCAAGCACGACATATCGGTGCAAGCCTCGCGCATTCCGGCGTTTGTGGCCGAAGCCACGCAGGCGCTGGAGGCGGCGATACCGGGCGTGCGCATCGTCAACTTCGGCCATTTGGGCGACGGCAACCTGCACTTCAACGTGCAAGCGCCTGAAGGCCAGAACGCCGCCACCTTCCTGCGCGAACGCGAATACGAGGTGAACACGCTGGTGTACGACACGGTGGCGAGGTTTGAAGGCTCCATCAGCGCGGAACACGGCATTGGCAGCTTGAAAGTGGACACCCTGCCCCACTACAAATCGGCGGTGGCGCTGGACTTGATGGCCCGCATCAAACACGCGCTGGACCCGCAGCGCACCCTGAATCCAGGGCGGGTGGTGGCCTGACCGCAGACACCTGGGTTGCAAGTGCTGACAGGCTCTCGCCTGTCATCCAGTGTGTCGCGTGTCCGTCATTTCGATCCACTCAATTCCGCCGCTCAGGACGGATTCCCACTCACCAGCCACAGTAATAATTTTTCGGAGGCAAGGTCAAAGTAAGACCCCAACCTGACAATTTCGCTCTCTTTAGGATTGACTTAACTTTCAACGAACGCGGAAAACTCATGAGCAAAGAAAAAGACGATCAACTGCTGCAGGACTATATCCAGCGCCTGGAGCTGGCCGAACAGATGCTGCCGATCATTGGCAGGCTGTATCGGAACAACGGCATGTTGATGCGTATTTACGGGCGGGCCATCAACAACGTGACCACCGTTGACATTCTCAAGACGCACCGTTTTGCGCGTCAGTACACGGGTGAAGAACTGTCCATTCAGCACAGCTTTCAGCTGGTTGTGGCCATGGAAGGCCTGCAATTGGCCCCGGCCAAAATTGACTTGGGACGCCTCACCAACAAATGGCGCTCCCAGGGCGAAGGGGTTTCTGCTGCGGATTTTCTGCGTGAAGAGCTGGCACCCATCGTGGGCCACCCCGAGCGCATGAGCAAGGAGCCGCGCGACATCGTTCTGTACGGTTTTGGCCGCATCGGCCGTCTGCTGGCGCGCCTGCTGATCGAGCGCACCGGCAAGGGCAACAAGATGCGCCTGCGCGCCATCGTGGTCCGCAAGGGCAAGGTCAATGACCTTGAAAAACGCGCAGCGCTGCTGCGCCGCGACTCGGTGCATGGCCCGTTCAACGGCTCCATCGTGGTTGACAACGAGAACAGCGGCATCATCGCCAACGGTGTGTTCATCAAGGTGATCAACGGCGAAGGCCCCGACAAGATCGACTACACGGCCCACGACATCCACAATGCCATCGTGATCGACAACACCGGCTCATGGCGCGATGAGGCCGGCCTGTCACTGCACCTGCAAAGCCCTGGCGTGTCCCGCGTTCTGCTGACCGCACCCGGCAAGGGCTCGCTCAAGAACATCGTGTACGGCATCAACAGCGGCGATGTGAAAGACGACGACAAAATCGTCACCGCCGCCAGCTGCACCACAAACGCCATCGTGCCGGTGCTCAAGGCCATCAGCGACAAGTTTGGCATTGAGCATGGCCACGTGGAAACGGTGCACTCCTTCACCAACGACCAGAACCTGATCGACAACTACCACAAGGCCGAGCGCCGCGGACGCAGCGCACCACTCAACATGGTGATCACCGAAACAGGTGCGGCGAAGGCCGTTGCCAAGGCACTGCCGGAACTGGCAGGCAAGCTCACCGGCAATGCCATCCGCGTGCCCACGCCCAACGTGAGCATGGCCATCCTGAACCTGACGCTGGCTGCTGAAACCACCAAGGAAGCGCTCAACACCTACCTGCGCGATTGCGCGCTGAGCCCTGAGCTGCAGGAGCAGATTGACTACAGCTCTTCCACCGAAATCGTCTCCAGCGACCTGGTGGGCTCGCGCCACGCCGGTGTGGTGGACGCACCGGCCACCATCGCCAATGGACGCAACATCGTGCTGTATGTGTGGTACGACAACGAGTTTGGTTACAGCTGCCAAGTGGTGCGCCTTGCTCAACAAATGGCAGGAATTCAATTCGCTTCTTTCCCAGCGTAATTCAATCTGCAACCGATCAAGGGGCTGCTGTGCTGGTGCACGGCAGCCCTTTTTTGTTGGGCCGTGATCATGCAAGAGGCATTGGGCATCGGTCAGCATGGGGGGATTTCCTAAGGATGGTGTTCAAAACACGGTTGACGCTGGGCACTGAGGCGAGAAATTCCACATGATGAAGAATTCGGTGCGTTTCGGGTCTCAGACAAGGGCATTTCGCCCTTGTAGGGGGTCCCTTGGCAGACTGCAGACGCAC
>CAIYQZ010000062.1 GCA_903928495.1 uncultured bacterium
CCGTCAAAGACCTCGGCACCAGCTCCGCATCGGCTGGTTATGGCCGGGTTTTGAATAAATCAGGTCGGACCAATTACAGGGCATGGCCGACGACGGTCAGCCCGCCGTGTTCAATGTGGTCAAGATCAAGGGCCCCACGGTGCACCTGGACGGCAACCACCCCCTGGCGGGCCAGGCGCTGACGTTCAGCTGCAAGGTCACGGCCGTGCGCGCGGCCAGTGGCGAGGAGATTGCGCACAAGCATGTGCACGGGGCGCACGGGCACCAACACTGAGACCTGCGCGAACAATCACCCTGTAGCGGCCAAGCGTTGGTGTGCGGGCTGAGGGGTTTGACTGCCTGTGCAACGCTGCGTGTGGAGCGGCGACCAACTGATATCCCCAATTGAATAGCATTCAGCGTTTGCCAACAAAGCGCTGGATGCCATTTTCATTCACCAAGTCGTTTTGCTGACTTCGGGCCACCGAAGGGCCATGCTGCACTGCGGGAAAGAGTGCGTGGCATGCGATCATCGGCTTTGGCAACCGGTTTCAGGCCCCTCTGGGGGCATACAGCATTTTTCGATTCACACAGTGGACATCCTGATCACCATCTTTGCGGGCCTGGGCCTGTTTTTCACAGGCGTGCGGCTGATCGGCCAGCACCTGCGGCAAATGACCGGGCGGCGCCTGCGTGCAATGGTGACGAAAGCTGTGGCGGGCAGCCGATCGTCGGCCATGTATGGCCTGGCGGCAGGGGCGGTGATGCAGAGCGTCAACGCAGTCATTTTTCTGTTGTCCACACTGGTCAGCACGGGTGTGATCGACACACGCAAGGCCCTGCCTCTGATCGGCTGGGCCAATCTGGGCACGTCGATGATCGTGCTGCTGGCCTCGGTCAACCTGCATTGGGCGGTGCTGACCCTGGTGGGCCTGACGGGGGTGGCCTATTACCTCAAGCTGGACCAGTCCACCCGGCACCGCCACCTGGTGGGGCTGCTGCTGGGCGTGGGCCTGCTGTTCCTGGGCATCGACTTCATCAAAACCGGGGCCTACCCGCTGAAACACGCCGAGTGGCTGCAAGGCTATGTGGGGTCTTCGTCGAAGTCGCTGCTGTTGGGGTTTGCGCTGGGTGTGCTGGTCACGGTGGTGGCGCAGTCGTCGTCCACCATCACGGTGGTGGCCATGACGGTGGCTTCGGTGGGGTTGCTCGATGTGCCGCATGGCACCGCCGTGGTGTTGGGGGCCGGGCTGGCATCGGGCATCACTGCCTGGATGCTGGGCCACAACCTCAGCGGCAGTGCCAAGCAACTTGTTGTTTACCAGTTTGTGCTCAAGGCTGCAGGCGTGTTCACATTCGGCGTGCTGCTGGGCATCGAGCACCTGACTGGCTGGCCCATGTTCATGGCGGCATGCCAGGCGGTGGGTCTGTCGGCGTCAGCCACGCTGGCCGTGGTGTATGTGGTGCTGCAAATATTGTGTGACCTGGCGGTGCACCCCTTCCACCACCGCATAGAGCATGCACTGGCCCACCACTTTCCGCCCAGCCATGAGGAAATACTGGGCAAGCCCCGCTTTCTGAGTGAAGCTGGGTTGAGCGAGGCCGAAACCGCTCTCGACTTGGTGGACTGCGAACACCAGCGTTTGCTGGCTGAACTGCCGCTGTACGTGGACCCGCTGAGGGCGGAAGGGCCCGAATCGGTCTATGCCGTGGAAGTGCTGCGCGCCGCCGGTGTGGCCGTGGCACGGGAGTGCGACCACTTCATCACGGCGCTGGCAGACCGCCACCACTCGCGCGACGTATTGGAGCGCACCGTGGTGCTGCGTGAACGCAATGAGCTGATCGAGTCGTTGCAGGAAACGGTGCACGACTTCCACCAGACCGTGGCCGCATTGGCCGCCCCGCGCCCCACCGTGAGGGAACTGCTGCATGGGCTGACCGAAAGCCTGCACATGCTGCTGACCCTGCTGGCCGAAACCCAGCGCCAGCATGAGGCCGATGACCTGGTCCTGTTGCGCGCCCTGACGCAAGACCGCTCCGACATGATGGACGGCGTGCGCCGCCGCATCCTGAACCTGGGCGACGACCTGCCGGCCGCGCAGCAGCAGGCAGTGTTTGCCAGTACCACGCTGTTTGAACGGGCGGTGTGGCTGTTGCGCCGGCATGTGTTGTCGCTGGGCTTGTCGGGTCACGACGAGCCCTCCGTTGTCTGAACGCCGCAGTGCGGTGGACATGCGCCTGAAGGTACAGCACACTTGTCCGCTCCACGCTGTGTACCTATGAAGCCGCCCAGCCCATCCACCCAATTGCCTGCTTTGCCACCTGCCGTCCATGCCCTGGCAGACCGTGACGGTCTGACGCTTTGCATGGCGTTGTCTGAGACCACTTGCCAGCAACTGGCGCTGTCGAATGACGACCAGCAAGCCGTTCGGCTGGCGGTGGAAGAAGCCTGCGTCAACGTGGTGAACCACGGCTACAAAGGCAGGGCACCCGGGCTGCTGAGCCTTGAGTTCCGGCTGCCGGACGCGCACACCTTGCAAGCGCTCATTGGAGACCAGGCCGTGCCGTTTTTTCCGGACGAGGCTCCGACCCCCGATCTGCTGGCCGACGTCGATGACCGGCCCGTGGGCGGCCTGGGCTGGATGCTCATCCGCCAGATGATGCCGCCAGTGGACTACATCAGTGATGCACAGGGAAACACCCTGGTGCTGCAACGCTCGCTGCAGCAGCCTGTTGTGGCCTCCTGATGCCCGTCATGACAGCGCCGCACTCCTTGCCCCTCATGACCGCTGCGCCAGCCGAAACCGGATGTGCACCTAAGAGCCACCAAGGGCCCAAGGTGCGGGTGGCGATGTTCGGCAGCTTTTACCGGGGGCTGCATGTGCTGCAAACTTTGCTACAAGGCGAGTTGGCCTCTCGGGTCGAGGTGGTGGGTGTGGCCACAGATGACCCTGCACAGCCGTTTGTCAGCCCGCACAAGCGGGTGTGGCAGTACCCGCACGAGCGGCACGAAGAATTGATGGTCCGGCAATGCGCTGAAGCGGCTGGTATCGACGTGTACCTGGGCCGTGTCAAAACCCCCGGTTTTTATGCGCTGTACGAGGGCAATTGGCGTCCGGACCTGTGCATCATGGCCACGTTCGGGCAGCGCATCGATGCACGGTTGCACCAGTTCCCGCGCCTGGGTTTCTTCAACATCCACCCCTGCATCGAAGATGCGTGGCCATCGAAATACGTGGGTGGCAATCCGTTCGACGCCTTGCGCCGGGACGGGCATAGCCATGCCGTTCTGGCGTTGCACCATGTGGACGACGGTTTCGACACCGGGGCATTGGTGGCTTACTCTGAACGCGTGGCCCTGCCGGAGGAAGCGGGTGTGGTGGATCTGCACCGCCTCACGGCGCCGGTGGCTGCCGCACTGGTGACCCGTGAGCTGGGCGCTCTGATCGATACAGCTGCAATGGAGGCATCCCGTGGAGCTGCTTAAGGCCTGGCAGAACCGAAAGTCACACCTGCCGACCGATGTGTCGGTGCATTTTTTCCGCAATTACAACCGGCTGATCGGTGCGGCTTACGGGTTGATCCTGCTGGGCCTGATGGTGTTTTTCAGCATCCAGTTGCGCGAGCGATTCGCGTCTGAAGTGGCCCTGATCGAGTCGAACGTCAAGCGCCACAGCCAGTTTGTGGAATACGTGATCCGGTCTTCGCTCAACCAGCTCGACAACCTGCAGATGCTGGTCAGCGACGACAGCGAGATTGCGTCGCGCACCGCCTCCACCCAGGGAAAGCCCCCCGCCCATTGGCCTGATTTTGTGGCCCATGAGAGGGGCAACGAGCGCACTTTCAGCCTCGACAAAGCCACCGACATTGACCTGACGGGCAATCTGGTGGGCGAAGGTGTTCTGGTGGGGCGCTCCAGTGAGTTTTATGGCGACGTGGAGCAGGCGCTGTTGATCAACGCCGGGTTCCGCTCGCTGATTTTTACCTTGCCCAATGCCGCACGGGCGCGTTTTCTGGCCACGGAGCGCTTTTTGTTGACGTCTCCGTGGCGGCCTTCGCCCGCCATTGCATTCAGCCCTGCTGCCTACCTGGACCCTGTGTGGCGCCTGGGCAGCGCAGAAGTCAACCCCGACCGCGAGAAGCAGTGGGCACCGACCTATTTCGGGGGCAAAGACCAGGGCCTGCTCGTACCGGTGCTGGTGCCGGTGTACCGGGGCCAGCGGTTGGTGGGCGTGCTGACCATCGACACCAGCCTGGACTATCTGAACCGCATGTACAGCGACTTCACTTACCCGCTGGGCACGTTGATGCTGGTGGATGCTTTCCGCCAGGTGCTGGCCCACCCCGGTTCTTACGCCGACCCCTTGGCGGTAGAAAAAACGCCCACGCTCGCCACTGTGCTGCCAACTGGCGTAGAGCCCAAGGATTTGGCTGACTTGCCAAACGACACGCACCGGATACTGAACGGCCAGGTGGTGATTGCCCACCGGTTTGTGGGTGCGCCATGGACGCAGTACTACATGGTGTCGGAACGAGACATCTGGTGGCGTGTGGTGACAGACCAGGGCCTGTCCATGCTGGCCACACTGGTGGGTCTGGTGGCCGTGATGGTGGCCACCTACCTCGTGACGTCGCTGCAGTTTGTCGGTCCTGCCGCCAAACTGGTGCGCCACCTGGCAGCCGAGTCGCGCTTTCAGCCATCGGCCATTCCCATGGTGCCAACGGCCTGGCGCCCCTGGTTCGAGACGGTCACCAAGGCATTTCGAGAATCCATACAACTGATGGGTTTGCGCAAAGAACTCGACGTTGCCGCCAAGATGCAGAGTTCCATGTTGCCCCATGCGTGGCCTCAGCACCCGCGATATGACCTGTGGGGCACCATGCAGGCAGCCAAAGAGGTGGGTGGCGACTTTTACGACCACTTCGCGGTGGGACAGGGCCTGCGTGGCCTCACCGTTGCCGATGTGAGCGGCAAAGGCATTGGTCCGGGCCTGTTCGGGATGATGTCCAAAACCCTGCTTCGTGTCACGGCCACACAGGGCACGCCCGATGTGACACTGGTGGTTGAAAAGGTCAACGACGAACTCTGCCAGGACAACGACACCTGCATGTTCGTGACGCTGGTCTACGCACTGTTCAACCCCGACACAGGAACCCTGTCGTATTGCAACGGTGGGCACCCACCACCGTTGCGCATCGGCGCTGACGGTCAGGTGGATTTCCTACCGGTTGTCGGCGACATGGCACTGGGCATCATGGGACAGCAGAGCTACCGTGCCGGAGAGTTGGCTTTGCAGCCCGGCGACACGGTGCTGATTTACAGCGATGGTGTCACCGAGGCCATGAACCGCGCGCAACAGGAGTTTGGTCAGGACCGGCTGGCAGACCTGTTCCGCAAATACCCCTGCGAAAGCGCCCGCGCAGCGGTTGAACGGGTACTGGCCGCTGTTCACGCATTTGCCGACGGGGTCGAACAATCCGACGACATCACCTGCATCGCCTTGGTTTACAAGCCACAGGAGGCATTGTCATGATCGCCCTTTCAGCACACCGTGCGGGCGGATGGCTGAAGCAGGCCAGCCTCTGGACGCTGATACTGTGCTTTGCGGTGTTCACTGGCCATCAAACGGCACTTGCGTCTGAGGCGTCTGCACTGCAGGCCATCCAGAAACGCGGCGTGCTGGTGGTGGGGGTGAAAAAAGACGTTCCACTGTGGGGCATGCTCAACCCGACCTCCGGCCAACTTGAAGGGTTGGAAGTTGACCTGGCCCGTGATCTGGCGTCCAGGCTTGGGGTCAAACTGGAACTGCTGGGGGTGCTGACAGCCGAACGGGTGGAAGTGCTGGAGTCACGCCGGGTGGATGTGATGATTGCCACCGTGGCTAACACTCCCGAGCGGCGTTCGCAAATGACGATGGTGCTGCCGAACTACCACGCTTCCGGCACCAGCGTGGTCGCCCGAAAGTCGGAACAGTTCCGGGACTGGTCAGATTTGCGCAACCGGCGCATCTGTTCCAGGCGCGACGCTTATTTCAATCGGCCCGTAGCGGTGAAGTACGGTGCCGACATCGTGGCGTTGTACAGCGCCAACCACGCTCTGCAAGCCTTGCGTGACGGGCGCTGCGCCGGTTTTTTGTATGGCGATACCCAGATTTCCGCCTTGCTGGCCGATCCCCTCTACAAAGACCGGTATGAAATGGCCCTGCCACCCATCAACCTGACCCCCTGGGCCGTGGTCATTCACCGTCTGGACAAGGGATCTGATCTGGAAGCCGCTGTGTCAAAAGCGCTCGTCCAGTGGTTCAAGGAAGGTCTGATTTCTCGCCTGCAACAGAAATGGGGCTTGCACACCCCTGCCTTCACCCGCGAACGCGAGAGGCTGTGGCAGCGTGTTGATGGCGGTCGCCCGTACTGCGGTGAACAGGTGGGCCCGCAAACACCCGAGGAATGTCTGTGAACACCCGAAGCTGGTTCCGCTTGTGTTGCGCCTGGCTGCTGGCAGGGGTCTGTGCGGGTGCCACCGCGAGCCCGACGCTGCAAGCCATCGAAAAATCCGGCGTCATCCGCATTGGCGTCAAGTCCGATTTCCCCCCTTTTGGCATGCTTGACAGCGAAGGTCAGCCTGTGGGCATGGAAATCGACCTGGCCCGGGACGTGGCCCGTCGGCTGAATGTCAATGCGTCGCTGGTAAAAGTCACCACAGAAAACCGCCTTCAGCGCCTGGAACAAGGCGCGGTGGACCTGGTGATCGCGACCACCGCCGACACCATTGAACGGCGGCGCATCGCCACAGCCATTGAGCCACCGTATTACGCTGGCGGTGTGACGGTGATGATGCGCGACAACCAGCGCATCCAGGATTGGGGCGGTTTGCGCGGCAAAACGGTGTGCGCCACACAGGGTGCGTACTACAACCGGCCCATGTCCGAGCGTTTCCTGCTGGACTTGGTGATTTACCGTGACACGCGTGATGCCCTGCTTGGCCTGCGCGACGGCCGGTGTGTGGGCTACCTGTACACGCAAAGTGCCATCCAGTCGTTTCTGGCCAAGGAAGAATGGCGGGGTTATTCCGCACCGCTGCCGTTGGCCATGGTCAATCAGTGGGCACTGTTTGTGTCCCGCGCTGAAAAAGGTTCTGCTTTTGACCGTGCCATCGGTGACATCGTTGCTGACTGGCACCGCAGCGGCTTCCTGAAAGAACGCGAGGCTGCATGGGGCATGCCCGCATCTTCTTTCCTCACCCAGACCCAGGCCCAGTGGCAGGCCAAAGACAAAAGCGGCACCTTCGTGTGCAGCCGAACGCCCGAGGGCGAATGGCCAACCGCCTGTCGCAACACGACCCTGCTGACTTCTGCTGAAGCAACGGGCCTGCAGAACATTGGCCTGTTGATCAAGGAGCGCACAGGCATCGATCTGAGCTTTGTGTACGACCCGTTCGACCGCACGCGCTTCCTCAAAGGGCTGGGCATCACCGTGGTCATGATGGTGGCGTGTGTGCTGGTCAGCCTCGGCTGTGGCATGGGCTGGGCATTGCTGGCAGATGGGCGTGTGCGCTGGTTGTCTACCTTGGCACGGCTGGCCGCTGTGTATGCCCGCATGACACCTCCGTTGTTGCAGATGTACCTGCTGTTCTTCGGGGTTGGGGGAATGCTGTTTGCCAACCTGGGTTGGAGCCTCTACCCGATGGCCGTTGCCATCGGTTGCATGAGTGTGTACACCGGTGCGGCGATCATGAACAGCCTGGTTGAAGCGGCACACCACAGGCGGCTGACTGACCCGTCTTTCCGGTTGCAGGCCGGCACGCTGGTACAGACCGCTGCGCTGGCCAAGGGGCCTGTCATGGGTTCACTCATCAACGTGATGAAGCAAACCGTCATGGCGTCGGCCATCGGTGTCCCGGAGTTGTTGTTGATGTCCCTGGCCATCATGGCGGACCAGGGCAACGTCAATGTGATGATGAATGTGCTGCTGGTGGCCTACCTGGGCTTGATCACCACGGCAGCAGCGGTGCTGGCATGGTTGCAGGTGCGGGTGACCCGTCGTTTCCAGGAAGCGAGCTGACCATGGAAACCTTGGAAACCCTCTGGACCTGGTCCCCTTTCCTGCTGCAAGGTTTTGGCTGGAACGTGCTGATTGCGTTCACGGCCGGCCTGATCGGTTTGATGCTGGGTGTGCCTCTGGCCTTCCTGATGCGGGCGCAAATGCGGGTAGTAGCAGGTGTCAGCAGAAAGGCCTCGGGGGTCATACACCACCTGCCCACATTTGCCCTGATTTTTTACATGGCCGTGATTCTCCCGGCAGAGGTGTCATTGCCTGGAATCGACACACCAGTGAGGGTGGCGGCCTGGTTCAAGGTGGCCCTGGCGTTGTCAGCCATGCAAATTGGGTATGTATCCGAGAACTTCGCTACAGCACTGCAGGCCTGGCGGGACGGTGACCCATCAAAGGCAATGTTGTTCATCCCGGGCTGGATCAACGGTTTCCTGATCACCGCCATTGCATCCAGCAATGCCTCAGTGGTGGGCGTGAATGAACTGGTCAGCCGCTGCAACACCGTCATTGCGGCCACGGGACAAACGGACCTGATGATCCCGGTGTACCTCTACGCGTCTTTGTTCTTCCTGGCATTTTGTTACCCGCTGTCTTGGGCAGTCGGTGTGCTCAAGCGCAGGCTGTCAGCGCGGGTCTCTCTGGTGCGCCAGTGACGGGCGGTTGAACCCCTGCCGGGGTTTCGGCCTCAGCCCTCGTCTTTCTCAGACAACTGAAACACCCGGTACACATTGCGCCCGGCGTGTTTGGCAAAGTACAGCGCTGCATCGGCAAATTCAATGAGCTGGTCCACGGTATTGCCATGGGCAGGAAACATGGCGATGCCCACGCTGGTGCCAATGTTTGCCACTCCATCCCGCAAGGCAAAGGGCTTGTTCAACGTGTCGACAAACCGCTGTGCCAGTTCTTCGGCCATCTGCTGGTTGGCTACGGCGGGCAACACACACAGAAACTCGTCACCACCCAGGCGTGCAAAGGTGTCGCTGTCCCGTATGCAGTCGCGGCACCGCGCGGCCACCTGCTGCAGCAACTCGTCACCCGCTGCATGGCCGAGGTTGTCGTTGACCCATTTGAACTTGTCGAGGTCCAGGTACATGACTGCCAGTTGTCCGTGGGTTCGCTGGGCCTGCAGAAGGCCCTGGTGGAGCCTGTCGCGTGCAATCACGCGGTTGGGCAACCCTGTCAACGCGTCGTAGTTGGCTTTTTCGAGCTCGGTTTTGGCAGCGCGCAAATCCTGAATGGTGCACTCCAGCTCATAGTCTCGCGCTTCCAGCTTGACGACCATGCGGGCAAAACCCTCCGCAAGGGCCGTGAGCAAAGGTGGCTGCGAATGCGCAGATGTCATTTCAAGCAAGGGCCCCACCGCAGTGAAATCACCGTCGGCCGCGATGCGGTCCACGATGCCCAGCAAGCGAATCAAGAACTCGTCTGAAGTGGAGGGCGAAGAAGCCTGCATGATCTGGTCTCCGTGGAACTGGGCGTTGCGTTGCGGGAGCCAGTGTAGCGATGGCCGTGTCACAATCAAATGCCGTTTTCGAACCACCACAACACACCCGGAGAAATACCCATGGAGGTCACCGTCGTTCAGCAGGAGCCCGTCACCGTTGTGGCCGTTCAAGGCAGCATCGACAGCCTCACCGCCGACCAGCTCACCCAAACATTGGCAGCGCACGTGGACGCTGGTCGCACGCAGCTGGTAGCCGATTTCTCTGGCGTGCAATACACCAGCAGTGCTGGCTTGCGCTCATTGCTGATCACGCTCAAAAGCTGTCGCAAGCACAACGGTGATTTTCGGTTGGCTGGCGTGCAACCCAGTGTGCTGAACGTGCTTTCCATGTCGGGCTTCACCAACCTGATCAAGGTGTATGACAGCGTCCCTCTGGCCGTAGACAGCTACAAAGTCTGAGTCGATGGTTCGGTAACGATTGCAGCAAACAATTGTTTACTGGTAAGCGACAGTGGCATTTTTCATCGTTTTTTCAGGCGGTCACTGACAACAGGTTGGCAGCCGTGACCGCCACCCCGCCGCACACCACCACCAGCACACGTGGTGGCAGCTCCGCGTCGGCAAAAGCGCTGGGCAACACATCGAGTGCTGCCAAGGCAGCACCACAGGCGGGCTCCACCAGCACGCGGTGATCGTCCAGAAAGGTGCGGCAGGCAGTCAGAGCAGCGGCATCCGTCACCACCACGGGACACACGGGTTGCTGGCGGGCCAGATCAAACGCCTGTTGGCACACCTGCCGTGCACCGAGGCTGGTGGCCACACTGGTGATGGCGGGCAGCGTGATGCGCTCGCCGGCAGCCAGCGCCTGTGACAGTGAATCGGCCCCTTCGGTCTCGGCAGCCAGCACGGGCACATGGCCCCAGCCGTTGCGCTGCAAGCCTTGCAACACGCCACACAGCAAACCACCGCCACCCACTGACAGCACCACCATGTCGGGCACCCAACCGGTGGTGACTGCGGCCTGGGCCACCTCGTCCACCAAAGTGCTGTGGCCTTGCCACAGCAGCGGGTCGTCAAAGGGGTGAATGAAGGCGTCGGTGGGGCCCAGCATGCTTTGCGCCAGCTCGTTGGCCTCTTGCCACGACGCACCGTGCACGGTGAGTTCGGCACCCTGTTGCTGAATCAGCTCGCGGGCGCGGGCTGAGGTGGTTTGCGGCACCACCACTACCACGGGCAGCCCCAACTGGCGGCCTGCGTAGGCCACGGCAATGCCTGCGTTGCCGCCCGATGACGACACAAACCGCCGGGCACCCCGCTGGGCATGTGTTTGGCAGGCCAACCCCACGCCGCGCAGCTTGAACGAGCCCGAGGGCTGCAACGCGTCCATCTTCAGCCACACGTCGCAGCCAGTGCGCAACGACAGGGCGCGGGATTCGATCAGGGGGGTGGGGATGTGAAGCAGCATCAACGGGGCATGTCCGCGCGTTCGCGCAATTCCAAGGCTACATCCTCCAACACTGGCTTGTCGAAAGCCAGTTGGGCCTTGGCACGGTACTTACCACCCGTGCCCATTTCAAGATGCCAGGCTGCGATACCCATGGTTCGTTCGAAAAGACTGACGCGTTTGCTGCCGTTCAAATCATAGGCGTTGATCTGCTTGAGCCCGCTTTCCATGACCACAGCCACGGGCTTGCCTCCCATGCTTTGCCAGTCCACTTTCCAGAAATAGTGCGACCAGTTTGGGCCGCCATTGGGCTGCCAGATGGAATCGTATGTAGCCATCCGGTCGCACACATTGAAGAGACCGTTGGAAGCTTTACGGCACTGTGAATAGGTGGTGACGCCCTTACCATAGGTGGCAATTTCAAACGAGACCATGCGTTTGTCGCTCATGTTGAAGAGGGCGTAGTCTCTGCTCGCTGGTGCCATACCAACCATCTGGCCAATGCCCACCAGTGCAGAGAGAGGGCTTTTGTCTTCCTGAACGGTATCTCGCTCCAAAAGCAGCCAACCTGTTGCTGCCACATTGCCCCGTTGCAGAGGCGCAGGGGCCCAGCCAGCTGGAAAATCGATCTGTCGCACGCCTTCGCCCACCACATATCGGAAACCCACTGAATCGCGCGTCAGCAGCACACCATCGGTCATGGGAAAGACCAAATCACCCTGAAGTGTTTTGCCGGTTACAGACTGGAACATCAATCGAGAGCCCGTACTCGTCAACCGCCCAACTGTGACTGCAGGCACGCCACTTCCCAGACGGGCAATCTTTACGCTTTGGTAGGCCCCCATGGGAACCACGTATGCAGCTGTGGCCGTTTGAGGGTCCACAGCAATGCGTTCGGCAGGACCTTCGGCATCTGCGTAACGTTGGCCATTGAATGACATCCCGTCGCGCATGCGTTCCATGCTTTGCAGCGACTGGGTCAACGGCAGTGCATCTAGTTGGGCCCGCAAGGTCGATTCACTGTCAGCCACACCAGCTACAGGTTGGGCTTGATGCTGTGTGTTGGCAGTTGCATGGGGCCTCGTTGCTGCAGCAGCCGCAGGTTGTTGTGGTGCGGACCAAATGGGTGCCGACAATCCAGCCCCCGCAATACCACCGCCTGCAAGCGCCTTCATTGCTCGGATACGCTGCAAAAAGCGCGCCTCGTCCTCGGGAGTAACGCTAACCCCTTTGGCGGCGTACTGCTGACGCAGGCTGTCCAGCATGGTCATTTCCTCAAACGTGATGTCTTGGGCACCGACACTCAGACACACCCATCCCAGCAAAACCACCCATGCTTTTTTGTGCGCCATGCGCCCACTCCCTGAAAGATTTTTATACGAAGTGCTTCACAGGGCACCTCAAGCCTGGCCCTCTTTCGGATAGGGCACTAAATACTTCGTCAGTTCACTTGGCGTCAGGCAACTCGATCTTGACTTCCAGCACCTCTAAGTTGTCCTGGCGTTCCAGGTTTACTTTGATGTCATCTGGGTTGATCTTGATGTATTTACTGATAACTGCCACCAACTCGCGCTGCAAAGCAGGCAAATAGTCGGGTGTGGTGGCGCTGCGGCCATTGCGTTCGTGCGCCAGGATGATCTGCAGGCGCTCTTTGGCCACATTGGCCGTTTTTTTCTTCTCACCCAGCAGGAATGAAAACAGGGACATGCGTCATTTCCCCCCGAACAGGCGCTTGAAGAAGCTGGGCTTCTCGGCTTCGATGAAACGCAGGGGCTTGTCTTCACCCAGGAAGCGGGTGACCACGTCTTTGTAGGCCTCGGATACGTCGCTGCCTTCCAGATGCACGGCAGGCGTGCCCTGGTTGGAAGCCTGGAGCACGGTCTCGCTTTCGGGAATCACACCAATGAGCTTGATGCGCAAGATGTCCTGAATGTCTTCCAGCGACAGCATGTGCCCGTCTTGCACGCGGGTGGGGTTGTAACGGGTGATGAGCAAGTGCTCTTTGATGGGTTCTGCACCGTCAATGGCCCGCTTGGTTTTGCTGCCCAGCATGCCCAGGATGCGGTCTGAGTCGCGCACGCTGGACACTTCCGGGTTGGTCACCACTAGGGCTTCATCGGCAAAGTGCATGGCCATGAGGGCGCCTGTTTCGATGCCTGCAGGCGAGTCGCACACGATGTAGTCAAAACCCATGCCTGCCAGGTCGGCCAGAACCTTTTCAACACCGTCTTGGGTGAGGGCGTCTTTGTCACGGGTCTGGCTGGCGGCCAGCACAAACAGGTTGTCGCACTGTTTGTCTTTGATCAGCGCCTGGTTCAGGTTGGCTTCACCGTGGATGACGTTGATCAGGTCGTACACCACGCGGCGCTCGCAGCCCATGATGAGGTCTAGGTTGCGCAGGCCCACGTCGAAGTCGATGACAGCGGTTTTGAAGCCGCGCAACGCCAGGCCAGATGCAAAGCTGGCGCTGGTGGTGGTTTTGCCGACGCCACCTTTGCCTGAGGTGACCACAACGATTTTTGCCATGGAGAGTTCCCTTGATGAATGAATGCTGGCCCGAGTCAGGCGAACAGTTAGCGTGTTTTTAGCTGAAGTTGGCAGCGATTCTGCCTTGTTTGAAACGGGTCACCCGCGAATGGCCTCCAGCAAGAGCTTGTCGCCGTCTGGCCCGCTGTCCAACCGCACCATGGCCGGTTTACCCGCAATGTTGGCGGGCAGGGGCACGTCACTGGTGCGGTAAATGCCCGCAATGGATATCAGTTCCGGCTCCATGCTGAGCGCAAATATGCGGGCATCGCCATTGCCACGTGCACCAGCCATGGCTTTGCCGCGCAGGGGGGCGTACACATGGATGTGGCCGTCGGCAATCACCTCTGCTCCCGGGTTGACCATGGCGAGCACCACCAGATCGCGGCCTCGTGCATACACCTGCTGACCGGAGCGCAAGGGTCTGTCGATCACCATGGCCTCGGCATTGGGTTGCTGGACAGGGGGGGCCACGGGCGCGGGTGCAGGCACTGCTTCGGGCACTGGAGAGGCCGCTTGTCGCTGCAACACGACATCGGGCGCAGCAACCAGGCCTGCCTTGAGTGCAGCCTTCAGGTGGGCAGCGCTGCCCCCTTTGACAGCCACTGGGCACACGGCGTGAGCCCTCAGCAATGCCAGCAATTGCTTGAAATCGATGGAGCCAGCTTCCTCACCCAGGGCATGCAGGTCTATCACCAGAGGGTCTTGTTCGAAAAACCCCGGGTTGCTGCCGTACTGCGCTGCCCATTCCTGAGTGAACAGCGCGATGTCGGTGGTTTTGAGCAACAAGGCAACCAGTGGAAGGTTGGCACTTTTGATTTCAAACGTGGTGGGTTTGCCCACAGCTTGGCCGGTCGTCGAGGCAACTGTCATGCGCGCAAACACCCGTGAAAAAGAAGCGAATTTTACGCTCCGTGGCCTCTTGCGACGCCAGCAAGTGTGCTTGTGAGCGCAAGTGGGGACTTTGTGTATCTATCTCTTATGGCTTCTATATTCAAATAGCAGTAGTAGTAGAGAGCCCCTTGGCCTGTGGACAAGTGTGAAAAGCTGTTGTCAATCAATGCTCAGTGCCCAGACCAACCATGTGGTTCAAGCCCTGTGCCTGCTGTACCCGAAAAGTGGATAACCAGCAGGTATGCGACCTGCCTGTGCATAACCAGGCACTTATCTTTTTTTTGTCCACAGAGTTGTTGATAAGTGCTGGCGAGCAAATGCGGCGCCGGGCACAAAAAAACCCGGCCAAGGCCGGGTTGAAATGTTGCAGCGGGTGTCAGCCTTGGTGTTTGCCTCGTCCGCTGTGACCGCGGTCACCGTGCCCACCCTTGCCGTGTGCCTGTTCGTCGAACACTTTTTGCTGTTCGGGCGTCAGGGCGGCGTAGAAGGCTTTGGTGGCCTCCATGCGTTGGGCCATGTGGGCATCGCGCTCGGCTTTCATGGCCTGCATCTTGTCCATGCGTTGGGGCGTGGTCAGTTTGGCCATTTCTTCACGGCTGGGGCGGTTTTTGCCGTCCATGGCCGGGGGTTTCATGGCGCTGGTGAAGTTGCCCCACGCGGCTTCCTGTGCGGCTGTCAGTTTCAGGGCGGCTTTCAGGTCTGCTTCGCGTTTGGCCATTTTGTCGGCCATGCGCTGTTGCATTTTTTCAGCGCGGGGGCCACTGTGGCCTTCGTCGCAACCACCAGGGCCACGTGCCATGGCCGTGACCGAGGCACCGGCCAGCAAAACGGCGGCCGAAGCGGCCAAAAGGCGTTGGGTCAGTTTGTTCATGGTCATTCTTTCAATGTGAAACCAGGCAGTGCGTCTGCCACCGTTCCCTTGTCAGCGGCTGGTGCCGTTGTGGGATGGATGAACTTTGAACCCCGCATGTAATGCGCAGTTGGCTGCTGTGTGATGCTGTGTAAAGTTTTGGCAAGCAGTGGTTTCAAGCCACCGCATAGCCTTCTTCGGTAATGGCTGCAGCCAAGGCTTCACGTGGCTGGCTGCTGTGGATCTCCACATGGTTGTGGGTGCGGTCGGCGGTCACTTGGGCCTGGGGGTCCAGCTGTTTCACGGCTTGCACCACTGCTTTTTCGCAATGGCCACAGGTCATGCCGGTGACGGTGAATGTGTGAATAGGGGTGTGTGACACAGCCAAAGCCTTTCAAGGGGGTTAATCTGGTGGTTATGAACCCCCATTTTGAAACAGACACCGCCTCAGACACCACCGCACCTGTGTGCGATGTGGGTGTGGGCGGCATGACATGCGCTTCGTGTGTGGGTCGTGTGGAGCGGGTGTTGAAAAAACTGCCTGGCGTAGCCGAGGCGACCGTAAACCTTGCCACCGAATCGGCCCGTGTCACCTGGCAACCTGGTGCGGTGCCCCCGGCCGAATGGGCCGACCTGCCCGCCCGCGTGGCCCGCAGCGTGCGCGATGCCGGTTACGAACCCCGGGCGGTGGATGCCCCCGATGCCGATGCGCACCCTCCCACCCGGCTGGGTATTCGCACCGATGTGTGGCCTGTGCTGCTGGGGTTGTTGCTGTCGGCCCCACTCGTGCTGCCCATGTTGGGAGACCTGGCAGGCAAACACTGGATGTTGCCGGGCTGGTTGCAATTTGCGCTGGCCACACCGGTGCAGTTCGGGCTGGGTGCGGTGTTTTACCGCTCGGCCTGGCACGCCCTGAAAAACCGAACTGGCAACATGGAACTGTTGGTGTCCATTGGCACCACGGCTGGTTGGGCCTTGTCCACCTGGATCTGGTGGAAGGCTGAACCTGGCGACATGGTGCACATGTACTTTGAGGGCTCGGCGGTGGTCATCACCTTGGTGCTGTTGGGCAAATGGCTGGAAGCGCGGGCCAAACGGCAGACCACCAGTGCCATCCGCGCCCTGCAAAGTCTTCGTCCTGAGGTTGCCCACCTGCTGCCCGACGGCGTGCGCCGCACCGACGCCATCGACGTGCCCGTGGCTGAGCTGCTGCCCGGCGACACCGTGCTGGTGCGCGCAGGCGAACGCTTTCCGGCCGATGGCCGCGTGGCAGACGGCCACACCCAGGCCGACGAGTCCATGCTCACTGGTGAAAGCATGCCCGTGGCCAAGGGCGTGGGCGATGCCGTCACCGGCGGCAGCTTGAACGGCGACGGTGTGGTGCAAGTGGCTGTTTCGGCTGTTGGCACGCAAAGCACGCTGCACAGAATCATTGCGCTGGTGCAAGACGCCCAAACAGGCAAAGCCCCCGTGCAACGCCTGGTGGACAAGGTGGCCGCCGTGTTTGTGCCCGTGGTGCTGGCCATTGCCGTGGTCACTTGGGTGGGCTGGCTGGCACACGGTGCCAGCACCGAACAGGCCCTGCTGAACGCTGTGGCCGTGCTGGTGATTGCCTGCCCCTGCGCGCTGGGCCTGGCCACACCCGCCGCCATCATGGCTGGCACGGGGGTGGCGGCACAACACGGCATCCTGATCAAAGACGCCGTGGCACTGGAACTGGCCCACCGGGTGGACGTGGTGGCTTTCGACAAAACCGGCACCCTCACCCAAGGTCAGCCGGTGTTGACCGAACTCGTGCCTGCCCCGGGTGTGGATGCTCCCCCCACCCTTGCGCTGGCGGCCCGGCTGTTGGCCGACAGCGAACACCCACTGGCCCACGCTGTGCGAGTGGCCGCAGCAGCACAACAACCAGCGGCTGACGCCGCAGTGGTGCCCGAGTTGGTGGAGGTGGCCAACGTGCCCGGCCGGGGCACCCAGGCCCGCTGGCCCATGGGCCTGTTGGAAGGGGGCCAAACCCTGCCCGTGCGCCTGGGCAGCTTGCGCTGGATGACCGAACTGGGCTTGCAACTGGGCAGCCTGCAAGTGAAAGCCTTGCAACTGCAGCAAGCGGGGGCGACCGTGTCGGCACTGGCCGTGGGGCCTCAGGTGCTGGCCCTGTTGGCGTTTGGTGACGAGCCCAAACCCGGGGCAGCCGATGCCATCCGCCGCTTGAAAGCACGGGGCATCAAGGTGGTGATGATCTCTGGCGACAACGCCGGTGCCGCCCAAGCCATGGCCGAACGCCTGGGCTTCAATCCACACCTGATGGACGCGCGCATGAAAGGCGTGGGCGAAGTGCTGGCCGAGGTGTTGCCCGGCGACAAGGCCGGGCACGTGACCGCCCTGAAACAAGGCGGCCACACCGTGTGCATGGTGGGCGATGGCATCAACGACGCACCTGCCCTGGCCGCTGCCGATGTGGGCATGGCCATGAGCAACCCCCACACAGGCGCAGGCAGCGGGGGCTCTGACGTGGCCATGCATGCCGCCGGCATCACCCTCATGCGTGGCGACCCCGCGCTGGTGGCGCAGGCGCTGGACATATCGCGCCGCACCGTGGCCAAAATCCGCCAGAACCTGTTTTGGGCCTTTGCCTACAACGTGGCGGGCATTCCGCTGGCTGCGCTGGGCTACCTCAACCCCATGCTGGCCGGGGCGGCCATGGCGTTCAGCTCGGTCACGGTGGTGAGCAACGCCTTGCTGCTGAAGCGCTGGCGGCCCAACTGACATCTGAAAGTCCACAGGACACACACACATGCGGTCTCAGGTTTCACCATTGTTTCAAGGGCTGGCTGTCGCGGTGGTCCTGTCGCTGGGCGCTGCTGTGTCGCTGGGCATCACACGGTTTGCCTACGGGTTGCTGCTGCCACCCATGCGGGCCGACCTGGGCTGGAGTTACACGTTGGCCGGTGCGATGAACACGGCCAACGCGGCTGGGTACTTGCTGGGTGCCCTCAGTGCCCCCTGGCTGATGCGCCGCGCCGGCGTGCCGCATGTGCTGGTGGGCGCGTCGCTGCTGGCCAGCGTGTTCATGGCGGGCAGCGGGTTTTTCACGGGCGCGGCACCGTTGCTGGCGCAGCGCCTGTTGGCCGGGGTGACCAGTGCCTGGGTGTTTGTGGCCTGTGGCCTGCTGGCCGCGCGGCTGGGGCAGTGGTACCCCACCCGCAGTGGGCTGATGCTGGGTGTGGTGTATGGCGGTGTGGGCTGGGGCATTGTGTTGTCGGCCCTGGCGGTGCCCGGTGTGCTGGCCGCCCATGCCACTGAAGCCCACGGTTGGGCCTGGGCCTGGTGGTGGCTGGCGCTGGCGTGTGTGCTGGCCACAGTGGCACTGGTGTGGCCAGCACGGTTTTTCAAGCAAAAAGAGGCCCTGGCGCTTGATGGTATTGGTGTTTCAGCTATCAACAACTCAAACCCGTCTCCACCACCCAAAACCCACAGCACGGTGTTCTGGGTACGCAAACTGGGTTTTGCCATGGCGGGTTATGCCTGTTTTGGCATCGGATACATCGGGTACATGACGTTTGTGATCGCGCTGTTGCGCGAGCAGGGCGTGGCCCCGGCCGACATCACGCTGTTCTATGCGCTGTTGGGGGCGGCGGTGGTGGCTTCAGGCCGGTTGTGGGCGGGCTTGCTGGACCGTGCCAAGGGCGGTGGTGCGCTGGCCTTGCTCAATGGCTTGCTGGGTGTGGCCACGGTGTTGCCTGCGGTCACCACCGCGTGGCCGCTGCTGTTGTTGTCGGGCGTGATGTTTGGCGCGGTGTTTTTGTCGGTGGTGGCGTCCACCACGGCGCTGGTGCGCCACAACCTGCCGGTGGCCCAGTGGCCGGTGGGCATCAGCGCGTTCACCATCGTGTTTGCAGTGGGGCAGATTTTTGGGCCTTCTGCTGTGGGCTGGATCGCCGACGGCCCTGGCGGCCTGGCCCGTGGCCTGCTTTGCTCGGCCCTGGCGCTCTGGCTGGGGGCACTGTTGGCCTGGCGGCAGAAGCCCTTGGCTGTGCCTGCCTGAGTGCAATTGGCTCCTTGCACAGGCCTTGAAAGCGGTAAGGTCTGCAACCAATTGACCGGTATTTGAAGGAGAAACCTCCATGAGCCTGGGTGACTTTGCCTACGCCAACCACAGCAACCGCTTTTTGGGTGCCGCCTCACTGCACGAGCGTCCGCACGCGCCATTTGTCGTGGCCGGTGTGCCGTTTGACGGCGCAGTGACCAACCGCCCTGGTGCCCGTTTCGGCCCGCAGGCCATCCGCACTGCCAGCCTCATGCTGTGCGACGGCATTCACCCGCTGTTCAACGTGTCGCCGCTGGCCCATGTGGCCGACGCGGGCGATATGCGCCTGCCCAATGCCTCACCCCTGCCCGAGGTGCGCGGTCACATCGAGCGTCAGGCCTCGACCTTGATGGCCCAGCACTACAGCGTGTTTCTGGGGGGCGACCATTCCGTCACGCTGGCCTTGTTGCGCGCGGCCAAAGAGCGGTTTGGCAACGGAGAGCCGCTGGCCTTGGTGCACTTTGATGCGCACTGCGACACATGGACCGACCACTTTGGCGAACCGTCGGGCCACGGCACTTGGACATACGAAGCCATCCGCGAAGACCTGGTCAGCGCCAGCCACACCGTGCAAATTGGCCTGCGCTCCAGCGGCGTGCGCGAAGCCCGCGAATACGTCCAGGACATGGGTGGCCTGATTTACACCGCCCGCCAGCTTCGGGGCAAAGACGGCGAGGGGCTGGCAGACGTCATCGCAGCCATTCACCAGCGCATTGGCCACCGCCCTTGCTATCTGACGCTGGACATCGACGTGCTCGACCCCGCGTTTGCTCCTGGCACCGGCACGCCTGAGCCCGGCGGCCTCACCAGCAGCCAGTTGCTCACCTTCATGGAAGGGCTGGCCCCGCTCAACACCGTGGCCATGGACTGTGTGGAAGTGGCCCCCGCCTACGACCACGCCGAGCTGACCACCAACGCCGCTGCCACCGCCGTGTGGACCTACCTGAGTGGCCAAACCGCCAAGCACCTGTCAGCGCAGCCGCAGCAGGCCATCGAGATGTTTCCCAACCGCCGTTTGCCCGGGGTGCAGCCATGAGCGGCGGCCTGCTGGCATCTGACACCCGGCTCAACCAGCAAAGTTACTACGAGGCCAGCGTCGACCGTGGCCCCGGCTGGGCACTGTTGGCAGGCAAACTGCAAACCGACGTGGCGGTGGTGGGCGGCGGGTTTGCGGGGCTGTGTGCCGCCATTGAATTGCGGCAACGCGGGTACAGCGTGGCGCTGCTGGAGGCCGACCGCGTCTGCAGCGGTGCCTCGGGCCGCAATGGCGGCCAGGCCATCGTGGGGTATGCCAGCGGGCAAGGTCCGTTCGAGAACCAGTTGGGCGAAGCCGACGCCCGCAGAGCCTGGGACATGTCGTTGCAGGCCATCCAGGTGTTGGATGGGCACATCAACCGCTTTGGCATCGCCTGCGACCGGGTCAACGGTTACCTGTACGTGGCCGATTCGCCGGGCAAAGCCCGAACCTTGTTGGCCGACATGGAAGACACCGAGCGCCGCTACGGCCTCAAGGCCGATGTGGCCACCGGTGCCGATGTGGCCCGCCACATCGACAGCCCGCTGTACCACGCAGCGGCTTACGAAACCACCTCAGGCCACCTGCACCCGCTCAAGTACGGCTTGGGCCTGGCCCGCGCGGCTCAGGGGCTGGGCGTGAAACTGTTCGAGCAGTCGCCGGTCACGGCGCTGCAACGGGGCCCCAAACCTGTGCTGCGCACCGCCCAGGGTGAGGTGCATGCCGCCCAGGTGGTGCTGGCGGGCAACTGCATGCTGCCCGAGTTCGGTCCGCAGGTGGCCCCCGAGATTGCGCCGCGCATCATGCCCGTGGGCACCTACATCATTGGTACCGAGCCGCTGCCGCCGGAGCTGTGCGCCCGGCTGATTCCCCGCAATGCGGCGGTGTGCGACAACAACTTTGTGCTG
Source organism: uncultured bacterium (assembly GCA_903928495.1). Classification (GTDB taxonomy): domain Bacteria; phylum Pseudomonadota; class Gammaproteobacteria; order Burkholderiales; family Burkholderiaceae_C; genus UBA2334. Next base: position 21,200 of record CAIYQZ010000062.1, read on the forward strand.
GACTATTTCCGCTTCAGCGCCGACCACCGCCTGCTGTTTGGCGGGCGCGTGAGCTACACCACCCAAACGCCCAAGAATTTGAAAGAAATCATGCGCCAGCGCATGGTGCAAGTGTTCCCGGCACTACAAAATGTGAATGTTGAATTTGTGTGGGGTGGGTTTGTGGACATCAGCATGAACCGCGCCCCCGACTTTGGCCGCCTGGGCACCAATGTGTATTACCTGCAAGGCTTCAGCGGTCATGGGGTGGCCCTCACGGCCTTGGCCGGTCAACTCGTGGCCGAGGCCGTGGCCGGCGACAGCCAGCGCTTTGACGTGTTTGCCCGTCTGCCGCACCGGCAGTTTCCGGGCGGGCCGCTGCTGCGCACCCCCTCGCTGGCGTTGGGCATGCTGTGGCACCGGTTGATGGATGTGGTGCGTTGATCCGACGCCTGCAGGCGGTGAAAATACGCGCCCGTCTGTCATCTGGAACCAACTCAAGGGGCTATCGCAGTGAAATCAGGTTTTTTCAGTTTCACGTCTTTGTCGCAACTGGTCGGCGGCTTGGCGCTGGTGGGCCTGTTGCTCTACGGCTGGACCACTGGGCAACAACTGCCACTGTGGCCATCGTTGCTGGTGGTGGGTGTGAACGTGGTGCTGGCCGTGAGGCTGGTGCTGGAGATCAAGGCCCGGCGCATGAATGAGGCCCGGCAGAAGAAGGACTGAGTTGTGTCGGCGGTATGTCATGGGTTTGCACTGCGGCGCACCAGCTTCACCAGATCGTCACTGTGCCGGTGAATGGCGCCCAGCGGCGCATACCCATACCCGATGACCAGACCGCGCACATCAATGCGGGCCAGGCAGTAGGCCGACAGGGGCCGCACGATCAGGTTCACTTTGGCGGCTTGCAGGGCCAGGGCCTGGTCGTCTGCATTCTGGGGCAAGCGCAGGCACAGGTGCAGGCCTTGCTCGGCACCGGCAATCCAGGGCCCGCCTGACGTGCCCAGCACCGGCTGCAAAGCGGCCACCAGGGCCCGCCGCCGCTCGGCATAGGCCTGGCGGGCTTTGCGCAGTGCGCTGGCGAAGTGGCCCATTTCAATGAACTCGGCCAGTGCGGCTTGCAGCGGCATCTGGCCGGGGCGGTTCAGGTCGTAGTGGGCCTGCTTGAACGCCGCCACCAGCGCCTTGGGCACCACCAGATAGCCCAGCTTCAGCCCCGGATACAGCACCTTTGAAAAGGTGCCCATGTACAACACGCGGCCATCAACATCAAGCCCCTGCAATGACGACACAGGCGGACCGCTGAAGCGGAATTCGCTGTCGTAGTCGTCTTCCAGCACCCAGGCGTTGTGCTGGCGGGCGGCTTGCAGCAGGGCCTGGCGGCGGGCCAGGCTCATGACCGCGCCGGTGGGGTACTGGTGCGAGGGCGTCACGTACACCAGCCTTGGCGGGTGCTGGTGGTCATGCTCCTGCGGGGCAATGCCTTCGCTGTCCACCGGCACGGGGTGCATGGCGAGGCCAGTGGCCATGAAGGCCTTGACGGCGCCCCAGTAGGCCGGGTCTTCCACCCAAACGGTGTCGCCGTGGTCGGCCAACAGTTGGGCGCACAGTTCCAGCGACTGCTGTGTGCCGCTGGTGATGATGACCTGGTCTGGCTCCAATTGCACGCTGCGGAACACGCGCAGGTAGTCGGCCACCGCACGGCGCAGGGGGCCGTGGCCGCCGCAGTCGTTGTAATCGAGCATGTCGGGCCGGGTGTGTCGCCAGTGTTTGTTTTGCAGGCGCTGCCACAGTGCCACGGGGAAGGCGCTGAAGTCTGCTGGACCGGGGGTGAAGGGCTGAACCTCCAGCTGGCTGGCATTGAAGCTGTGGGCCAGCGCCTCGCCGCGCACCGACAACCGGCGGTTGCTCCCCGGTGGCGCCGTGCCGGAGCGCTGGCGGCGCGGGGCGGCGCTGGGCACGCTGTCGGCCACGAAGGTGCCACTGCCCACTTGGCTGACGAGGTAGCCCTCCACGGTGAGTTGGCCAATGGCCGCCATGACGGTGTTGCGCGAAAGGGCCAGGTCTTGCGCCAGGTCGCGGCTGGAGGGCAGGCGTTCGCCCGCGCCCAGCTTGCCGTCGAGCATGGCGCGGCGCAGGGCTTCATACAACTGTCGGTTGAGTGGCAGCGGGCTGTGGGCCCCGCTGTTGGGGGGGGTGGACAAACGGGCCAGTTCGGCCAACAGGAATTCGGACAGCATGTTCAGTCCATGAGAAGCATCAAGTGGTACCTCCATGGTGCCACGAATGGAGCCATTGACCAGCCAATTCAGCGGGCACAATGGGTCTGAACACAGGAGTTTTGTGCATGGATGTGCCTTCCGCTTCTCAAACACCCCCTCTCGTGTGGTTGCCCGCAGACCACCGCATGCTCGGTGACGACCTGCACCGCATGCCCTACCTGGTGCTGGGCGACAAATATGCCCGTGCCGTGAAGGTGGGGGCGACCGCCCAGCCGGTCATGTTCCCGCTGGCCGAGGCCAGCCAGATTCCGGCGCTGCTGGCGCTGGTAGATGGCGTCATGCTGACCGGCTCGCCCTCCAACGTGCACCCCAGCCACTTCGATGAACCCGTGGCCGACCCCAGCCTGCCGCTGGACCCCGAGCGCGACGGCCTGACGCTCGCGCTCATCAAGGCCTGTGTGGCCCAGGGGGTGCCGCTGCTGGGCATTTGCAGGGGCTACCAGGAAATCAACGTGGCCTTTGGCGGCAGCCTGCACCAGCGCGTGCACCATGTGCCCGGCATGATGGACCACCGCGAACCCGACAACGTGCCGCCCGTGCAGCAATACGCGCCGTCACACACCATCGCCATCGAGCCCGGGACGTGCCTGGCCGCCTGGGCCGGTGGCACCACGGCCAGTGTGAATTCGTTGCACGGCCAGGGTGTGAACCGGTTGGGCGCAGGCTTGCGCGCACTGGCCCACGCGCCCGATGGACTTGTGGAGTCGTTTGAAATTGAAGGCGCCCGGGCGTTTGCGGTGGCCATGCAATGGCACCCCGAGTGGCGTTGCTGGGAAAACCCGTTCTACACCGCCATCTTCAAAGCCTTTGGCGAGGCTTGCGAAGCCCGCCGCCGTGGGAGGCCCAAAGGAGTGTGACGCGCTGCCCTGCCTTTTGCGTCTCAACTTCTGAAGCCTTTTATGACAGCCGCCAAAACCAATCTGACTTTCAACGACCTGGAACACTGGCTCAACGCCCGCCGAGTGACCGAAGTGGAATGCCTGGTGCCCGACCTGACCGGTGTGGCCCGAGGCAAAATTTTGCCGCGTGGCAAGTTCACCGAAGACCGGGGCATGCGCCTGCCCCAGGGCATTGTGGGCATGGGCGTGACGGGGGAATTTCCGCAAAGCGGCCCCTATTACGACGTGGTGGACCCCACCGACAAAGACATGCAACTGCGGCCCGACCCGAGCACGGTGCGCATCGTGCCCTGGGCCACCGATCCCACCGCGCAGGTGATCCACGACTGTTTTGACCACGAAGGCAAGCTGGTGCCATTTGCCCCACGCAGTGTGTTGCGCCGGGTGTGTGATTTGTACGAAGCCGAGGGCCTGAGCCCGGTGGTGGCGCCCGAACTGGAGTTTTACCTGACGGCCCGCAACACCGACCCCAACGTGCCCCTGAAGCCGCCCATTGGCCGCAGTGGCCGGGCTGAAACCTCACGCCAGGCCTACAGCATTGATGCGGTGAACGAGTTCGACCCGCTGTTTGAAGAAATCTACGATTACTGCGACAAGATGGAGCTGAACGTGGACACGCTGATCCACGAAATCGGTGCGGGGCAGATGGAAATCAACTTCTTCCACGCCCACCCGCTGGGCCTGGCCGACGAGGTGTTTTTCTTCAAGCGCACGGTGCGCGAGGCGGCGCTGCGCCACGACATGTACGCCACCTTCATGGCCAAGCCCATTGAAGGCGAGCCGGGCAGCGCCATGCACATCCACCAGAGTGTGGTGAACAAGGCCACGGGCAAGAACATTTTCAGCAACGAAGACGGTTCAGCGTCAGAGGCGTTTTTCCATTACATCGGCGGTTTGCAGCGCTATGTGCCTGCTGCCATGGCCTTGGCTGCGCCCTATGTGAACAGCTACCGCCGCCTGAGCCGCCACACCGCTGCACCCATCAACATCGAGTGGGGGCACGACAACCGCACGGTCGGCATCCGGTCGCCCATCGCCCCGCCACAGGCGCGGCGCATTGAAAACCGCGTGATCGGGGCCGATGCCAACCCCTACGTGGCCATGGCCATGACTCTGGCTTGCGGCTACCTCGGCCTGAAAAACAAGATCAAGCCGAAGGCCGAGATGAAGGGCGACGCCTACTTGGCCCCTTACTCGCTGCCCCGCAGCCTGGGCGAGGCGCTGGACTGGCTGCGCAAGGAACCCGACCTGCACGACATCCTGGGCAAAGAGTTCATCACCATCTACACCGAGATCAAGGAACTGGAATTTGCCGAGTTCATGAAGGTGATTTCACCCTGGGAACGCGAGCACCTGCTGCTGCATGTGTGATGTGTGCCAACGTCAGCAGTAGCAAACTCTTGAATACAGACAAGCGCCAGAGCCTCATTTTGATTGAGAAAACAGCCATGAACGCACCCCTGAGCACCCATGAAATTCAAGCGCTGGACAGCGCGCACTTCATTCACCCATTCACCGACCACGGCGACCTGGCCACGCGCGGCGCGCGGGTGATTGACCGGGCCGAAGGCATCTACATCTGGGACAGCGAGGGCCAGCGCATGCTGGACGGCATGAGCGGCCTGTGGTGCGTGAACGCGGGTTACGGCCGCAAAGAGCTGGCCGACGCTGCGCAGGCGCAGATGATGAAGCTGCCCTTCTACAACAGCTTCTTTCAAACCACCAACGTGCCTGCGGTGCAGTTGGCCACCAAGCTGGCGTCCCTGGCACCTACGGTGGGCGGGCGCAGCTTTCAGCACGTGTTCTATTCCAGCAGCGGCAGCGAAAGCAACGACTCCAACGTGCGCATGGTGCGCCGCTACTGGGATTTGCTGGGCCAGCCCCAGCGCAAGGTCATCATCAGCCGCCACAACGCGTACCACGGCAGCACCATGGCGGGCGCATCGCTGGGTGGCATGAGCGGCATGCACGCGCAGGGCGATTTGCCCATTCCCAACATCACGCACATTGGCCAGCCCTACTACTTTGAAGAAGGCCTGCCCGGCGAAACGGCGGATGAGTTCGGTGTGCGCGCCGCCGGTTGGCTGGAGGCCAAGATTCTGGAACTGGGCGCTGACAAGGTGGCCGCCTTCATTGCCGAGCCAGTGCAGGGCGCGGGCGGGGTGATCATTCCGCCCGACACGTATTGGCCCGAAATTCAGCGCATCGTCGACAAATACGGCATCTTGCTGGTGAGCGACGAGGTCATTTGCGCGTTTGGCCGCCTGGGCCACTGGTTTGCCTACGAAAAGTTTGGCTACCGGCCCGACCTGGTCACGTTTGCCAAGGCCGTGACCAGCGGCTACATCCCGCTGGGCGGCGTGATGGTGGGCGACCGAGTGGCCAAGGTGCTGATTGAAAAAGGCGGCGAGTTCAACCACGGCTACACCTACAGCGGTCATCCCGTGGCCTGCGCGGTGGCGCTGGCCAACATCGAGCTGATGGAGCGCGAAAACCTGCCTGGCCGCGTGAAAGACGACATTGGCCCCTACCTGGCCAAAGCCTATGCCACCCTGGCCGACCACCCGCTGGTGGGTGTGGCTGAAACCTGCGGCTTTGTGGCCGGCCTGGTGTTGGTGAAAAGCAAAACCCGCGGTGCCGATGGCCGCATGCAGATGTTCCCTGAAGAGCTGGCCGTGGGCATGAAGTGCCGGGCACACTGCTTCAAAAACGGGCTCATCATGCGCGCCGTGGGGGACCGCATGATCATTGCCCCGCCGCTGACCATGACCCATGCGCAGATTGACGAGATGATGGGCCTGATCCGCAAGGTGCTCGACCTCACAATGGCCGACTTGAAGGCCACAGGGCAACTGCAGTGAATTGTCCCCACGGGCGCCTGTAACAAGGGTCTGCACGGGGTCAAGGGCCAAAAGTGCGTGACTACAATGTTTGGGTCCGATTCTTGCTGAGGCTTCGCTGTGGATGTCGGGGCGGGCCTTCTGACCGTTTTCAACCCGTTTTTTGAACAACTTTTGGAGAGATGTGCACCATGAACAAGCATGTTTTGGCTTTGGCTGCGGCCGCCGTTCTGTTGGCCTCCTGCGGCAAAAAAGAAGAACCCGCGCCTGCGCCAGCCCCTGCGCCCGCTCCTGTGGCCGCCGCGCCTGCTGCGCCGCCACCTGAAGAAAAGGTGCTGAACATCTACAACTGGCCTGACTATGTGCCAGAGGGCATGATTGCCGCGTTCGAGAAAGAAACCGGCATCAAGGTCAACTACGACACGTTCGAAACCAACGAAGCCCTGAACGCCAAGCTGGTGGCTGGCAACACCGGCTACGACATCGTGGTGCCCGGCACCGCCTTCAGCCCCGCGCAGACCGAAGCCGGCCTGTTCCAGCCGCTGGACAAAGCCAAGCTGCCCAACTACAAAAACCTGGACCCCGCCATCATGGGCGCGCTGGTCAAGGCTGACCCAGACAACAAACACCTGGTGCCATGGGCCTGGGGCTTCACCACCGTGGGCATCAACAAGACCAAGGTGGAAAAGGCTCTGAAGGGCATGGCCATGCCTGAAAACGCCTGGGACCTGGTGTTCAAGCCCGAGTACACCGCCAAGCTCAAGAGCTGCGGCATTGCGTACCTCGACTCCCCCACCGAGATCATTCCCGTGGCGCTGCACTACGTGGGCAAAGACGCCTACAGCAACAGCGCTGAAGACTACAAGGTGGCCACCGACATGCTGGCCAAGGTGCGCAAGGACATCCGCATTTTCAGCAGCACCATGATCGACGACATCGCTGGCGGCAAGGCTTGCGTGGCCATCGGCTGGTCTGGCGACATCAACATTGCTGCCGGTCGTGCCAAGGAAAACAAGTCGAAAGACGTGATCGAAGCGCTGTTGCCGTCCACCGGCGCATTGGCCTTCTTTGACACCATGGCCATCACCAAAGACGCCAAGCACCCTGGCAATGCGCACGCGTTCATCGACTACTACCTGCGCGCTGAAAGCGGTGCACTGGTGTCCAACGAGATGAGCTACCCCACCGGCAACAAGGCCGCCATGGAGAAGATCAACCCCGAAACCGCCGGCAACAAGACCATTTTTGTGGACGCCGACTATGCGGCCAAGCTGATCCAGCCCGGCAAGTTCACCAACGAAAGCCGCGAAGCCATGGCCACGGCCTACAACGCCTTCAAAGCGGGCAAGTGACGCGCTGCATCACTTCCACCTGACCTGAACTGAGCTGTATCAGGCACGGGTCACAAGGGCTGTTCTTACGGGGTACGAACAGCCCTTTTTCTTTGCAGATCTCTTTTTGCTGACCGAGAAGGATTCACCACCATGGCAGACAAACCCGCCGACAAAGTGCCCCGCGAGCGCTACCTGGAAACGCAGAAACTGGTCAAGCGGTTCGACGAGGCGGTGGCCGTGGACGAGGTCAGCCTGTCGATTGGCAAGGGGGAAATTTTTGCGTTGCTGGGCAGTTCGGGGTGTGGCAAGTCCACCTTGCTGCGCATGCTCGCCGGGTTTGAAACACCCACCTCCGGCAAAATTTTGCTGGGTGGACAGGATGTGGTCGGGCTGCCGCCCTACGAGCGGCCCATCAACATGATGTTCCAGAGTTACGCGCTGTTCCCGCACCTGGACATCTGGGAAAACGTGGCGTTTGGCCTCAAGCGCGAAGGCCTGCCCAAAGACGAAATTCAGAAGCGCACCGGCGAAATGCTCGACCTGGTGCAACTGGGCACGTTTGCCAAGCGCAAACCGCACCAGTTGTCGGGTGGGCAGCAGCAGCGGGTGGCGCTGGCGCGCAGCCTGGCCAAGCGGCCCAAGCTGCTGTTGCTGGACGAACCGCTGGGCGCACTCGACAAAAAGCTGCGCGAACAGACGCAGTTCGAGCTGGTCAACATCATCGAGAAAGTGGGCGTGACGGTGGTCATGGTCACGCACGACCAGGAAGAGGCCATGACCATGGCCAGCCGCATTGCGGTGATGAGCAAGGGGCGCGTGCTGCAGGTGGGCACACCCAAAGAAATCTACGAATACCCTGCCTCTCGGTTTGTGGCCGACTTCATCGGCAACGTGAACCTGCTGGACGGCCAGCTGTCTCTGGACGAGCCCAACCGCTGCGCCGTGACCACCCGCATCGGCGAGGTGCAGGTCGGCCATGGCGTGAGCGGCAGCCTGGGCATGAAGGTGGCCATTGCCGTGCGCCCCGAGAAGGTCAGCATTGCCAAACAACGCCCGGCGGTGGACCACAACCTGTTCACCGGCAAGGTGAAGGAAATTGCGTACTTCGGTTCATACAACACCTTCATTGTGGCCACGCCCAACGGAGACCGGTTCCGCATCACCGAGCCCAATGGCACGCGCACCAGCCAGCTCGACATCACCTGGGAAGACGACGTGTTTTTCTGGTGGGACAACACCGACGCGGTGGTCTTGCGCGACTGACCTGTCGTTGATTCAGCACAGCCATACCCTCCCCCACTGACCGGAGCACCCTGCCCATGGCCTCTGCACCTCACACCGCGTCGGCTTTTCCCATGCCGGGCAAACGCTTTGTCATTGGCGTGCCCTATGTCTGGCTGACGGTGTTTTTCTTCCTGCCGTTTCTCATCCTGCTCTACATCAGCTTTGTGGACATGGGCAACGACATCCACCCCTTCAAGCCGCTGTGGGACTCGCAGGCCGGCATCCTCAAGCTGAAGTACGAGAACTACTGGACCATCTTCAAGGCCGAGTGGGATGCCCCGCTGTTCCAGACGCTGTACATCGAGGCCTATTTCCGCTCGGTGGCCTATGCGTTTGTGACGGCCTTGCTGTGCTTGCTCGTGGGCTACCCGTTTGCCTACTTCATTGCCCGCTCGTCACCTAGCGTGCGGCCCGCCTTGCTGATGATGGTGATGCTGCCGTTCTGGACGTCGTTCCTGCTGCGGGTCTATGCCTGGAAAGGCATTTTGGGCGACAGCGGCGTGCTCAACCAGGTGATGATGGCGCTGGGCCTGACCGCGGAGCCCATCCAGATGCTCTACACCAACGTGTCCATGCTGGTGGGCATGACCTACGTGTACCTGCCCTTCATGGTGCTGCCCCTGTACGCCAACCTGGTGAAGATGGATTTCCGCCTGCTGGAGGCCGCTTACGACCTGGGCACCACGCCATTCAAGGCGTTCTGGCTCATCACCGTGCCGCTGTCCAAGGCCGGGATCATTGCTGGTTTCATGCTGGTGTTCATCCCGTCGGTGGGCGAGTTTGTGATCCCCAGTCTGCTGGGCGGGCCCGAGAACATCATGATTGGGCGTGTGGTGTGGGACGAGATGTTCACCGCCAACAACTGGCCCCGCGCGTCTGCCCTGGCGGTGGTGATGATTGCACTGATCGTGGTGCCCCTGGCCCTGTACTACCACTACACCGCCGAGCAGGAAGCCCGCCGGGGCTGACGGCGGAAGTCCTGGTTACATAGCAACAAATTCAATACCATCAAGCGCCAGAGGCATATTCAACATGAAACAATGGCTTGAAAAACACTTCGGCAAGTTCTGGATGGCGGCGGTCTTCCTGTTCCTGTACCTGCCGCTGATGTTCATGATCGTGTTCAGCTTCAACAGCACGCGGCAAGACGCCAACTTCACCGGCTTCTCGTTGCGCTGGTACGAGGCATTGATGCGCGACACCAAGCTGGTGGACGGGTTCTTCCTGTCGCTGCAGGTGGCGGCCATCACCGGCGTGCTGTCGGCGGTGCTGGGCACGTTTGCCGCGTTTGTGCTGGTGCGCTACCGCCGGTTTGCCGGGCGCACGTTTTTCTCGGGCATGGTCAACGCACCGCTGGTGATGCCCGAGGTGGTCATTGGCCTGTCGCTGCTGTTGCTGATGGTGGGCGCACAGAACGCCTTTGGCTGGCCCGAGCGCGGCGTGCTGACCATTGTGCTCGGCCACACCCTGCTGGGCATGGCCTACGGCATGGTGGTGATTCAAAGCCGCCTGATGGAAATGAACCGCAGCATTGAAGAAGCCGCCATGGACCTGGGCGCCAAGCCGTATCAGGTGTTTTTCCTCATCACGCTTCCCAATATCTTTCAGGCCATATTGGCCGCGTTTTTGCTCAGCTTCACGCTGAGTTTTGACGACGTGGTGATTTCCGAATTTCTGTCAGGCCCGGGTGTCAACACACTGCCGCAGGTCATCTTCGGTTACGCCCGCCGGGGCATCAACCCCACCATTTATGCGGCGGCCACGCTGCTGATCGTGACGGTGACAGTGGTCATCGTGGGCTACAGCGTGTGGGTGGCCCGCCAGACGCGCCAGCGCGAGCGCGAAATTGCATCCGCGTTGCGGGCTGAGACTGTGGCGCTGGGGACCGTCAGGTGACGGTGGAGGCCCGGCCCACCTCCAAAATTGAAACCATCCAGTACCTGCGCGCCATTGCGGTGCTGGCGGTGCTGGTAGACCACGCCGCCCTGCAGGCCACAGCGGAGCGGTTTTTTGGCCCTTGGGAATGGGCCGAGCTGATGTTTTCCGGGTTTGCGGGCGTTGACCTGTTCTACATCATCAGTGGTTTCATCATCACGGTGGTGTGTCTGGATGCGTCGCTCACCCCCAAGCTGACATGGCAAGCCTTTGCCCGCCATCGGTTTGTGCGCATCGTGCCGGTCATGTGGGTGGCCATCCTCGGCATGGCGGCCATGCGTTACCTCAACCACGGCACGCTCAACGTACAGGCCTACCTCACCTCGTTCTTTTTATGGCCGGTGGGGGACCTGGAGCCAGAGCACATTTGGTCCATCCGCCAGGAGATGGCGTTTTACACGGTGTTTGCCATCACGTTTTTTGTGCGGCATCCGTGGGCCAGGGCGGTGTTGCCACTGTGGTGGCTGGCACAGGGCATCAGCGGTCTGGTGCCGCCGGTGGCTCTGGGCTCGTGGGGCGACGTGGTGCTGCGCCCGGTGAACGTTCATTTCGGGCTGGGCGTGCTGGTGGGCATGGCTTGGCTGAAAGGGTGGCTGCGCCCGCGCTTTTCGGTGGGGCCGTGGCTGCCTGTGGTTCAGGTGGCGTTTTACCTGGCGTTTTCGTGGGCGCTGTACGTGTTTGACCTGTACGACCCCACGGTGCTGGCGCACAAAGCCTGGATCGGGGTGGCCCTCACGCTGCTGGTGGTGTGGTCCTTGAGTGCGCATTGGCAAGACAGCCGCCCTGCGCGCACCCTGTCGTTTCTGGGCGATGCTTCGTATTCCATCTACTTGTTCCATCCACACGCCCAGGCGGTGGTGCTGACGATCACCCGACTGATCAACCCCGACACCAGCCCTGCTGTGGCGGTGGTGGTCGCTTCGGTGGTGCCGCTCGGCATGTGCTGCCTGGCCTACCTTTGGATCGAGAAACCCTTGATCGCATTGTTCAAGCACCGCTGGCACTGAAAGCAGTGTTGTGTGCCCACAGGCCTGAAGCGGTAGGGCGACGGGCTGCAAAAGTGGTTGGTTCAACGGAGTATCAACGGGGTTAGCATGGAGCCAATTCACCTTCGGAGCCCTGCCCATGACCGCTGACGCCTCTGCCATTCCCCCATTGCCCGCCTTCGACGGACGTGCCGTCATCAACGGGCACCGCACTGCAGCCATTGACGGCCAGACGTTTGACTGCATTTCGCCGGTGGACGGCCGGGTGCTCACCAGCGTGTCGCGCTGCGGTCAGGCCGATGTGGACCATGCTGTGGCCACCGCCCGTGCCGCGTTCGACAGCCGCCGCTGGAGTGGCATGGCCCCGGCAGCGCGCAAACGCATCATGATCAAGTTTGCCGACCAGATCCTGGCGCACGCCGATGAGCTGGCATTGACCGAAACCCTGGACATGGGCAAACCCATTCAGTACGCCAAAGGCGTGGACGTCAACAGCGCGGCCAACTGCATCCGTTGGTACGGCGAGGCGGTGGACAAGGTGTATGACGAAATTGCGCCCACCCCACGCACGGGCCTGGCCTTGATCACCCGCGAGCCGGTGGGGGTGGTGGGCATCATCGTGCCGTGGAACTACCCCATGATCATGGCCGCGTGGAAGATTGCCCCGGCGCTGGCAGCAGGCAACAGCGTGGTGCTGAAACCCAGCGAAAAATCGCCCCTCACCGCGCTGCGACTGGCCGAACTGGCGCTGGCAGCCGGCATTCCGCCCGGCGTGTTCAACGTGGTGCCGGGCTACGGCCCCGAGGCAGGCAGCCCGCTGGCGCTGCACATGGATGTGGACTGCATCGCCTTCACCGGCAGCACGCGCGTGGGCAAGCAGATCCATGTGATGGCCGGGCAAAGCAACCTGAAGCGCGCCTGGACCGAGCTGGGCGGCAAGTCGCCCAACATCGTGTTTGCCGACTGCCCCAACCTAGACAAGGCGGTGGCCGCTGCCGTGGGCAGCATCTTTTTCAACCAGGGCGAAAGCTGCAATGCGCCCTCGCGCCTGTTTGTGGAAGAAAGCATCAAAGACGCCTTCCTGGAAAAAGCCTTGGCGATGGTGCCCAAATTCCAGCCCGCCAACCCGCTGGACAAGTCCACCGTGATGGGTGCCATCGTCGACAAAGTGCAGATGGACAACGTGCTGCGCTACATCGGGCTGGGCGAGTCGGAGGGTGCCACGCTGGTGGCCGGCGGCAAGCAGGCGCTGACCGAGACGGGTGGTTGCTATGTGCAACCCACCATTTTTGATGGCGTGACCAACCACATGACCATCGCGCGCGAAGAGATCTTTGGCCCCGTGCTGAGTGTGCTGAGCTTCACCGACACAGCCTCCGTGGTGGAGCAGGCCAACGCCAGCATCTACGGCCTGCAGGCGGGGGTGTGGACCAGCGACATCAACAAGGCCCACGGCGTGGCGCGTGCGCTGCGCGCAGGCACCGTGCACGTGAACCAGTACGACGAAGACGACATCACCGTGCCGTTCGGCGGCTTCAAGCAAAGCGGCGTGGGCCGCGACAAGTCGCTGCACGCGTTTGACAAATACACCGAGGTGAAGACCACCTGGATTCGCATTGACTCGCCGGTTTGAAACCAAAACAGCCTCCACCGCTTGCCTGTATCAAAAAGTTTGCTCTCAACCTTGAAAGCCCTGCCATGAACGCACCCACCACCCCCAGCCAACTGGCCGCCCCCCAGACCAATGCAGACTGGCACGCCCGCCGCCTGGCGGCCACGCCGCGCGGCGTGGGGGTGATGGGCGACTTTTTCATCAGCCACGCCAAGAATGCCGAGTTCTGGGACATCGAGGGCCGCCGCTTCATCGACTTCGCCGGTGGCATTGCGGTGCTGAACACCGGGCATGTGCACCCCAAGGTGCAGGCGGCCATTGCGGCGCAGTTGCAGCGCTTCACCCACAGTTGCTACCAGGTGGTGCCGTATGCCGAATACGTGAGCCTGGCCGAGCGCATCAACGACATCGTGCCGGTGGATGGCCCGGCCAAGACGGCGTTCTTTTCAACGGGTGCCGAGGCGGTGGAAAACGCCATCAAGATTGCCCGCCATGCCACCGGGCGCGGTGGCGTCATTGCATTTGGCGCGGCCTTCCACGGGCGCAGCCTGTTTGCCGTGGGCCTGACCGGCAAGGTGCAGCCGTACAAGGCGGGCTTTGGCCCGTTTGCGCCGGAGGTGTACCACGTGCCATTCCCTTGCCACTGCGCGTCTCTGGACGACACCAAGAAGGCGATGGAGCAACTCTTCAAATGCGACATCGAGCCCACGCGAGTGGCCGCCATCATTTTTGAGCCGGTGCAGGGCGAGGGCGGCTTCAACCCCATCCAGGCCGAAGCCGCGCAGTGGCTGCGCCATTTGTGCGACCAGCATGGCATCGTGCTGATTGCCGACGAGGTGCAAACCGGCTTTGCCCGCACCGGCAAGATGTTTGCGTGCGAGCATCTGGGCATTCAGCCCGACCTCATCACCATGGCCAAGAGCATGGCGGGCGGCACCACTCTGTCGGCCGTATCGGGCAAGCTGGCCATCATGGATTCGCCCAACCCTGGCGGCCTGGGTGGCACTTATGCAGGCAACCCGCTGGCGGTGGCCGCTGCGCATGCGGTGCTGGACGTGATGGCCGAAGAAAAGCTGTGCGAACGCGCCGCCGTGTTGGGCGAGCGACTGGTCACGCGCCTTCAAGCTTGGGCCGAGAGCCGCCCCTTCATGGCCGATGTGCGCGGCCTGGGCGCGATGGTGGCCTGCGAGTTTGCCAACCCCACCACTGGTGCCCCCGATGCCGACAAAACCAAGCGCGTGCAGACCGCTGCGCTCAAAGCCGGGCTGTTGCTGCTGACCTGCGGCGTGTATGGCAACGTCATCCGCTTCCTGTTCCCGCTGACCATTGAGGACGCGGTGTTTGAAGAGGCCATGGGCATTCTGGAGGCGGCACTGGATGCCTGACTTTCAAGAACAAATCACCTCCCTGCGCGGACAGGGCACGCATTCGGTGATGACCCAGTTCACCGATATCCATGGTGTGGCCAAAGGCAAGCTGGTGCCGCTCGAACACCTGTCCGACCTGGTGTCCATTGGGGCCGGGTTCGCAGGGCCCAGCATCTGGGGCACTGGCCTGCCTCGCCTGGGTGCGCGCAGCGAGTATTACGGGCGCGTGGTGCCGCACAGCCTGCAGCCCTTGCCCTTCATGCCCGGCGTGGCACATGCCGTCTGCGACGGTTTTGCAGGCGGTGAACCGCTGGACACCTGTTCGCGTCAGGTGCTCAAGCGCCAGGTTGCGCGGTTGGCCGAGCGCGGCCTGACCCTCTGGGTGGGGATCGAGCCCGAGTTCTTTTTGCTGAACCAAGCCACAGACGGGCAATGGAAAGTGGGGGACAGCGCTGACACACTGGATAAACCAAGCTATGATTTAAGGAGCATCCACCGCAACCAGGCGCTGCTGGAAGATTTCCGCAGCACACTGGTTCTACTGGGCTTCGCCTTGGAGCAGATCGATCACGAAGACGCCACGGGCCAGTACGAAATCAACTACCGCCATGACAACGCGCTGGCGGCGGCTGACCGCTACCAGTTGTTCAAGCTGGCCGCGCACGCCGTGGCCGAGCGGCACGGGCTGGTGTTTTCATGCATGCCAAAGCCGCTGGCAGGTGCGCCGGGCAGCGGGCTGCACTTTCACCTGAGCCTGACAGATGCGCTGGGCCGTGCCGTCATGGCCGACCCTGCTGGCCCAATGGGCTTGAGCGACACGGGGCTGCGCTTTGCCAATGGCCTGTTGGTGCACGCCGACGCCTTGGCGGCGCTGTGCGCGCCCACCGTCAACAGCTACAAGCGCCTGGCTGCCAGCCACAGCGCCAGTGGCACCACCTGGTCACCTGTATGGAAAGCGATGGGGTTCAACAACCGCACCTGTCTGGTTCGCGCGATGGCAGGCCGCATCGAGTGGCGCTTGCCAGACCCCAGCTGCAACATTTACGCTGCACTGGCCGCCACGCTGGCGGCTGGTCTGGACGGCATGGATCACCCTGCTCTGCCCCTGCCTCAGGCCTGCGACGAAGACCTGTATCAGCGGTTTGCTGCCGACCAACCCATGCCCCCGCGCTTGCCACGCGACTTGCACTCAGCGTTGGATGCGCTGGAAGCTGACGCCCCTTTGCGACAAGCCGTGGGCGATGCGTTTTGCCAGCAATTTCTCGCGCTGAAGCGGGAGGAGTGGAGTGCCTATGCCCAACATGTCAGTGGGTGGGAACTGGCGCGCTATGCCGCAGCGTTCTGAGCCGTAGTCGGCATCGCGCTCCTTTCACTGGACGTGACCGCCCAGTGGTAAAGGTCGATTCACTCGGCCTTTTTCATGGGGCATGTGTTCATGCCCAGCAGGGGGTAGAACGGGCACCAGCCCATGAGGCCCGTGGCCAGTGGGACCAGGCCCACATAGCCCCACACACCCACGGTGCCAGTGACGGCCAGTGCGATCAGCGCCAGGCCGGCCACGATGCGAAGAATTTTGTCGATGCCGCCAACGTTTTTGGTCATGATGGAAGTCTTTCAATGAAGGTGAACACAAGGTGTGTCAGGGGTTGAACCCTTTCACGGCGTGACACGCATTGGAAACCCCATACCCGGGTTTGTATGTGACCAGCGTCACCCAGGCCTGTGGACTTTGGTCAGTTGCGGCTGCCTTGGGTGGCAACCTGGCGCAGCGCAACGCTGTCCTTGATGGTGATGCACTCGCGTGACAGTTCTACCCACCCCGAGCGCTCGAACCGATGCAACAGGCGGGTGACAATTTCGCGCACAGTCCCCAATTCATCGGCCAATGTCTGGTGAGTGGCCCGTACCTGACTGCCGTGCCCCAGCAATGTGGCTGCCAGTCGGCTGTCCAGCCGTTGGAAGGCCACAGCCTCGATCAGCCCTGTCAAGTCTGCCATGCGTGCGGCGAACAGACCGAGCACAAAGTCCCGAAACGCCTCCGACGCCATGGTCTGCCGAAACACGTGCGCAGGCATCAGAACGAGGTGGGTCGGCAGTGTGGTCACGCCCCTGGCTGTGAATGCCTGACCCACAAAGAGGCAGGCTGACGACACCAGGCACATTTCACCGGGCACCACCCTGTACAGCTCGAGTTCGCGCCCCTGTGACGATGTCCTGCTCACTCGCACCTCGCCTTCGAGCACCAGTGGGAACCCCTGGCACGCTTCCGTTTCCCGGAACAACACCGTGCCAGCCGGTGCGGACATCAGCGGCAAGGCCGGTGGCGTCGCGCTGCCACTGGCTGTCAACGAGTCCGACAGCGATGGATACAGTTCCATCAAGGCTTGCCATTCCTGCGGCGGTAGGGTAGGGATTGCGCTGGTGGTCATGGTGTTGCTGGGCTGACTGAATGTGCGGAGCGGCATGGCCGTCGGGCCATTCTAGAACCGCGTCGCGGTCTCAAGGGTATGCAGGTATTGCAGCGCGTGTTCGCGCGAGTGACCGCACATGTCAGGCTCAGGCCGCAGAGAGCCGCACACTGCAGGACGCTCTGGCTTGCCAAACAGGCGGCACCGAAAATCAGAATCCAGCTGCGGACATGGCACGCCAGCTGGCTTGGGCTGGGGCGCACCGCCATCCGGTTGGGGAATGGGTGAGCTGATGGAAGGCGCAATGCAGCAAGCGGCACAACCAGAGCGGCAATTCATCGGTAGGCGCTTTCAGGGTGATTGGGCGGCAGCTTGTTTCACGTGAAACAGGATCGATAAAATCAGGGGTGGTCTGACGGCTGTCTGGCCGTCGATCTCCTGCTTCTCATTTTGCAGCATTCAGCTTGCTTGCACCGCGCCCTGCGGCACCGGGGCCAACCTTATTCAGTGATGCGCCATGTTGTACCCCGAAGAATTTGACGTGATTGTGGTTGGCGGTGGCCACGCCGGCACCGAGGCCGCGCTGGCCGCTGCCCGTATGGGCTGCAAAACCCTGCTGTTGAGCCACAACATTGAAACCTTGGGGCAAATGAGCTGCAACCCCAGCATCGGGGGCATCGGCAAAGGCCACCTGGTGAAAGAGGTGGACGCGTTGGGTGGGGCCATGGGCATTGCCACCGACGAGGCGGGCATTCAGTTCCGGATTCTGAACAGCAGCAAAGGCCCTGCCGTGCGCGCCACCCGTGCGCAGGCCGACCGCATTCTGTACAAGGCTGCCATCCGCCACCGCCTGGAGAACCAGCCCAACCTTTGGTTGTTCCAGCAGGCTGTGGACGACCTGATGGTGGAGAGCGACGGCGTGAACGACCGTGTGGTGGGCGCCGTGACGCAGGTGGGCATTCAGTTCCGCAGCCGCACCGTGGTGCTGACCGCTGGCACGTTCCTCGACGGCAAAATCCACGTGGGTTTGAACAACTACGCCGCCGGCCGTGCGGGCGATCCGCCGGCTGTGAGCTTGTCGGCCCGGTTGAAGGAGTTGAAGCTGCCGCAGGGCCGCCTGAAAACCGGCACGCCCCCGCGCATTGACGGCCGCAGCATCGACTACAGCAAATGCTCCGAACAGCCCGGTGACGGTGTGCCAGGTGGCATGAACGCCGACCAGCCCGTGCCCGTTTTCAGCTTCATGGGCCATGCCCGCATGCACCCGCAGCAAATGCCGTGCTGGATCACGCACACCAACCAACGCACGCACGACATCATCCGCAGCGGGTTTGACCGCAGTCCGATGTTCACCGGCAAGATTGAGGGAGTGGGCCCGCGCTACTGCCCCAGCGTGGAAGACAAAATCAACCGCTTTGCCGACAAAGACAGCCACCAGATTTTTCTGGAACCTGAGGGTCTGACCACGCACGAGGTGTACCCCAACGGCATCAGCACCAGCCTGCCGTTCGACATTCAGTACGCACTCGTACGCAGCATGCCGGGCCTGGAAAACGCGCACATTTTGCGGCCCGGCTATGCCATTGAGTACGACTACTTCGACCCCCGCTCACTGAAAAGCAGCTTTGAGACCAAGCAGATCAACGGGCTGTTTTTTGCCGGGCAAATCAATGGCACCACAGGCTACGAAGAGGCGGCCGCGCAAGGTTTGTTTGCTGGTCTGAACGCGGGCTTGCAGGCCCGTCGTCTGGGTGGCGGCAACGACGCAGCCAGCTCCGCCGGTGCCCTGACTTACGCTGCAGACACCTGGCTGCCCGCCCGCGACGAGGCGTATCTGGGTGTGCTGGTGGACGACCTGATTTCCAAAGGCGTGACCGAGCCCTACCGCATGTTCACCAGCCGCGCCGAATTCCGCTTGCAACTGCGCGAAGACAACGCCGACATGCGCCTGACCGAAGCCGGGCGCGCATTGGGCCTGGTGGACAACGAGCGTTGGACCGCATTCTGCAAAAAGCGCGACGCTGTTTCACGTGAAACAGAGCGCATGAAGGCTACTTGGGTGAACCCGCGCAATCTGCCCGCCGACGAGTCGGTACGTGTGCTGGGCAAAGCCATCGAGCACGAATACAACCTGTTCGATCTGCTGCGCCGACCCGGCGTGGGTTACGCCGATCTGATGGGCATGGACGGCGGTAAACATGCCGAAGCCACGGTTGTTTCACGTGAAACACTGGGCGACGATTTGCTTGCCCAGGTGGTGGAGCAGGTAGAGATTGCCGCCAAGTATTCTGGCTACATCGATCGCCAAAAGGGGGATGTGGAGCGCGCCGCCCATTACGACAACCTCAAATTGCCGCCCGACCTGGACTACATGCAGGTCACCGCCCTCAGCATGGAGGCGCGCCAGCGCCTTGCAAAATACCGTCCCGAAACACTGGGCCTGGCCTCGCGCATGACGGGCATCACCCCCGCAACCATTTCGCTGTTGATGATCCATCTGAAAAAAGGCGGCTTCAAGGGGATGACGCTGCCTGATGCGAACTCGGTCCCTGAGAAGGTGGGTGCATGACGACGGGGGCCCGAGCCCGCCTTTCTCAGGCTGCCCAGACTTTGTCTTTGGACTTGGGTGAAGCCCAGTTGGACCAACTGCTGGCCTACATGGACTGGCTGGCAAAGTGGAACAAGGTCTACAACCTCACCTCGCTGCGCGACCCGGCAGAGATGCTGAGCCACCACCTCATTGACAGCTTGACGGCGGTGTGCCCCTTGCAGATGTATGCGCGGTCCTTGCCAACACAGGCCGATTCTGCGCCTGTACGGGTGCTGGACGTGGGTTCTGGTGGCGGCCTGCCCGGCGTGGTGCTGGCCATTTGTTTGCCTCAGTTGCATGTGACCTGTGTGGACACTGTGAACAAGAAGGCAGCCTTCATCCAGCAGGTAGCCGTTGCTTTGCGTTTGCCCAACCTGAAGGGACTGCACGCACGGGTGGAGTCAGTGGATGGCGGCTTTGACGTGGTCACGTCACGGGCATTTGCCTCGCTGGCGGACTTCACCACTTGGTCGGTCAAGGCGCTGAAACCGGGCGCGGTGTGGATGGCGATGAAGGGCAGGCATCCGGCGGAAGAGCTGGCGGCTTTGGGCGCCGGCGTGGAAGTGTTTCACGTGGAACCTCTGGTGGTGCCGGGGTTGGATGTGGAGCGGTGTTTGGTGTGGATGCGGGTGGCTGGTCTTTCGCGCTGAGATTTCGCTCTTGAACCTCGCGTCAGGGGGTGGGCGTGGCTGCTGTTCTCCGGCCCTGCTCGCAGGCGGCTTTTTGTGGGGCTTTGAGATTGCTTCGTTAACGCTGCTTGCGTGAGCGATTTCTGTGGCAACCGCGAATGGGGGCCTGCGCCCATCCGCCCCACCCACCCCCTGGGAGTGACGGGTGGGTGGAACCACTCAACAGCCATAGGTGCACAAATGGGGAGTTCCGGTTTTTCTTGGTGGTGTGCCCAGATGTCAGCCAGCGGGGTGTGGTGGGCGCGTGAGCGCAGGCCCCCATTCGCGGTTGCCACATAGCAGAACAACCAGCACGGTGTTAGCGAAACAGCAGCTGAAAACCCCAAGCGTTCGCCCGCGAGCAAGGCCGGAGTCCACGCGCCCACCACGCCCCGTCCCCACAAAAGCCGCGCATGACACAAAGCACCTATTCCCGCTCAACCATCGCAAGCCAACGCACAAGCCCCTCCCGTAAACTCACCCCCCTCCCCACACTAAAACACCACCATGTTCGGCATTGCAGACTACGGCGCCTTTGTGGCTGCCATCGTGTTGTTTCTGGCCATTCCTGGCCCCGGCAACCTCGCGCTGATCACCTCCACCGGCAAAGGTGGCATCAGTGGGGGCCTGGCCGCCACTTTCGGCGTGATTGCCGGTGACCAGGTGCTGATGTGGTTGGCTGTGGCGGGAGTGGCCGCTTTGTTGGCCACCTATCCGGCAGCGTTCAGCGCGGTGCAATGGCTGGGTGCCGCCTACCTGGCATGGCTTGGCTGGAAGATGGTGACGGCCAAACCCGGTGCTGCGCCCATTTTGAACATCCGCCCCCGTCAATACTTTCAGCAGGCGTTGGGCATCACCCTGCTCAACCCCAAGGCCATTGTGTTTTACATGGCCTTCTTCCCTTTGTTTGTGGACCCCGCCCGGCATCAGGGCTTGATCACCTTTGGTGCCATGGCTGCCACCATTGCGGCCCTGACCTTTCTGTACGGGCTCGGCGTCACCCTGCTTACCTACCATCTGGCCGAGCGACTGCGCGCCAGCCCACGCATCGCCAGCGGGCTGGAGAAGCTGGCCGGGGTGTTCCTCATCGGGTTTGGCCTCAAACTCGCGCTGTCCAAGTAAGCCTGCCTTCTCTTCACCACCATGGCCCACATTTTTTGCATTGCCAACCAAAAAGGCGGGGTGGGCAAAACCACCACCACCGTCAACCTGGCCGCCGGTCTGGCCCAGGTGGGACAGCGTGTGCTGATGGTGGACCTGGACCCGCAGGGCAACGCCACCATGGGTTCGGGCGTGGACAAGCGCCAACTGCCCCACACCGTATACGACGTCCTCTTGGAATCTGCCACCGTCGCCGAGGCCCGTGTGCGCAGTGAAAAATGTGGCTACGACATCCTCGGCGCCAACCGCGAGCTGGCTGGCGCCGAGGTGGAACTGGTGGACCTGGAGCGCCGCGAAAAGCGCCTGAAAGCGGCGCTGTCCGTGGTTGATGCCGAGTACGACTTTGTGCTGATCGACTGCCCGCCGTCATTGAGTTTGCTCACCCTCAACGGACTGTGCTCGGCGCACGGCGTGATCGTGCCCATGCAGTGCGAATACTTCGCGCTGGAAGGTCTGACTGACCTGGTCAACACCATCAAGCAAGTGCACGCCAACCTGAACCGAGACCTGAAGATCATCGGCCTGCTGCGCGTGATGTTTGACCCGCGCATCACCCTGCAACAGCAGGTGAGCGACCAGCTCAAAGGCCATTTTGGCGACAAGGTGTTTAACACCGTGATCCCGCGCAACGTGCGCCTGGCTGAGGCCCCCAGTTACGGCTTGCCTGGCGTGGTGTTCGACCCTTCCGCCAAAGGCAGCCAGGCGTTTGTGGCGTTTGCCCAGGAGCTGGTCGAGCGCAACCGTTCGACCTGACTGCGAGATCATTCTTAAGAAAAATGTGCTCTGCCGCTTGTCTGTATTGAATTCTTTGCTATGCCTGATATTGCCGCTACATCCCCTGTGCTGACCCTGCCCGGCTGGCAAAACAGCGGCCCTGAGCATTGGCAAAGCCGGTGGGACGTGTTGCACGGCTACCAGCGTGTGGAGCAGCACGATTGGATGAAGCCCTTGCGCGGCGACTGGCTCATCCAGCTCGAAGAAGCCGTGCTGGCCTGTGCCCAACCCTCCGTGCTGGTGGCGCACAGCCTGGGCTGTATTCAGGTGGCAGCCTGGGCCAGCGTCAGCCACAACACCCACCGCGTGAAAGCCGCCTTGCTGGTGGCGCCGGGCGATGTGGAGCGGTCCGACCTCGCCCCGTCTTTGCCCACGTGGCAGCCCATTGCCCTGCAACGCCTGCCCTTCTTCAGTGTGCTGGTGGCCAGCCACAACGACCCTTATTGCAGCTTTGAGCGCGCCGCCAGTTTCGCCCACGCTTGGGGCAGTTCGCTTCAAGACCTGGGGAGCGCCGGCCACATCAACGCTGAGTCTGGGCTGGGTGATTGGCCGCAGGGTTATGAGTGGCTGACCGCATTGTCTGCCGCCTGACCGTCTTCGTCTGCTCTTCCCGAAAGACCTCCCACACCATGGCAACCTCCAAACCCAAAGGCCTGGGCCGCGGCCTTGAAGCCCTGCTGGGCCCCAAACTCGGCACCGCGTTTGGCGACACCCCGGCCGATGGCAGCCCCGTCCCGGCTGACACGCCCAGCGCCTTGTCGCTGGGCGACCTGGTACCTGGCACCTACCAGCCCCGTACCCGCATGGACGAAGGTGCGCTGTACGAACTGGCCGAGAGCATCAAGGCCCAGGGCATCATGCAGCCCATCCTGGTGCGCCCCCTGCCGGAGGCCGATGGCCTGGCCCGCCTGGCGCAATTGCAAACGGGCCAAGGCCAGGCCGTGACCGAGCGTGGGGCGCGCCCGGTGTATGAAATCATCGCGGGCGAGCGCCGCTTCCGTGCCGCCAAGCTGGCTGGCCTGGACACCGTGCCCGTACTGGTGCGCAACGTGCCCAACGAAGCCGCCGCCGCCATGGCGCTGATCGAAAACATCCAGCGCGAAGACCTGAACCCGTTGGAAGAAGCCCAGGGCCTTCAGCGCCTCATCAAGGAATTTGGCTTGACGCATGAGCAGGCTGCCCAGGCCGTGGGCCGTTCGCGCAGCGCGGGCAGCAACCTGCTGCGCCTGCTGAACCTGGCCGAGCCCGTGCAAACCATGCTGATGGCCGGCGATGTGGACATGGGCCATGCCCGCGCCCTGCTCACGCTGGACAAGGCCACCCAAATCACGGCAGCGAACCAGATTGCAGCCAAAAAGCTGTCGGTGCGCGAGGCTGAAAGCCTGGCCAAAAAGCTGGGCGCGGAGTTTGCGCTCACGCCGCAAAAGCCCAAAAAAGAAAAGTCACGCGACATCAAACGCGTGGAAGACGAACTGGCTGACCTGCTCATGGCCAGCGTGGAAGTGCGAGTGAAAAAGCGCATCAGGCGCCACGGCAAGTTGGAGGACGTGGGCGAATTGGCCATTGGTTTTGGCTCGCTCGACGAGCTGAATGGCCTGATCGAACGTCTGCGCGGCGGCTGAGGCAGCCAAAACGTGTTCGTATACTGATTGCTTTCAAACCCTAAAACATCGGGAGATTCCGTGAAAAAACTGTCCACTCTGGCCCTCGTGGGCTTGGCCGCTGCGCTGTCTGGTTGCGTGGCCACCGCCCCTACCATTGGCGACACCAGCGCCAAAACCGCTGCCACTGGCGCTGCAGGTGGTGCCAACGCTGAAAACGCCAACTCACAGCTCGAAAAATGCGCCAAGAGCATGGGCACGATCGCGGTGGTGGAAGACCAGCAGGCCACCTGGTTCACCACGATGCAGAGCTACAAGCTGCGGTCCACCGTGCCGGTGCTGCGCATGCTGATTCAGCAGTCCAACTGCTTTGTGGTGGTGGAGCGCGGCGCGGCCATGCAAAACATGCAGCAAGAGCGCGCGTTGCAGCAAAGCGGTGAACTGCGCAACAACAGCAACTTTGGCAAAGGCCAGATGGTCTCGGCCGACTTCTCGCTCAACCCCAGCATCACCTTCAGCGAAAAAGGCACGGGCGGCGTGGGGGCTGCGCTGGGAGCGTTCGGCGGTGGGCTGCTGGGCGCCGTGGCTGGTGGCATCAAGTTCAATGACGCGTCCACCATGCTGGTGCTGGTCGACAACCGATCAGGCGTGCAACTGTCTGCCGCCGAAGGCAGTTCGCGCAACACCGACTTCAACCTGTTCGGCGGTTTGTTCGGTGGTGGCGGTGGCGGTGCGGCAGGGGGTTTCACCAACACGCCCGAGGGCAAGGTTATTACCGCTGCGTTCATCGACTCGTTCAACCAGATGGTCAAGGCCCTGCGCAACTACAAGGCACAGAGCGTGGAAGGTGGCCTCGGTACCGGTGGTACGCTGGCGGTGGACGGTGCGGCCAAGCCCGCCGCTGCGGCTGCTCCCGCGCCAGCAGCGGCCGCCGCCCCTGCCACGAAGAAAAAGCCGGCTCCCAAGAAAAAGGTCGTTCCTCCTGCCACCAAGTGATGTCTTGTACCCCCCGATCAGCGGGGGGAGGCAGTACTCAAGCGTGCCCCAGGCACGCTTTTTTCATGGCAATGCAGCAGGTGCTGCGAGGTACTGCTTGGACAGGCGCTGGAACTGGCCACCGTCCGTGGTGATGTCGGTTTGGGTCGGGTGACCAGCACTGAACACCACGCCCATGCTCCCAGCGTCTACCAGTTCTTTGGGGTGCGTCAGAAAGTAGCTAACCCGGTTGTCCCGGAAGGCGTTGCGTGTGCCCCCTGGCGTGGTTGATGGCACCCCGAGAGGGGTTTGCCACCACAGCACGGGCAGGCCCAGACCCTCGTGCATGGCGCGTCCTGCTGCAAAAGCCGATTTGAAATTGGGCTCGGTCTGGTTGGTTTCGTCGTAGTAGAAAGGTACGCCAGCCATGCGATTGCAGTTGCTTCCCTCATCAAACTGTGCCTCAAAACACCCTGCATCGCGGTCTTGGGTTTGCATGACGACAAAGTCGGCTTTGTCTGCACCAATCTGCTTCATGTAGTTGAGTTCATTGGCCTCCAAATCACCAAAGCCAGAGGGCGGAAAACCCACATACGCATTGGGTGCCTGAGTTCGCGCCATTTGCAGCAAACATTGCGCGAAACCGACGATGTTGTCAGGCAGCGCAGCGCAGTCGGGATTGACCGAGCCTACACTGGCTGGATGCTGCGTGGGATCCGTAACATTGCGGTGCGTAAACCCCCAAAAATCGGGCTCGAAGTGCACCAGCGTCGGCTTGCCGTAGGTTTTGATGCCTTTGTACATCAGCCGTACGTTTTCCCAGTAGCCCTTCATGAACGTGTCATCCTGCACGCTGTAAATACCGAAGCCATCGCCCCACGTGGCCATCTGGTACAGCGTGAACATCGGCACAGCGCCCAGCCTTTCGGAACTTGCCACCACTTCGGCCACATACGAGCCGTTTCCAGCACCCCAACGGTCCCACGAGTAAGCACCATAGGTGCTGATATTGGTCAGGTACTGATCGTTGATGTCCACTTTCACGCCTTGTGCCTCGATATCAGCCACCGCCGTGGTTCCCAAGCCGACCATCAACAGCTTTGGTTTGCCCAGCAATGTTGCCAGTGCACCGGGGCGTTGCGCCAGCGGATAGGAAGAAACTGGTGCAGGTGCAGGTGCAGGTGCAGGCGATGGTGCGGGGCTGGGTGACGGTGCGACAGGAGTGGGCGCCGCTGCCGTGCTGCTACCGCCGCCCCCGCAGGAAGCTAAAGCGGCGATACCCAACGTGGCTGCAAACAGTGCAGCAGTGCGTGCAAGGGCTTTGTGTGAGAGGGCCATGATTCGGTGTCCTGTCGGGTGGGGTACGCGGTCTATGCCGGATTGTGCCGCCGCCGTGTAAAGCGTGTGTAACACGCAGATGACACTCGATCAACGCCCCCGTCTAGAAGTTCCTCAGGATCCTGTGCACCACAAGCGTCGCACTACACTGCCGCCATGCGCCCCGCTGCTTTCCGCATGAGCCCCTTTTCCTGGCCTTGGCCCCTGCCTGCGTTGGGCGTGTGGGTGTTCGTATGGGCGGTTTTTGTCGTCGTGCGTGTGCTGCTGATGCCCCTGTTTCCGGCCTTGTTACTGGCCACTGCGCTGGGTGTGCTGGGCAGTGTGTGGGCACGCACACCGGTGCGCCGGGCTGTCATGGCGCTGGGGTTCCCGTTGTCGTGGTGGTTGCTCGCCGGGGGCGCTGGCACGTCAGTGCTGGCAGGCCTGCCAGCATGGGGCTGGCTGGTGCCGCTGGGGCTGGTGTTGGCGCTGTATCCACCCACCACATGGAAAGACGCGCCTTTGTTTCCCACCCCCAGCGGAGCGCTGGACGGCTTGGCCGCACAGGTGCCGCTGCCTTTGGCGGGTCATGTGCTGGATGCAGGATGTGGCGTCGGTGACGGCCTGATGGCGCTGGAGCGCGCCTACCCCGAGGTGCACCTGCACGGACTTGAACACAGCTGGCCGTTGCGCCTGCTATGTGCCTTGCGCGCTCGTCACGCCAGCGTGCGCCAGGGCGACATGTGGGCTGTGGACTGGTCTCGGTTTGACATGGTGTACCTGTTTCAGCGGCCCGAGACCATGCCGCGTGCCTGGGCCAAGGCGCAGGCAGAGCTGAACGCCGGTGCTTGGCTGGCCAGCCTTGAGTTTTCGGTGCCCGACGTGGCACCCACCCTCACCTGGACTTGCCCCGATGGTCGCCCGGTGTGGTTGTACCAGCAGTCCCTGGACCATGCGAAAACAGAAGCTGAAAACACAATACCATCAAGCGCTGGAGTCTGATTCGGTATTGAAAATTCGGTCCTTCAAAGGCTGAAGATCTTGCCCGGGTTCATGATGTTGTCCGGGTCCAGTGCACGTTTGATGGCGCGCATCATGTCCACTGCCCCGTCGCCCGCCTCGGTGCGCAGAAAGTCCATTTTGTGCAGGCCCACGCCGTGTTCACCGGTGCAGGTGCCTTGCAGGGCCAGGGCGCGGCTCACCAGTTGGTGGTTCAGGGCTTCGGCGGTGGCGCGCTCGGTGGGGTGGTCTGGGTCGATCAGGTAGCCAAAGTGGAAGTTGCCATCGCCCACATGGCCCACCAGAAAGTACGGAATGCCGCTGGCGTCTGCCTCGGCCACCGAGTCCAGCAGGCAATCGGCCAGGCGGCTGATGGGCACGCAGGTGTCGGTGGTGATGGCGCGGCAGCCGGGGCGGCTTTGCACGGCGGCAAAGTAGGCGTTGTGCCGGGCCGTCCACAGACGGGTGCGCTCTTCGGGGGTGGTGGCCCACTCGAACGACTCGCCACCGTGTTCTGCCGCAATGTCTTGCACCAGTTCGGCTTGCTCCTTCACGCTGGCGGGCGAGCCGTGGAACTCCATCAACAGCATTGGCTCTTCACGCAGGTTGAGCTTGCTGTGTGCATTGACGGCGCGCACCGAGGCAGCGTCGATCAGCTCACACCGGGCAATCGGTATGCCCATCTGGATGATGGTGATGGTCGTGCGCACGGCTGCCTCAATGCTGGGGAACGAGCAGGTGGCAGCTGAAATGGCCTCTGGCAGCGGGTAGAGCTTGATGGTCACCTCGGTCATGATGCCCAGCGTGCCTTCGCTGCCCACCATCAGGCGCGTCAGGTCGTAGCCGGCGCTGCTTTTCTTGGCACGGGTGCCTGTGCGGATGACGTTGCCCTGCGCCGTTACTACCTCCAGGGCCAGCACGTTTTCGCGCATGGTGCCGTAGCGCACGGCGTTGGTACCGCTGGCGCGGGTGGCTGCCATGCCGCCGATGCTGGCGTCAGCCCCCGGGTCGATGGGGAAAAACAGGCCCTGGTCCTTCACGGCATCGTTCACGGCCTTGCGGGTCACGCCGGGCTGCACGGTCACGGTCAGGTCTTCGGCGTTGACGCTGAGCACTTTGTTCATGCGCGCCACGTCAATGCTGATGCCGCCCTGCACCGCCAGCAGGTGGCCTTCCAGCGACGAGCCGGTGCCGAACGCAATCACCGGCACCTTGTGCGCGGCGGCCAGCTTCACGGCATCGGCCACGTCGGTGGTGCTTTCGGCAAACACGACGGCGGCCGGTGGCGGAATGTGGGTGAACGGCGACTCGTCGCGCCCATGTTGCTCGCGCACCGCCAGGCCGGTGGCGCAGCGCGCACCAAAGCGGGCCTGCAACTCGGTCAGCAGTTGGTGTGGTACCTCACGCAGTTCGGTGGCAGGCAACAGGTGTGTGGGGGCGGTGGGGGCATTCATGGCAATGAGCGTTGGCGCAGGCGGATAATCGAAACCATTATCCCCAGCCCTACCCCAAACCGCCAGAGAGCCTGCCCCCAGCCATGCCATTTCAGAAACTGACCGCGTTGGTGGTGGACGACCAGGAGCTGATGCGATCGGTCACCGTCAACCAGCTGCGTGCCATGGGCTGGGGCAAGGTGCTGAGCGCCAAGAACGGGGCCGATGGCTTGAAGCTGATGCGGGCCAACCGGGTGGAGGCCGTGCTGTCCGACTGGAACATGCCGGTCATGAACGGTGTGGAGTTTTTGCGTGCCGTGCGTGCCGAGCCCCGCTGGCAGCGGCTGCCGTTTCTGATGATCACTTCTGAGACCGAGCGTGGCCGCATCCAGGACGTGATCACCTCGGGGGTGAGCGGCCTGCTTGTCAAGCCCTACAACGCGACCGCCCTGCGCGACCGGCTGGAACGCGCCCTCCACCACGAGCCCGTGGCACCGCGGCCCGCCATCCAGATGAGCTCGGCCATCAGTGGAACCACTGACTCGGGACCTGATGTCGCCACCCTGCCGCCGACCCGCCTGCTGGTGGTGGACGACAACCCCACCAGCCTGGCCGTGCTGAACAAACTGTTTGCCGACGACTACGCCGTGACCACCGCCACCGGCGGACTGGCCGCGTTGGCGGCCTGCACCCAGGGCGTACCCCCCGACCTGGCGCTGATGGATGTGCAAATGCCCGACATCACCGGCTTTGAGGCCGTGCGCCGCATGCGCGCCAAGCCCGAGCTGGCCAACATCCCCGTGATGTTCGTCACGGCCGACGACAGCGATGCCGCGCGCACCGAAGGCCTGGAGCTGGGCGCCGTGGACTTTGTGCCCAAGACCATGTCGCCCAAGCTGTTGCGCCAGCGCGTGCGCAACTTTTTGCGCATCGTTGACATGCGCAAGCAGCTGCAAAGCGAATACGACGCCATGCTGGAGAACACCCGCTTGCGTGAAGAGGTGGAAAACCTCACGCGCCATGACCTGAAGGGTTCGCTCTCTGGCATCGTGGGCATGGTGGGCAGCCTCGCCGCCGAAGACGACATGCCCGCGCGCCATGTCGACAAGCTGCGCCTGGTGGCTGATACCGCGCAGCAGGCGCTGCACTCGGTCAGCCTGGGCGGCGAGCTTTACAAGATGGAAACGGGCCGCTTCAAGCTGGTGGCCAAACCCGTGCCATTGGGTGAGGTGCTGCGCCGCGTGGTTGAGCTGGCCCGCGCCAGCTTTGCCGACAAACACCTGAGTGTGGTGGTCGATGTGGATGTGCCCGTGGGCCAGCCGGTGCCATTGGCCATGGGCGATGAAGGGCTGAGCCAGTCGCTGTTCCAGAACCTGGTGAAAAACGCCTGTGAGGCCGCGCCGGCGCACAGCACGGTCACCGTCACCCTGAAAGATGAAGACCCGTTGCGGGTGGAGGTGCTGAACACGGGCACCGTGCCCCTTGCCATTCGGGCCACCTTTTTTGACAAATACGTCACCGCTGGCAAAGAGCGCGGCAGTGGTCTGGGCACATACTCCGCCCGGCTGCTGGCTGTGTCGCAGCAAGGACGCATTGCCATGCGCACGAGCGACCAGGACAACACCACCACCCTCACTGTCTGGCTGCCCCGTCATCCGGACGAGCCGCTGGACTTGCGCTCACCGGCGCTGCAGGCCTGACCCCTTTTTCCAAAACCTCCGTCTTCACCACACACCATGGGCAATCGACTCACCCAAATAGCCACCCGCACCGGCGATGCCGGCACCACCGGCCTGGGCAACAACCAGCGCGTCAGCAAAAACAGCCTGCGCGTGCATGCCATGGGCGACGTGGACGAACTCAACAGCCACATCGGTGTGCTGCTGTGCGAAGACATGCCCCTGCCCGTGCGCGAGCTGCTGGTCGAGATTCAGCACCAGCTGTTCAACCTCGGTGGCGAGCTGAGCATTCCCGGCTTCGAACTGCTCAAGGCTGAGGCCGTGCTGGCGCTGGATGAAGCGCTGGCCACGTTCAACGAGCCTCTGCCCCGCCTGCAGGAGTTCATCCTGCCGGCGGGCACCCGCGCCGCCTCGCTGGCCCATGTGTGCCGCACCGTGGCTCGGCGGGCCGAGCGCCAGGTGGTGGCTTTAGGCAATGAAGAATCGCTGAACGACACCCCGCGCCAGTACCTGAACCGCCTGAGCGACCTCATGTTTGTGCTGGCGCGCACGCTCAACCGCCACCGCACCGATGGCAGCATGGGCGACGACGTGTACTGGAAAAGCCAGCGCATGGCAGCCGGTGGCGCTGACGAGCCTGCCGCTCCATGATGCACCTCTGGCACTTGCCGCTCAGCGTACAGGGCGCGCTGCTGGGGCTGGCCGTATTGGCGGCGTCACCGCCAGCCTGGGCTGCCACATCGACCCAGACCTTGGTGTGCGATGTGTCCTACCTGCCCAGCCGTGCCAACTGGGTGCGAACCGTGACGGTGGACTACGACAACAAACGCCTGCGCGGCGTGGCGGTTGATGGGGTGGCTGTGCACAGCTTTGCCGTCAGCGGGACGGTCATCCTGACATCTCAGGACAACGAGCGCATACAACTGGATGTGGCCCAGTTGGGCTGGACCAGCGACTTCCGCGGGTTGGCCTCAGGGCAGGGCCGTTGCCAACGGGAAAACATGTGATGAAAAAGGCACTTGCCGCTTGATTGGCAAGGATTTTCAGCTATTTATTTGGTATTAGCGTGCGTCAGGCAGGTGCACAGGTGGTGCCCGCTTCGGGCGTTTGTGGTGGCAGCAGCCCCAGGTGTGCGGCACGGAACACGGCCTCCGAACGGCTGCTGACACCCAGGGCCTTGAATGCGGCGGCCAGGTGGGTCTTCACAGTGCTTTCGGCCACCAGCAATTCCCGGGCGATGGTTTTGTTGGGTTTGCCTTGCACCAGCTTCAGAAGGCATTCCATTTGCCGGGGAGACAGTCCGGCGACCGCCTGGGCCACGCTTTCATCGACGCTCTGGTTCGCCAGCGCTGAGGCAGGCAGGTAAACGCCCCCGGCCAGCATCGTTTCCAGGGCCTTGAGCATGGTGGGCGTGTCGGCCGATTTGTGGATGAAGCCCGCCGCGCCTTGTTCGACGAGTTCGCGCACCAGCCCGGGCCGCGTGTCGCCCGACAACATGGCCACTGTGGCGTCGGGGTGTGCTTCGAGCACACGCATCAGGCCGTCATTGGCCTGGCTGTCGGGCAATGCGTAATCGAGCAGGATGAGGTCGAAAGGGCCCTGCGCCTGCACCGCCTCGGCAATGCTTTGTGCGGTGGCACAGGTCAGGCTGGCGTCCAGATCCTGGAGCAAAAAGCGCAAACCCTGTGAGAACAGTACGTGATCGTCAACCAGAAGGGCACGCATGTGTGTGAGTTGTGTTCGATAGCGTATGGAGTATTGTAGGCCTCAGTGCTCATCGCTGTCGTCTGAGAACTCCTGAGCAATGGCCAGAAACGCCTGCTGGCACACCACGAAGGCATCGACCACGTCCGGGTCAAAGTGCCGCCCCTTGCCTTCCAGGATGATGGCCACCGCCTCGTCGTTGGGGAAAGCGGGTTTGTACACACGTTTGCAAATCAGCGCGTCGTACACGTCGGCCAGTGCCATCAGCCGTGCCGCAATTGGTATGTCGTCGCCCGCCAGGCCCAGCGGGTAACCACTGCCGTCCCATTTTTCCTGGTGCGAATGCGCAATTTGCTTGGCGCACACCAGAAACGGCACTTCGTGACCCAAGCGCCGTTCGGCCGCCTCGATGGTGTCGCGCCCGATGGTGGTGTGGGTCTTCATGATCTCCATCTCGTCCGCGTCCAGGCGCCCCGGTTTGAGCAGGATGCGGTCGGGAATGCCCACCTTGCCGATGTCGTGCAGCGGTGCCGACTTGAACAGCAGGTCGATCTGTGCATCTGTCAGGTAGCTTGAAAACCGAGGGTGCTGCTGCAGTTGCCGGGCCAGCACGCGCACGTAGTGTTGGGTGCGGATGATGTGCTGGCCGGTTTCGTTGTCGCGCGTTTCAGCCAGTGACGCCATGGTGAGGATGGTCACTTCCTGAATGTCTTTCACTTCGGCGGTGCGGCGTTCCACCTCGTGCTCCAGGTAGGTGGCTTTGTCGACCAGAAAGTCACGCGCGGCTTTCAGGGCGAGTTGTGTGCGCACGCGCGTCAGCACGATGGGTGGGCTGATGGGTTTGGAAATGAAGTCCAGCGCGCCCAGCTGCAGGCCCCGCTCTTCGTCTTCCATCTGGCTTTTGGCGGTGAGAAACACCACCGGGATGTCGACGGTGGCCGGGCTGGCTTTGAGCCTCTGTATGACTTCATGGCCGTCCATGCCCGGCATCATCACGTCCAGCAGGATGAGGTCTGGCGGCCGGGGCCCCTGTGCAATCTCCAGTGTGCGTTGTCCGCTGCAGGCCACACGCAGCTGGTGTTCGTCCTTCAGCAGGTCCACCATCAGCGTGAGGTTCACGGGGGTGTCGTCCACCACCAGCACGGTCCGGCGTGTGGTGTTGTCAGCGTTGTCCCGCCCGTCGCTGGTTTCGCTGTCAGGGATGTAGCCCAGATCGGCCAGCAGGCGAGCTGCCTCCGGCAGGCGGTAGCGGCGCAGTGCACGCGCCAGTGCCACCCAGGCGGGGCCGGTGCGC
Organism: uncultured bacterium; assembly: GCA_903928495.1. Classification (GTDB taxonomy): domain Bacteria; phylum Pseudomonadota; class Gammaproteobacteria; order Burkholderiales; family Burkholderiaceae_C; genus UBA2334. Next base: position 54,321 of record CAIYQZ010000062.1, read on the forward strand.
CGTTGCAGTGCGGCATCGTTCTGCTCCAGCAAGGCCAGCGCAGCCGGGTCATCCCGTGTCGCCAGCTGGGCCAGGCGGTGGCACAGCAATGCATCGGCGCTGCCATCGTGGGGATCGGGTGCTCGCCACGCAGAGGGCTCGGCAGCCGTGGGCGGGACGGTCAGCGCCCAGGTGGGCTCCTGGCCCAGCGCCGATGCGGAGAAGCTGCCGGTGTCGTTCATTCCCGCGCCCGGCGCGGCGGGCAGATCAAACCAGGCGGTGAACCAGAAGGAAGAACCCAAGCCCAACTCGCTGTTGACACCCACACTGCCGTCCATGAGTTCCGCGAGCTTTTTCGAAATCGCCAGCCCCAGCCCCGTGCCGCCGTACTTGCGTGTGGTGGAGGTATCGCCTTGGCTGAAGCTCTTGAACAAGCGTCCGAGTTGTTCCGGTGCCAGGCCCACGCCCGTGTCTTGTACGGTGAACCGCAACTGCACGCGTTTGGGCTGTTGGTCCACCGATTCGATGTCGAGTTGCACCTTGCCTTCATCCGTGAACTTGATGGCGTTGCTGATGAAGTTCACCAGGATTTCGGTCACCCGGAGCGCGTCTCCCACCAGGCGCGGCGGGGTGTTGGCTGAAACGTTCACACGCAGGCTCAGGCCCTTGGCTGTGGCCTTGTCAGCGTTCATGGCGTGCACGCTGTCGAGCACGGCCTTCAGGCTGAATTCGGCTTTTTCGAGCACCAGCATGCTGGCCTCGACCTTGGAGAAGTCGAGCACCTGGTTGATCAGACCGTGCAAGTGCTGGCTGCATTGCTGAATGACCTGCACGTAGTCGCGCTGCTTGTCGCTCAGGTCGGACTTGAGGGCCAGATAGCTCATGCCCATGATCGCACTGACAGGTGTGCGCACTTCATGGCTGATGTTCGCCAGAAAGTCTGACTTGAACTGCGTGGCTTCCTCGGCCACTCGCTTTTCAGCTGCCAGTTGCTCCAGCAGCGCATCGTTTTCAAAGCGCATGCGCAGTGATTCGCGCAGGTTGTCGGCCATTTGCAGCGACAGTTTGCGCATCATCAGGCCCGCACCCAGCAACGACAGCGCCAGCGGCATGTGCGAAGAGTCCCGTGTCAGCCAGAACACGAAAGCCGACAGCAGGTTGACCCAAGCGCCACTGACAAACGTGGTGGGGTGCGTGGCAGCATTGACCATGGCCGCGCCGACGTACACCAGTTGGAGCGCAGTGGCGAGTTCGGCCACGCCGGTGTCTTCACCCCAGCCCAGCCACCACACGGTGGAGCCACACAGTGCCTGGTTGATCACCGTCATCCACCACAGGCGTACCTGCAACTGGCGCAACTCGCTTGGGGTGGCTCCGGGCAAGGCTGCCACCACTTGGCGCGACACGCGCCAGTTGACCTCTGCCATGGCCATGAACGGCAAAGCCCACCACAACAGGTTGTCCAGCGCAACGGAGTCGCGCAAGGAAAACACCGTGGCAGCGCAGACAAACCACACGGCAAACTTGGCTTGAATGGATTGTGTGGCCCGCAATTGCAATGAGGCGCGGGCCGTTTCCACGTCGAGCGACGTGGGTGAGTTCAGCGACAAAAATCCCCAGCCCTGTGTCACATGCATGCTCTAATGTTTTGAAAAGCCTTGGGAGGAAACCGCATGTCAGACACACCGTTGCGCTGGGCCCAACCCGCCGAACAATGGCTGCACGAATTCAATGATGCCCTAGTTTGCGACGTGCTGGTGGTGGGCACAGGCTACGGCGGCAGCTTTGCGGCGCAGGAACTGGCCACGCCCGACGCCCGTGTGTGGGTGCTGGAGCGCGGGCGGGAACACGCACCTGGCGATTTCCCCGACAGCATTGGGGATTTGCCGGGGCATGTGCGCATCCAGAGCGGCATCGACTCCAAAGGCGTGGGCAATCGCCACGGGGTGTTGGATTTTCGGCAACACGACACGGTGTCCGTGCTGGTGGGCAACGGCTTGGGTGGCGGCTCGCTCATCAACGCCGGTGTTGCACTCCAACCAGACCCGGCGCTGTTTTCTGATCAGCGCTGGCCCAGCCACTACCGGGACCAAGCTGGGAACCGCACGACCCTCGTTCAGGCGATGGACGAAGTGCAGGTTCGATTGCAGGCGGCCCCGTTTGTCGGGGCCACCGAACTGCGCAAGTTTCAGGCGCTGGAGCAGTTGGGCCGCGCCATGGGCGAGCCCGCGCACCGAGTGCCCCTGACCATTGCGTCTCAGGACCAGACCAGCACCGCAGGCATTGCGCAGCCGGCGTGCACAAGGTGTGGCAATTGCTTCACCGGGTGCAACGTGGGGGCGAAAAACACCCTGGTTTCTCACGTGCTGCCACAGGCGGTGCGGCAAGGAGCGCGGCTGGTCACCGGCGCCACGGTGCTGCAGGTGAAGCCGGTCACTGCCGGCGCAGCGCTCAGCCCTGCAGGACGGCCGCTGCGATGGGCAGTGGAGGTGGTGCTGACGGACACCATGGGCTCCGCCACCACGCGCCGGACCGCATGGGTGCAGGCCCACACGGTGGTGCTGGCGGCTGGCGCATTGGGCAGCACCGAGATCCTGCTTCGCTCCCCGCAGGTGAGTTGTTCCCCCTTGCTGGGGCAGCGGTTTTCCACCAATGGCGACATCATTGCACTGGGCTGGGGCATGGGCACGCGCATCAATGGCATGGCCTCTGGCGACGAGGCTTCGTTGCCCGCCGCTGACCGGGTGGGGCCCACCATCACGGGTGCGCTGTCGCCGACGCTCGATGTGGACGGCCGGGGCAGGCGTGTGCTGATCGAAGACGGTGCCGTGCCGTCTGCGTTGACGCAAGCCGTGGTCGCACTCGGGTCCACGCTGTCGTTGCCCCACCGCTATGTGCGCGACGGCGTTCAGGGTTATTTTGAACAGCGCCCGGGGCAAGACCCTTTGGGCACCCCGCCCGACATGGCCCGTCATGCGTTGCTGCTGCTGGGCATGGGCCCCGACGATGCCGATGGTCGCGTCGTGTTGAAGGACACAGACGGTGGCCGGTCGCTGGACATCCGGTGGGATGACGCCCCTGCAGGCCCTGGTCCCGGCACAACGCTGCCAGCGGCGCAGCGTGGGCCGGGTGCCTCCTACTACAACGCCATCCATGAATGGCTGGACACCGCTGCCCAGCGCGGCGGATTTGCCGGCGGCGACTGTTTGCCCAACCCCTTGTGGAAGCCCCTGCCCGATGATTTTCAGGAAGTGGCGCAAGGCCTGGACAAGCCCAGGGGCGTGACAGTTCACCCCCTGGGCGGGTGCCCGATGGGCGACAGCGCTGCGAATGGGGTGGTCGACTGGTGTGGCACGGTTTTCCACCCCGACGGTTCCTTGCACGAAGGGCTGCATGTGCTTGACGGCGGCATGTTGCCCACCGCTGTGGGGGTCAACCCCTTCGTGACCATTGCCGCGCTCAGCCTGGTGGCTGCCCGTCACATCCGCCAGCAGATGGCGCCTGCCTCACAGCCCGTGCCCGCCACCGCTGCACGCCTTCCGGTGGTTCGGGCAAAAAATATGAGCCAAAATGGCATCCAGAGCTTGTCAGAAAAGGAAGTGTTGCTCCAATTCAGGGAGCATTTGCAAGGCCGCTGGCAAGGCGACGCGCCCGACTGGCTGCCCGCTTCAACCTTGCCATTGTCTGGCGATGAGCGCCAGCGCGAGTGGGTGGTGGCGGTGGATGTGACGCTGGATTTGGCGGCCTGGCTCGCCAACCCGGGCATGCGCTTGGAGGGGGCCCGCTTGCGTCTGTACCGCAACACGCACCCGCACGAGGTGTCTGTGCGCCCTGAATCCACCCTGGGCGAGCCCGTGCTGGAAGGGGAGGGTTGGGTGCGCCTGATGGCCAGCCAGGCACCGACCGGTCGCTGGCAGGAGCGCTGGCGCATGCTGCAGGCCGGAGTCGCCTTTCTCGACCGCCGCTCGCTGAAGGAGGCATTCCGGCTCATCAGCCCCGAGCCGGGAGCTGCCTCTGCGCCCGTAGCCCCAGGGCGCAAAGTCAAAACGCCTGGGGAGCGTTTCATGGGTTTTGTGCGTGCGGCCCGCAACCACGCCCAATGGCGCAGCCTGGACTACGGTTTTCAACTTCGCTCTCCCGCAACGCCCACGTTGTTGGTGCAGGCGCACGGCAGCAAACGACTGGCCTACACAGCCAGTGATCGCAACCTGTGGGATGCGCTGGTACAGCTCGACTTGCATCTGCTGCCCAACGCAGGGCGTACCGAGGCGGTGTTGTCGCTGGAGGCCGACCTGGTGGACATGGTGCGCCAGCGCCGCCTGCAGGTTGCCCGCAGCGGCAACACGCCACAGGCCATCATCGGCCTGGGCGCCTTTGCCGCGTTGTGGCTGAGGGCCATTTTCCAGACGCATTTCTGGTCTCTGCGTGGTCTGGACTACCACCTGCTGAAGCCACCCGGCCCTGCCGAACATGGCCCGCTGTACCCCTTGGGAGAAGGCGGGCCAGTATGCGTTCCACATGCCGAGGCCCTCGTTGTGCCCCGGTGGCAAGGGAAGCCGACGGCTGACGCCCCGGCCATGTTGAACCTGGAGCTCACCCGGTACGACCCGCCCCCTCGAGGCCCCAAGGGCAGCCATGTGCTGATGATCCATGGCCTCGCACACGGGGCCACGGTGTTCACCACCCACACCACCGGCGGGCGCAACATGGCTGCCGCGTTGCTGGCTGCGGGTCACACGGTGTGGTTGCTGGACCACCGCCTGTCCAACCGCAAGTTGTGGAACGACGGTGGCACTCTGCGGACTTACGCCACCCTGGACCACTGCATGGACGATGTGGCCCGGATCGACATCCCCCGGGCACTGGCCTGCGTCTACGCTGTGGCAGGGGCGCCTGTGGACGTCTTTGCCCATTGTGTCGGTGCAGGTGCTTTTGCCATGGCCACCCTGCAGGGGTTGCTCACCTCCAACGGGGCATCGATGGTGCGCTCCGCAACCTTGCATGCCGTGCACCCGTGGGTGGTGCCCTCGGCATCCAACCAGTTGTCGGGCGAGCTGGCCTCGTTCTACCGGGACGTTTTGCCGCGCGACATGGCCATCGACCCCGTGCCCCCGGCAGGAAAACCGGCCGCCCTCGATCAGGTTCTGGACCGCGTGGCGGCCAGCCTGCCCTGGCCCACTTCGGAACGGACGCACCACAACAAGCACCAGACCGATCCAGCCGGAGGCACCGCCACTTGCAACCGCATGACCCTCTTCTATGGCCGGGAGTGGGTGCACGCCAATTTGGCTGAAGCCACCCACCGCGAGTTGGCCTCACTGGTGGGCCCTGCCAGCGTGGAAGTGTTCAGGCAACTGTTCTTCGTCATCAACCGCCAGCGCCTGACCGACCGTCAGGGCGCGAATGTGTACATGAGCGATGGCCAGTTCAATGACCGCTGGACATTTCCCACGCTGTTCTGTCACGGTGACCAGAACCGGGTGTTCGACCCCCGCAGTGCCGTGCGTTCGTGGCACCGCTTGCGTCTGCAGCACGAAATGCGCCCGCGCACCGACCTGCCACAACGCTGTGTGCGTCTGTTGTTGGTGCCGGGCTACGGCCACATGGACTTTCTGTTTGGCAAAGACGCCCACCGCGATGTGTATCCGTCACTGGTGTCTTTCCTGCGCAACCCGGTGGCCTTTGCCAGCGTCGGTGCCACCGACGCTGGACCTGTCTCAGTGGCCAATGCGGGCGTGGTTCCCCACCTGCGCGACCACAGCTCCCCGCCCATCAGGGCCACCTTGACGGGGCCGATGCTTCAGGTGTCGGGCGGTCACGGCACGCCACGTGAACTGGTGGTGTGGGCCGAGTTTGCCAACCAGCCGCTGCTTCCTGCTCCGTCGTTTTCGCTGGTGCCCGGTCGGAGTTCCGGCGGTGAACCCATGCGTGGCTGGCACGCGGTGCGTCTGGAGGCCATCCACCGGACAGGTGGCTCCACATGCGCATCCGATGTGACGCTCCTGAACGGACCGGGTCAATACTGGGTGGGCCGTTTGCACGAGCAGGCTGATGGCGACTTCGCGCGGATGGGCGCTTTGCGCCTGGACCTCAACCTGCCCGGGCATGGGCGTACCGGTCGCCCTGCGGCGGAGCACGCTGCCCCTGAATTGGAGCTGGGCAGTCTGCCGTGGTGGCAGCGATGGGTGTCAGGCCACAGGCCGGCTGCCACCAGTTGGCTGGCGACATCCTGCCGGTGGCCCGGTACACCGTTCGAGCGCGATGGCGTGGACCGGGTGGCCGAACACATGTGGGCACAGGTCACCGATGCACAGCACCCCGCGGAAGCGCTGGTGCTGCTGGGCGACCAGATATATGCCGACGCGGCGGCCAACCTGTTCGATACCCAGGAAGGTGACGAACGGCTGGCCCAGTTCTACCGCGATGCCTGGGGCAGCCCACACGCCCGCCGTTTGCTGGCGAGCGTGCCCACATACACCGTGGTGGACGACCACGAGCTGGGCGACAACTGGAACGGCAGCCAGGATCCAGCCAAAGATCCACTGCTGCTCAACGGGTTTGAAGCAGCGTTGGCCTATCAGTGGCGATGGCACGATGCCCGCGAGCACGCGCCAGATGTGGGTGGGCGTCGTGTGCGGGGCTTCTGGCGCAGTTTTTCCATCGGTGGGGTGCCGGCGTTTGCCATGGACACCCGCACCGAGCGACAACTCCGCACGCTGACCAATGCGCACCGGGCCCGTCTGGTGTCCACCCGGCAATTGCTGGCTGTTCAGGACTGGCTGCTGGCCCACCGGGACAGCCCCAAGGTGTTGTGTTCGGGCAGCGTGTTTGGCTGGGCAGAGCAAGACCTGTTGGCCGCGCCGGAGCGTTGTCCATACGCAGATGGGTGGAATGGCTACCCGGCCACCTGGAAGCGGCTGGTGCGCTTCATCGTCCGGCACCAGATCCGCCATCTGGTGTTTTTGTCGGGCGATTACCACTTCTCAGGTGCTGCCTCTCTCACTTTGTCTGCCGAGGGTGGTCAGCCGCCCGTGGAGGCCGTGTCGGTGGTGTGTTCGGGTTGGAACGCCAGCCTGCCGTTTGCCAACGCCCGCCCGGCTGATTTCGCTCTGGGCGAGCCCACAGCCCTGCCGTTGAGCGATGGCCGAGCACAGGTGCTGGCCCGGGCTGTGGCCCTGGGCACAGATGCGCGCCAGTTCACCAAAGTGACCCTCGCTCCGTCTGGGACAGGATGGCACACCCGGGTAGAGGTGTTCGGCGAGGAGGGTGTTCGGACAGCCCAGACCGTGTTGGCACTTTAAGGTAATGTGACATTTCGCACGTTTGCGGTGCGAATCTTGCTTGCGCCTTCTGTGTTCCCGTCCGGACCGGCCAACAGCCGGTCACTCGGTTGGCGGGTGAGTGCACACAAGGCAGGTGAACGTGTTCGGAAAAATCTCTTCTTGGCTGGGGCGTTTGAGTGTGGGGCGCAAGCTCATGCTCATCTATTTGCTGGACTTGTCGGCGGTCATCTACGTCTCGGGCATCCTGATCCACGAAAAATTCCAGTCCATCGATTTCACCCGCAAAGAGCTGGTTGGCACGGTGTACACCCGTGCGGTCAGCACCCAACTGATGGCACCTTTCCTGCCGCCAGCGAGTCGACCATCGACCGAGAAAGCTGCGCTCGACGAAACGCGTGCGCTACACGACGAGCTCTTGCACACCGAGAGCCTGTCCGCCGCATTCGCAGCATCGCTGGATGCCATGCCGGCGCGGGGCGCTGACAACCCTGCGGCCAGCAATGCATTGCTGCGCGCGGGGCGCGAGCTGCTGACGGCCGTGGGCAACCAGTCCAACCTCATTCTGGATCCCGACCTGGACAGCTATTACGTCATGTCGCTGGCGGTGTTGCGTTTTCCGGAGCTGCTTCAAGTCCTGCACGACACGCGCGAACTGTTGTTGCGCACACCGGGGCGTGTGTCTGCCCAGGACCTGCGTGCACAACGCCTGACGGCGGCGGGCAGGCTCGACGCGGTGCTCCAGGGCATGGAGGCCGACTACAACCAGGCTTGGCTGGCTGGCGACAACCAGTTGCACACGCAGTTGCACGCCAGCCGCTAGGCACTCAAGTCCAACGCCCAGGCGTTTCTGGCCGAGGTGCGCTCCCTGGCAGAGCTGGACGACAGCACCCCGTCTGACCCTGCCCTGTGGCAGGTCCCCCACCAAGCCACTTTGCTGGCGCTGGACACCGCCTGGCAAACCAGCCTGGGTGAGTTGACCCGCCTGCTGGATGCCCGTGTGTCACACCTGTTTGGCCGCATGTGGCTGCACTTGGGCACTGCCCTGGCGTTGTTGGGCTGCATCCTGAGCCTGGTCTATGTGGTGGCACGCCAGATTGCCAAGCCCTTGCAAAACTTGGCAGACGTGGCCGACGAGGTGCGGCGCAGCGCCGACTACAGCCACCGGGCCCAATGGGACAGCCGCGACGAGATCGGCCGCCTGTTTTCGGCCTTCAATGGCATGTTGGCCCAGCTCGACCATGACCGGGTGGTTCAGCAGGAGCTGGCTGCGAGTGCCCGGGCCGCAGCGGCCCAGCGTGAATTGCTGGAGGCGTTCCCCATCCCCATGGTGCTCACTTCCGTACCAGACCACCAGGTGTTGCATGCCAACGGCCCGGCCCAGCCGTGGCTGGCCGGACGCACGACCGACCCTTGGCGCACCGGGCTGGAGCCGTCGGTGCGCAACCGCTTTTTCCAGCGCTTGTCCGACCGTGGGTCGGTTGACGAGTTCGAGGTTCGCTGGCTGGGTGGTGTTGAACCGTCGTGGGCGGTGCTGTCGGCCCGGCGGCTCAACCACCAGGGCCGCGATGCGGTGCTGACCGCATTCACACCCATCAACCTGCTCAAAACCATGGAGCAACGGCTGGAACTGTGGGCAAAGGTGTTCGAGGCGTCGTCCGAGAGCATCATCATCATGAATGCGCAGCGCCAGATCATCAGCGTGAACAAGGCGTTCTGCCGCAGCACCTCATTTGAATTCCACGAAGTCATTGGCGACGACATCGCCAGCCTGCTTGATGGCCCCGGCCCGGACTGGCCGGCGCTGAGCGACAAAGATGCCTGGCAGGGTGAAGTGCGCATCCGCAAACAAACGGGTGGCAGCTATCCGGCGTGGCTGATGGTGTCGGTGGTGCGAGAGGGCGCCAGTAGCGGGCAGGTGGGCAACTTCATCGGTATTTCCATCGACATCACGGACCGCAAGGCAAAGGAGGAGCGCATCCGCTTCCTGGCGCAACACGACGTGCTGACGGAACTGCCCAACCGTTCGCTGTGTCAGCAGCGCCTGGCCGAGGCCTTGGAGCACGCCGCTGTCACTGGTGAACAGGTTGCGGTGCTGTTCATCGACCTGGACCGATTCAAGCTGATCAACGACACCTTGGGCCACCACATCGGCGATGGCTTGCTGCGGCAGGTGGCAAACCGACTCTCGCAAGCGGTTCGGGCCGACGACACGGTCAGTCGCCTGGGCGGCGACGAGTTTGTGGTGATCTTGCGTCATGTGCTCGGCGAAAGCGAGCTGGACACCATCGTCAACGATCGTCTGATCCCGGCCGTGCGCAAGCCCATGGTGGTGGAGGGGCACAAGCTCAACGTGTCCTGCAGTGTGGGCGTGGCCTTGTTCCCACGCGATGCCACTGACCAGGAAGAGCTGATGCGCCGTGCTGACGCCGCCATGTACGACGCAAAAGCCGCCGGGCGCGACACGGCGCGCTTTTTCTCGCCTGAAACCGACCAGCGCGTGCTCGCCCGCCAGCACATGGAGGCGCAACTCCGAAATGCTCTGGCAAACGGCGAATTCAGCCTGCACTTTCAGCCCAGGCTGTGCGCGCGTTCACGCCGGCTGGCAGGCGCGGAGGCGTTGTTGCGCTGGCACAACCCGGCGCTCGGGCATGTGCCGCCGGGGGACTTCATCGGCCTGGCAGAGGAGACGGGGCTCATCATGCCGATCGGCCTGTGGGTATTGCAGGAGGCGTGCCGGCAATGGGTGGAATGGCAGGCACTGGGGCTGGTGGCGCAATTGCAACTGTCGGTGAATCTGTCCGCCGCGCAACTGGCCGACCCGCAACTCGTGCCCCAGGTGTCACAGGTGTTGGAAGCCAGCGGCCTGTCGGCGCGGCACCTGGAGCTGGAGCTGACGGAGTCCCACCTGATGGACAACCCGGCTGCGGCACAGGCGCAGGTGTCTGACCTGAAGGCTTTGGGTGTGCTGGTGGCCATTGACGACTTTGGCACAGGCTATTCAAGTCTGGCCTACCTCAAACGCTTTGAAATTGACAAGCTCAAGGTCGACCAGTCGTTTGTGCGAGGCATGCTGGATGACACCGCCGATGCGGCCATCGTTCAGGCCGTGATCGCGCTGGGGCACACGCTGGGCTTGAAAGTGGTGGCAGAAGGCGTGGAAAACCTGCCCACTGCCCAGACCCTGGCAGCTTTGGCTTGTGACGAGTTGCAGGGCTACGCCTTCGCCCGGCCATTGCCACCGAGGGAGTTCGAGGCTTGGGTGCGCGCGCAGGCCCCCGGGTCGCCTGTTGAGCCCCGCGCAGACCGCCGCCGTCCCAAGTGACGTGCCGCCCGGTGCTGTTCGCAACAGACCGGGCTTGATGTGCATAAGCCAACTGTGGTGTGGCACACGTATGATGGCTTCGAGCGTTCACGCCGTCCCGACAACCGTCCACTTTCGCGCCCATGAGTTCAGATCGCATCAGCCAAGAGCTTGACCAAGCCCGCCAGAGCGGCCCGCTGCGCGACATCATCGTGCCGCCCTGCCCGGAACTGCTGGTCGCCCTGAAGGCCGCCACAGTAACGGCCGATCCCGACATGGCGGCCATCGACCGCATTGCCGGGGCCGATGTGGCGATGTCGGCCGCCCTGATCCGCCAGGCCAACAGCCCGCTGTACGCGCTGGAGCACCCGGTGCATGCCGTGGGACAGGCGCTGACGGTGATCGGTCTCAAACCCGCAGTGGAGTTGCTCATGGGCTTTCTGATCCGGCGTGCCCTGCCCACCCACTCGCCCGTGCTGGCCCATTTCTGGGAAAACTCTGCCCGGCGCGCCTTGGCTTGCGAGCACATTGGCACGCGCCTGTATTCGCTGGAGCCCGGCCTGGCGCACAGCTTCGGACTGTTTTGTCACGTCGGCATCCCGGTGATGATGCAAGGCGTTCGCGGCTACGCCTCCACCCTGGCCGAAGCGCTGGCCCGCAAAGACCGCACCTTCACCCAGACCGAAAACGCCAATCACCGCACCGACCACGCCGTGGTGGGGGCCATCGTGGCCAAAACCTGGCATCTGCCACGCGACGTGGCGGTGGCCATTCGCCTGCACCACGATTTCACCTGTCTGGCAGATGCCACATTCACCGACACGGTGCGCAGCCTGGTGGCGCTGGGCCTGATCGCCGACCAGTTGGTCAATCGCCATGAAGGCGTGGCTGAGTCACGTGAATGGGGCCTTCACAGCCAGGCATGCATGGACCACCTTGAGGTGACCGATGACGAAATCGAGCTGTGGGTGGACGAGTTGCACCCGCAATTCACGGCCGTGACGCTGGGCTGACGGGCGTTTTGCCCAGCCGCGTCAGGCGGGCTTGCGGTTCACCATCACGATGCCGATGGCGACCCCCACCAGTGCCAGCACCAACTGGGCAGACAGCGGTTCGTCCAGCAGCAACACACCGAACAACAGCGCAAACACCGGTGTGAGGAAGGTGAAGCTGGCCATCTGTGTGGCCGGGTAGTGCCGCAACATCCACATCCAGGCCAGGTAGCTGGCAAATGCCCCCACGGCTGTTTGCAGGAACAGAGATGTCCAGGCCCATGCTGAATAACTCCAGCCCCAACGCTCCCCCAGCATCAGCGATATCACCGGCACCACGGCTGCCGTGACGGCCAGTTGGTAGAACAGGGTTTTTTCCGCACTCGCTTGCGTCAGCCGTGTGGTCCGCAGTGCCAGGGTGGTCAGGCCCCAGAGTGCCCCTGCCGCCAGGCCCAGGGTGTCACCCAGCAACTGGTTGCCCGTGGAGTGCCCAAACCCTTCGCTGAAGGCCAGCGCCACCGCTGCAAACGCCACGCTCAGTCCCACCCACTGCACGCCTCGCAGCCGCTCGCTCACCACGAACCGCGGCAGCAGCAGTGCCACCACGAAAGGTGAGGTGTACAGAAACACGGTCAGCCGCGAGGCCGTGGTGTATTGCAGGCCGATGTAGATGCAGGTGAGTTCTCCGGCAAACAGGCTGCCCGCCAGCAACCCTGCACGCAGGGTGCCGTCGCGCCCGAACAGCGCAATGCCCCGCCATGCGCACCAGGCCCACAGCATGGCGCTGGCACCGATGAAGCGCAGGGTGGCCTGCCACAGCGGGGGCATTTCGGCCACCGAGCTTTTGATGAGGATCTGCTGCAACCCCCAAAAGGCGCAGCAGGCCAACAGCAGGCCAATGGCCAGGCCATCCAGTCGGTTTTTGCGCTGGGGTACGGTGTGGGGCATGGGAAAACGCGGGAGGTGTCAGAGCGGGTGCTCGGTGTAGAACTTGCCGCCGTGGTACAGCAACGGCGCGGCACTGGCCGAGCCCGTTTCCAGCGGCCCGGCACGGTGGCAGCGTTCCACCTCACCCACAAAAATGATGTGGTCGCCCTCCGCATGCTGGCTGCGGCTGAAGCATTCGAACGTGGCCAGCGCACCAGCCAGCAAAGGCACCCCATGGTTGCCCAGGGTGTGTTCCACACCCGCAAAACGGTCAATGCCCCGTGCAGCAAACTGCTGGGCCAGGGACACCTGTGCGGCGCTGAGCACATTCACCGCGTAGTGCGTGCACGCGCTGAACACGGCCATGGTGCTGGCCGTGCGGGCCAGGCTCCAGAGCACCAGCGGTGGTTCCAGCGAAACAGAGTTGAACGAGTTGGCCGTCAGGCCCACGGGCGTGCCGTCGGGCGCGCGCGCTGTGACAACGGTCACCCCGGTGGCAAAGCTGCCCAGCGCATCGCGGAACTCGCGTTGCGAAAAGCCGGGCGCCTGGGCGCGAAGGGGGGGGACGGGTGCAAGCATGGGTGGGCTCAAAGCAATGGAGGCCCATTCTCCGCGAAACACCCAGGCCCGTTGGGCCCGGGTGATAAAGGCAATTTATAAGACCAAATGTGGCCTTGCCGCTTGTCTGTATTCAATAGTTTGCTATCAGGGCAGCTTGACGCCTGTCGCGGTGATCACGTTCTGGTGTGAGTAATCGGTGCGTGCAGGGCGGCCAATGCTGCCTTTGGCCAGCACGTAGTCCACAAAACTCTGCGTGTAGAGCAGGTAGGTGTTGACGTAACGGCCGGCGTTGAACGCAGTGCCCAGGGTGGTGTACCCATCTTTGCCCGACGCAATGAAGTCGTTGGTGACCAGCACATAGGTCTTGGCGGGGTCGATGGCTGTCCAGGCACCGGTGGTCTTGTTGCGCACCTGCACGTTGGTGAAGCGCTGGCCTTTGGCCTTGCTCATGTCCAGGTCCCAACGCAAGCCAGCGGCGTAGGGGTGCGAACCGTTGGACTGGGCCAAGTCGAGGTAGTTGGCTGTGGCGTCTTCCAGCGCGGCGACCACTTCTTTGCCGGTCAGCTCCAGCTCCACCAGCACGTTGGTGAAAGGCAGCACGGTGAACGCATCGTTCATGTTCAGTGGCTTGGCCGCCAGTGGCACGCGCACGCCGCCGGCGTTTTGCAGCGCAAAGTCGGCGCGTTTGGCGGCAGACAGGAACGACTCTGCCACCACCTGAGCGATGTCACTGCCCTGGGCCAGCGTGTTGGCAGTCTCGCAGCCAGCGGTACCGGCGCTGCGGTTGGTGCTTTCGCCGGGGGTGCGCACAAGGCACAGCGCCTGCGTGGCCGTGCCGATGGGCTTGGCTTTTTCGGCGGCCACCTGGTCGCTGTAGGTTTTCAGGGTGGCGGTGGCCGTCGCATCGGGCGTGACCACCTTCACCAGGGGCTGGTTGGCCGCCAGGTTGGCGATCAGCGTGGTGCGCACGGTGCCTGACACGGTTTGCCAGGCGCCAGTCGCGTCTTTGCGCTTGAACTGGTCACCCACCACCAGCGTCGCCTTGCCGCCGCAGCTCTTGACGGCTCCGGCTTCGTTGAACTGGACGTTCATCAGGCCCATTGCCTTTGAGTATTCCCATGCCTGACCGATGCACACGGGGTCGCCGTTCTTGTTGGTGGCCACCGTGGGGTATGGGCCCGACGACGAGGTGACACCCACGGCCTTGAAGTCGCCCAGCAGGCTGTGCGAGTCGCCGCCGATGATCACGTCCACATCGGTCAGCTTGGCAGCCATGGCTTTGTCGAGGTCATAGCCCTGGTGGGTGATGGCCACGATGTGGCGCACGCCCTGGGCCTTGAGTTCGTCAATGGCTTTTTGCGCGGAGGCCACTTCGTCGCTGAACACCGTGGTGGCCAGCGGGCGAGAAGAGTTGGTGGTTTTGCCAGCAATGGTGATGCCGATCAGGCCCACCTTCACGCCGTCCACTTCCTTGATCACCCAGGGCTTCAGGTAGGGTGCGCCGCCTGTCGGGGCCAGTGCGGTGCCGGTGGCGGGCCGTACGTTGCTGGAGATGACCGAGGTTTTGCAGGTGCCTTGGGCCAGCTCGTCCAGGAAACCTTTCAGCGTGGCATCGCCGTCGTCGAACTCGTGGTTGCCTGGGGTGAAGGCGTCGAAGCAGATGGTGTTCATCATCTGGGCGTCGACCTTGCCTTTGAAGAAGGTGTAGTACAGGGTGCCGGTGTTGGCATCACCGGCGTGGATTTTCAGCAGGTTCTTGGTGCCGGCCAGCGACTTGAACAGCGCGGTCTGACGCGCAAAACCACCCAGCTCCACCTGAGTGGCCACGCCGTCGAGCGTCAGTTCGGTGGCGGCAAAGGCATCGAGCTGCGAGTGGTGGTCGTTGATGTGGGCCACATTCAACTCCAGCGGTTTGAATGTGGGTGCATCGTCACCGCCGCCGCAGGCGGCCAGTGCCAATCCGACGGCGGTCAAAACGGCTAAAGCGGACACAGTTCTCTTCCAGTGAGTGGTTTGCATGGGGGAGGGCTTTCAGTGGTTGAAAGCCCGCCAGCATGTGGCGCACCCGTGACAGGACCGTGAAACCCCGCTTCAGGCGGTGCGCGGCTCCCAGTGTGCCCGAGCTTTGGGCAGGTTGTAGAACGCAAAGTCCATGGCAGGGCGGCCACCGCTGATGAGTTCAGCCAGCGCTTTGCCGGAGCCTGCGCCGTGTGTCCAGCCCAGCGTGCCGTGGCCCGCGTTCACCCACAGCTTGCCGACTTTGGTGGGCCCCATCAGCGGGATGTTGGTTGGAGTGGCAGGGCGCAGGCCGCACCAGAACTGGGGGTCGCCGCCTTGCTCGGGTGTGCGAGTGTCGGCCACGCCGGGAAACACTTTTTCAATGCGGCGCACCAGCATCTCGCTGCGGGTGCGGGCCAGTGGCGTGTCCAGACGCAAATCAAAACCGCCGAGTTCGATGGTGCCAGCCACCCGCAGTTGGTTGCCCAGACGCGAAATGGCGCATTTCACTTGGTCGTCAATCATGCTGACCATGGGGGCTGCGTCCGGCCGGAGCAGTGGCAGCGTGGCGCTGTAGCCTTTGCCGGGGTAGATGGGCACATTCACGCCCACTTGCTTGAGCAGTGCGGTGGTGTAGCTGCCAGCGGCCACCACGAAGACATCGGCCTGCAACTGCCGCAATTGGCCGCTGACGCGGTCGCGCACCTGCACGCTGCTGATCTCGCCGCCTGTCCGGTGCAGGCGCTCGATGTCGTGGTTCATCAGCGATTGCATGCCCCGCTCGCGGCAGAGGCGCGCCAGTTCTTGCGAGAACACGCGGCAGTCGCCGTGTTCGTCGGTCTCGGTGTAGGTGCCTCCCACGATGCGGTCGCCAAAGCCACGCAGCGCGGGCTCGATGCGCAGCAATTCGTCGCGGCTCACCACCTTGCGTGCCACGCCGTGGCGGCGCATCACCTCGGCGGCGTCGCCCGCATCGTCGAACGATTTCTGGCTGGTGTAGTAGTGGGCAATGCCTTTGGTCAGGCGGTGGTAGCTGATGCCGGTGCTGGCCACGATGTCTTTCAGCGCGGTGTGGCTGTACTGGCCCAGGGCGACCAGTTGCGCCACGTTGCGCTCGAAAGCAGCGTCCGTGCACTGTGACAGGAACTGCAGGCCCCATTTCCATTGGGCTGGGTCCAGTTGTGGGCGGAATTTGAGGGGGCCTTCGGGGTCGAACATCCACTTCAGGGCCTTCAGCGGCGCTTCGCGGTTGGCCCATGGCTCGCAGTAGCTGACCGAAATCTGCGCTGCGTTGCCAAAGCTGGTTTCCAGGGCGGCGTCGGCCTGTCGGTCCACCAGCGTGACCTCGTGCCCACGCTGCAACAGATGCCAGGCGGTGCTCACGCCGATGATGCCTGCGCCCAAGACGGTGACTCGCATGATGAAAACCCCACAAAAATTCAGTTCAGGAAGCGGCGAAGTATGAAAAAAAGTGGCGTGCAAGTGAAGCCAAATTAAACTGAATCGATTCCCATCACTTTGGCTAATAAAAGAAAGGGGCGTTGGCCATGAGCAGTTTTGACCCGGATGCACTCGAATGCCTGGCCGCCATCGTTGAGGAGGGCGGCTTCGAGCGGGCGGCTCAGCGCCTGTCCATCACGCAGTCGGCGGTGTCGCAGCGTCTGCGCTCGCTGGAGGCGCAGGTGGGCACGGTTCTCATCGTGCGCAGTCGCCCTTTGAAGGCCACCGCTGCCGGGCAATTGCTGCTCAAGCACACCAAAATGATGCGGCTGCTGCGCGCCGACCTTGAAAAAGACCTGAAAGAGCTGGCCCCCAGCTCCACCGGCAGCGGACGCGAGGAAGAGCGCATTTCCGTGGCCATCAACGCCGACAGCATTGCCACCTGGGCGTTGCCCGCACTCGACACGCTGGCGCTGGCTGGCCTCCCGATAGAAATCATCACCGACGACCAGGACTTCACCCACGAGTGGCTGCGCGAAGGCCAGGTGCTCGGTTGTGTGACCTCCCTCAACCAGGCGCTGCGGGGCTGCCGCATGGAGGCCCTGGGATTCATGGACTACGTCGCCGTGGCGCGTTCCAGCTACGCATCGCTGCACTGCCCCAAGGGGCTGACGGCCCACCAGTTCGCCACCACGCCCTTCATTGCTTTCAACCGGAAGGACGACATGCAGCGCGAGTTTGTGGCGCAGGCGTTTGGTCTGAAGCGCGTGACGCTCAAACAGCTGTTTGTGCCCTCGTCTGAAGCGCAGGTGCGCGCCGTGTGCGCAGGCTGGGGGGTGAGCGTGTTGCCCCGGCTGCTGGTTCAGCCGCTCTTGGACGACGGCACCCTGGTGGACGTGGTGCCCCACCACCGCCAGCCTGTGGCCCTGTACTGGCATTGCTGGAACCTCAGCAGCGGGGTCCTTGACAGTCTCAGTGATGCCCTGCGCACATCGGCGGCCCACACACTGCGAGCACCTGGCTGAGGACACGCTGCATTGCGGCGCAGCTGGCGGCACAATGACGCGACCGGCTCACCGGTCAAGCCCACGGAGACTTTTGTATGACCCTGCCTGCTGCCTGTTCCCTTGCCCGCCCCCGCCGGATGCTGGTCGTTGCCTTCGTTCTGTGTGCGTGTGGCAGCGTGGGAGCGCAGGCACCGGCACCGGCACCGGCGCCTGGCCCGGCACCCCTGCGCATCGGGCTGATCGGGCCCTTCACCGGCCCCTCGGCAGACTTTGGCATGCCCATGCAGAACGGCGTTCGCCTGGCTGTGGACGAAATCAACGCCGTGGGGGGCTACCTGGGCCGCCCGCTGGAACTGGTCATCAAGGACGACACGGCCAAACCCGATGTGGGGCGCAAACTGTCTGAAGAGTTGATGGCCGAGAAGGTGCTGGCCACCATTGGCTTTTGCAACACCGGCGTGGCCCAGGTGTCTCTGGAAGTGTTCCAGACCGCCAAAGTACCGCTCATCATCCCGTGTGCCACCGGTACACCACTCACCGCCCAATACCCAGGCCCGCAGAGCTACATCTTTCGCACCTCGGCCAAAGACGGCATTCAGGCACCCTTCGTGGTGGCCGACATCGTCAAGCGTGGCTGGACCAAAGTGGCGGTGTTTGCCGACACCACTGGCTACGGCGAGGCGGGCCTGAAAGACGTGGAGGCCGCGTTGGCTACCCACAACCTTAAGCCAGTGCACGTGGCCAGGTTCCCTACCGGCGTGAAAGATCTGGGCGCCGAGCTGAAGGCCGCCAAAGACTCGGGGGCCAACGTCATCGTGGGCTACACCGTGGGGCCGGAAAACGCGGTCATTGCCAAAGGCCGCAAGGGGTTGAAGTGGGATGTGCCCTTCGTGGGCCCGTGGACGCTGTCGTTCCCGTTCTTCATCGACGGTGCCAAAGACGCCGCCGAAGGCGCGCTGGTGGTCCAAACCTTCATCGCCGAGCCCAGCAATGAACGCCGTGCCGCCTTTCTGGCCAACTACGCCCGCAAATACAAGGCCACCAAAATCAGTGTCCCGGTGGCTGCTGCGCAGGGCTACGACACCGCCTACCTGTTGATGCACGCCCTCTTCGGTGTGCGCGGCGGCCAGCCCGACGGTCCGGCGCTGAAAGCTGCGCTGGAAAACATCCAGCGCAACTACTACGGCGTGGTGGCCACTTACGAGAAGCCGTTCAGCGCGGCTGACAAAGACGCCGTCACCGCCAACATGCTGTATCTGGGGCAAGTGAAAAACGGCAGCGTCACGTTTGCCTACCCCGAAGACGCCAAACGCAACCTGTTTGTGCAGCGCAAGCAGTGATGCAGCGCCGCCGGTTCATCCAGTCCACTGCTGGTGCGCTGTCTGCGCTGGCGGTGACGCAGGCCCTGGCAGCCATGGCCCGCCCCGTTGCCGGTGCTTCCGCCGCGACGCCTCACTGGCGGGCCGACCCGTTTGCACTGGGTGTGGCCAGCGGCGAGCCCAGGCCCGACAGCGTGCTGGTGTGGACCCGGTTGTACCCCGGCCCCGCCCGGCCTGGCCATTCGGCGACCGATGCCGAGCAGGCAAGCCATTTTCAAGAAAAAGCAGGCCTTGGCGCTTTACAGACAACAGAAGTCAGCTATGATATTTTTGAGGATGAGGGGCTCAAGAAGCGTGTTCAACGTGGTGTGGTGACCACCCACGCCGGGCGCGGCTGGAGCGTGCATGCCAGGGTCACAGGTCTGAAGCCGGGGCGTCATTACTGGTACCGTTTTCGCAGTGGCCATGCCATCAGTCCGGTGGGGCGCACCCGCACCGCCCCCGCACCCGATGCGGTGGTGCAGCGCCTGCGCCTGGCCCTGGCGTCCTGCCAGCATTACGAGCAGGGTTACTACGCCGCTCACGCCCACATGGCACGCGACGACCTGGACCTGGTGCTGTTTGTGGGTGACTACATTTACGAAAGCAGCAACCCCCAATACCGCATCCGTCCGCACACCGGCGGCGTGCCTCAGACGCTGCCCGCCTACCGGGAGCGCCATGCGCTGTACAAACTGGACGCCGATTTGCGTGCCAGCCACGCAGCCCATCCCTGGATCTGCACCTGGGACGACCACGAGGTAGACAACGACTACGCCGGTGACCAGTCCTCCAAGTACCTGGACCCGGTGCGGTTTCTCGCCCGCCGCGCGGCTGCCTACCAGGCCTATTTCGAACACATGCCCGTCATGCCCGGTGGGCCTGACACCTGGGGCGGCTCACATCAACGCATCCACCAGCACTGGGCGTGGGGCCAGTTGGCTGACCTCTGGACGCTGGATTGCCGCCAGTACCGCACAGCGCAGCCATGCCGAGACCCATTGAAAGGGGGCGGTCGCGTGGTGCTCAACTGTGCCGAGCGCGACGACCCGAACCGCACCATGCTGGGCCACGCCCAGGAGCAGTGGCTGACCCAGGGGCTCGCCGACTCCCGCCGCCACTGGCGTCTGCTGGGCCAGAGCACACAGCTCAGCTCCACCGGCATCGACACCCCCTTGGGCCGCACCATCTACACCGATGGGTGGGATGGCTACTCGGCAGCGCGCGCCCGCTTGCTGCAGTCAGTGGCCGACATGCGGCAGACCAATGTGGTGATGCTGGGGGGCGATGTGCACCAGAACGTGGCCGCCCAATTGCGTGTGGTGCCCAACGACCCGGCTTCACCCGTGGTGGCCAGTGAGTTTGTGAGCACATCCATCACCACACGTGGCATGGGTGAAGGTGCACTGGCACGCATCCGGTCCAGCAACCCTGACATCGCCCACGCCCGCAGTGACGAGCGCGGATACACCCGCCTGGAGGTGACGCCCCAAAGCGCCACGGCCACTTTTTTGACCACGCCGTTCCCGGCCCAGGCCGGTGCTTCGCTGGAGGTGCAGGCGGTGTATGCCGTGGACACCGGGCACGCGGGCGTCCATGCACCGTGATGTGCGGGCCTATTGCCCGCCACCACGTTTGTCCGACAAACGCAACATCCTTTTTTGAACTGTCGGGTTTTTCTATGACCTGTTCGTAGGTTTTTTTGCCTTGTGGTTCAATGCGCTTTGTTCAAAAAAAGTGCATGCACACCGCCATGGTCACCACCGTCTCTGCCATCACACCTGCTGCCCCTCCCAAAAAGGCCAGTTTTCGCGAAAAAATGCACCAGGCGCGTGAGGATGCCATCGTGTCTGCCGTGAACCGCCTGCTGGCGGAAAAAGGGTTCGAGGGGATGACCGTGGACGAGGTCGCTGCCGAGGTCGGTGTGGCCAAAGCCAGCCTGTACAAACACTTTCCCAGCAAAGAGCACCTTGCGGCGGCGGCCATGGTGCGCATCCTGCAGCGCACCCTGGAACACATGGCCACTTTGCCAGGCACCTTGCCTGCGCACGAGAAGCTGAAAAGTGTGGTCCGTTGGGCGATGCAGGTGCATCTGGCCGGCGAGATGCCCCTGCTGCCCACCGAAAACTCAACCTTGCGGGCCACTCTGATGGCTCACCCTGCATACCTGGACGCCTTGGTGGAAGTGAGCGATGGCCTGGGTGCCTGGATTGGCGAGGCACAGGCCAGCGGCGCGCTGAACCCGTCGACGCCTGCCATTGTGGTGCTGTACACGCTGTTTGCGCGTGCGTGTGACCCTGTGCTGGGTTTCATGAAGGCTGCGGGACAGCACAGCACGGACGAGATGGTGGAACTGGTGCTCGCGACCTGCTTCAACGGACTGAACGCTCGCTGAACGCCCAGCGCATCAGCGCTGGTTCGGTGCAAGGCCCGACCACAGCTCATCGAGGTCGGGGAATTTCCACTTCTCGGGGTCTTCCCGGCCCAGAATCTTCACCCGGCATTGGGGTGCAGACAGATCCAGAATCTCTGGCGTGACGCGCTGTGCCGAGCGGGTCGAGAAAAACACCTTCACAACAGGCTTGAGCAACGAGCCCTGCGTCTGGTCCGTGACGACGGCCAGCTTGTTGTTGTCCAGCAGCACAAGGGAACCTGTGGGGTAAATCCCCAGGCTGCTCACAAACGCCTGGAAAATCTTGGGGTCGAAGTGTCCATTTGCCCATGAAGCCATCTGCTTCAGCGATTGCGCTGGGTCCCAGCCCGCTTTGTAGGGCCGGTTGCTGGTGATGGCATCGTAGACATCGCACACCGCCCCCATTTTGGCGAGGCGGCTGATCTGGGCGTCCACCAGTCGGTGCGGGTAACCCGTGCCGTTGGTTTTTTCGTGGTGGTGCAGACACACGTCAATGGCTGCGGGGTCGGTGGTGCCGCTCTCTTGCAGGATGCGCACGCCTTCTTCGGGGTGGCGTTTGACCAGGTCAAACTCTTCGTCTGTCAATTTGCCTGGCTTGTTGAGCACGTCCAGTGGAATGGACATTTTTCCGATGTCGTGCAGCAACCCGGCAAACCCGGCGGCCCGGGTTTCAGCATCGTTCATGCCCATTTGTTTGGCCAGGGCCACCATCAGGGCGCACACCGCGACGGAGTGCATGTACGAGTAGTCGTCGGCCGTTTTCAGCCGCGCAAGGCTGATCAGCGCACCGCCGTTGCGGGTCACGGAGTCGGTGATTTCTTCCACCACCTGTCGCGCCACCACGGTGTCCACTGCACGGCCCATGCGCGCTTCCTGGAACATGGACGTGACGGCCCCCGTGGCCTGGCGGCAAATGGCAGCCGCGCGCGCAAACTCTTTGCTGGAAGCCACCTTTTCCTGCGGCAGGGACACCGGCCGGTCGTACATGACCGCTTGCTCAATGGCCTCTGCCGTGGCGGCTTCTTCGACTTGTTCAGGCTCCTGCGTCTGTGGCGCTTCGACGGGCACGTCCAGCCCCTTGCCGGTGTCAATGATCACTTCGCGCACAGCGCTGGCGACGATTTTCTGCAAGTCCTTGGGGTCGGTGATGACGAATTGACCACGCCAGAACGGATGGTCCATCCAGGAGCCGCAGAACTCCTTGATGTGCATGCCCAGCTGGACATCTTCAACCCGTATTTTTTTCAGCATGGCGTGGGCAGCAAATGGCGCAAACAGGCGGTCAGCGTACCAGCAATACAGGCACTGAACAGTGGGCCAGCACTTGTGTCGCAACGGAGCCCATCACGAGGTTGCCCAGCGCGCTGTGGCCGTGCGAACCCATCATCACGAGATCGAAATCGCCTTCTGACGCCGCTTTGGCGATCAGCTCGCCGGGCTGGCCCACTTTGTAGGTGACCTGAGGCGTGATGCCATGGCGAGCCAGAAACTTCACCACGGGCGCAGCGATCTTGGCCGTTTCATCCTCGTAATAGCTTTTGGCCACTTCCGCTCCCACCGCTGCGCGGGCGCGCGGTGGCAGCGCCCCAATGGCCGTGAATGCAGTGAATGCGTTGTGCGGCCCGAACAACTCGGGGTGTGTGGTGAGGTAGGCCAGCATTTTTTTGGTGAATTTGCTGCCATCTACCGCAAGCAGGATTTTCATGTGGGCTCTCCGGAAATGCGCGCGACGTTTGAGTGTAAGCCGACAGGTGCAGCCCTGCGACCGCAAAGCCCTGTGGGCTTTCACAGACCACCCCCCTTTCACAAGGGTTTTATGCTGCACTGCACAAAAATCAGGGAAAACCCTTATATTAGAGACAGGGTCCACAAGACCCAGAGTCCATTCATCGGAGGTCCACCATGTCCATGCCCATTGTCAGTCCCCCTGCATACCCCTCTCAGCCTGTGGTCGCCAGGGCGGGTGCAGAAACGGCTTCGCCCGACGTGTTGCCATCGGCATCCACCGGTATGGGCCGAGACATGGTGAGGGGCTTCGCTCTGTCCATCATGGCTGCGGTGCTGGCTGGCCTGGTGTTGCTCACAGACCGGTTGCTGCTGGAGCGCACCGGAGTGGGGGATGTGTTGGCCTGGCTGGTGCTCTGGTCAGTCCTGTTGGCAGCGCTGCTGGTGCTGTCGCGGGTGTCTGTGCGACTGTCACAGGCGACTCTGGCATGGCTCGACCAGTTTGCATTCGACCGGGCCAGGTCGCGTTCCCGTGCACGTCACGGTGAAGCGACGCCCTGAACCAGGCACACACACGCACAAAAAAAAGCCACCGGTTGGGTGGCTTCCTGTGATCCCCTGAGAGGCAGTGGTTGACTGCGCACCGGGGGAGTTTCTCCTCGGATCAGGCATTCAGGCGGTCTTGGATGCGCGCCTTGGTCTCCTCGAGTGCCTTCGGAAGGTGGTAAGCGAGTTGGGCAAACAATTCGTCGTGCAAGGCCAGTTCCTGCGTCCAGGCGGCTTTGTCGATGCTGGTCACGGTGTTGAACTGCTCTTGCGTGAAGTTCAGGCCATTCCAGGTGATTTCGCCGTAGGTGGGGCTGGTGCCGAAGATGTTCTGGGTGCCTGTGGCCTGGCCTTCCAGGCGGTCGATCATCCACTTCAGCACGCGCATGTTTTCGCCGTAGCCGGGCCACACAAACTTGCCGTTGTCGCCCTTGCGGAACCAGTTCACGCAGAACACGCCGGGCAGCTTCGCGTTGGCGGCTTCCAGTTTGGTGCCCATGTCCAGCCAGTGCTGGAAATAGTCGCTCATGTTGTAGCCGGCGAAGGGCAGCATGGCAAACGGGTCGCGGCGCACCACACCTTGTGCGCCAAAGGCGGCAGCGGTGGTCTCGGAGCCCATGGTGGCGGCCATGTACACGCCTTCGGTCCAGCTTTGGGCTTGGGTGACCAGGGGCACGGTGGTGGAGCGGCGGCCACCAAAGATGAACGCGTCAATGGGCACACCGGCGGGGTCGTTCCACGCGCTGTCCAGCGCGGGGTTGTTGGTCGCGGCCACGGTGAAACGCGAGTTGGGGTGTGCAGCCTTGGCACCGGTTTCCTTGGCAATGGCGGGCGTCCAGTCTTTGCCTTGCCAGTCGATCAGGTGCTCAGGCACGCTGCCGGTGTCGTGCTCCATGCCTTCCCACCACACGTCGCCGTCGTCAGTGAGGGCCACGTTGGTGAAGATCACGTCTTTGTCCAGGCTGCGCATGCAGTTGGGGTTGGTCAGCATGTTGGTACCGGGCGCCACGCCGAAATAACCCGCTTCTGGGTTGATGGCGTAAAGGCGGGTCTGGCCGTCAGCATCCACGCGGGGCTTGATCCAGGCAATGTCGTCGCCGATGGTGGTGACTTTCCAGCCGTCGAAACCGGCTGGGGGCACCAGCATGGAGAAGTTGGTCTTGCCGCAAGCGCTGGGGAAGGCCGCTGCCACGTGGTACTTCTTGCCTTGGGGATTGGTCACACCCAGAATCAGCATGTGCTCGGCCAGCCAGCCCTGGTCGCGGCCCATGTTGGATGCAATGCGCAGCGCAAAGCACTTTTTGCCCAACAGTGCGTTGCCGCCGTAGCCCGAGCCGTAGCTCCAGATTTCGCGGGTTTCGGGGTAGTGGACGATGTATTTGGTCTTGGGGTTGCAAGGCCAGGCCACGTCTTTCTGGCCGGCTTCCAGCGGCGCGCCCACGGTGTGCATGCAGGGCACAAACTCGCCGTCGACACCCAGCACGTCGTACACGGCCTTGCCGATGCGGGTCATGATCTTCATGTTGACGGCCACATAGGCGCTGTCAGACAGTTCGATGCCGATGTGCGCAATGGGTGAACCCAGTGGGCCCATGCTGAACGGCACCACGTACATGGTGCGGCCTTTCATGCAGCCGTCGAACAGGGGCTGCAGGGTGGTGCGCATCTCGGCGGGCGCCATCCAGTTGTTGGTGGGGCCAGCGTTTTCTTTCTTTTCAGAGCAGATGTACGTGCGGTCTTCCACTCGGGCCACGTCCGACGGGTCGGAGCAGGCCAGGAACGAGTTGGCGCGTTTGGCGGGGTTCAGACGTTTGAGCGTGCCGCTGGCGACCATTTGCTCGCACAGGGCGTCGTACTCGGCCTGCGAGCCGTCGCACCAGTGGATGGCGGCGGGCTTGCACAGTGCCACCATGTCGGCCACCCAGGCCACCAGTTTGGCGTTTTTGACGAAAGAGGGTGTGTTCAGGTTCAGGCCCTGCATCACGGGGGAATTCATACGACAGCTCCAGGACAAATGAGGAATGGCTTCCCGGTCGGCGCCCGGAGGCTGCGGAGCTGTGAGCTGGGTGCAGAGTCGGCCAGGTGGTGGTGGGTAAAGCCCGCCGCCTGGCACCGCGTGTCGGCCAAGGGACGCTATTTTAAAAAGTTGGCAGAGTCAGTTACGGCCAAGTTACATGCAAGAAATGCATAGGATGATGCACGTTGCCCAGCTTGCGTGTTGGCGTTGATACTCAAAAAGAGAGTGAACAAGTGTTCATTCACAAGCGACAGACGCAAAAAAGCCGGTAAAAACCGGCTTTGGGCGACAGGGGTTGCCTGCGTTCAGGCCATGAACACCGCAATGAAGGCCAGCAGGAAAATCAGCACCGCGCCTGCCACAGGCAACACCACAGGCATGTGGTGAACGATGGACTCCACCACGTCCTGTTCGGCATGGGGCTGGGTGTTGTCGGGGGCGTGTGCCATCAAGATCTCCTGGACGGTGGGTTGTGTTTTGATAAATGTCAATTCTAGGGGAAAGCCGCCCCGAACGACAGGTATCAACCCGGGCGGCACACGGCCGCTTCAAAGCCTGCAACACGCAGCGCTGCCAGAACCTGCTCGACATGGCCGGGCCCGCGCGTTTGCAACACCAGTTCTATTTCGACGTTTTGTGCCGCCAACAGGGTGAACGCGCGCTGGTGGTGTACCTCGTTCACGTTGGCCCCCACTTCGGCCACCGTTGCAGCGATGCGGGCAAGCGAGCCAGGCACGTCGCGGGTGTTCACGCGGATGCGGGCCAGCCGCCCGGCGCGCACCATGCCCCGCTCGATGATGGAGGCCAGCAACAGCGGGTCGATGTTCCCACCGCACAGCACCAGCCCCACGCGCTGGCCTTTGAAGCGCTCGGGGTGCTTCAGCAACGCAGCCAGCCCTGCGGCTCCTGCGCCTTCCACCAAGGTTTTTTCAATTTCCAGCAGCATGACGATTGCCTGCTCGATGTCGCCCTCGTCGACCAGCAGCCACTCGTCCACTGCCTGGCGCACCAGTGCTTGTGGCAGTTGGCCGGGTGTGCCCACGGCAATGCCTTCTGCGATGGAGTTTTGCGCGGTGGTGGGGTGTTGGCTGCCCGTCATGGCGTTGACCATGGCCGGAAAACGTTGGGTTTGCACACCCACCACGCGAATGCCCGGTTTCAGCGCCTTCGCCGCCGTCGCCATGCCGGCGATCAGCCCGCCGCCGCCCACGGCCACCACCAGCGTGTCCAGGTCGGGCACGGCATGCAGCATTTCCAGACCCACCGTGCCCTGGCCCGCGACGATGGCCGGGTCGTCATACGGGTGCACAAAAGCCAGGCCTTGTTCGCGTGACAGCTGGTAGGCATGTTCACGCGCTTCATCCAGGCTGTTGCCGTGCAGCACCACTTCAGCGCCAAAACCACGCGTGCGCTCCACTTTGATGCCGGGGGTGAACAGTGGCATCACGATCACGGCGCGCCGCCCCAGCTTTTGGGCGTGGTAGGCCACGCCCTGTGCGTGGTTGCCCGCCGACATGGCCACCACACCTTGCGGGATGGTGCCCCCCGCGTCCATTTGCAGAAGTTTGTTGCAGGCCCCGCGCTCCTTGAACGAAGCGGTGTACTGCAGGTTCTCGAATTTCAGAAACACCTGTGCGCCCGTGAGCTGTGACAGCGTGCGCGATTCCACGCACGGCGTGTTCAATACCTGGCCCTGCAGGCGGAGCGCAGCTTGTTCGATGTCGGTGAGTGTGACCATGATTGGTTGTGGCAAGTCTCAAGTTGAACGGCGTCTGGAGTATGCTGAATCCATTGTGCGGCCCTGTGGCTTGCACCACAGCATTCACAAAAGGAGACCGGCATGAAAATCACGCAATGCATTGCGGGCCTTGACGGGTTTGGTGTAGCCGACCTGGCATCACTGTCGGCGTTGCAGCCCCAGCTCATTCTGGTGTTCGGCAGCCTTGCCGCAATGGATGGGCTGGACATGCCCGCACTGCAGCGGGCCGTTCCCAAGGCGCAATGGATCGGTTGTTCAACCGCAGGCGAGATCTCTGCCCGTGGCGTCGCTGACAACACACTGGTGGCCACCGCTCTGCACTTTGACACGCCCGCGTTCCGCGTCGTGTCCGAGCCGTTGGCCAACATGGCCGACTCGCTGGGCGTGGGTCAACGGCTGGCGGCGCGCCTGACCAGCCCCGACTTGCAACATGTGCTGGTGCTGGGGCAAGGTGCCCACATAAACGGCAGTGCCCTTGTCGACGGCCTGGTGGGCGGGTTGGCCAAACACGTCACGGTCACCGGCGGATTGGCCGGTGACGGCGGTCAATTCACCGGTGCCCGCGTGCTGGGCCCCAACGGCGTGTCGAAAACCGATGTGGTTGCACTGGGCTTCGATGGGCCGGGTTGGTCTGTGTCGCACGCTTCATTTGGCGGTTGGCAGCGTTTTGGGCCGGTGCGACGTGTCACGCGGGCCCAAGGCAATGTGCTGTACGAACTCGATGGCGAGCGTGCGTTGGACATTTACAAGCGGTATCTGGGTGAATATGCGGCGCAGTTGCCAGCCTCGGGGCTGTTGTTTCCATGGTCTGTGCTGGGGGAGGACCAGTCTGCCGTCGGCCTGACCCGCACCATCCTGGGAGTTGACACACACGAAGGCAGCCTTGTGCTGGCTGGTGATGTGCATGAGGGCGGGCACTTGCAGCTCATGCAGGCGTCCGTCGATGCGCTGGTGGAGGCTGCTCAAACGGCCGCTGAAAACGCCCTGGGCGAGGCCGACCCCAGCTCGCCCGCGCTGGCCTTGCTGGTCAGTTGCGTGGGCCGCAAACTGGTGATGGGCGCCCGCGTTGACGAAGAGGTGGAGGCTGTCGGGCATGCGCTGGGCGCGCACACCACGTTGACCGGCTTTTATTCCAACGGTGAAATCAGCCCTCACATGCACACCATGGACTGCAAGTTGCACAACCAGACCATGACCATCACCCTGCTGCGCGAACTGCCGGGCCCTGGCCGAGCATGACCCCTGCCAAGCTGCTTCAGCGTCAGTTGCGGCAGCACTGGGGCGCAGCCACGCCTGAAGCACTGGCTGTCTGCCTGAAATCCCTGGCTGAGGTGGCCAGCCACCCTGATACCCCGGTAGAGGCTCGCCAAGCCCTGGCGGGGCTGCCGCGGCTGCTGGAGCAGGTTGACGGGGTGTACCAGCAGATGGAACGAGACCTCGTGCTCAGCCAGCGCAGCCTGGCCCTCAGTTCCAGCGAGCTCAACGAGGTCAACCAGCGGCTGAGAAACGAGTCTGCCCAGATGCAGCGCGCCACCTCCAGCCTGCTGCAGACCCTCAATCAACTGACACAGGGGCTGGACGAAGTTGCCTCTGCGGAAAGCCTGCCGGTCCCGGGTCCGGCCCCAACACCGTCAGAACCTGCGCAAGGCGATCTGGCGGGCATTGCCCAGCGCATGGCGCAGCTGGTGCGTGCGCATGCCATCGCGCGCCAGCAGCTGTACGCCAGCGAGCAGCGCCTGCTGCTGGCGGTGCAGGGCTCCAACATTGGCCTGTGGGACTGGAACCTGCAAACCCACCACGTGCATTTCAGCGACGAATGGGCCGCCATGCTCGGGTTTGCCGTGAGCGACCTGGCTCCCCACTACACCAGCCTGATTGGACTGCTCCATCCGGATCAAGCCTTGCGCTTTGGCAACGAAATCGGGGCTTACTTCGACGCTCGGCGCACCGACACCTTCCGTACCGAAGTGCAACTGCGCTGCAAAGACGGCACCTACAAATGGGTGGCTTTCACCGGCCGTGTGGTGGAGTACGACGCTGACGAGGAACCCGTGCGCGCCACAGGCGTGAGCATGGACATTTCGGCCAACAAAGCCTATGAGCAAGCCATGGCCGCCGCCCGTGACGCGGCCGAGGCGGCGAGCCGTGCCAAGGGAGACTTCCTGGCCAACATGAGCCATGAGATCCGCACCCCCATGAACGGCATTCTGGGTCTGACCGAGTTGTGCCTCGCCACCTCACTGGATGCCGAGCAGCGTGGATACCTGGAGATGGTCCACACGTCGGCTCGCTCGCTGCTCACGGTCATCAATGACATCCTGGACTTCTCGAAAATCGAGGCCAACAAGCTCGACATCGAGCACCAACCCTTCAACCTGCCTCAGGTGATCAGGCACACCCTGGCCCCGCTGAAGCTGCGCGCCGAAGGGCGTGACATCGCACTGCGCACCGAACTCGCGCCCGGCCTGCCGGAGTGGCTCTCTGGCGACGCTGGCCGGCTGCGACAGGTCTTGCTCAACCTGGTGGGCAATGCCATCAAGTTCACCGAGTCTGGCCATGTGACGCTGGGTGTGGAGGTGGTGCCTGCCGCACCCAATGGGCCCCCGCTGTTGCGCTTTTCAGTGCAAGACACCGGCATTGGCATCGCTCCGGACAGGCTTGCCTCGGTGTTTGACGCGTTTTCCCAGGCTGATACGTCCATTTCCCGCCGCTTTGGCGGCACAGGGTTGGGTCTCACCATCTCGTCTCGCCTGGTGCGGTTGATGGGAGGTGAGTTGCAAGCCAGCAGCCAGTTGGGCGAGGGCACGCGCTTCTGGTTTGACCTGGCGCTGCCGCTGGCCCAGGCGCCAGCCCCCGATCTCTCACCTGCGTCGGATGAGTTGCCACAGGGGTTGCGCGTGCTGGTGGCCGAAGACCACCCCATCAACCAAGTGGTGGCTCGCAAAATTCTGGAGCACCTGGGCCAGCAGGTCACCTTGGTGGCCAACGGTGAGCTGGCTGTGGCCACCTTTGTGAACCAGCCTGAGAACCAGCGTTTCGACCTCGTGTTCATGGATATTCAGATGCCTGTGCTGGATGGCTTTGCCGCCGCCCGGTTGCTGCGTGCACATGAACTGCCTCTGGGTCGCCGCACCCCCATTCTGGCCATGACAGCCCATGCCATGGAGGGCTACCGGGAGCAGTGCCTGGCCGGGGGCATGGACGGCTACGTCACCAAGCCGGTTGAGCGCAAACAGCTGGTGCAGGAAATGCGCCGAGTCCTCAGGCTGGCTGCGGATTGAGGCCGGTCAGCACCGCCAGCACCTGGGGGCCGTAGGCCTCCAGTTTCTTCTGGCCCACACCGGGCACCCCCTGCAAATCGCCCAGGCGCTGGGGTTGTCGCTCGGCCAGGGCGCGCAAAGTGCTGTCATGAAAAATCACGAACGCGGGCAGGTTGTGCTCTTTGGCCACGCCGGCGCGCCAGGCCTTCAGCGCCGCAAGGGCCAGGGTTTGCGCCGGGTCCAGGTCGCTCTCTACCTTGGGCACTGTGGCACCCCGGCGGCTGCCGCTGCCACGCTGGCGGCCACCGGCAGCAGGGGGCTGGGCCACACGCAGGCTCAGGCGCTCTTCACCCTTCAGAATGGCCCGCGCACCGTCCGTCAGCGACAGGGTGTTGAACCCGTCGGTGGCCACAGCCACCGCTTCGCGGGCAATGAGCTGGCGTAGCAGGCTGCGCCACTGCGTTTCGCTTAAATGCGCCCCAATGCCAAAGGTGCTCAGTCGTTCATGCCCGTATTGGGTCACTTTGTCGGTGGCTTTGCCGCGCAAGATGTCCAACAGGTGGCCCGCACCAAACGCCATGCCACTGGCCTGCTGCACCCGGTAGATGCAGCTCAGCAGCATGCGGGCAGGCTCGGTGGCATCGAGCGTTTCAGGGGGTTGCAGGCAGTTGTCGCAGTTGCCGCAGGGTTGCGACGCTTCGCCAAAGTAGCCCAGCAACTGCACGCGGCGGCAATCGGTGGCTTCGGCCAGGCCCAGCAGGGCGTCGAGCTTGCCGCGCAGCACGCGCTTGAACTCGTCGCCGGCCGGGCTTTCGTCGATCATGCGGCGCTGGTTCACCACGTCTTGCAGGCCGTACACCATCCAGGCATCGGCGGGCTCGCCGTCGCGTCCGGCACGCCCGGTTTCCTGGTAGTAGCCCTCGATGTTTTTGGGCATGTCCAGGTGGGCCACAAAACGCACATCGGGTTTGTCAATGCCCATGCCAAACGCAATGGTTGCCACCACCACCACGCCGTCTTCGCGCAGAAAACGGTCTTGGTGCGTCTGGCGCAAGCGGCTGTCCAGGCCTGCGTGGTACGGCAGGGCGTTGATGCCTTCGCGCGCCAGCAGTTCGGCCACCTCTTCCACGCGTTTGCGGCTCTGGCAATACACCACCCCGGCCTCGCCCGCGTGCTCGCGCTGGATGAAGCGCAGCAGTTGCTGGCTGGGGTCGGTTTTCTCGACGATGGTGTAGCGGATGTTGGGCCGGTCAAAGCTGCTGACAAACTGGCCAGCATTTTCCAACTGCAGATGGGCCACCATGTCTGCGCGGGTGAGGTCGTCGGCGGTGGCTGTCAGGGCCATGCGGGGCACCCCAGGGTAGCGCTCGTGCAGCACACTGAGGTTGCGGTACTCGGGCCTGAAGTCGTGGCCCCACTGGCTCACGCAGTGTGCCTCGTCGATGGCAAACAGCGCCAGCAGCCCGCGCTCGTGCAGTGAATCGAGCAGGGCCAGAAAGCGGGGCGTGGTCAGGCGCTCGGGCGCGGCGTACAGCAGGGTCAGCTCGTCTCGCAGCAGTTGTTTTTCCACCTGCGCGGCTTCGTCCATGCTCAGGCTGCTGTTCAAGAACGCGGCCGACACCCCGGCCTCGTGCAGCGCGCCCACCTGGTCGTGCATCAGCGCAATCAGGGGCGACACCACCACGCTCACGCCCTGGCCGGCGCGGTGTTTCACTATGGCAGGCACCTGGTAACACAGGCTTTTGCCGCCGCCGGTGGGCATGAGCACCAAGGCATCGCCTCCGCCCAGCACATGGGCCACGATGTCGGCCTGCGGCCCGCGAAAGGCGGCGTAGCCAAACACCTCTTCCAGCACCGCGTGGGCGTGCTCCATGGCGCTCACAGGCATAGCAAACAAATGAATACCATCAAGCGCTGGGTACCAAAAAGGGTATGAAAATCACATTTGTTCCCAAGGCAGGCCTTCGAATCGCCAGCCGCTGACGGTGGAGCGGTGGAAACGGTCGTCCAGCTCGCCTTCAAACCCGTGCAGCACATTCACCACGTCGGAGAAGCCTGCCGCTTCAAGCGCCAGGCCGGCTTC
The DNA here is from genome assembly GCA_903928495.1 of uncultured bacterium. Classification (GTDB taxonomy): domain Bacteria; phylum Pseudomonadota; class Gammaproteobacteria; order Burkholderiales; family Burkholderiaceae_C; genus UBA2334. The sequence continues at coordinate 86,970 of CAIYQZ010000062.1, forward strand.
AACCGTGCGCTTGCCGCTGCGGCAAATCAGCACCACCGTGCGGGTTTGGCTGCCTGCCTCCCGCTCCACGGCGGCGGCAAAGGCGGCGGGGTTGGCCGTCAGGTCGGGGTATTCGTACCAGGGAATGTTCTCCACACCGGGCGGACGACCCACGTAGAGCGATTCGATTTCCATGCGCACGTCCACAAACAGGGCATCGGGCTGCGCTTGTACCAGGGCCCAGGCTTCGCGGGGGGTGAGGTGTCTCATGGGGCGTTATTGTCGGGCATGCCCTGCGGCACAACCTCTCGCAAAACGCGGGAACCGGTTGCACTGTCGTGACATCTGATACGTTACCGGACGCCTTCCACCCCCCCAAAAGGAATAACCCATGAAACCCATCGCTCAATTGCTCAAGCCCCACCACCACCCGGACGCTCTGCGCGTGTCGCCCACTGCCACGGTTTACGCTGCGCTGGAGCTCATGTCTGAAAGAGGCGTTGGGGCCTTGATGGCCATGGACGGCGACAAGTTGGTGGGCATTTTTTCGGAGCGCGACTATTGCCGCAAAGTGGCCCTCAAAGGCCGCAACTCCAAAGACACCCTGGTGGCCGACGTGATGACGTCGGAGGTTTTCAGCGTTGCCGGTAACACAGGCACACGCGCCTGCATGCTGGTGATGCGAGACAAGCACTTTCGGCACTTGCCTGTGGTTGACAACGGTGTGGTGCTTGGCCTGGTGTCGATGCGCGACATCATGGACGACGTGGTGTCCGACCACGAGCAAACCATTTCGCACCTGGAGTCGTACATCAACTCCTGAGGGTCAGTCTGACCCGGGGGGAATGGAGTTGCCCCTCTACCGCGCAGAGGCGTTTTGCTGCAGTCTGAGCGGCTCTTTCAAAAGACCGCCATGCACCACAACCCGTCCAGCCCCTACCCCCACTTGCTCTCGCCCCTGAACCTGGGGCACACCACGCTGAAAAACCGTGTGCTCATGGGCTCCATGCACACGGGCCTGGAAGAAGGGCGCGACCTGAGTCGCCTGGCAGCCTACTTCCGCGAGCGCGCCGAGGGCGGCGTAGGCCTCATCGTGACGGGTGGCTTTGCGCCCAACATTGCCGGTTGGGCCAAGCCGTTTGCAGGCACGCTGTCTACCAGCGGTGCGGCCAGGCGCCACCGTGTGGTGACCGACGCCGTGCACCAGGCGGGAGGGCAAATTGCGCTGCAAATTCTGCACACCGGGCGTTACGCCTACCACCCGCTGGCCGTTGCGCCGTCGCGCCTGAAATCTCCCATCTCGCCTTTCACGCCGTTTGCGTTGTCGGCCAGCGGCGTGGAGCGGCAGATCCGTGCGTTTGTGAACTGCGCCGTCAAGGCCCGCGAGGCCGGGTACGACGGCGTGGAAATCATGGGGTCCGAGGGGTACTTCATCAACCAGTTTCTGGCCCGCCACACCAACAAGCGCACCGACCAATGGGGGGGCGATTACAGCCAGCGCATGCGCCTGCCCATCGAGATTGTTCAGCGCACCCGAGAGGCTGTGGGCAAAGACTTCACCCTGATCTACCGCTTGTCCATGATTGACCTTGTGCCCGACGGCTCTACCTGGGACGAGGTGGTGCAGCTGGGCAAAGCCGTGGCGCAAGACGGGGCCACCATCATCAACACCGGCATTGGCTGGCACGAGGCGCGGGTGCCCACCATCGCCACCAGCGTGCCACGCGCGGCGTTTGCGTGGGTCACCGCCAAAATGAAGGCCGAGTTTGCGGCGGCGGGCATCTCCACACCGCTGGTCACCAGCAACCGCATCAACACGCCCGAGGTGGCTGAAGGCATTCTGGCCAGCGGCCAGGCCGACATGGTGTCCATGGCCCGCCCCCTGCTGGCCGACCCCGAGTTTGTGAACAAGGCCGCCAGGGGTCAGGCCGACCTCATCAACACCTGCATTGCCTGCAACCAGGCGTGCCTGGACCATGTGTTCCAGAACAAAACATCCAGCTGCCTGGTCAACCCACGCGCCTGCCGCGAGACGGAGCTGGTGTTCCGCCCCACGGTCGCCAAGAAACGAGTGGCCGTGGTGGGCGCAGGCCCGGCGGGCTTGACCGCAGCCATTCACCTGGCCGAGCGAGGCCATGCCGTGAGCCTGTTCGATGGCGCAGCCGACATTGGTGGCCAGCTCAACCTGGCCAAGCAGGTGCCAGGCAAAGAAGAGTTTCACGAAATGCTGCGCTACTTCCGCCGCAAAGTGGAGACCACCGGTGTGGACCTGCGGTTGAACACCCGCGTGGCCGCAGCCGATCTGGCCGGTTACGACGAAGTGGTGGTGGCCACCGGCATCACCCCGCGCGACCCGAAAATCCCCGGCCAGGACCACCCCAAGGTGCTCAGCTACCTGGACGTGCTGCGCCACCACAAGCCCGTGGGCCAGCGCGTCGCCATCGTCGGTGCGGGTGGTATCGGGTTCGACGTGGCTGAATATCTGGTGAGTGCCGATGCCGAGGGCCATGTGCACAGCACCACCACCGACCTCCCCGCCTGGCAAGCCGAGTGGGGCGTGACCGACCCAGCCCTGGCACCCGGTGGCCTCAGCAAAGAGCGCCCGAAAGTCAGCCCTCCCGAACGGCAAGTGACGCTGTTGCAACGCAAGGCCGGCAAACCCGGCGCAGGCCTGGGCAAAACCACGGGCTGGATTCACCGCGCCGCGCTGAAAAACAAAAACGTGGAAATGGTGGGCGGCGTGAACTACGAACGCATTGCCGACGAAGGCCTGCTCGTCACCTACGGCGAGAAACGCGAAGACGCCACCTGGATTGCGTGCGACACCGTAGTGCTGTGTGCAGGCCAGGTTCCGCTGCGCACATTGGCCGACGAACTGCAGGCCCTGGGCACCACTGTGCATGTGATTGGCGGGGCTTTTGAGGCTGGCGAACTCGATGCCAAGAGGGCCATCGACCAGGCCGCCCGGCTCGCGATGGCCATTTGACCCCTGCTGGCGGTGCTGTGGTGGCCAGATTGCCACACTGAATGGTTCGCAAACGCACGATTCAGCGGTATTCTGTGGCATCGGTCACACACGGCCTCCATCACCGCCTCACCATGCATGCCCTCAAAAGTGCGCCTTTGCGCAAGCAGCACGAGTCTTTGCGCAAACACATTGCGGCCATCAAAAAGCTGTTGAACCCTTTCCTGCTGGTGCAAAGCGCCAGCGAGGCCCGCAGCCTGATCACCCAACTGTTTGGCGAGTTGGGCAAACACCTGCAGCAAGAAAGCAAAGAGCTGTATCAGGCGCTGGACGAAGGCACCGATGAAGCGGCCAAGGCCATGTCGGCCAGGTTCGGGATGGAAATGAAACAAAAGCTCCCCCAACTGGCCGAGTTCAACCGCAACTGGCCCAACTCCGATGCCATTCGTGGCAACGGCAGCGCGTTCATCAAAGACGCCGACGCAATGCTGACGTGGTTGGAGAAACGCTTCATTGCCGAAAACAACGAGCTGTACCCGCTGCTCGACAAGCAAGACCTGGCGCGCATGGCGATTTCTGACAACCCGGAACTCAAAATCGCGCGCATCTGAGGGGCGGCCAGGTCCGCTCGTGCTTGGCAGTTACTCGGCAAGCTCCGGCGCCAAATCCCCCGCAATCAGCCTGAACTGCTCCAGCGCAGCCTGCAGGTCTTCCACAATTTCCTGTGCAATTACGCCGGGTGGCGGTAGGTTGTCGCTGTCGGCCAGGCTGTCGTCTTTCAACCAGAAGATGTCCAGGCTGGCCTTGTCGCGGGCCAGTAGCTCGGCGTGGCTGTAGGTGCGCCAGCGGCCTTCAGGGCCTGAGCCTTTGGCGGAGTCCGCTTCGGCTGACCAAGTGGGCTGGCGCTGGTGTCGGTTGCCTGCTTTGTAGAGATCCACAAACTCGGCCAGGTCTTCCTTGCGCAGCGGGTTGGTCTTCAGGGTGAAGTGCTGGTTGGTGCGCAGGTCGTAAATCCACAGTTGCGTGGTCCACGGGGTTTCGCTGGCGGGGCGCTTTTCAAAAAACAGCACATTGGCCTTCACGCCCTGCGCGTAAAACAGGCCCGTGGGCAGGCGCAGCAGGGTGTGCACGTCGCACTCGTGCAGCAGCTTTTTTCGAATGGTTTCGCCCGCGCCGCCTTCAAACAGCACGTTGTCGGGCAGCACCACCGCCGCGCGGCCATGGGTTTTGAGCAGCGTTTTGATGTGCTGCACAAAGTTCAGCTGCTTGTTGCTGGTGGTGGCCCAAAAGTCGTCGCGCTCGATGGTGTCTTTTTCGGTGCTGGTGCGCCCGTCTTCGCCCACGATGACCGTGCTGCTTTTCTTGCCGAAAGGCGGGTTGGCCAGCACCACGTCAAACCGCTGGCCGGGGTCTGCCGCCAGTGCGTCGCCTACTACTACCGGTACTGCCTTTTCAGAGCCAATGCCATGCAGCAGCAGGTTCATGGCGGCCAGCCGTGCCGTGCTTTGCACCAGCTCGTAGCCGGTAAAGGCCTGTTCCTTCAGGTGTTTGAGCTGCTCGCGCGTCAGGTTTTTGTGGTGCGCCACCACATGGTCATGCGCGGCAAACAAAAAGCCCGCTGTGCCACAGGCCGGGTCACACACGGTGTCGCCGGGCTGCGGGGCCATGCACTCCACCATGGCGGCAATCAGGGCGCGGGGCGTGAAGTATTGGCCTGCGCCGCTTTTGGTGTCTTGCGCGTTTTTCTCCAGCAGGCCCTCGTAGGCGTCGCCCTTCACGTCGGCGCCCAGAATGGTCCAGTTCTCGGCGTTGATCAGGTCCACCACCAGGCGGCGCAGTTTGGCTGGGTCTTGAAACTTGTTTTGTGCCTTGCCAAAAATCAGCCCCAGCGTGCCGCGTTCCTGGCCCAGGCGCTCCAGCATGTGGCGGTAGTGGTCAAACAGCTCATCGCCGTCGCGCTGCAACAGCGTCGGCCATGCATAGGCGGCGGGCACGATGCTGGGCTGGTTGTAAGGCGGCTGGCTGCGCTCGTCGGCCATTTTCAGGAACAGCAGGTAAGTCAGCTGCTCCACATAGTCGCCATAGCTCATGCCGTCGTCGCGCAACACGTTGCAATAGTTCCAGAGCTTCTGGACGAGGGTGGATGTGTTCATGGGTTTTGCAAGTTGGAAATTTTGACCAGGCGCTGCAGCACAAGGCCGGCACGCGTGCTCTGTGAAACGATGCCCGGCAACGCGTTGGTGAAATCGGGGTGGTTCAAAACGCCCTGAACAACGGTTGAGACAAATTGGCGTACGTCGGGCGGGGCTGTTGCCAACTCATCGACCAGTTCAGGGCGGCCATCCACCACGGTGATGACATCTTCCAGATCGTGGCTCATGTAGATGTCATTGTTGCCCCGGTCTTTAAAGGCCTCCAGCTTCGTCGCCATGAAATACGGTGCCGACAAATGCCGCAGCACCAACCCCGACGGCAAGGCTGTGCTGAGTGCCGCTTCAAAACCCGGCTTGTACCAGCGGTTGGCAAAGCCCAGCACTTTTTCGTCCAGCGGCACCAAGTCAAGTTGCATGCCATTCCAGTACCAGCGAAATGGTGGCGTGTTGTCGGCCATGGTTTGCTCGAACCCAAGTGCCATGAGCTGTTGAGCCAGTGCGTGGTACCCCACCAAAGACGCCACCTCCACTATGGCATCCACATCTTCGGTGGCTCTGGCGTCGGCCACCGTGGGTTGTGTGATCAGCAGGCCCGTGGCGCAACCACCCACAAACACCACCTGTTCACACAGCGAGCCCATGGCGTGTGCAATGGACGTGAGCAACGCGATGTTGGGGTTAGCCATGCATGGGCCTTTCCTCTGGTTTGGGGCCGTCCGGGTAAATCAACAACGGCAGACGCTTGAGCGCCATGCCCCGCTCGCGGGCGCGGCCCACCCGCAATGCATCAAACAGGGCCAGCATTTCGTAAAGCTTGGCATCTTGTGCGGCGGCAAACGGCACGCTGGGGTGCAGTGGTGCCAGCCCTTGTCCGCGCACCGAGCCGTTGGGGTGCGGCCACACCCAATCGTCAGAGCCAGGGGCAAACACCCCGGCAAATGCCGGTGCGCTGTGGCTGGTGGGCACACCCACCGAAACCGGGAGCTTGTCTGCCGCAAACGCATATTTGGCCCCATGCACCGCAAATTCGGCCAGGTTTCGGCTGTGCACCCGTGCCGGGTTGTCAGCACAGCCGCTGCTGCCAGCCAATGCGGCTTTGGCCCGGCGGGGCCTGGCCTGCACGCGGTACACCGCACCGGCCTCCTGCACGCCGGTGGCGGGCTCCGGCGGCGGCATCAGTAAAGCGTTGTCAACCAGCAACCCTGCCTGCAACCCGCGCTTGATGCAGGCATGCGCCTCGGACACGCTGATGCCCAACTCTTGCGCCAGCCGCGCATACGTCCAGCGTTGCTCACCCCAAGCCACCAGCTTGAGGGCCACCAGAAAGTCTTGGGGTTTGAGTTGCACAGAAGTTCAATATTCGTGAATCGCGAATATTGAATATAAATACAAAATCCAGAATAAGCAAGTTATTCAAAGAAAATGAACCCTACCGCTTTATGCAAAAGCAAAAAACGCTATCAAGTCGGTAGCTCCGCCTCCGCCGCCTGCACCTCTTTCAGCGTGCGGCCTTGTGCGTCCTTCCAGCTTGTTCGCCCGTTGGTGCAGCCCCCCAGCACCATGTCTGAAGCGGCAGATGGTGCTGAAAACACATAGTCCTGCGTGAAGCGCAGGGCTTCGCCTTCAGCCACCAGCACCCCGTTCTTCAGCAAGTCGGCCCGCAGCTCGTTGGCTCCGGCCATTTGGGTGAAGCTGGGCGTTACGGCGCTGACAGCCTGTGAACCTGCCAACACCACAAAGCCTTGGGTGGCGTCGTAGCCCGTGGCCGACACGCCTTTGCCCTTGCAGGTGAACACACGCACCGCCGCCTTGCCCACAGGTGCTTGTGGAGGTTGCTCAAACGCATGCACGCCCAGCACGGGCAGCATGCCCAGCATGTGGCCAAGAAAAACTTGAATGTCAGCCCGGTCGGCCTCGCTCAGGGTGGGCTCGGCGGGCTGGTTGGCGTTGTCCAGTGGCAGGCGCTTGGCGGCACGGGCCAGGGCAATCAGGCGCGACTCCAAAAACTGCACATGCGCCTTGTTGAGCTGCCCAGCCGTGGTGGTGGTGAAGCCAATGGCGCGGGTCCAAAAGTCTTTTTGCGCATAGTGGCTTTGCAGGCGGGGGCCAATGGGGTCGCCCTCGCCCACGTAGAGCATGTCGCCCTCGCCATCCGGGCGCGGGCCCAGCAGCAGGTACACGCCGGTTTGCGCCAGCTCGGGCCGGGCCTTGACCTGCGGCAGCAGCGCACGGGGAAACACCAGCGCCTTGCCGATCCAGTTGGACTTTTCGACGATGCGCAGGCCGTCGGGGTCGCCGTCGGCGACGAAGATGCGGAGGGAGAAAGGGGTTTGCATTTCTTTGTTTAACAAAGGTTAACGACGCCAACTAACAAAGATCAAGTCGTTGATTTAAAAGAAAAATTCATCACAAACCGCTCACATTTCATTGATAGATGGCGCACACCGGACGTAGCGCTCATCAGAATGCATCAACCCACTGCAAAACTGAGCAGTTCACGGAATGCGAGGGAATAAGAGGGAATAAGAGGGAATAAGAGGGAATGAAAGGGAATAAGAGGTCAAGAGTCCTGCCGGACCACCAAGCGCCAACGCGAACTGGCACCCCAGCCCACGTGTTCGACCAGATGCAGGCTTTTCAGCAAGGCCAAATCGCCTTTGATTTCCCATTCGGTGGCCACACCTCGCAATTCGTCACGCAAGTGCCGAAGCCCTAAACCACCGGAATACCGTTCAACGGTGGCCAGCACAATGCGCTGGCGCTCAGTCAAGTCATGCGCCACGCGCTGCGGTGGCACATACCGCAAAGGCCAAAACCGCACCGTCACGCATCCACCAGCATCCTCCATGTCCTGACGGGGCAGGCCAGCCTGTTCCAGCAACTCGGCCATCTTCAGCGTGCCGCGCCCCCACGACTCCACCACCCCACGGCGGTACAGCACACGGGCGATCAACGGGTTCCATGGCAAGGATTCGTGAGGTTTGAACAGCGCCTCGGGGGTCAAGCCAAAGTGCAGAGAGCCTGAAGACGTGATTTCCAGCCGGTTGTCGTAAATGGCCACCGCCACCGAGCCGCCGCCAATGCTGTAGTCCCGGTGGCTGAAGGCATTGGCCAGCGCTTCACGCAGCGCCACTGGCGGGTACAGCGGGTCATCCACCCGCTCAAACAGGCCTGGCAACACCCGCCCTGCCACGGGCAGACTCTCGCGCAAATAGCGTTCAGCCCGGCTCAGCAGCTGGAACACATTGCCGTGGAACTGCTTGTTGTCCAAAAACTCTGTGCGGTCAAGGCCACGGAACCGCGCCACACGCAGCATGCATTGCGGGCTACGCAATTCCAGCTCCTCCGCTTTGCCAAACAGCGCCACGGCAGCGCGCAGCAACTGGCCATTGCGCAGCAGGCCCAACCCGCGCAGCAGCTCGGCGGGGTCGCGGGTGCCTGGGTCGTCCAGCCGCCCACGGCGAATGGCTTCTTCCACCGTGCGCGCCACTTCGGCTGTGTCCAAATCAGCCACGGTCCAGCCTGTGGCGGGCTCGGTTTCCCAGCGTTGGTCGGCGTGCAGGCGTTCCAGCAGCATGCGGTTGTATTCGTCGCGCGACAGCTTGGCGTTCACATTGCCCACCCGCCGGTAGGCTGTGCCTTTGTAGCTGTAGGGCCTGCCCCCGCCTTGCGCAACCGTCAGCACCACCAGCTCGGCACCCGATGGCCAGGGCACCCGCACCACGTCGGGAAAAACCGGTGGCTCGATGGACTGAATTTCTTGTGCCAGCTCTTCCAGCGTGCGGTCACTTACCTGCTGACCCAACACACCGCCGTCGGGTGCAACGCCAAACAATACCCGCCCACCCCGGTGGTTGAGCATGGCGCACAGGGCGTGCATGGCTTCGCGCCGCTCGCCCGTGGAGCGCTTGAACTCCAATGTGTCGGACTCGCCATTGGCGGCCAGTGCGGTGAGTTGGTCTGGGGTCAATTGAAGTCTCCAACGTGTGCAGATTTCAATTCGACGCCGATGTCCCGGATGCAGGGCTGGAGGGAGGAAAAGAGGTCAAGTTGGCGCATGGAGTCTATTGGTTTTCTACTTGGCGCAGTGCACACCTACTATGAGATAGCTATTGCACGACCAGTTCGGCTTGTGGCGAAAAACGAAATACATCCTGCCCATCACGAATAAGGAATTCCCTAAGCTTCTTCATAAGCAATTGATCACTCCACGTAAGGGTTTGGTTCCCTACGTGAATGGCGATGTACTCGGCCAACCGACGCGTAACACCTAGTTGGCGCGTCTGAATCAAAACCAACGCACGACGCGCCATGCGTGGTGGCTGTGGGTTTTGCAGTAAGTTGATATCCAAAATGCGTTCTTGTATCCATCGGTCGTAATCCGGCAAACAATGCAGCTCCCTTCCTCTAACGTGATAGCAAGCAGCGTCAACGTTGAAGAAACTCGTCGTCAAAAGGTCTGCGAACGTCTCGCCAGTAGCAAAACCATTCCTAAAAGCCCATGTGTCTGATAACGACCAAACATCGAACCGTTGTTTCTCGATAACAAAGCGAAATCCACCAAATTTGTTCCGAACAGCATGATATTGGGACACGGCGAGAGAAATCTGTGATTGGGAGGCAGTGGACACCAAATCAATATCGGATACAAACCCACGCGCATTTCCAAGCGCAAACTCTCGAATCATTCCTCCGAAAATCACAGAGTCGGGTAGAGCAGAGATAACATCCGCAATGGTCGCCTTCAACTTTGGGCGCCCAACTGTTCGTCGACCCAGGTAATCGCCGAGATTTCGTTCAAGGCGAAGTTCAAAAGTCATTTAGCGTCAGTTGAAAAAACGGTTTTTGGATCAAACGCACCCTTCAGATTCAACAACTCGTCGTATAAATTAACAGCATAGGAATCTGTCATGCCAGAAATCATGTCCGTGAGCAAAATGCATTCACGGTACCGAATCGGCAATTTTTTATCTGTCTCAGAAGGATTTTCAAAAATTCTTCGATAGTTTTCCGAAATGCGCCCGTAAACGAAATTCGTAAATGGTTGATTTCGAATAGAAGCTGGATTATTCGGATCCTTGCGGTCAACAATAGATGCCCAGAAGAAGTCCATAAGCCCACGAATAACATTAAATCCCTGCAATTCGACTTCCAGAACGGAGCGATGCTTATATGCGTGCATAAGCGAAAAACTTTTGAGTGACCGACGAAGTGTTTCAGCAGTGCTAATCTCAAGTAGTGGTACTGAAACGGCCCCTGCGACAAAATCAACTTCGTACTTCCTAAAGGCATCAGTCGCTGCGCTGACCATTGCACCGATTGCAAAAACACGAAACCGCTGCATAGAAACATCGTTCAACTCAGCGGGGGATAGCCTTAGGTCTGCGCCCTGATACTCAGCGTGCTTCTTCGAGCTATCTCCAATGACTTTTCCAACCAATGGATCATTTGTCCCTGCATTTTTCAAAAAAGCCATTAAGTCAGAGAATGACGCCAACCCCTTTTTGACTGCGTCTTCTGCATCCAACACTACGTATGCGATGTCATCGCAAGCTTCCATAACGTACGCAAGCGGATGCCGCACACCAAGTGCGAGGCCTGTTTTCTTATGAACGTAATTCACCACATGTTGCTCAGAGGCAAAAAAACCATGCTTCTTCTTAGCGACATGATTCTTGTCAACTTGATGTGACGGCGTCGGGTACTTCATCAATGCCGTCAGAGCCGCGTGAGTTAGGTCTAAGCCGTAGTCGTCGTTGATTAGCTGAAGTCGCGTTAGCAGCCTAAACCCTTGCGCATTGCCTTCAAATTTCAGGAAATCTTGGCGATATTGTTCGTCTTGCAGACTAGTCAGAACGGTGTCTTGGTTATCAGTGAACCAGCTTTGTATTGCGCCCTCGCCTTGGTGTCCAAAAGGTGGGTTTCCGAGATCATGTGCAAGGCCAGTTAATGCGAGTAAAGCAGGGAGATTTCGCTTCGCATTCTTGACGCTCGCAGCGATACGAAAATTAAAGGCTAGAGCCGAGCCGATGCTACGCGCCAGATTTGAAACCTCGTGAGAATGCGTAAGACGTGTTCGGACGCTGTCGTTCTTGTCGAGCGGGAACACTTGTGTTTTGTCCGCAAGTCGTCTAACAGGCGTCGAGAAAAGAATCCGATCAAAGTCGCGTTCAATTTCAGTCCGTGTTTCACCCCTGCTTCTTTTGGATTTAGCCCCGGCTGCACTTTGAGATTCCTTTTTACGACGTCCTTCGTTTAGCAGGGGCTGCCAGTCGATATTTCTATCTGTCATTTTTTTCCTTCAAAAACTAAATTACGCTCAAGTGGCCACGGCACTGCTACCTTTTTTGCCAAGTGTCAGTCAGTGTTTATATTCATTCACCTAGCAATTCCCGCATTGAAAATCGTGCAAGTGCAATAGTTGCTGTTGCTGTAGCCGCCGAAAAAATTCCGCTGATCAACAGAGTTATACCCAGTAAAGGGTGAAACGCCTTCGCAACCATCCAAGTTGCACAAATACATGCAAAAACCCCAATCAAGCACCATCCAAATGCACCTAAAACTCGCGCTTTGAGTTTTGGATAGTCTGGCCATTCGATTAGCACTTTCCGCCCCCCGCTCAACGACAGAAGTTCAAAGCCTTCCTTATAGCTAAAGGCAAGCATTCCAATGGACAGCCCCGCTGCGGACAGACCCCAGCCAACCGAATCAATCATGGGTTTGAGCAGCAAATCGGCCCATGTTGGTTCATATGCATAAATGGCGATTGGCACCAAAGCAAAGAGCAGTTCTGGCGAAACGATCACCGAACGCAGAAAATCCATAAACCGGTTCATGGATGTTCCAAACCTCGCTCGTCGTTAATCTTTTGGAAGGCTTCAAATGCATGATCGAAAAGTCGTTTAGGTTCAGGTTCACCTTCGAACAGGAAGCTTTCTGGTTTTCACTAGTTCGAATGATGACCTGCCGACCATGTTCCAGTCCCTTCACTCGCGCACGGCCATAGCCGTCCGCAGCCATAAGCAATGCTGCATCGCCCAACCCATCCAACAATGGCTCCATCAATTCAAGTAGATCGGCGGGCGGTAACTCGGCGAGAACTGCCTTTGCAATCGCCGGCAGTTTGGTTTCAATCCCCTGCGGCGCCTCCTCCTTGATCACTGCTTCTGTAAGTTTCCGCTTTCGCAAGTATTCACTGAGAGACTTCCAACAAGGACCAAACAGTGGATTGGGTGGAAAAATAGACGCCTGCAACTCAGTAATCACACTCAAGCCTGAAAGTCGGGTGACAAATGTCCGCAAATCTGCAATTGGCTCAATATCGCAACCAACAAAGAACTTTTGAAACTTGGCCTCCACTAGATCTCTGAATACCTTTTCGAACTGATCACTAGGGAAGCTGTTCCAAATGTGGCGGTATGCCAATCCACTAAACCCTGGCAAATAAACGAATGGACTGGAGACATCGATCAAATACGGCACTGCTGCCGCAGCGGATGCGTGCTGATCTTCCCTGACCACCTCCACCGCGCCAAGCTGTCGATACTTCGCGATCTTTGCATAAAAGCCGGTTTCCTGACCTGGTGCACCGAAGGATTGAAAGTCAATGAAGCTATAGCGCGTTCCACGATACTCAATAGTCGCAGGTTCACGCATTGCCTCAACAATTTTTTCGGCAGTCAATTCACCGCGCTTTCGCACTCGTCCAAGATAGAATTTCGCTTGCTTACTCACTTGTTTTCTCCCTATATACGAAACTGCTTGCTCAAAATCGCCTGTTGCAGCGCCTGCGCCCGTTGAAGGTTGGTATCAACCTCGGCTTCGATTTCTCGGACGATGGACAGGTGGCGGTCGACTTCGGTGACGATTCGGACTTGTTCTGCTAGCGGCGGCAATGGCAGGGGTATCCGCTCAACGAGCCTCTTGTTCAGCGCCTGTTGATTGTTACCAGACCCCTCGCCTCGGGTTTCGGTGTACCGCGACAAGAGCCAAGAGAAAACAAATTCCGGTGGGACATCGGTGCGTGAAACCCAAATAGCGGCGCAATTTTGATTGTTTGCAGCGTCAATATCCAGAATTGCTGCCTGTCCGCGTGTTCGACCTTGGCCAATCATTCCGATCATTACGGAGCCTGCCGGATTTATTTGCGTACTGCTGTTTGCCAGGCCCGCAGCACTGATGTGTTCCTCGGTGTGGCGAATTCGTCCCAATTGCACTTCGCCAGAGCTAAGGATGGTGTTCAAAACACGGTTGACGCTGGGCACTGAGGCGAGAAATTCCACATGATGAAGAATTCGGTGCGTTTCGGGTCTCAGACAAGGGCATTTCGCCCTTGTAGGGGGTCCCTTGGCAGACTGCAGACGCAC
>CAIYQZ010000063.1 GCA_903928495.1 uncultured bacterium
CAAGCGCGGCGACCGCGTGAAGGGCCCCATCAAGTCCATCACCGACTTCGGCGTGTTCGTGGGCCTGGCTGCCGGCATCGACGGTCTGGTGCACCTGTCTGACCTGTCCTGGAATGAAACCGGCGAAGCTGCCGTGCGCAACTACAAGAAGGGCCAGGAAGTGGAAGCCCTGGTGCTGGCCGTTGACGTCGACCGCGAGCGCATCAGCCTGGGCATCAAGCAGCTGGATTCCGACCCATTCACCACCTTCGCGTCGATCAACGACAAAGGTGCCATCGTGACCGGCAAGGTCAAGACCGTGGATGCCAAGGGCGCTGAAATCGACTTGGGCGAAGACGTGTTGGGCTACCTGCGCGCCTCCGAAATCAGCCGTGACCGTGTGGAGGACGCCCGCAACGTGCTGAAAGAAGGCGACGAAGTGACCACCGTGGTGGTGAACGTGGACCGCAAGACCCGCAACATCCAGTTGTCCATCAAGGCCAAGGACCAGGCTGACCAGCAAGAAGCCATGGCCACCCTGAGCCAGCAGTCTGCCCGCGAAAACGCAGGCACGACCAGCCTGGGCGCCCTGCTGCGCGCCAAGCTGGACAACAACGGTTAAGCCAGTCCGAACAACGCCCGGTGCGTTCCGCTGCGAAGCGGGGCCCACCGGGTGTTTTTTTGTGAGCCACCCCATGACACGAAGCGATCTGGTTGAAGCCTTGGCCCAGCAGTTCGGGCAATTGGCGCACCGCGATGCAGAGATTGCGGTTAAAGCCATCCTGGATGCCATGAGCGATGCCATGGTCAAGGGCCACCGCATTGAAATTCGCGGCTTTGGCAGCTTCTCCATCAACCGCAGGCCCCCGCGTCAGGGGCGCAATCCCCGCTCGGGCGAAAGCGTGGCCATTCCTGAAAAGCGCGTCCCACACTTCAAGCCGGGCAAAGCCCTGCGCGAGGCCGTGGACGAACGCACCCGACAGATGCAGGCATCTGGTGTGGCGCTGGAGCCACCCACACGCAAAAAGTCAGCACCTTAAAATGCGGACCTCACACATGGGGACGCCTTGAAATACTTCACATGGCTGCTCAAGGCAGTCATTTTTTTTGTGCTTTTCGCCTTTGCGCTGAACAACCAGGCGCCAGTCGAACTGCACTTCTTTTTTGGCCAGCAATGGCAAGCACCCATGGTGCTAGTGGTGCTGGCAACCTTCGTGGCGGGCATGTTCGCCGGCATTGCCGTGATGCTGCCATTGTGGCTGGCTGCCCGACGCCAGGCGAAAGCACCCACAGTGACCACTGCCCCCCGCACCGCCGAGGACACCACCGTCCATGGAACTTGACCTGAGCTGGGTGCTGTGGGCACTGCCCGTGGCGTTTGTGGCGGGCTGGCTGGCCTCGCGCTTCGACATACGGCAATGGCGCATCGAAACACGCAGTGCGCCACGCTCGTACTTCAAAGGGCTGAACTACCTGCTCAACGAACAGCAGGACCAGGCCATCGATGCCTTCATCGAAGCCGTCCAGCAAGACCCGGACACCACTGACCTGCACTTTGCGCTGGGCAACCTGTTCCGCCGCCGGGGCGATTACGACCGCGCCGTGCGCGTTCACCAGCACCTGCTCCAGCGTGCCGACCTGAGCAAGGCAGACCGCGACCGCGCACAGCACGCATTGGCGATGGACTTCATGCGCGCCGGCTTGCTCGACCGTGCGGAAGCCAGCCTGCAGCAGCTCGCGGGCACCGCACACGAGGCAGAAGCCCAGTTGGCCCTGTTGGGTTTGTACGAGCGCACACGCGAATGGGCCAAGGCCCTGCCGGTTGCACAGGCGTTGGAGTCCGGCCAGCAAGGCAGCTTCAAAAGCCGCATGTCGCACTACCAGTGCGAACTGGCTCAGGAAGCGCTGGACAGCCGGGCGTTTGATGAAGCCCGTGCGCGGCTGGACAAAGCCCTTGCTTTGTCACCCGACAACGCACGACCCCACTTGGACATGGCGCGACTGCTGAACCTGACTGGCGAACCGAACCTGGCGCTGGACCAATTGCTGCGCCTCGCACGGCAGGCTCCCCAGGCCTTGCCGTTGGCCGCGCGGCCCATGGCCGAACTGGCACTGGCGCTGGACAGGGTGCCTGAGGCCAGGGAGGTGCTGAGCGAGGCCGAACGGCTGGCACCGTCTGTCGATCATGTGGAAGCGCTCGCCATGCTCTTGGCATTCGATGCCAACGAAGCAAAGTCAGCCCTCTTCCTTCAGCACCTGTCACGGGAGCCCTCACTGGTGGTGGCGGCGGGCTGGCTGGCTCTAGGGAACTCGCCCGTGCCTGAAGGGGTGTTGGCAGCAGTCAACAAGGCCGCCGTGCCCCTGCGCCGCTACCGCTGTGCGGCCTGTGGGTTTGAAGCAGGCACGCATTTCTGGCAATGCCCGGGATGCCAGACCTGGGACAGTTATTCACCCCGTAGGGTGGACGAGCTCTGACAACCCGTGACACCCGTCAAATTTCGTAGCTACAAACACAATACCGACAAGCGCCAGACGCCAAAAATGTCGTAAAAAAAGCAGCCAAAGGCTGCTTTTTAGGTTGCAGACGCAGATCAGGTCAGATCAGCGGCACACCCGTCTTGGACTGAATCTCTTCGCGCGTCACGCCCGGTGCCAGTTCCACCAGCTTCAGGCCTTCGGGGGTCACGTCCATCACGCCCAGGTCAGTGATGATGCGGTCCACAACGCCCTTGCCAGTCAGAGGCAGTGTGCATTCGGGCAGGATCTTCAGGTCGATCGTGCCGTCTTTCTTCTTGGCAACGTGCTCCATCAAGATGATGACGCGCTTGACGCCGGCCACCAGGTCCATGGCACCGCCCATGCCCTTGACCATCTTGCCGGGGATCATCCAGTTGGCCAGGTCGCCCTTGGCTGTGACCTGCATGGCACCCAGAATGCTCAGGTTGATCTTGCCGCCACGGATCATGGCAAAGCTCTCGTGGCTGCCGAAAATGCTGCTGCCCTTGAGCGTGGTCACCGTTTGTTTGCCGGCGTTGATCAGGTCGGCGTCCACCTCGGCTTCGGTGGGGAAAGGGCCAATGCCCAGCATCCCGTTTTCGCTTTGCAGCCACACCTCTTTGTCGGCGGGCACAAAGTTGGCCACCAGGGTGGGAATGCCGATGCCGAGGTTCACGTAAAAACCGTCTTCCAGTTCTTGCGCCGCGCGGGCGGCCATTTGGTCTTGGTTCCAGCTCATGTTCAGACTCCTGCGGTGGGTGTGACGGTGCGCTTTTCAATGCGCTTTTCGGGTGTGGCGTTCAGCACAAGTCGGTGCACGTAAATGCCGGGCAGGTGCACCTGGTCGGGTGGGATGTCGCCGGTTTCCACGATTTCTTCCACTTCCACAATGGTCAGCTTGCCAGCCATCGCCACGGCCGGGTTGAAGTTGCGCGCAGTGAAGCGGAACTGCAGGTTGCCCGATTTATCGGCGCGGTGCGCCTTGACAAGCGATACCTCGGGCACCAGGCCACGCTCCATCGCGTAGGTTTCGCCGTCGAACTCGCGCAGTTCTTTGCCTTCGGCCACCAGCGTGCCCACACCGGTTTTGGTGAAGAACGCGGGAATGCCAGCGCCACCGGCGCGCAGCTTCTCGGCCAGCGTGCCCTGGGGTGTGAATTCCAGCTCCAGCTCACCGGCCAGGTACTGGCGCTCGAACTCTTTGTTTTCGCCCACGTAGGACGAAATCATCTTTTTGATCTGGCGGGTTTCCAGCAGCTTGCCCAGGCCAAAACCGTCCACGCCCGCGTTGTTGGAAATGACTGTCAGGTTTTTCACCCCGCTGTCGCGCAGCGCGTCGATCAGCGCCTCGGGAATGCCGCACAGGCCAAAGCCGCCCACGGCCATCAACTGGCCATCGGCCACCACGCCTTGCAGCGCTGCGGCCGCATTCGGGTAAATCTTGTTCACACGCAACTCCTTGAAAAAGGGACCCACACACACGTTGAAAACCAACACGATACTACGTACCCAATTACGTAGTATTTCGTAAAGTCCAACCCCTACCCTGCCCATCAACCCACCCATGCCCCCAGACGCCACACCGGACACACCTCTGAACACGGCCACCGCCATCGACTACCGCCTGGCATTCGACCTGGCCCCGGTGGGCATGGTGCTGTCGCGCCACCGCACCATGGTGGACTGCAACCAGGTGGTGTGCGACATGTTCGGTGCCACGCGGGCGCAACTGGTGGGGCAGAGTTTTCAAATCCTGTACCCCAGCGCTGACGAATACGAGCGCACCGGCGCCCGCATTGCGCCCATCCTGAACACCCAGGGCCGCTATGCCGACGACCGGCTCATGAAGCGGGTGGACGGCCGTTTCAAGGGTCAAACCTTCTGGTGCCACGTCACCGGCCACGCCATGAACCGCAACGACCCGCACGAGGCCGGCATCTGGACGTTTGAAGACCTCAGCGCGCGTCGCCCCGTGCAGGCCGAACTCACCCCCCGCGAACGCGAGGTGGCCGCACTGGTGACGCAAGGGCAAACAGCCAAAGCCATGGCCAAAACCCTGGGGCTGAGCCACCGCACGGTGGAGGTGTATCGCGCAAAGCTGATGCGCAAATACGGCGCAGCCACCACGGCGGACCTGGTGCACCGGCTCATGGGCGGCTGACCGGCGCGCCGCCACGGCCCCCCTCAGGCGGCTGCCGCCTTCACCTCGTTGATGACTTCACACGCGGTGCGAAATCCATCGATGGCCAGCGGAAAACCGCAGTACACCGTGGCATGCAAGAACAACTCGCGCAGCTCTTCGGGTGTGGCCCCGTTGTTCAGCGCACCGCGCACATGGCCTTTCAGTTCTTGCTGGCGGCCAAGAGCGGTCAGCATGGCCACGGTCAGCAGGCTGCGGGTTTTCAGGTCAACGCCGTCGCGCTGCCACACGGTGCCCCAGGCGTTGCGGCTGATGAACTCTTGCATCACCATCGTGAAGTCGTCGGCCCCGGCAAAGGCCTTGGTCACAAAGGCCTCGCCCATCACCTGGGTACGTGTGGCCAGGCCAGCGTCAAACTGCGGGTCGCGCAGGGGATTCGGTTGGGGTGTTGTCATGGGCAATGCGTGCAAAATGAAAAACACCCATTTTGAACACAAACCTGAGACACACATGACCACCACCGCCGCACCCCGCTACCCCTTCCCCGATCTGGCCACGCTGCCCGACGACATCCGGGCCCGCATCCTGGCGGTGCAGGACAAAACCGGCTTCATTCCCAACGTGTTTCTGGCGTTTGCCCGCCGCCCTGCCGAGTGGCGCGCGTTTTTTGCTTACCACGACGCGCTGATGACACCCGAAGCCGACGGCCGCACCAGCGGGCTGACCAAGGGCGAGCGAGAAATGATCGTGACCGCCACCAGCGCTGCCAACCACTGCCTGTACTGTGTGGTGGCACACGGGGCCATCCTGCGCATCTACGAGAAAAAGCCGTTGGTGGCCGACCAGGTGGCCATCAACCACGCAAAGGCCGACATCCCACCGCGCCAGAAAGCCATGCTGGACTTTGCAATGAAGGTGTGCCTGCGCTCGCACGAGGTCAACGACACCGACTTTGCCGCCTTGCACGCCCACGGCTTTACAGACGAAGATGCCTGGGACATTGCGGCCATCACCGCCTTCTTTGGCCTGAGCAACCGCATGGCCAGTTTCAGCGGCATGCAACCCAACCCGGAGTTTTACCTCATGGGGCGTGTGCCAAAGGCCAAAACCTGATAGCTGTCAGTTCAATACCATCAAGCGCCAGAGCCCTTTTTTATTTAAAAAACTTGGCACGCACCCAGTCGGGCAATGGCGCTGCTTTTTGCGCCGGAAAGTCCACCCAGATGGTGGTGGCCCCACCGGCGGCGTACACGGTGTCCGGGTCGTCGGTGCGGCTGAGGGTGCACCAGGTCTCGAAGGTGGTACGGGCCGAGTCGCTCACGTACATGCGGGCCAGCACATCGCCGGGGTGCTCCAGCTGTTTGTAGAAGTTGCAAAACGCGTTGACGATCACCGGGCCTTCGCCCGTCGGATCAGGCGGGAAACCGGCAGCCACCATCCACTCGATGCGGATGGTTTCCATGTACCGGAAATAACTCGTGTTATTCACATGGCCCATGGCATCCATGTCGCCCCAGCGGATGGGGATGATCATTTCGTGTACAAGGGTTTTCTGCTCGGGAATCTCTATTTTCATGATCGTTGCCCATTCAACGGTGGGCGCGCACCGATGCCAGGATGCCCGCCACAAACAGCCCGCAGGCCAACCACTGCGCCAGCGCGGGCCACTGCCCGTCCCACGCAAACGAATACACCACACCAAACACCGTCTCGCTGACGATGAGCTGGCCCGCCAGGCTGGGGCTCAAGTGGCGGCTGGCCACGTTCCACAGCACCGACGCCACCCACGCAGCCCCAATGCCGGTGAAGGCGCACACCCACAGAAACCTGCCGAAGTCGTCCCGCTGCACCAACTGGTCCCACTCGGAGCCTTGGGCAAACCACATCGCCAGCCCACCCACGCCAGCGGCAATGCCCATCCAGTTGGCCCAGTCAGACGATCGCACCGTTGGGTCACGCTTCAAGACAGCTGCGTTCAGCAGACCAAACGCCGTCCAGCTCGCCATGGCCAGCACGGCAAATCCAAGGCCGCGCCAGAAATGGGCGTGCTCGATGACGTGTGCCACGGACTGTGCCTGCTCGGCCCAGACCATCACGCCCAGCCCCAGTGCGGTCAACGCAAAACCGGGCCACAGGCCACGCCAGTGAAGATGGTCGGGCTTACCCAACACCATCATCCACAGGGGAATGGTGCCGATGATCAGCGTGGGCAACACCGAACCCGCGTCACCAATGGCCAGCGCCAGCAACAGGTAGTAACCGGTGTAACCCAGCACACTCAGCCCCAGCGCCACCACCGCCTGGCGTGCGGTGGGCAGGGTGCGCTGGGCCACGCCGCCGCCTCGCCACGACATGAACAGCATGACAGCCACTGCAAACAGGCCGCACGCCATGTAGCGGCCAGCGGTGACATCAACAGGGCTGTAACCGGCCACCGCTCTCGGGGTCACAAACACCATGCCCCACAGCGCCCCGGCAGCCAAGCCAGCCAGGACGCCGGTCAACCAGTGGGTGACGGCTGGCCGATGCGGGGCAGTCAGAACGTCAGATGCCAAAACCGTCGTCAGCAGCGATGACCGCGCCGTTCACAAAGTGGCTTTCATTGCTGGCCAGCATCACCAGCAGGGCATCCAGGTCGGCCGGCGAGCCAATGCGCTTGCGCGGCAGCATTTGCACCAGTTTCTGGCCCTGCTCGGTTTGCCAGTGGTGATGGTTGATTTCGGTGTCAATGTAGCCGGGGCAAATGGCGTTCACGTTGATACCGTATTTGCCCCACTCCACCGCCATGGCCTTGGTCATGTGAACCACGGCTGCCTTGCTCATGCAATACACACCGATCTGAGGCAGCACCTTCAAGCCCGCCATGCTGGCAATGTTGATGATGCGCCCGCCCGTGAAGCTGCCTGGTGCCTGCCCCTTTGCTCGGGCCAACATGCGTTTGCCCACTTCCTGCGCCACAAAAAACGCGCCACGCACATTGGTGTCGAACACAAACCCGAAGTCCTCTTCGGTCACGTCCACCAGACGCTGGGTGGTGCTGACGCCCGAGTTGTTGACCAGGATGTCCAGGCTGCCCATTTCGGTTTCGGCATGGGCCACCGCTGCGCGGATGGAGTCTGTGTCGGTCACATCCATTTCCACCACGTGGGCGTCGCCGCCCTCACCTTCGATCTCGGCGCGCAGCGCCTTGAGTTTGTCCATGCGACGGCTGGCCAGCACCACACCCGCGCCAGCGCGGGCCAGCGTTTTTGCAAACTGCGCACCCAGGCCGCCAGACGCACCCGTCACCAAGGCCACGCGGCCCGCCAAATCCATGCTGTAAGCCATTAGAGTTCCTTCCCGAAAAAACAGGGCCACAAAAAACGAACGATCGTTCTATTGTGCGCGAACCACCACTAAAATCCGTCGCGCCTGCGTCAGCTGCGTGCAAGCCGCCGCGCCCCGTCCACACAAAACATCTTAGCGAGCCCCACCATGACCCCCTCAGAAATACTGGAACAGTTCGGCCCCCGCGAGGCCATGGAGTACGACGTGGTGGTGGTGGGCGGCGGCCCAGCCGGTCTGTCGGCAGCCATACGCCTCAAGCAGCTCAGCGCCGAGAAGGGCACCGACGTGTCGGTGGTGGTGCTCGAAAAAGGCTCCGAGCCGGGTGCGCACATCCTGTCTGGTGCCGTCATGGACCCCAAAGCCATCACCGAACTCTTCCCGGACTGGAAAGAACGCGGAGCGCCGCTGAACCAGCCTGTGAGCAGTGATGATGTGCTGTTCCTGAGCGAAACCGGCTCCAAGCGCACGCCCGACGCATTGGTACCCAACAACTTCCACAACGAAGGCTGCTACGTCATCAGCCTGGGTGCGGTCACCAAGTGGCTGGGCGAACAGGCCGAGGCCTTGGGTGTGGAAATATTCCCCGGCTTTGCGGCGGCAGAGGTGCTGTACAACGACGACGGCTCTGTCAAAGGCGTGGCCACCGGCAACATGGGCGTGGGCAAAGACGGTGAACCCACCGATGCCCTCCAGATCGGTATGGAACTGCACGCCAAATACACCGTGTTTGCCGAAGGCGTGCGCGGCCACCTGGGCAAGCAATTGATCGAAAAATTCAAGCTCGACGCGGGCAAAGACCCCCAGGCCTACGGCATTGGCATCAAAGAGCTGTGGGAAATCCCGGCCGACAAGGCCCAGCCCGGCAAAGTAGTGCACACCGCCGGTTGGCCCATGGACAGCAGCACCTACGGGGGCGGCTTTTTGTACCACCTGGAGGGCAACAAGGTCACGCTGGGCTTTGTGGTGGGCCTGGACTACGCCAACCCCTGGCTGAGCCCGTTTGAAGAAATGCAGCGCTGGAAAACCCACCCAGCCATCAAAGCCCACATCGAAGGCGGCAAGCGCCTGGGCTACGGTGCACGTGCCATTGCAGCGGGCGGCATTTTGAGCCTTCCCAAGACCGTGTTCCCCGGTGGTGCGCTGGTGGGTTGTGAGGCGGGATACCTGAACGCAGCCCGCATCAAGGGCAGCCACGCCGCCATCAAAACCGGCATGTTGGCCGCTGAGGCGGCTTACGACGCGGTGGTGGCGGGCCGCCAGCACGATGAACTGGCCACCTACCCCGCCGCCTTCGAGCAAAGCTGGCTGCACGCCGAGTTGCAAAGCTCCAAGAACTTCAAGACCTGGTTCAAGAAAGGCGCCACCATCGGCGCGCTGATGACCGGCATCGAACACTGGCTGTTGCCCAAGCTGGGCATCAACACCCCGCCCTGGACGCTGCACCGCACCCAGGCCGACCACACCTACCTGCGCCCGGCGGCCGAAATGCCGCAGATTGCCTACCCCAAACCCGATGGGGTGATCAGCTTTGACCGCTTGAGCAGCGTGTTTGTGAGCAACACCAACCACGCGGAAGAGCAGCCCTCACACCTGACGCTGCGCAACAGCACGGTGCCAGTGCAGATCAACCTGGCCAAGTTCGCAGGCCCTGAAAGCCGCTACTGCCCGGCGGGGGTGTATGAATTTGTGCCCGACACGGCCCAGGGTGGCGACGCGCAGCGCCTGCAGATCAACGCGCAGAACTGCGTGCACTGCAAAACCTGCGACATCAAAGACCCCACACAAAACATCGTCTGGGTCACGCCTGAAGGCGGCGGTGGACCCAACTACGCGGGCATGTGAGCTTGGCCGCGCCCGCACTCCACCCCGACCTGCTGCAGACGTTGCAGACCATGGCCAGCGGCCCTCGCCGCTTGCTGGGTGTGGTGGGGGCTCCGGGAGCGGGCAAATCCACCCTGGCTGCACTGGCTGCAGCGGCATTGGGCGAACGCGCCCAGGCTGTGCCGATGGACGGCTACCACCTCGCGCAAGCCGAGCTGGTGCGCCTCGGCCGCGCCCAACGCAAAGGCGCGCCCGACACCTTTGACGCCTGGGGCTACGCCGCCCTGCTGCGCCGCCTGCGCACGCAAGCACACGACGAGGTGGTTTACGCACCCGACTTCCAGCGCACGCTGGAAGAGCCTTTGGCCGGCGCATTGCCCGTGTGGGCCCACACACCGCGGGTCATCACCGAAGGCAACTACCTGCTGCTGGACGACGGCCCCTGGGCCCCCGTGGCCGGGTTGCTGGACGAGGTGTGGTACCTGCACGTGGACGCCGACCTGCGCCTGGAGCGCCTGGCCCAGCGCCACCAGCAGTTTGGCCGCAGCCGCGCCGATGCCCTGGCGTGGATTGCCAGCACCGACGAGCCCAACGCCCGCCGCATCGAAGCCGTGCGGCACCGCGCCCAGCGGCAGGTGGTGTGGAACGAGGCCAGTGGCCTGTTTGAGTGGGCGCAGCCCCTCGGCTGAGTTCGACCGCTAGAATCGCGGACCTGTCAGGAGAGAAGCCCAGCCGGCGCGCAAGCGACATTGGCCAGGGCTCGCCGAAGGCGCAACAGAACCATCGTGTTCTGACGAACGCTCAGGCAAAAGGACTGGCAAACGTCAGGGGGCCCAACGGCCCTCGGATGACACCCTGCTGGAGAGAGGCAACGCACGGTTTCAAGCCGCCGCGCTGCCCACCGAAGGAGCAAGCTGGCGCAGAGTTTTCGGCCGGTGAATCTCTCAGGTAAAGCGGACATCGGGGGCTCGCTCATGGCATTCACGTCTGGTGTGTGCTGTGCGTTCTGGCCCTTCTTGAAATGCCCGCTGCCATGTCTGAATCCCTGCTCGACCTGCACACCACACCGCTGAACGCGCTGCACATTGAACTGGGTGCCCGCATGGTGCCCTTTGCGGGCTACAGCATGCCCGTGCAATACCCGGCTGGCCTGATGGCCGAGCACCAGCACACGCGCACCGCCGCCGGGCTGTTCGACGTGTCGCACATGGGCCAGTTGCGCCTGGTGGGGCCTGACGCCGCCGCCGCGTTTGAAACCCTGATGCCAGTGGACGTGATGGGCCTGCCGGTGGGCAAGCAGCGCTACGGCCTGCTGCTGACCGATGGCGGCACCATCATCGATGACCTGATGTTTGTGAACCGGGGCACCGATATCTTTGTGATCGTCAACGGCGCCTGCAAAGTGGGCGACCTGGAACACATCGAAGACCGGATTGGCCAGCGCTGCGAAGTCGTCCCCATGCCCGAGCGCGCTCTGCTGGCGCTGCAAGGCCCCCAGGCTGTGACGGCGCTGACCCGCCTGGTGCCCGGTGTTGAGAAACTGGTGTTCATGACAGGTTCCGCTTTCACCTGGGAAGGGGCTGACCTGTTCATCACCCGCAGCGGCTACACCGGTGAAGACGGGTTTGAAATTTCCGTGCCCGACACTGCCGCCGAAGCGTTCGCCCGCGCCCTGCTGGCGCAACCTGAGGTGAAGCCCATTGGTCTGGGTGCCCGCAACTCGCTGCGCCTGGAAGCCGGGCTGTGCCTGTACGGGCAAGACATCGACACCACCACCACCCCGGTGGAAGCCGGTTTGAATTGGGCCATGCAAAAGGTGCGCCGCACCGGCGGTGCCCGTGCCGGCGGATTTGCAGGGGCCGACACCGTGCTGGGCCAACTCGATGGCACCGAGGCCATCAACAAAGTGCGTGTGGGTCTGCTGGCCTTGGAGCGCGTGCCCGTGCGTGAGCACACGCAACTGACCGACCTGGACGGCGAGCACCTGGGTGAAGTGACCAGCGGCCTGCTCGGCCCCACCATCAACCAGCCCATTGCCATGGGCTACGTGCCCCCCAGCCACGCGGCCGTGGGCACGCGACTGCACGCCGTGGTGCGCGGCAAACCCGTGCCCATGGAAGTGGTGGCCATGCCCTTTGTGCCCACCCGCTATTACCGTGGATGATGGTGGCCGGTTGACCGCACACGGTTTTCAAGCATTTTTGGTACCCAGCGCTTGACTGTATTCATTTGTTAGCTACTTTTTAATTTCCTACTCTGGAGCACCCCATGATCAAGTACACGCCCGACCACGAATGGCTCAACATCGACGGCGACACCGCCACCGTGGGCATCACCCACCACGCGCAAGACGCGCTGGGCGACGTGGTGTTTGTCGATTTGCCCGAATTGGGCAAAACCTTTGCCCAGAAAGACGTGGCTGGTGTGGTCGAGTCCGTCAAAGCCGCCGCTGACGTGTACATGCCCGTGAGCGGTGAAATCACCGAAGTGAACGAAGCCCTGCGTGCCAACCCCGCGCTGGCCAACACCGACCCGCTGGGCGCCGGCTGGTTCTTCAAGGTCAAGCTGAGCAACGCCGGCGAAATCGACGGCCTGCTGGACGAAACCGCCTACAACGCGCTGGCCCAGTAAACACCGGCCCCGCGCTCCCCGGCGGCCCCATGTCGCCGTTCTTCTGCCCCACAGGACACCCGCACCATGTCGATGCCCACCGTTCAGTCATCAGCCCTGCCCCTGACACAGCTGGAAAACCCCAGCGAATTCATTGCCCGCCACATCGGCGTGAGCGAGGCCGACGAGGCCCACATGCTCAGCGTGATTGGCGAAGCCTCGCGCCGTGCGCTGATCGACAGCATCGTGCCGCGCAGCATTGCGCGAAGCACCGACATGGACCTGCCCCTGCCCGTGACCGAAGCCGCCGCACTGGCCGAGCTGAAGGCGGTTGCGGCGCTCAACACGCCCATGAAAAGCTTCATCGGGCAGGGCTACCACGGCACCCACACGCCCGGCGTGATCCTGCGCAACATCCTGGAAAACCCCGCCTGGTACACCGCCTACACGCCCTACCAGGCCGAGATTTCACAGGGCCGCATGGAAGCCCTGGTGAACTTCCAGACCATGGTGACCGACCTGACGGGCCTGCCCATGGCCAACGCCAGCATGCTGGACGAGGCCACCGCAGCGGCTGAAGCCATGACGCTGGCGGCCCGTGCGGGCAAATCGAAATCCAACGTGTTTTACGTGGACGACCAGGTGTTGCCCCAAACCCTGGAAGTCATCCAGACCCGCGCACGCCCGCTGGGCATCGAGGTGCGCACCTGCACCGGTTCAGAAGCCCTGGAGAACGACAGTTTTGCCGTGTTGCTGCAGTACCCCGGCGTGAGCGGTGTGGTGCGAGATGACCGGGAGTGGATTCAAACCTACAAAGGCAAAGGCGGCGTGGTCATCGTGGCGGCCGACTTGCTGGCCCTCACGCTGCTGGTGCCCCCCGGCGAATTCGGTGCAGACATTGCCGTGGGCACGACCCAACGCTTTGGCATGCCCATGGGCGCGGGCGGCCCGCACGCCGCGTACATGGCCTGCCGCGACGAGTTCAAACGCTCCATGCCCGGCCGCCTGGTGGGCGTGAGTGTGGATGCCCATGGAAACCCCGCTTACCGCCTGGCGCTACAGACCCGAGAGCAACACATCCGCCGCGAAAAAGCCACCAGCAACATTTGCACCGCGCAGGTGCTGCCGGCGGTGGTGGCCAGCATGTATGCGGTGTACCACGGCCCGGCGGGCCTCACGCGCATTGCCCAGCGCGTGGCCAGCTACACCGCCATCCTCGCGGCAGGCTTGCAGCACCTGGGCTGCGAGCTGACCAACGACACCGCGTTTGACACCCTCACCGTGCGTTTGGTCACCCCGGCCGACGCTGAAACCGTGCTGGCCCGCGCCTTGTCGTGTGGTTTCAACCTGCGTTTGAGCCACAGCCGTCATGTGGGCATCACTCTGGACGAAACCACCACCCGCGAAGACATCGACGCACTGTGGGTCTGCTTCGCCCTCACCGGCCAAAGCATGCCCGAGGTGGGTGCGTTTGAAGGCGGCATTGAGCCGCTCATTCCCTTGTCGCTGCGCCGCACCAGCGCCTTCCTGACGCACCCGGTGTTCAACAGCCATCACTCTGAAACCGGCATGCTTCGCTACATCCGCAAGCTGAGCGACAAAGACCTGGCGCTGGACCGCAGCATGATTCCGCTGGGCAGTTGCACCATGAAGCTCAACGCCACGGCCGAGATGATTCCCATCACCTGGCCCGAGTTTGCCAACGTGCACCCGTTTGCCCCGGCCGACCAGCTGGAAGGCTACCGCCTGCTGGACGAACAGCTGCGCGCCTGGCTGTGCCAGGCGACGGGCTACGCCGGCATCAGCCTCCAGCCCAACGCCGGGTCGCAAGGCGAATATGCCGGGCTGCTCGTCATCAAGGCCTGGCATGAAGCGCGCGGCGAAGGCCACCGCAACATCTGCCTGATTCCCAGCAGCGCCCACGGCACCAACCCAGCGTCGGCCCAGATGGTGGGCATGACGGTGGTCGTCACCAAATGCGACGACCAGGGCAACGTGGACATGGCCGACCTGCAAGCCAAGTGCGAGCAGCACAGCGCCCACCTGGCTGCGGTGATGATCACCTACCCCAGCACCCACGGGGTGTTTGAAACCAGCGTGAAAGAGCTGTGCGCCCTGGTGCACAGCCACGGTGGCCGCGTGTACGTGGACGGTGCCAACATGAACGCCCTGGTGGGCGTGGCCGCACCCGGCGAGTTTGGCGGCGACGTGAGCCACCTGAACCTGCACAAAACCTTCTGCATTCCGCATGGCGGCGGCGGCCCCGGCGTGGGGCCCGTGTGTGTGGTGGAAGACCTGGTGCCCTACCTGCCCGGCCACGCCACGGCCGGGCTGCCCGTCAATGGCGTGGGTGCCGTCAGCGCGGCACCCTTGGGCAACGCGGCGGTGCTGCCAATCAGCTGGATGTACATCCGCATGATGGGGGCCGATGGCCTGAAGCACGCCACCGAAACGGCCATTCTGAGTGCCAACTACATCAGCAAGCGCCTGAAAGACCACTTTCCCACGCTGTACGCGAGCGAAAGCGGGCATGTGGCGCACGAGTGCATCCTGGACTTGCGGGGCCTGAAAGACACCAGCGGCGTGATGGCTGAAGACGTGGCCAAGCGCCTGATGGACTATGGCTTCCATGCCCCCACGCTCAGCTTCCCCGTGCCCAACACGCTGATGGTGGAGCCCACCGAGAGCGAAACGCTGCAAGAGCTGGACCGCTTCATTGACGCGATGATTGCCATCCGAAACGAGGTGCGCAAAGTGGAAGCCGGTGAATGGCCTCAGGACAACAACCCGCTCAAAGCGGCTCCCCACACCGCCGCCAGCCTGCTGGGGACCGAGTGGAACCGCCCCTACCCGCGTGAGCTGGGCGCCTTCCCCGTGGCCAGCCTGCGCCAGGTGAAGTACTGGCCGCCCGTGGGCCGGGTGGACAACGTGTACGGCGACCGCAACCTGTTCTGCAGCTGCCTGCCCGTGGGCAGCTACGAAAGCTGAATCTCAGCACCAAAACGGCCTCCAGCGCTTGATGCACATGGGTTTACAGCTATCGTGGCTGGACTTTGAATCCACCGACAACGGCGACGACACCCACACGCTGGAGGCCATGGCCAGCGTACCCCCTGCACGGGTGAGTGATGTGCTGGCCGAGGTCACGGCCGTTCTGGCCTGGGCGCACCAACACCTTCATGACGGACCCCAGCCGCTGGACGACGGTGGGCAATGGGATGCATGGCTGCAATGGCAGGCAGATGACGGTGTCGTTCAGACGCTGCCGTTGCCAGACCCGGCGCACACCCGGCCTGCGGGCGGTGCAGGTGCGCTGCATGCATTCCCGGTTGATGCCCGCTGGCTGACCATCACACTCACCATGGTGCTGCCGTCAGCCAGATTGCCGCTGCCATGGGACGAGTGACCACCCCACACACCAGACGCGACTGAGGCACACCACCCTGGTGCAGACTGACGCACCAGATGCAGGCAAGCACTGCACAGGTGCACAACCATACCCCCAGGCGCACGGGCGCGGTGCACCCGGGTTTCCATCAATGCCAAAAAGCTGAAGCTGGTAGACAATCTTGTATACACACCAGTGTTCAGCTTTGCGAACGGGCATGGGTTTAATCAACCTGCCCAGCGCAATCCGGCCTCTCGGGGCTTCAAGCTGGCACTGTAATTGCTTTGGATACCCATAGCCTTTCTTTGACTGTTCCTGTCCCTCTGGAGTCCGCATGATCAAACGTCATTTCCTCAAAGCCACCTCTGCAGCGCTCGCGTTGGCCGGTCTTTTTGCCGTGGGCAGCGCCCACGCACAGAACAAGCCCATCAAGTTCCAGCTGGACTGGCGCTTCGAGGGCCCTTCCGCCTTGTTCCTGCAACCCGTTTCCAAGGGTTATTTCAAAGATGCCGGTCTGGATGTGACCGTGGACGCCGGCAACGGCTCTGGCGCCACCGTGACTCGTGTGGCCTCTGGCACATACGACATGGGCTTTGCCGACATGGCCGCGCTGATGGAGTTCCACGCCAACAACCCCGACGCGCCCAACAAGCCCGTGGCCGTGATGATGGTCTACAACAACACGCCCGCTGCCGTGCTGGCCCTCAAAAAGTCTGGCATCAAAACGCCTGCCGACCTGAGCGGCAAGAAGCTGGGTGCACCTGTGTTCGACGCAGGCCGCAAAGCGTTCCCCATTTTCGAAAAAGCCAACAACGTGACCAACGTGGCCTGGACGGCCATGGACCCTCCCCTGCGTGAAACCATGCTGGTGCGTGGCGACATCGACGCCATCACCGGTTTCTCGTTCACCTCGCTGCTGAACTTGGAAGCGCGTGGCATCAAAACCGAAGACATCGTGGTGATGCCCTACGCAGACCATGGTGTGAAGCTCTACGGCAACGCCATCATCGTCAACCCCAAAATGCTGAAAGAGAACCCCACAGCAGTCAAAGCGTTCCTGACCGCCTTCGCCAAAGGCGCCAAAGAAGCCATGGCCAACCCGGCTGCTGCCATTGCCCTCGTGAAAGAACGCGACGGCATCATCAACGTGGCGCTGGAAACACGCCGTCTGCAACTGGCCATCGACTCCGTGGTGGCCAGCCCTGACGCACGCAAGGAAGGTTTTGGCCGCATCAACGACGGCCGCATGGCGCTGATGGCCAGCCAGGTGTCCGATGCCTACAAAACCAAAAACCGCGTGGACGTGAAAGCCGTGTGGGACGGCTCCGCCATGCCCGATGCCGCCGCGCTGGACATCCTGCCCAAGGCCAAGAAGTAAACCTTCTCGCCCATCCCTTTGTCTGTGGCCCAACGGCCAGTTTGTCCGCACGGACGGCTGGCCGTTTTCATGAAAACACCCCGCCATGTCCGAGCCCACCGTGTCCACCCCCGACTCCAACGCCCCATTTGTGGATTTCCGCAACGTCTGGTTGGCTTACAACGATGAACTTCACGCCAAAGGCATTTTTGCCGTCGAGGACATCAACCTGCAGGTGACGCAGGGAGAGTTCATTGCCATCGTGGGACCTTCGGGCTGTGGCAAATCCACCTTCATGAAGCTGACCACCGGCCTCAAGCGCCCCAGCCTGGGCCAGATTTTTGTGGATGGCCAACCGGTGGACGGACCGCTGAAAATCTCCGGCATGGCCTTCCAGGCCCCGTCGCTGCTGCCCTGGCGCACCACGCTGGACAATGTGTTGTTGCCGCTGGAAATCGTCGAACCGCACCGCAGCCAATTCAAGGCCAAGCGCAAGGAGTACGAAGAGCGTGCAAGCAGGCTGCTGGAAAGCGTTGGCCTGGGCGGCATGGAGAAGAAGTTTCCCTGGCAACTGTCGGGGGGCATGCAACAGCGCGCCAGCATCTGTCGAGCCCTCATCCATGAGCCCAAGATGCTGCTGCTGGACGAGCCCTTCGGTGCGCTCGATGCGTTCACCCGCGAAGAACTCTGGTGCACGCTGCGCGACCTGCAGGCAGCGCAGAAATTCAACGTCATCCTGGTGACGCACGACCTGCGTGAAAGCGTGTTCCTGGCCGACACGGTGTACGTGATGAGCAAGGGCCCCGGCCGGTTCGTGGTCAAGCGCGACATCGACCTGCCCCGCCCCCGCGACCTGGAAGTGACCTACACGCCCGAGTTCACCGACATCGTGCACGAATTGCGCGGCCACATCGGCGCCATGCGCAAGACGGGCAAAAGCAGTGCCGCCATCGTCCAGTAACCCCACCGAAAGCTCATGATGAACAAGAAACAGAAAGAAGCCTGGGCCCCATGGCTGCTGCTGGTGGCCACTGTTGTGCTGTGGCAAATCATTTGCTCGGCGTTCAACGTGTCGGAATTCATTTTCCCCAGCCCCCTGCGCATCTGGGAGCAAACCGTTGAACACGCAGGCACCATTGCCGGCCACGCTTGGCGCACCTTCTGGGTGACGATGGTGGGCTTTGCCATTGCCATCGTGGTGGGGGTGCTGCTGGGCTTCCTGATTGGCAGCTCACGCCTGGCCTATGCAGCGGTGTACCCGCTCATGACGGCATTCAACGCGCTGCCCAAGGCCGCGTTTGTGCCCATTCTGGTGGTGTGGTTCGGCATTGGTGTGGGCCCTGCGGTGCTGACGGCCTTCCTGATCAGCTTCTTCCCCATCATGGTGAACATTGCCACCGGCCTGGCAACGCTGGAGCCTGAGCTGGAAGACGTCTTGCGCGTGCTGGGCGCCAAGCGCTGGGATGTGCTGACCAAAGTGGGCCTGCCCCGCTCGATGCCCTACTTCTACGGCTCGCTGAAAGTGGCCATCACGCTGGCATTTGTGGGCACCACCGTGTCTGAGATGACTGCTTCCGACCAAGGCATCGGTTACCTGCTGATTTCAGCCGGTTCGTCCATGCAAATGGGCCTGGCGTTCAGCGGCCTGTTGACCGTGGGCGTGATGGCGATGGCCATGTACGAGCTGTTCAGCTTTGTCGAAAAGCACACCACCGCCTGGGCCCACCGGGGTTCACAGGGTGAGTGAGCCCACGCTGCAGGCCTCCTGCAGCCTGCCACCGGCCCTGTCGGCAGAACAGTTGCACCGCCACCTGATGCACGCCGATGCCGTGGCACGGCGCGCCATGGCCATGGGGCGACACCCGTTTGGGGCACTTCTGGTGGCGCCCGATGGCGACACCGTGCTGGCAGAGCAGGGCAACATCGACACCGTGCACCACGCCGAGGCCACCCTGGCTCGCACGGCATCGCTGAACCATCCGGCTGATTTTTTGTGGCGCTGCACGCTGGTCACCACCTTCGAGCCCTGCGCCATGTGCACCGGCACCATCTATTGGGCCAACATCGGCCACATCGTGTACGGTGCCAGCGAATCGGCCCTGCTCGCCCTGACCGGCAACCACCCGGAAAACCCCACGCTCAGCCTGCCCTGCCGCGAGGTGGTGGCACGGGGGCAAAAGCCCATTCGTATCACCGGGCCCGTGCGTCCAGTTGAAGCGGCCATGCTGGCCACACACAGCGACTTCTGGCAGCACAGGGGCTGTTGAGTCCCCTTCACCCATGCCCTGGACAGCCCGGCTCTCCCTCGACTACCGGCTTGAAGCGCCACGAACACTGCTGCGGTTTGCGCATGACGGACCGCTGCGGGTGCTGCAGAGCCTGTACCCCGAGGGCGACGGCATCTGCCACAACGTATTGGTTCACCCGCCTGGCGGTCTGGTGGAGGGCGACACGCTGGACATTGATGTGCATGTGGCACCGGGCGCCCACGCGTTGGTCAGCACCCCTGGCGCCACTCGCTTTTACAAAAGCAGCGGGCAAGCAGCCACCCAGACAGTCAAACTGCACGTGGCCGACAACGCCCGGCTGGAATGGCTGCCACTGGAAACCTTGGCTTACCCCGGCTGCAAGGCCGTGAACCGCCTGCAAATCGATGTGGAGCCCGGCGGCGAATTGCTGGCCTGGGACGTGACCGCCCTGGGGCTGCCAGGTGCACAGCAGCCGTTTGACACTGGGCACCTCAGCCAGTGCCTGCATTGGCCCGGCGTCTGGCTTGAAGAAGCCCACCTGTCTGCCAGTGACACCACCCTGCTGAACAGCCCCCTGGGCCTGGCGGGTCATCGCTGCATGGGCACACTGGTGCTGGCCTGTGGCACACCCATGAGCACAACCCGGCGCGAACAGTTGCTGGACGCTGTGCGCAGCGCCGTGGCCAGCCACCCGTTGACGGGCACCTGCGGCGCAACCTGTCCCAACGAGCGGATGATGGTGGTGCGCACCCTCAGCCCGCTGGTGGAGCCAGCCATGGACCTGTTCAAACACATCTGGGCGCAACTGAGGCCTGCAGCCTGGGGGCTCGGCAATCGGCCCCCGCGCATCTGGGGGGTTTAGCCACCAAGGCAGGTGCCGAAAGGTGTTTGCCGACCACACATCGCGCTAAGCTCGGGGGGCATCACCGACAACAGCCCAAACCCCATGCCCACCCCCTACCGACACATCCACCGATGGCCGCTGTGGCTCTGGTGTGCGTGGTTGTCAGCTGCGCTGTGGGTGGCCATGCCGGGCACGTCACGGGCGGCACAGACCACTGCAGCCACTGAAGAACGCACGCTGACGCTGGGCGTGTTCGCATTCCGTCCGAAACCGGTGATGCAGGAGCGGTACGACGCGCTGGGCGAATACCTGTCGCAGCACTTGCCGGGCGTGCGCGTACTGGTCAAACCACTGCAGAACGACGAGCTGGAACAAGCCCTGCAAAACCAGGGGGTGGATTTCGTACTCACCAACCCCACCCACTACGTCAAATTGCGGGAACACGGGCGGTTGTCGGGTGCGTTGGCCACCATGGTGGTGCGCCAGGGCAACCGGGGCGTGTACGGCATCGGGTCAGTGATCGTGCGGCGCAAAGACCGGCCGGACATCACCACTCTCCAAGACATTGAACACAAACGGGTGGCCATTGCGGGCAAAGACTACCTGGGCACGTACATGGCACCCGCCGCAGAACTGATGCACCAAGGCGTAGACCTGGACACCATCACCTGGGTCCAAACCACGCAGCCCGTTGACCAGGTGGTGACCTCCGTCCTCAACGGTAGCGCCGACGTGGGGTTCATGCGGACCGGCGTGCTCGAAGACCTGGAACGCGAAGGCAAGCTGGCACAAGGTGCGCTGGAAGTCGTACAACCGATATACCACCCCGGTTTCGAACAGCGCACATCGACACGGCTGTACCCCGACTGGCCGTTCTTGGCGATGTTGCATGTGGACGCTGCCACCAGCCAGCGGGTGGCCACTGCGCTGATGACACTCACGCCCCAGCACCCGGCAGCGCACAACGCAGGCATCTACGGATTCACCATTCCGGCAGACTACGCCCCCGTGGAGCAAGCCATGCGCGACCTGCGCATGTCGCCTTTTGACAGCAGCCCGCAGATCAACCTGGCAGACATCTGGCGGCGCTACCAGGACTGGCTGCTGGCCCTGGGCATGGCCTTCTTGCTGGTGCTGGCCCTCACGCTAGGGCTGGTGTTCAACACCCGCCGCCTGCTGGCGGTGCAAAAAACGCTGGAACGCGAACGCCAGGAACTGCAAGCGGCGTCGGCCCAGCGCGACTACCTGCTGGAAGCCAGCCCGGTGATGATTTACACACTGCGGGTGGCCCGAACACGCACCGAGCCCATGTGGGTCAGCGGCAACATCACGCGGTTGCTGGGTTACACGCCGGAAGAGGCCATCCAACACGATTGGTGGAGCAAGCACATTCACCCGGATGACAGGCAACAGGCCATCGCCAACGTGCGCAAACTGCACCAGACCGGCGAAGTGCACCAGACCTTCCGGTTTGCCAACGCACAGGGCAAATACCTGTGGTTCCAGGACGAGTTGCGACTGCTCAACTCAACGGACGGGCGCACGGAGGCAGTGGGCGTCTGGCGGGACATCACCCAGGCCAAAGACCACGAAGACAGCCTTCGGCTGGCCGCCAGCGTGTTTGCCAAAAGCTACGACGCCATCCTGATCACCGACGCTCAGCACCGCATTGCAGATGCCAACCCCGCATTCACGCGCATCACCGGGCGACAGGCCAGCGAAGTGCTGGGCCTGACCCTGGACGCACTGACCCCCACCGGAGACGACTGCGCGCGCGCACTGGCACAGGTGTATGGCGCGCTGCAGGGTCAGGGACACTGGCAGGGTGAA
This sequence comes from uncultured bacterium, assembly GCA_903928495.1. Classification (GTDB taxonomy): domain Bacteria; phylum Pseudomonadota; class Gammaproteobacteria; order Burkholderiales; family Burkholderiaceae_C; genus UBA2334. The sequence goes on from CAIYQZ010000063.1 coordinate 22,042, forward strand.
CTGGCTCTGCTGCGCCACAACGGCAGTGCACTGGTGTGCGCGCTGTCGGCATCTGCCGTGCGCAGCGACGGCGGTCCATCGATGCACCATGTGGTGGTGTTTTCGGACATCAGCCACCTGAAAGCACACCAGGCCGAACTCGACCGCCTGGCGCACTACGACCCGCTCACCGGCGTACCCAACCGGCGCATGCTGGTGGACCGGCTGAACCTGGCCGTGGCCCGGGCCCGACGCAACGGCAAATCTCTGGCGGTGTGTTACCTCGACCTGGACGACTTCAAGCCCGTCAACGACCGACTGGGCCATGCCATGGGGGACCGGCTGCTGGTGACCATTACCCAGCGCATGCTCCAGACCCTGCGGGCCGAGGACACGTTGGCGCGCCTGGGGGGCGATGAATTCGTGCTGCTGCTGTCCGACCTCAGCGAGCCCAACGAGTGGGAGCGCGTGCTGGGCCGGGTTCTGGCCGCCGTCAAACAACCCGTTGCCCTGGGCGATGTGAACGCCGCCGTGTCGGCCAGTGTGGGCGTGACGCTGTTCCCCGCCGATGACGTGGATGCAGACACCCTGCTGCGCCACGCAGACCAGGCCATGTACCGCGCCAAACAGGCCGGGCGCAACCAGCACCACCTGTTCGACCTGGCGCAGGACCGCGAAGTGCAGGTGCAGCGCGAATTGGTCACACGGCTGGCCGAGGCACTGGACGACGGCGAATTGCGCCTGTTCTATCAGCCCAAGGTGGATTTGGACACGGGCGAAGTGGTGGGTGCGGAAGCGCTCATCCGCTGGCAGCACCCCGAGCAAGGGCTGCTGTCGCCCGCTGCCTTTTTGTGGCACATGGACGGCACCGACTTGGAGGTGCGTGTGGGCGAATGGGTCATTGAGACCGCGCTGGCCCAGATCACGGAATGGAAACCCGGTGGCCTGCTGCTGCCCCAAGGGGCGTGCATCAGCGTCAACGTCAGCGGCGCGCAGTTGCTCAAACCCGGGTTTTTGCCGTGGCTGCGCGGCACGCTGCAACGCTATCCGGTGGTGGAGCATGGCGACTTGGAGCTGGAGATCCTGGAGAGCGCCGCCCTGGCCGACATGGAAACCGCCGCGCGCGTGATGGCCGGTTGCCGGGAACTGGGGGTGCGGTTTGCGCTGGACGACTTTGGCACCGGCTATTCGTCGCTGGCTTACTTCCGCAAACTCCCGGTCGACCTGATCAAAATCGACCAGAGCTTTGTGCGCGACATGCTGACCGACCCGGAAGACCACGGCATTGTGCAAAGCGTGGTGTACCTGGCACACGCCTTCCACCGACCGGTGATTGCCGAGGGTGTGGAGACACTGGAACACGCGGCCGCGCTGCTGCGTCTGGGCTGCCACCTGGGCCAGGGCTATGGCATTGCCCGCCCAATGCCTGCTGCCGACTGGCCCACCTGGGTGGCTCATTGGCACACCTTCAAAGCCTGGGAAACCCTGCGCTCCAACTCGGTGATGGCATGACGTTCAGTAGCAAACTATTCAATACTGAAAAGCGTCAGAGGCATTTTTTCTTCTGATTTCATGACCTCTCCTGTTACGTCCTCGGCGGGTGTACCCTGGCTCGTTCGCAAGCACCATCAGTTCCGCAGCCTGTCTTTTGCTGCTGTTCTGGTGGCGGTGGCACTGCACCTCTGGGGCAAGCCCGTGCACTGGGGCCTGTGGGTGTACCTGCTGGCCCAGCTGTTGGTGTACCCCCAGGTATTGCTGGCCTGGGTGCGCCGCGCACCAGACCCGATTGCGCGCGAGTTGCAACACCTCGTGGTGGACGCCTACAGCTTGGGACTGTGCGCTGCCGTGCTGGGTTTGCCCACCTGGATCACGTTTTCCATGGCCATGGCCAGCATGTTCAACAGCGCATTCAACAAGGGCTGGCGTGGCACCCTGTCAGCCAGCTGTGCCTTTGCACTCGGCATGCTGACCTGGTGGGTCACCGGCAAGCTGCAATGGCAGCCTGACACCGATTGGCCCGCCACCCTTTTTTGCATGCTGGGGCTGATGGTTTACGTGCTGAGCATTGGCGATGTGGCCCACATCCGCATCGGGCAGTTGCGCCGCGCCCGTCAGGCGCGCGAGGCGGGTGCGCGCGCATTGGAACAGGCCAACGACGTACTGCGCCGGCAGCTCGATGAAATCAACCGCCTTCAAGAGCAACTGCGCGAGCAGGCACACCGCGACCCCCTCACCGGCCAGTACAACCGCCGCTACCTCGATGCCACCCTGCAGCGCGAGCTGCTGCGTTGCGCGCGGGAGGGGCATCCGCTGTCGTTGCTGATGGTGGACATCGACCATTTCAAGGCCATCAACGACACGCATGGCCACCCCGTGGGTGACGAAGTGCTGCGGCAAATGGGCCTGATACTGGCCACCCACGCACGTTCACACGACGTGGTGTGCCGCTACGGCGGAGAAGAATTTTTACTGATGCTGCCGCAACTGCCCCTGCCCCAGGCCCTGCTGCGGGCCGAGCAATTGCGCCGGGCTGTGTCTGGCCACACGTTCCTGACCGACGCAGGGGAAGTTGCGGTCACCCTCTCGGTGGGGGTGGCCTGTTACCCCGACCACGGCCACACCGTCGACGAGTTGCTGCGCAACACCGACCACGCGCTGTACCAGGCCAAGCGCGAAGGACGCAACCGGATCATCCAAAGCACCCCCACATGACACCTTCAGAGCTGTCCCAACTTGAAACAGTGGTTCGCACTGCCGCACGAGAAGAATTGCTGCCGCGCTTTCGTCACACCCGCCGCCAGGAAAAAGCCGACGGCAGCTGGTTGACCGAAGCAGACCTGGCCATGCAATCTCGCTTGCAAGCCGAGCTGGCTGCGTTCCACCCCACCATCGCCTTGCTCGGTGAGGAAATGGAAGCAACTGAGCAGCAACGCCTGCTGGAGCAGGCGGGCCACACCACCGGGGCGGATGGTGGCGGCCTGTGGGTTCTCGACCCGCTCGACGGCACCAGCAACTACGCTGCGGGCATCCCGATGTTTTCTGTCTCTCTGGCCCTCATGCGCGCGGGACGGATCGAGGCCGGCATCGTTTACGACCCCATGCAGGACGAATCATTTGCCGCCTTGCGCGGGCACGGGGCCACCCTCAACGGGGAAGCGCTGCAGACACCGGCCAGCGGCATGGTGATGGCAAAAACCACCGCCTGCATCGACTTCAAACGCCTGCCCGCCCCACTGGCGGCGCGCATAGCCGCCACACCCCCGTATTCATCACAACGCTCGATTGGCTCGGTGGCACTTGACTGGTGTTGGGTTGCCGCAGGCCGCTTCCATCTGTACCTGCATGGCCGCCAAAGCCTGTGGGATTACGCGGCGGGCAGCCTGATACTGGAAGAAGCCGGCGGTCATGCAGACACGTTGGATGGCCAGCCCGCAGCATTGAACCTGAAGCCCAGGTCAGCCGTCTGCGCAACCGACCCAATGTTGTTCGAGCAATGGCGCCACTACCTGCGTGCCACACCATGACCTGCGCTGCGTCATCGCAGGCTGTGCACGGCTCAGTCGGGCTCGGTGAAAAAGGCAAACTGGGCCTTGCCCTGCAGCTTGGCCTGGTACATGGCCTGATCGGCCTGGCGCAACAGTTGGTGATGCTCGACGGGCTGGGCCTGCGGGAAAAAGCTCACCCCCAGGCTGGCTGACACCGCTACCTGTGCGCCGTTGAGTTCAATGGGCAATGACGCCGCCAACAGCAAGCGCTGCAGCGAGGTCTCAATCGCCTGTCCCTCCCCCACATCCAGCAACACCGCCACAAATTCATCGCCACCGAGGCGCGCCAGGGTGTCCCCCTCGCGCATCGACTGCTTCATGCGGCTGGACACCGTCTGAAGAACCCTGTCGCCCGCCTCATGGCCGTGCTGATCGTTCACGGTTTTGAACCCGTCCAGATCGATGAACACCACCGCCAGCCGCTGGTTGCGCCGCACGGTGTGAGGCATCGCCTGTTTCAAGCGGTCCACCAGCACCAAACGGTTGGGCAAACCGGTCAGGCTGTCAAAGTGGGCCACCTTTTCAAGCTGTGCTTCGTGCTCCTTGAGCGCTGTGATGTCTGTGTAAAAAGCCACGTAGTGCGTCACGCGGCCGTCTGCGTCCTTGACGGTGCTGATGGTCACCAGGTCTGGGGCAATCTCACCGTTTTTGCGCCGGTTCCAGACCTCACCCCGCCACTGCCCCTGGGCCAGCAGCGTGTGCCACATGCCCTGGAAAAACGGCTTGTCGTGTCGTCCAGACAGCAGCAAGCGGGTGGTTTGGCCCGCCATGTCAGCCAGCGTGTAGCCGGTGATCCGGGTGAAGCCTTCGTTCACGTCGACGACAGTGCCCTCGATGTCGCTGATGAGAATGCCCTCGCCTGCGTGGGTGAACACGCTGGCCAGTAGTTGCATTCGTTCCTCGGCCAACTTGCGCTCGGTGATGTCGATGCCGCTGCCAATGAAACCGGCAAACGCACCCTGGGCATCGTTGCGAGGCACACCGTTGAAGGCCATCCAGCGGTATTGGCCATCTCCACGGCGCAGCCTGTAATCCACATGGAATGGCTCGCGTGCCGCGAATGCCAGCCGAAACACCTGCCTGGCGTGCAGCACATCGTCAGGGTGAACGGCCTGCACCCACTCACCCGCGACCTCCTGTTCCAGTGTTCGCCCGGTGAAATCGAGCCACACCTTGTTGAAGTAATTCAGTTGCCCGTCGGTCCCCGTCATCCACACCAGGGCTGGCGCGTTGTCGGCCAGCACCTTGAACCGGGTTTCGGTCTCATTCAGCGCGGTCTGACGCTGCTCCAGAGTTTGCAACAAGTGGTTGAAGCCGCCGATCAGCGCGCCCACCTCGTCCTCGCGGTGAATGCGCAACGGCATGACCGGTTTGTCTGACAGTGCCAGTTGGGTGAGCGTGCGGGTGGTGTCCATCAGCGGTGCCAGCTGCCGCCGCAGCACCCACCAGATCAGGCAGGACGTCAGCAATGCGATCAGTGGCAAGTAGACGGTCAGCAACCGCTTGCGCGCATCGTTGATGGGCGCGAAAGCCTCCTCGGTTGACAAAATGACGGACGTGTACCAGCCCGCAATGGGTACCTGCTTGATCGTCACCAGCACCTCCAGCCCATGCGGATTGGTCACCACCGCGCTGCCCTCATAGCCCGCCATGAACAGGTCGATCCAGGGGTTCACGCCGGGCGCAGGCAGCACCTCCATGACCCGGCTCTTGTCCGAGGTGGCAACGATGGTGCGGTTTTGAGGCGTGATGACAAACGTGTGCCCCGTGAGGCCAAAGCGCCTCTCGGTCAGCCGGTTCAGGAAGTTGGGTTGTTTCAGGTTGATGATGCCGCCCAGCACACCGCCCACACGCCCCTCGCTGTCACGCACTGGAACCGCCAGCACCACGAAGGGGTGCTGAGACTGGGGGTCGACCATGGGGGCGCCAACGTGGGGGGTGCCCTGCATCGCCCGTTTGAAATAGTCGGTGTCGGCCACATTGCGTCCCACGCGCTGCGCACGCTGTGGCGCCTCAGCCAGGACGTTCCCCTGGGCATCGACACCGATCAGGCCCTCATTGAACAGGTCCTGTGTCAACGGGTATCGCTCCAGCTGGCCTAGCACCTGGGCAAGCCCTTGACCGTCAGATCCGTGCTGAAGCAGCAGGGCCAGCGACTCAAGCGTCTTGATGCGCAATGCAATCGCGTCGTTCACATCCGAAGCCACCAGCGTGACCTTGGCCTGCTGCTGCTCGGTCAACAGACGCTGGAGATCTTGGCGCAACGATTGGCCCGTTACCAGCAGCACCACCATCAAGCCCAACAACGCGCTGAGCAGCGTGAACACCGTGATGCGGGTTCTGAGTGAATTCCAGTGAATGAACTTGGGCATGGGGCTTGAATGGACGGGGCCAGCGCCACCGGGGAAACAACGCCAGCGCACGGCATGTGCACAGCATCCGGTCCAGTATAGGCACACCCGCACGGCGGGCAGGTGTGCCCAGACGCATACCCGAGTGCCCTGCCCCCAGTCAGGTCAGATCGACACCAACTGCCGCACGCCCTTGGCTTCCATCTCGCTGCCGGGGCCACGGGCAATGACCTCGCCGCGCTCCATGACCAGGTAGTCGTCGGCCAGCTCCTGAGCAAAGTCGTAGTACTGCTCGCACAGCAGAATGGCCATGTTGCCCCGGTCGGCCAACATGCGGATGACGCGGCCAATGTCTTTGATGATGCTGGGCTGAATGCCCTCAGTGGGCTCGTCCAGCACCAGGAGTTTGGGCCCGGCCGCCAGGGCGCGGGCAATGGCCAGTTGCTGCTGTTGCCCACCAGACAAGTCACCGCCCCGGCGGTGCAGCATTTGTTTCAGAACCGGGAACAGCTCAAACAACTCCGGGGGCACCGGCGTGCTGGCAGGCTTGTGGGCCAGGCCCATGTGCAGGTTTTCCTGCACGGTCAGGCGGGCAAAAATCTCGCGTCCCTGCGGCACAAACCCAATGCCTGCGCGCGCACGTTCGTAAGGCGTGGCTTTGGAAATGTCTTGCCCGTTGAACTTGATGCTGCCGTTTTTGATGGGCACCAGCCCCATCAGGCTCTTGAGGAGCGTGGTTTTGCCCACGCCGTTGCGACCCAGCAGCACGGTGACCTTGCCCAACTGGGTTTGCAGGCTCACATCGCGCAGGATGTGCGAGCCACCGTAGTACTGGTTGATGGTGTTGACGGTGAGCATTTTTTTAGCGTCCCAGATAGACCTCGATCACCCGCTCATCCGCCTGCACCTGGTCCAGCGTGCCCTGTGCCAGCACAGAGCCGTCGCACAACACGGTGACGATGTCTGAAATGGTTTTGATGAAGCCCATGTCGTGTTCCACCACCATCAGGCTGTGTTTGCCTTTGAGGGTGAGGAACAACTCGGCCGTGCGGGCGGTTTCGTCGTCGGTCATGCCTGCCACGGGCTCGTCTAGCAGAAGCAGCTTGGGGTCTTGCATGAGCAACATGCCGATCTCCAGCCACTGCTTTTGCCCATGACTCAGCAGCCCCGCCTGCCGGGTGACGCTGGGCGCCAGGTGGATGGTGTGCAGCACATCTGCCAGACGGTCGCTTTGGGCGCTGTCCAGCTTGAACCGCATGGACGGCCACACCCCCTTGTGGGTTTTCAGGGCCAGCTCCAGGTTTTCGAACACGCTGAGGTGCTCGAACACCGTGGGCTTCTGGAACTTGCGGCCAATGCCCAACTGAGCAATCTCAGCCTCGCGGTGGCGCAGCAGGTCGATGGTGGAGCCGAAAAACACCGTGCCGCTGTCGGGCCGGGTTTTGCCGGTGATGATGTCCATCATGGTGGTTTTGCCTGCACCGTTGGGGCCGATGATGCAGCGCAACTCGCCGGGCGCGATGTCCAGACTGAGGTTGTTGATGGCCTTGAAGCCATCGAAACTCACGTTCACGTCCTCCAGGTACAGGATGCGGCCGTGTGTCACGTCCACCTCGCCTGGGGTGTGTATCCGGCCAAAACCGGCCTCGCGACCACCCGATTCGGTTTGGCCAACGGCCGCCTGGCTCGATTTCCTCTGGAGCCGTTCGGCCCCTTGTTCCATCAGGTCAGGCGCCATGCTCTGTCTCCGCGCAGCTTTTTCACCAGGCCCACCACCCCATTCGGCAGGTACAGCGTGACAGCAATGAACAGTGCGCCCAAAAAGTACAGCCAGAACTCGGGCGCGGTGACGGTCAGCCAGCTTTTGGCTCCGTTCACCAGAAACGCACCGACGATGGGGCCGACCAGCGTGGCCCTGCCCCCCACGGCGGCCCAGATCGCGATTTCGATGCTGTTGGCAGCGCTCATTTCGCCCGGGTTGATGATCCCCACCTGCGGCACATACAGCGCCCCCGCAATGCCGCACATCACGGCAGAAATGACCCAGATCGTCAGCTTGTAGGGCAACGGGTTGTAGCCGCTGAACATGACGCGAGTTTCGGCATCTCGGATGGCTTGCAGCACCCGCCCGAACTTGCTGGCAATGAGCCAACGGCCAAACAAGAAGCAGCCCAGCAGCGTGGCACTGGTCAGTACAAACAGCGTCATGCGCATGTTCTGTGTGGCAATGGGCGTCCCCAGAATGCGCTTGAAATCAGTGAAGCCGTTGTTGCCGCCAAAGCCCGTTTCGTTACGGAAGAACAGCAGCATGGCCGCAAACGTCATGGCCTGGGTGATGATGGAAAAGTACACGCCCTTGATGCGCGAACGAAACGCAAAGTAGCCAAACACAAAGGCCACCAACCCGGGCACCAACACAATCAGAAACAGTGTGGCCACAAAGCTGTCGGACAGCGCCCAGTGCCAGGGCAGCTCCTTCCAGTCCAGAAACACCATGAAATCGGGCAGCTCGCTTTTGTAGTTGCCGTCGGTCCCGATCTGGCGCATCAGGTACATGCCCATTACATAGCCGCCCAGTGCAAAAAACAGGCCGTGGCCCAGGCTGAGGATGCCGGTGTACCCCCAGATCAGGTCCATGGCCAGGGCACAGATGGCAAAACACATGATCTTGCCCACCAGCGCCACGCCGTAGTCGCTCAGGTGGAACACGCTGCCCTCGGGCACGGCGAGGTTCAGCACTGGGGCCAGCACACACAGCACCAGCAGCGCGGCACCGAAAGCGGCCCAGCCGCTGCGCGACAGCAGGGCAGGCTTGGGCGGCAGGGCCACAGGCGCAGACACAGGAGAAGAAGGGTTGGAAGTTGTCATGGCGGGGAGCAGGTGTGGGTCTTGGTCTCAGGCTTCTGCACTGCGGCCCTTCATGGCAAAAATGCCCTGTGGACGCTTCTGGATGAAGATGATGATGAACACCAGCACGGCAATCTTGGCCAGCACGGCTCCGGTCCAGCCTTCCAGCAGCTTGGTGGCCATGCCCAGGCCCAAGGCGGCGTACACAGCCCCGGCCAACTGACCCACCCCGCCCACCACCACCACCATGAAGGCGTCGACGATGTAGGTTTGCCCCAGGTCAGGCCCCACGTTGCCCACCTGGCTGAGCGCACAACCGGCCAGCCCGGCAATGCCCGAGCCCAGCGAAAACGCGTAGGTGTCAATTCGGGCGGTGTTCACGCCCATGCAACTGGCCATGGGGCGGTTTTGTGTCACGCCGCGCACAAACAGGCCCAGTCGCGTGCGCCCAATCAGCCAGGCCATGCCCAGCAGCACCGCAGCGGCAAACGCAATGATGACCAGCCGGTTGTAGGGCAAGGTCAGGTTGGCCAGCACTTGCACACCGCCGCTCATCCAGCTGGGGTTTTCCACGCCCACGTTTTGCGCGCCAAACAGGCTGCGCACGGCCTGCATCAGCACCAGGCTGATGCCCCAGGTGGCCAGCAGCGTTTCCAGCGGGCGGCCATACAAAAAGCGCAGCACCCCACGCTCCATGGCAGCTCCCACCATGGCCGACACCGCAAACGCCACCGGCAGCGCCGCCAGCAGGTACCAGTCAAACGCATCAGGCAGGTAGGTGCGGAACAACCCCTGAACCACATAGGTGGCATAGGCGCCAATCATCATCAGCTCGCCGTGCGCCATGTTGATGACGCCCATCAGCCCGTAGGTGATGGCCAGGCCCAGCGCCACCAGCAGCAAGATGGAGCCTAGGCTCACGCCGGTGAACAACGCGCCCACGCGCTCGCCCCAGACCAGCGTTTCGGCAATGGTGCGCAGGCTGGTCTGGATGGCGGACTTGACTGCAGCGTCTTCCTCGTCGGCCAGGCGCTGGTTCAGCAGCAGTTGGGTGGCAGGCGTTTTGCTGCTGGCCAGGGCCTTGGCCGCTGCCAGGCGTTTGGCCACATCGGCACTGCCCAACAGCGCGGCCGAGCGGGCCAGTTCCAGTTGGGCCAACACCGCGCCGTCTTTCTCGGTCATCAACGCCTTGTCCAGCAGGGGCAGCAACGCTTCGTTCGGCTCCTTGATGAGCGTGGCCACCGCAGCCAGGCGTTCAGCGGGCGCACCTGAAAACAACTTGAGTGCGGCCAGCGCCGCATCCAGCGCGCTGCGCATGAAGTTGTTGTTGATCACGTCTTCCGCGTCGTCGGGCAGGGGCACGGCCTGGCCAGTCAGCGGGTCGGTGGCTTGGCCTGCGGGCGCATCAGGTGCCACGACGAACACGCGCTCGCCCGACACCTTGACCGCGTCATTGGCCAGCGCCTGTATGAACGCCACGGTGGCATCGTCAGCGTCGACCACGGCCTGCCCCACGGCAGCCACGCGGTCTTCCGCCTCGCCAATTGACATGCTTTTTATGGCCTCAGCGCTGATTGCAAAAGCACTGGTAGCTACAAAAAAAGATAACAAGAAAAAGCCCAGGTGTCGCAAACCCGGTAAACCTGTGCGCATGTGACGCTGCCCCTGTGGTGTGTTGGGGCCAGTGTGCTCAATGCACCATTTTTGGGAAATACGCCGTGTGGCGTATGGGAGGCCACCGGAACCGCAGGCTGACGCACGATCAAGTGGCTGGTGGACTGCTTTTTGCTTGTTGCGCTGCGTTCACAGGGTCTTTACGGGTTTTCTTGCCTGCCGGGCAAAAGTGGTGTGAACTTGCGTGCCTCATAAGGAGTAACTGTGGATTGGTTGCCTTGGTTGTTGGTGGGTTTGCTGTCGACAGCCCTTGTGGTGCTGATCACCCGGCGGCGGCAATCGTCGGTGGGGGGCAGCGCCTCTGACTCGTCCCAACTGCCTGCCTTGGAGTCCTCGGTCGCGCAACTTCAGACCATGGTGGCTCGCCGATCACAGGCGGCACACGCCAGTTCCAGTTCCTTTTGCCTCTTCTCCATCGGGATGGACAGCTTTCAGACTGTGACCGATGCCTTTGGCAGCATCGCGGGGGAACGACTGATGACCCAGATGGCCAGCCACATTGCCAACACGATGGGTACCGGACATGACATGGCACGGTTGGGCCCAGGCGAATTTGCTGCGATGACCAACGGGGGCGCAAAGATCGGCGCGCCTCTGGCACAAAAGCTGTTGCAGGGCCTTGGCGACGTCAGCGCCTCCGGTCCACCCGGCATGCGGCTGACGTTTTCCATCGGTGTGGCGGTGTTTCCGGAGCATGGGGTCGAGAGCGTGCTGTACGACCATGCACAACTGGCCATGCGCAGTGTCCGGGGCAATGGTGGCGATGGCTTTTGTCTCTACGACCCCCAAATGAGCGTGCAGGTCAAGCAGCAGACCCAGTTGGTCAACGATCTGCGCATGTCGGTCCAGCGCCGCGAAATGGCGCTGTACTTTCAAGCCAAGATCGACGCCGAAAGCCTGCAGGTGACCGCTTGCGAGGCACTGCTTCGCTGGAACCACCCGACCCGGGGCTCCATCAGCCCGGCAGTGTTCATTCCGCTGGCGGAGCAGCACGGGTTCATGGGCGAACTTGGCAAATGGGTCATCAACGAAGCCTGCAGGGAAGCGGTCAAGTGGCGCGACAAAGGCCTGCGCATGCGCGTGGCCGTCAACATTTCCGGTGCCCAGATGCGCGAGGAAGGTCTGGTCGACCACATCCTGCAGACACTGGCAGAGCACCGATTGCCGCCCGAACGGTTCACCTGCGAAATCACCGAATCGATTGCCATGGAGGACACCCAACGCACACGCGACACCTTTGAGCGCATGCGCGAGGCAAAGCTGCATGTCTCGATTGACGACTTTGGCACAGGACACTCCAGCTTGGCTTCATTGCGCAAACTGCCTGCAGCAGAATTGAAGATTGACCGTGCGTTTGTGATGGACCTGGAGCAGAGCGAGGATGCGCGCTCCATCGCCCAATCGATCGTTCAAATGGCCAAGGCCCTGAAACTCCGGGTGGTGGCCGAGGGTGTGGAAACGGCGTGGCAGCGCGACTACCTGGTGTCCATCGGTTGTTCAGAACTGCAGGGCTACCTGTTCTCCATTCCAGTTCCAGCGCAGGAACTGGCCCGCCTGGCTGAAAGCGGGGCACTGAGCGGTTCAGCGGGTTTCCGGGAGTCCCTTTTTCAGGCAACAGATCTTCAGCCACTGATGCCCACTGATCGCTGAAAGCAAGACGTGAAAAAGCGGCCGATCCGTTGCCGGATGACCGCTTGCAGTTGGCACACCAGCCCTTGCGGGCTGGCAGCTGAAATTACTTCTTCTCTGGCTCGTCTTTCTTCTTGTCGTTGCCTTCGATGAAGGGGCTCCATGGCTTGGCTTTCACTGGGCCTGGGGTCTTCCACACCACGTTGAACTGGCCGTCGGCTTTCACTTCACCAATGAACACGCTCTTGTGCAGGTGGTGGTTTTTCTCGTCCATCTTGCTCACGATGCCGCTGGGTGCCTTGAAGGTCTGGCCGGCCATGGCTGCAATGACTTTGTCCACATCGGTGGTTTTGGCCTTGGTCACGGCCTGGGCCCACATGTTGATTCCGATGTAGGTGGCTTCCATCGGGTCGTTGGTCAAAGGCTTGTCTTTGTGTCCGGCGATGTTGTTTTTCTTGGCGTAGTCAGACCACTTCTTGATGAAGGCATCGTTGGTGGGGTTCTTGATGCTCATGAAGTAGTTCCATGCAGCCAGGTGGCCGACCAAGGGCTTGGTGTCCACGCCGCGCAGTTCTTCTTCACCCACGCTGAAGGCCACCACGGGCACGTCTTTGGCTTTCAGGCCAGCGTTGCCCAGTTCTTTGTAGAACGGCACGTTTGAGTCGCCGTTGATGGTGGACACCACAGCAGTTTTGCCACCGGCGGCAAACTTCTTCACGTCGGCAACGATGGTCTGGTAGTCAGAGTGGCCGAACGGGGTGTACTTCTCGTCAATGTCAGAGTCTTTCACGCCCTTGCTCTTCAGGTAGGCGCGCAGGATTTTGTTGGTGGTGCGGGGATACACGTAGTCGGTGCCCAGCAACACCCAGCGCTTAGCGCCACCACCGGCCTTGCTCATCAAATAGTCCACAGCGGGAATGGCTTGCTGGTTGGGGGCGGCACCTGTGTAGAACACGTTTTTGGACAGCTCTTCACCTTCGTATTGCACGGGGTAAAACAGCAGACCGTTCATTTCTTCCACCACGGGCAGCACCGACTTGCGGCTGACCGATGTCCAGCAGCCAAAAATCACGTCCACCTTGTCCTGGCCCAGCAGCTGCTTGGTTTTTTCAGCGAACAGGGGCCAGTTGGATGCGGGGTCCACCACCACAGGTTCGAGCTTTTTGCCCAGCAGACCGCCTTTGGCGTTGATTTCCTCAATGGCCATCAGCACGGTGTCTTTCAACACGGTTTCTGAAATGGCCATCGTGCCCGACAGGCTGTGCAGCACGCCCACCTTGATGGTGTCGGCAGCCTGGGCGGAGAAGCTGGTCAGGCCCAATGTGGCCACGGTAGCGGCAGCTGACAGCGCCTTGAGGGTGAAACGACGGGAAGAAGCTTGCATGTTGGGCACTCCAGAGGTTGAGAAAAAAAACAAATCCGCTGTTCGGATGCCTCAATACTCGGGAAAACCCGCTCAAACGTCTGTACGCCGCATGGCGTACACACCAGCTGGCTGGGTTAAGCTTTTTGCCGGAATAGGAATGTCGCTTGAAGGGTTTCAACTTATGTGGTCACGTTTGTGGGTCTGGTGCATGGGGTTGGCATGGGGTGTTGCAACAGCCCAGGCCTTGCCACCTGTTCAGGTGTCCATCCTGCCCACCCTGACAGCCAAAGCGCTGCTCACCCAATACCAGCCTTTGCGGGTGTATCTGGAGCGCGAACTGCAGCGCCCGGTGGACATGCGCACGGCCCCGGACTTCAAGCGCTTTCATGCCGAAACCCTGTCAGGTAACGTCGATCTGGTGTTGACCGCTGCCCACTTGGCACGCCATGCACAGACCGAGTCCGGTTACACCGAATTGGCCACCTACACCTCGCCCAATCAACCCATGGTGGTGATGTCGCAGCGCAAGCCCGTTCAGTCGGTGGTGGAGTTGCGCGGGCAAACGCTGGCCGTGTTCGACCCCGTGGCGCTGGTGGTGCTGGAGGTTCAGCAATGGCTGGCCGACCAGGGTCTGCAGGCCGGGCGCGATTACAAGGTTGCGGTGTTTCCCAGCCACGCCAGCGTGGCCCACGCGGTGATGGCTGGCGATGCCTTGCTGGGCGTGACGGCCACCGTGGGGCTCAACCTGTACACCGCTGAAATGAAAGAGCAGCTGCGCGTTTTCGCAGAGCGGCCCTCGGTGCCCGCGCTGGTCTGGATGTTGCACCCGCGCCTGTCGTCGGAAGCCCCGCGGGTCAAGGCAGCCCTGCTGGCGTTTGGGCAGTCAGCTGAGGGCAAGCAGTTTTTTGCGTCCAACGGGTACCGCGGTTTGCGCGCCGTTGAAGACCGTGAGTTGGCAGCGCTCGACCGGTCGGCGCGCGAAGCCGCTGCGCTGCTCAAGGGCGCTCAGTGACACCTGGCCTGTTTGTGTCGCTGCGGGCGCGGCTCGTGCTGGCCAGCGTGCTGGTCGAAATCGTGATGCTGAGCATGTTGGTCTACAACAGCCTGCGCCTGACAAACGAAGCACTGCTCAAACAGGCCGAGGTGCGCGTGGCCGAACTCAACGTGCTGTTCAACGCCGCGCTGGGGCCCTCGCTGGCCGAGCGCGACTACGGCACCCTGGGCGACATCCTCAACAGCATCCGGCGCGAAGAAGGCATCACCTACCTGGTGCTGATCGACCGAAACGGCAAAGCGCTGGGCTCTTCAGGCCATCCCGAGCCACACAGCCTGCCACCGGCTCAGGCCATGCTGACCCTGCCTCACGAGGCAGGTGCACCTTTCCACCTGAGCATTCCCATCCAGCTGGCTGGGCAAAAGTACGGTCAGTTGCATTACGGCTTGTCGTCGGGTTTTCTCAGCGGCCCCAAGGCTGATCTGCTCAAGCAAAGTCTGCTGATTGCGGCAGTGGAGGTGTTGCTGTCCATCGTGCTGCTGGCAGGGTTGGGCCTGTGGCTCACCCGCCACATGGCCGAACTCAGCCGTGCCAGCCGCGCGGTGGCAGATGGCCAGTACGACACCCGCCTGCCCATCCACAGCCAGGACGAAGTGGGCCAGTTGGCCGACAGTTTCAACCGCATGACGGTGGCCATCCGCAGCCGGGAACAGGAACAGCAACAGGCTGAAAATGGCTTGCGACAGGCACTGGAAGAGTTGAGCCTGTCCGACGCCACCCAGCGGCGCTACGCCCAGGAAGCCCGCCAGGAACGTGCCCGCCTGGTGTCACTGCTGTCGGCCATGAACCTGGGCATTCTGTTTGCCGGGGCCGATGGGCGGGTGCTGTATCACAACCCGGCCTTTTTGCGCATCTGGATGATCGGCCAGGCCAACAACGTGGTGGGCATGCTGGCCACCGATGTGCTGGCGCACTCCACCAACATGCTGTCGCGGCCCGACCATTTTTCGCGCCATGTGCTGTCCATCCTGGAAACCCGCGAGGTGTCCGACAGCTTCGAGGTGCAGATGACCGACGGGCGGGTGGTCACACAGCTCAACTACCCCGTGCGCGACAGCGAGGGTGGCTTCATCGGTCACCTCTGGATTTACGAAGACGTCACGCACGAGCGCCAGACCGCCGCGCAACTGGTGTACCTGGCCGAGCGCGATGCACTCACGGGCTTGTACAACCGCCACCGGTTCCAGCAGGAACTGCAGCGCATGCTGACCGATGCCAGCCGCCACGGCGGCGAGGGTGCACTGCTGTTTTTCGACCTGGACGAGTTCAAGGTCATCAACGACAACTTCGGGCACCGGGCGGGGGATGCGCTGCTGATTCGCGTGGCGAGCGAAGTGGGCACCCTGGTGCGCCGCAACGAGGTGCTCACCCGCCTGGGCGGCGACGAGTTTGCCCTGCTGCTGCCCAACGCCACGCGCGACGATGCCACCAAGCTGGCCGAGCGGGTGGTGCGTGCGGTGGCCGCCATTCCGTTCCGCTTTGAGGGACAAAACCTGCGCCTGACCACCAGCCTGGGCATTGCGCTGTACCCCAGCCAAGCGGCCGACATGGAAGAACTGGTGGCCCACGCCGACGCTGCCATGTACCAGGCCAAGATGGCAGGCAAAAACACCTGGCGCATCTACAGCCCCGACCAGGACAAAAGCCGCTCCATGGTCGAACGCCTCACCTGGAACGACCGCATCACCCAGGCGCTGGAGCAAGGGTTGTTTCAGCTGCATTTCCAGGGCATTTACCACACGGGCAGCGGCGAACTGGCCCACCTGGAGGCGCTGGTGCGCATGACAGACACGCAGCACCCGGGGCAACTCATCATGCCCGGCCACTTCATCCCGTTTGCCGAGCGCAGCGGCAAAGTGCTGGACATTGACCGCTGGGTGGTGGCCGAAAGCATCCGCTTGCTGGGCCAGCATCCGGGAATGCCCGACATTGCGGTGAACATCTCCGGCCGCTCGTTTGACGACCCCAGTCTGCCCCGCTACATCGAGGAACAATTGCGCCAGCAGGGCGTGAAGCCCCGACGCCTGCAGGTGGAACTGACCGAAACCAGCGCCGTGAGCGACCTGGCGGATGCACAGCGCTTCATTGAAGCCTTGCGCGTCACAGGTTGCGGCATTTGCCTGGACGACTTTGGCAGCGGCTTTTCATCGTTTGCCTACCTCAAGCACCTGTCGGTGGACACCGTGAAGATCGACGGCCTGTTTGTGCGCAACCTGCCCACCGACCGCAACAACCAGGTGTTCGTCAAAGCCATTGCCGACGTGGCCTGCGGACTGGGCAAACGCACGGTGGCCGAGTTTGTGGAAGACGCGGCCACACTCGACATGCTGCGAAGCTTTGGCGTAGACATGGTGCAGGGCTACCACCTCGACAAGCCCCGCGCCAACCACCCCAGCATGACCACCTGACGCGTCCCCGCCTTGGGCAAACGCAGCATGTAAATTCATAAAAACAGAAGTTAAATTCAATTAACCTCTGCTTTTTCAGAATTGTCAACCTGCTTACATTGTGGCTCTGGCTGAACCGGGCGCACTTCGCATCTGGCCACCGGCCAGTGATGAAAGGCACGACTTCCATGCGCTCTTACCCTACCAACAGCCCCCAGGCTGCCGCCCGTGTGCTGGCAATGGCCCTGCTGGCAGATGGCCACTATTCCATGCTGGAACTGCAGGCCCTTGACCGCATGCATGCCGCTCGCCGCCTCGGCCTGAGCCCGTCTGACTTCAAAGACGTGCTGACCGATTTTTGCCAGGACTTGCTCACTGCGCACCAAGGCCAGTGGACGGGATCGTTCCAACGGCTCGATCCCCGTGTTCGCAACCTGCTCATGGGCGAAGTCACCGACCCGGAACTTCAACATGAAGTCATGCAACTGTGCGCCGAAACCGTGAAGGCAGACGGCCACCTGTCCGAAGGGGAGTTGCAGATGATCGACACCCTGTCCGGCACCTGGGCGCGCCGTTTTGGCCGCACCCACGCCGGTGCATCCACACAGCCCCCAGTGGCCGAAAGCCTGTCATGAAAATGCTCGTCTGGGTGCTGTTTGCAGTGGTGATGGCCGTGTGGACGGGCTTTGTTGCCTTGTCTGCCGGAATGGTGGACTGGCTGCTGTCGGCTGTGGCCGCCGGCCAAATCAGCGACGCAGCACTGGCCATGTCCCAATGGCCCGTGCCTGCCTGGGTGAGCCTGTGGATCGACGTCAGCCTGCTGGAGAACCTGCAGGCCACTTGGTTGCAGGCCGTCCAGTGGCTCAGCGACGTGTTGCCCTCGGCAGGTGCGCTCACCGGTTGGGTGGTGCCTTTGCTGTGGGTGGTGTGGGGCGTGGTCGGTATCTGCATGCTGGCCGCCGCCGGTGTGGGCCACTGGCTGCTTGGGCGCACCATTGCACGCTGAATGGTGTGTCAATCGCCGCCCGCCAGTGCGGGCTGGCGACACCCATTTGCGTTCAGCTTGTGAGTGGCCGTGCGGGGGGGTATAGACTGAACCCATGCTAGGGAGTTTTGCCAACACCACACAGCCATCTGCCAAACCCCCTATGACCACTGAATCCGAACAGAAAATTTTCGCCAAACTGTCCGAGCTGGAGTCTGAAGTAGCCGATTTGCGCACCGGCTATCTGGTTGTCAACAAACGCTACACCGAGGCGTTGTCCACACTGAAATCGCTGACAAGCCTCACGCTGGAAGCGGCCATGCGGTCAGCCGTCGCAGCAGAAAAAGCCGCGCTCGCCTGCAAGCAGGCCACGTCAGCCGCCATTGCATCGGCTGCATTGGCCGTCATTGAAGCCACCCATTCAGCGGCCGAGGCGGCCGGGTTGGCTGCACTGGCTGCAGCAGAGGCGGCCGCTGCCGCGTCGGCGGCAGCATCGGCAGCCGCGTCGGCCGCAGCGGTACAGGCCGAAGAAACGGCCTTGCAAGCCTCTGCCGAGGCCGCACAGGCCACCACACGCGCCACAGCCGCAGCCGCTGCCGCCGCGCAACTGGCGCAAGAGGCTGCGACAGTCGCCCGGTCACTCAGCAAATAAAGGCCCGCATGCACATGCTGTCGTCACCTGTGCCCACGACCGACAGCATTGCTGCCATTGACCAGCCGGCGTTTCAGGCACGGTTGGCGGCATTGGAAGCCAATGTCAACGACTTGTATGAACACGCCCCGTTTGGCAGCCACACCCTGGCGGCCGACGAGACCTATTTGCACATCAACGCTGTACAGCGCGGTTGGTTGGGTTTGGCCAACGACGCACTGGTGGGCAAACAGCGGCTGACCGATTACCTCACACCCGCCAGCCAGACGGCATACCAGCAACACCTGGCCAGACACGGCCGCCGCGGGTTTGCCGATCTGGCCCTGGACATGCAGGTGGGCGATGAGCCCGTGCGCCCCGTGTTGCTGAGCTACTACCCACACACGGACTGCCAAACCGACCCGGCCACCAGCCGTGCCGTGATGTTCGACCAAACTGCCGTCAAACGCCACGCCGAACAACGCCGGGTGGCTGCCATGGCGTTTGAATCGCTGGCTGGCATGTGCGTGACCGACAGCCTGGGGCGGATCTTGCTGGTGAACCAGGCCTTCACCACCCTGACCGGCTACACCGAAGAAGAAGCAGTGGGCCAGCACATGAGCCTGCTCAGCTCGGGCAGGCACAACCGGGGGTTTTACCAGGCCATGTGGGCAGCCATTGGCTCCCGGGGCAGCTGGCAGGGTGAAGTGATCAACCGCAGAAAGAACGGCGAAATCATCGCGGAATGGCAAAGCATTTCGGCCATCACCAACGCCGATGGTCAGGTCACCCACTACACCGCCACGTTTTACGACATCACGGCCAACCTGGCGGCGCAAGAGCAGATCAGCCACCTGGCCTACTTTGACCTGCTCACCCAACTGCCCAACCGCAGCCTGCTGCGCGACCGCCTGGCACATGCGGTGGCATCGTCTGGTCGCAGCGGCCGTGGCGGCGCGGTCATGTTCATTGACCTGGACAACTTCAAGGCCGTGAACGACACACAGGGGCACGACGCTGGCGACCAGTTGTTGATAGAGGCCGCCAAACGCATTTCAGCGGTGGTGCGCGAAACCGACACCGTGGCCCGCCTGGGCGGTGACGAGTTTGTGCTGCTGCTCGACACCCTGGCCCCGCCCCCTGCCGACTTCGCCCGACAGGTCGACATGATTGGCCACAAAGTACCGACCGCTTTGGCCCAGCCTTATTTACTGGGCAACACCGAATTTGTGTGCGCAGCCAGCATGGGCATCACCATGATGGCCGAGGGCGTTACCCCGTCAGCCCTGCTGCAACAGGCCGACATGGCCATGTACCAGGCCAAAAAACAGGGTGGCAACGCGCTGTGCTTTTTTGACCGGGCCATGCATGACAGCGTGGCCCAGCGTGTGGGCCTTGAGCAGGATTTGCGCCGGGCACTCGGCCTGCAAGAGTTCGAACTGTATTTTCAGCCGCAGGTCAACCACTTGGGCCATGTGGCCGGTGCCGAGGCCTTGTTGCGTTGGTTCCCAGCCGGGCGCGAGGCCGTGCCGCCCGGCGTGTTCATTGCGCTGGCAGAAGAAAGCGGCTTGATCGTGCCCATCGGGCAATGGGTGCTGGACACCGCTTGCCAACAGCTCAAGGCATGGGCCTCTCAGCCCCACACACAAGACTTGCAGTTGGCCGTGAACGTGAGTGCGCGCCAGTTTGCACAGCCCGACTTCGCGCAGCAAGTCATCCAGACCATTGACCGCCACGGCGCTGACCCCACGCGGCTGAAGCTTGAGATCACCGAAAGCATGGTGTTGGATGTGGCAGACCTGATCGTGAAAATGAACGTCCTGCGCGCACTGGGTGTGCGCTTCTCGATGGACGACTTTGGCACCGGGTATTCGTCACTCTCGCACCTGACCAACCTGCCGCTGGACCAGCTGAAAATCGACCAGTCGTTCGTGTTCAACATGCACGCCAAACCCACCGACGCCGTGATCGTGCGCACCGTCATCGCCATGGCCCAGGCCCTGGGGCTGGAGGTGATTGCCGAGGGCGTTGAAACCGAGGCGCAACGCGCGTTTTTGCTGGAAAACGGTTGCCAGCTGTACCAGGGCTACCTGTGCGGGCGGCCCATGACCGTCACCGCATTCGAGGCCCTGGTGGCGCCGCCACACACCGGGGTGGGCAACGCCCCAGGCTGATGCCCGGCTGCGGGTCAGGCATCACTGCTTGACGGCTTCCACCTGAATCACCACGCGCACGGCTTTGGCAAAGCCCCAGTCCACGCCGTAGTTCATGCCGTGGGCGGTGCGGTCCACGGTGCCTTCAAAGTCGCCACCACACACTTCACGCTTGAGCATGGGGCTCTGGTAGCAGTTGAACTGCGTGGCTTTGAGCGTGAGCGGTGCGGTTTTGCCCAGCAGCGTCAGGTTGCCCGACACCTCGGCCACTTTGTCGCCGTTGAAGGTGAACTTGTCGCCCACAAAGCTCATGGTGGGGTGCTTGGCGGAGTCGAACAGGTCAGGGCTTTGCAGGTGTTTGTCAAACGCGGCGGTGCCGGTGTTGATGGAGGCGGTGTCGAACGTCACTTCCACCTTGCCGGTTTTGGCGGCTTTGTCCAGCGTGATGCTGCCGGTTTTCTTGTCGAAGCGGCCACGGTTGGTGGACGCACCGAAGTGACCGATTTCAAACGTGGCAAACGTGTGGGTGGGGTCGATGGCGTAGGTGGCTGATTGGGCCTGGGCCAGACCGGTGGACAACAAGGCTGCGGCGGCCAGGGCGATGAGGGATGAACGCATGTGAAAACTCCTGTGGGTTGAAAATACAAACAAAATATGCCTCTACCGCTTGATGGGTATGGATTTACAGCTACATAAAATATGGCTTACAGCTTGCCCAAGCCGGTCAGCGCCAGCTTGAACTTCACCTGCACCTCGTCGGCCACCATGGAGGTGTCGGCCCATTCGCCCTCGCCCACCTTGAAGGCGAGGCGTTTGATGGCAAAAGCACCGGTGGCGGTGGTGGCCAGGTTGGGGGCGGTGCCGGTTTGTGTCAGGGCCACGGGCACCACCACGTCGCGCACGTTGCCTTTGATGTTGAGCTGACCCGCCACCTCGAACTTGCCGCCGCCCAAGGCCTTGATGGCGCTGGACTGGAACGTGGCCTGCGGGAACTTCACCGCGTTGAACCACACGGGCTTGGGCATTTCGGCATCTGATTCGGGCGCACCCATGGTGGCGCTGCCCATGTCGATGGTGAAAGCAATCTTGCTGGTGGCCAGCTTGGCCGCATCAAAGCTGACCTGGGCGTCAAACTTCTTGAACTGCCCGTCCACGGGCACGCCCATTTGTTTGATGGTGAAGGCCATGCTGCTCTGGGCTGGCACCAGCTTTTGCTGCGCTAGGGCTGGAGCTGCTGCGGCCACAAGAGCCAGGGCAAGGGGTGAGAGGGCTGATGTGCGAAAGGTCATGTTTGTGTTCTCTGCAAAGCGGGGTGAAGGGTGCGGTCAGCGGCCAGGCCACATGCGGGTCAGCAGGCCATCGCGGTCAATCAGTTGGTGTTTGAGTGCAGCCGCCACATGCAACACCACCAAACCAGCCAGGGACAGAGCGGTGATTTCGTGCCAGGGCTTGATCAGTTCGGCCAGGGCTTTGTCGACCGGTACAAAGTCGGGCAGCGGCAACACGCCGAACACCACCACCGGAAAGCCCGCTGCCGAGCTGTAGGCCCAGCCCACCAGCGGCACCACAAAAAACAGGGCGTACAGGGCATGGTGGGTCGCGTGGTGCGCCTTGCGCTGCCACGCGGGCATGGCGGCTTCCATGGCCGCAGGCAAAGCCGGCGGGCGGTGGGTGATGCGCCACACCAGCCGGACAAGCGACAGCGCCAGAATGGTGACGCCCGCCCACTTGTGCCAGTTGTACAGTTTGAGCCGCCAGGGCGAAAACGGCAGTTCGTGCATGTACACACCCAGGGCAAAGGTGCCCACCAAGCCCAGCGCTAGCACCCAGTGCAGTGCCATGGCGGTGGTGGTGTAGCGCAGCCCAGACGAAGAGGAATGTGAAGACATGCGGCGAAGTCTAAAAACGCCACAGTTCTTCTGGTTTGAATGTTTTTGTACGCACCATTCAAACGAAATGCACGCCTAAGGGGTGCTGATCGACGCCTCGAAGGCTTGCAGTTCCATCGGTCTGCCCAGCCAGTAGCCCTGGATCACATCGCAGCCCAGTTCGGCCAGCAGGGTTTGCTGCGCTTGGGTTTCAACCCCTTCGGACACCACTGTCAGCCCCAGGCTGTCGCCGAGCGCAATGATGGTTCGCACGATGGCGGCGGAGTTCGCGTTGTCGGTCACGTCGCGCACAAACGCCTTGTCGATCTTGACCTCGCGCAGTGGCAAGCGCTGCAGGTACGACAGCGAGGAATAACCGGTACCAAAGTCGTCGATCGAAAAGCCCAGCCCCAGGGCGCAGAGCTGATCCATTTTGTCGATGACCGCATCGGCCTGGCCAAACACAATGCCCTCGGTGATTTCAAGCACCAACTGTTTGGCGGGCGCCCCGGTTTGCGCGAGCACCGACGCGATGTGGGTCACAAAATCAACCTCGTGAAACTGCCTGGGGCTCACATTCACGCTCATCGTGAGGTGCTCAAACCCAGGGGTGCGCGCCCAGCGGGACAGTGTGCTGCACGCCGTGTGGAGCACCCAGTTGCCCATGCCCACAATGGCGCCCGACTCTTCAGCCAGTTCGATGAACTCGGCCGGGCTGACGTGGCCCCTGACCGGGTGCTTCCATCGCAACAGGCACTCGGCCCCCGTGGGCACACCTGCCGTGCTGGCCTGCAGTTGGTAATGCAGGCACAACTCGCCATGCGCCAGGGCCGTGCTGAGGTCGGCTGTCATGGCGGCCTTGTGGTTGAGGAGCCACTGGGCCTGGGGGTCGTAGAGGTGGATGGCGTTGCGGCCGCCCTGCTTGGCCTGGTACATGGCCACATCCGCCCGTTTGAGCACCTCCGTCAGGCCCTCGGTGTCTTTGCCGTACATGGTCACGCCAATGCTGCCGCTGCACTGGTAAGACAGGGACTGGGCGACGCCGGTGCCAATTGTCATGTCCAGCGCATAAGGCTCCAAAATGGTTTTGCGCACGGCTTCGGCCATGTGCAAGGCCTGCGCCGTGGCCTCGGCCTCGGCGCCACGCAAGCCGGTGAGCATCACCACGAACTCGTCGCCACCCAACCGTGCCACGAGGTCTCCGGGGCGCACCACCTTTTGAAGGCGTTTGGCAATGTGCTGCAGGAGCTGGTCGCCCACCGAATGGCCATGCGCGTCGTTGAGGGTCTTGAAGTGGTCAAGGTCGATGAACATGACGGCACCCAGCCAGCCCTGGCTGACGGCGTGCTGCATGTCGGTTTGCAGGCAGTCCAGAAACAGGCGCCGGTTGGGCAAGGAGGTGAGCACATCGTCAAACGCCAGATGGCGAATCTCGGCCTCGGTGCGGATGCGTTCCGTCACGTCGACAAATGAACCCACAAAACCCCGGACCCCATGCGCCCCTTCGCCCAGTGCCGTGAAGGTGACCATGCACGGCACGTCATGCCCTGCCCGGTGGCGACAGACCAGCTCACCGCTCCACTGACCGTGCTCGGCAAGTGCCTCCCAGACAGCCGCGATGCTGCCCGCAGGCATGCCCTGACCCCGCAAGGCTGCGGTGGTCAGTTGCAGCAGGTCGGCCTCGGCAAAACCCAGCATGTCGCACAAGGCTTTGTTGGCGCGGATGATTTGGGTGTCCGGTCCCGCCACCAGCAACCCGACCTGGCTGTTGAAAGCCGCCGCCGTCACTTGCAGGCCTTGCTGCGCATCCCGGTACAGCCGAGTCATTTGCTTGAGGCGGCGGTTGCTCAGCCACAGGTAGCCGCTCAACCCGGTACCCAGCAGCGCCAGCGCCAGGGCGCCGAGCCGGATGGGACCGCTGTATTGCAGCGCCAATTCCTCCCACAGTGGCATGGACTGCACACGCGGGTACACCTTCAGCCGCTGCATCAGCGCCTCGACAGGCGCGTAGTTGGCGGGTGGAAAAAACCCATGAATGCGGGCGGCACTGGCCGCCTCGGAGCCTGCTTTCAGGTTCAGCAAGGCCATGGTGACGCTCTTGGACAACTGCCCGGGTACCTGCGGCATGGCCGCCAGCGGCCATTCGGGGTACAGGGCTGTGGACACCCGGTGCGGAAAGCTGCCACCGGAACGGTCATTGAGAACATGCACATCACGCAGGTCCACCACGCCGCGCGCAGCCAATTCCTCCAGCACGCCGGAGCGCACCACACCCACGTCCGCCCGGCCCTCCAGCACTTCGGTCACCACCTTGCCGTGGGGCACGCCCACAAACCGCAGCTCTTCCACATCGCGTGAGCGCAGATCAATGCCCACCAGACGGAATTCATTGGCTGCCATCAGGAAACCGCCCAACGAAAACAGGTCAACTGCCGCCACGCGTTTGCCTTGGACATCCTTGAGCGTTTGAAGATCTGTGTTCGATGCCAGCGAGAAAATGGCACTGCCGAAGTCGTCGCGCACCTGGTCCCCCACCAGCGCCGCCACGGTGACCATGGGCCGCAGATTAAATGCGTTGCGCAATGCCACGTAGTGCTCTGGATTGGTGAGCACAAAATCCACACCAGACAAGCGCACAGCCTCATTCAGCTCATCGTAGGTCAACGGAATGAGTTCAAAGCGCGCATCGGCCACCGCTTCTGTCAGGTAGCCGGCTGTGGCTGACCACTGTGCAAAGGCCTGGTCTTTGCCCTGGAACGCCAACACCCCGATGCGCACGGCCTGGCTGGCCGCCCGTGCAGGCATGGCCAGTGCCAGCAGCATCAGCAACAGGATCAGCCTGGCGTGGTACAGAGCAACGCGCATGACAAACGTTTGAGTGGGTGTCTCTTATATCGGCATGAACTGATTGTGATGCAGTCGCAGCCGCGACGGCGCGTCCATGTGACCTTCCGGTACCGTTCCGCCATGACCGACACCACCACCCTGCACGTCCGCAAACAGCACCTGTCCGACACCCGCCTGCACACCGCGCCCCAGCCTGATCTGGCTGCTGGTCAGGTGCGGGTGGCCGTGGAGTCGTTTGCGCTCACGTCCAACAACATCACCTACGCCGCCTTTGGCGACGCCATGAGTTACTGGCAGTTCTGGCCCACGGGGGATGCCGACTGGGGCGTGGTGCCGGTGTGGGGGTTTGCCACGGTGTGCGAATCGCAGCACCCCGGCGTGGCCGTGGGTGAACGCCTGTACGGCTACTGGCCCATGGCCAGCCATGCCGTGCTGCAGCCCGACCGCCTGGGCCCGCAGGGCTTTACCGACGCTGCGCCCCACCGCGCGGGCCTGCACCCGGTTTACAACCAGCTGCTGCGCTGCGCCACCGACCCGTTTTACACGCTCGACACCGAGGCTGTGCAGGCCCTGCTGCGCCCGCTGTACATGACCTCGTGGCTGATCGACGACTTTCTGGCCAACAACGCATTTTTTGGGGCCGATGTGATGCTGTTGTCCAGCGCATCCAGCAAAACCGCTTACGGCACCGCGTTTCAACTGGCGCAGCGCCCCGGCCTGCAGGTGGTGGGCCTGACGTCGGCGCGCAACCGCGTGTTCTGCGAGAGCCTGGGCTGCTACAGCCAGGTGCTGACCTATGACGAGCTGGAGCAACTGCCTGCCAGCGCCGCGTGTGTGTATGTGGACTTTGCGGGCAACGCCGAATTGCGCCGCGACATTCACACCCGGTTTGCCGCTTTGGCCTACAGCTGCTCCATCGGCGGCACGCACGTGGAGCAGTTGGGCAATGCCAAAGACCTGCCCGGCCCCCGTGCCACGCTGTTTTTTGCACCGGCGCAAATCAAGAAGCGCCACACCGACTGGGGCGCTGCCGTGCTGGGGCAGAAGCTCGTGGGTGCGTGGCAGGTGTTTGCCCAGCGGGTCACCGACCCGGCGCAACCCTGGCTGGTGGTGCAACAGCACACCGGGCCACAAGCCGTGCAGGCAGCCTATGCACAGGTGCTGGCGGGCCAGGGCGACCCACGGCTGGGGTACATGCTGTCCATGAACGTGCCGGGCTGACGCCGGCCCAGCGCACCCAGTGCCTCAGGGCTTGAGCAGGCGCACCCGGTTGATGGCCATGGCAGCTGCAGCGGTACGTGTCTCAACGCCCAGTTTGG
Source organism: uncultured bacterium (assembly GCA_903928495.1). Lineage (GTDB taxonomy): Bacteria > Pseudomonadota > Gammaproteobacteria > Burkholderiales > Burkholderiaceae_C > UBA2334. The sequence goes on from CAIYQZ010000063.1 coordinate 48,677, forward strand.
GCAGGATGCGTTCCAGGTGTTTTTTGACCGTGGCCGGGCTCGCGCCCACGATGTCGGCAATGTCGCGGTTGATCTTGCCCTGCACCACCCAGTACAGCACCTCGGCCTCGCGGGCGGTCAGGCCAAAGGCCTGCACCAGCGCCTCGATCACGCTGGCGTCGTTGGTCTCTTGCATCACGATCAACCAATCGCCGCCCTCCCCGTTGGGCTCAATGTCGCCGTCTCCCGTGTGCTGGTGCAGGCGGAACGTCAGGCGGCGCGGCCCCCGGTCCAGCGTCAGGCGCGGTGGCTCTGGAGGCGGCATATTTGAAGACAAATCGCCCTCTGGCGCTTGACTGGCGGGAATGTTCCGCTGCAACCATTGAAGCACCTCCGGTGGCGCAAAACCAGTGGCCGGGCCGCAGTAGCGCTCCAGCAGTTCCCGGGCCAAGACGGTTTGCCACATCAGGCGGCCATCGCGCTCACGCACGGTGACGGTGGCATATCCAAACGCATCCAGCGCATTGCGGGCCTGGTGGCGCTCCAGCGCACCCTCGCGCGCTTTTTTGGCGGTGTTGATGTGCACACCCATGCGCGCCATCACCTCGCGAGGCTTCACGGGTTTGGTCACGTAATCGACCCCACCCGCCTCCAGCGCGGCTTCCAGGTGCTCGGTTTCGGTCAGGCCGGTCATGAACAGAATGGGAATGGCGGCGGTGGCCGGGTTGGCCTTGAGTTGGCGCGCCACTTCAAAGCCGTCCATGCCGGGCATGACGGCGTCGAGCAGCACCACGTCGGGCAATGCCTGCTGTGCGCGGCGCAGGGCGCTTTCGCCGTCCAGCGCCACCAGCACGGTGTAACCGGCTTCGTCGAGCGCGTCGTGCAGCACGGCCACGTTGTCGGGCACGTCGTCCACGATCAGCACCACGGTGCCGGGCGAGTTACCCAATGGCATGGGTGGTTTCTCCTGATATTGAATGGGCGATGGCGGATGCGGGCTCAGACCACCACTGCTCCAGCGCGTCGAGCTGGAATTCTTTCAACAATGCGCGGGCCCGGGTCATAAACACCTCGCGGGCCGCTGCGGCGGCGGGGTTGTCCAGAGGCTCGGTCTTCAGCGCATCAAGCTGCTGTGACACGCCCCGAACATGCCCCATGCGCACACTGTGCAGCAGGCGCTCCAGGGCGGGTGCGGCGGGCCACCATGCAGCCGCTTCATGCCCAGGCTGAGACCCCTGTGCCAACGCGGGGTGTGCCGGTCCCTCCCGCAGCCATGTCAGGCCGAGCTTGCGGCCCAGCCAGTCGAGCAGGTCGTCACGGCGCACGGGCTTGACCAGAAAGTCGGACGGGGTGATGCCCACATCGTTGTCCAGCGCCTGGTCAAACGCGTTGGCCGAGACGATGGCAGCAGGTACCACCTGCCCCAGTGCCTGCATGCGGCGCAGGGTTTCCCAGCCGTCAATACCGGGCATGGCCAGGTCCATGAAGATGGCATGGGGCCGGTAGCCCGTGGTCAGCAGGCGCAGCGCGTCATGTCCGCTGGTGGCCAGCATCACCTCAAAACCCAGCGGCTGCAGCCAGCGCTGCAGCATGTCCCGGTCGGACTCTTCGTTGTCCACCACCAGCACCCGCTGGCGCTCATCCAGGTAGCCGGTGCGCGGGGCAGAGGCGCTGGCTTTTCCAGCCGCCCCGCCGCCTGTGCCGGCCACCGCACCGACATCGCGCAGCTCGGGCAAAAACAGCCGCACCTTGAAGGTGGTGCCCTGCCCGGTCTGGCTGGCCACGGTCAGCTCGCCACCCATGAGGTCGGTCAACATTTTGGCAATGGTCAGGCCCAGGCCGCTGCCCTGCGCCTGGCTGCCGGTGCTGCCACGCGCAAAGGGCTCAAACACGCGCTCGATGTCATGCGCACTCATTCCAGGCCCGCTATCCACGACCTCGAACTGCGCCATTTCGCGGGCGTAGCTGGCGCGCAGCACCACCTGCCCGCTTTGGGTGAACTTGACGGCATTGCCCAGCAGGTTGATGAGGATCTGGCGCACCCGCTTGTCGTCGGCGCGCACCGTGGCGGGCAGTTTGCCCAAGGGTTCGAACCGGAAGTCCAGCCCCTTGGCCCTGGCCTGCAACTCGAACAGGTGGGCCATTTCGGCAACCCCGTCGGCAAAGGCCATGGGCTTGATGGCCAGGGTGAGCTTGCCCGACTCGATGCGGGCAATGTCCAGCGTGCCTTCGATGATGGACAACAAATGTTCGCCCCCCCGGTGAATGACCTTGATGGCCTGCGCGCGGTGTGGGGCCTGTGCAGAGGGCTCTGAACCGCCCTCGCCTGCGGGCTCTTTCAGGTCTTCATGGAGCATCTGCGCATAGCCCAGGATGCTGTTGAGCGGTGTGCGCAGTTCGTGGCTGATGGTGCTGATGTAGCGGGTTTTGGCCTGGTTGGCCTGGTCGGCAGCGGCACGGGCCTGCTCGGCCACCTCGCGCGCGCGCTCGGCGGCTTCGCGGGCTTGCTGGAGTTGTTCGTCGGTGCGCCGGTGCGACTGAATCTCCTGCATCAGCAGTTCGGTCTGGCGGTTGGACTCCACCTGCGCCACCTCGCGGCTTTTGTGCGCCAGCACCAGCCACCACGCCACCAGACCCAGCACCAGCATGAGGGCTGCGTACACCTGCCCAAAACTGTGCACCTCCTGCCGGTACAGCAGTCCCAACACGGCGGCCAGCAATGGGGCCAGCACCAGCATGAGCAACAGGTAATGCGCCAGCCCGGCATTCAGGTAAGGCCACACACTGCGCGGCAACACCTGACGCAAGGCGGCCATCCATTGCACCGACAACCGGGCCTGGGGCTTGCACAAATCGCCACAGCGGGCGTCCAGCGTGCAGCACAGCGAACAAATGGGGCCCTGGTAGGCAGGGCAATGGGCCATGTCGGGGCCCTCGTACTCGCGCTCGCAAATCACGCAGCGTTTCAGGCGGTGGCCCAAATAATTGCCGTCGTCTGGCTCAGCCTGCCTTGCAATGTAGTACCGCCCCTGGGTGCCCCATGCAATGAGCACCGCCGCCACGAACGCCGTGACCATGGCAATCAGCGCTGAAAACGCCTGTGCCAATGGCCCCAGCACACCCAGGTGCGCCACGAAGGACAGAGCCGAGGCCAGCCCCATGGCGCCTACACCCACAGGGTTGATGTCATACAGATGCGCCCGCTTGAACTCAATGCCCTTGGGCGACAGTCCCAGCGGTTTGTTGACGACCAGGTCAGCCACCACCGCCATGATCCAGGCAATGGCAATGTTGGAGTACAGCCCCAGCACCTGCCCCAGCGCCTGGAACACGTTCATTTCCATCAGCATGAGGGCAATGAGGGTGTTGAACACCACCCACACCACCCGACCGGGGTGGCTGTGTGTGAGGCGCGAGAAAAAGTTGCTCCAGGCCAGCGAGCCCGCATAGGCGTTGGTGACGTTGATTTTGAGCTGGCTCACCACCACAAACAGCGCCGTGGCGGCCACCGCCCAGCCGTAGTCGGGGAACACCATGTTGTAGGCGGCCAGGTACATCTGGTTGGGGTCCACCGCGCGGTCGGCGGGCACCATCTGGGTGATGGCCAGGTAGGCCAGCACTGCGCCGCCCAGCATCTTGACCACACCCAGCACCACCCAGCCGGGGCCGCCCAGCACCACGGCCGCCCACCACCGGCGGCGGCTGGCCCGCGCCGCCGCTGATGGCCCCGCCTCGGGCGCGGGCATGAAGCGCAGGTAGTCGGCCTGCTCACCCATTTGGGTGATGAGCGCAATGCCCACCGTGAGCGCTGCACCAAAGTAAAGCACGTTGAACTGCACACCCAGTCCGGACTCACCACCATAGTGCAATACCTGCGTATACGCACCAGGCTCGTGCACCCACACCGCCACATAGGGCACCACCAGCATGGCCAGCCAGAGTGGCTGCGTCCACACCTGCAGCTTGCTGATGACGGACACACCATGCGTGACCAGCGGCAGCACCACCACGGCACAGATCAGGTAGCCCCAGGCAGGCGGTATGTCGAACGCCAACTCCAGCGCGTAGGCCATGACCGCGGCCTCCAGGGCGAAGAAGATGAAGGTGAAGCTGGCGTAGATCAGCGAGGTGATGGTGGAGCCGATGTAGCCAAACCCCGCGCCGCGCGTGAGCAAATCCATGTCCACCCCGTAGCGGGCGGCGTACACGCTGATGGGCAGCCCCGCCAGCAAGATGATGAGCCCCGTGGCCACGATGGCCCAGAACGCGTTGATGAATCCGTACTGCACCAGCAGCGTGGCGCCCACAGCTTCCAAAATCAGGAATGACGAGGCCCCGAATGCCGTGTTGGCCACCCGCAGCGCCGACCAGCGCCGAAACCGCGACGGCGTGAAGCGCAGCGCGTAGTCCTCCATGGTCTCGCTGGCCACCCACGAGTTGTAGTCCCGCCGCACTTTGATGATGCGTTGCACCGGCGCAGCGCCTGGCGCAGGCACGGCGGCGCCCTCAGCCGCAAGGGCCGGGTGGGAAGACAAATGGTCAGCGGGCGGTGTGTGCACCCCGCAGGGGCAGCAGCTTCCATGCCACGCGCATGTTCACGCTGCGTGCAGGGTCAGTTGGCCTCAGCGGTGAAGGTCAGCCCTGCGTTCGCCTGCAGCCGCGCCATCAGCGGCTCGCCCATGGCGGCAGCGGGCGTCCAGATGCCGCCGAGTGTGGCCGTTGCGTCTTGCAGCAGGCACACCGCCGCCTCGGCAATCATTTTGGAGGTGGAGCCGTAGCCCGGGTCGCGGTCGCCGGTCACGCCCACGCGCAGTTGCTGGCCTTGGGCATCGGTCCCCACGAACAACACGTCATAGAAGCCTGCATCCCGCTCGGCGCGCGACGGGCCTTCACCGGGTTTGGGGCCGTCGTCCGAGCCCAGCGACTTGTCAGCGGCCACGGCATTGGCAATGGCTTCACCCTTGTCGCCTGCGCCGGTGACCAGCATTTCGTCGTACACAAAGTCGGTGCCGTACGCATGGTTCAGCAAAAAGTTGGAGCGGTGCACGTTGCGCGTGTTGATGGCCGCCATGATGAAAGGTGCCACCCACAGGCCCAACACCTCGTCCACCATGGGTTTGTGACCGGGCGGCTGGCGCGGCCCTTCAAAGCCGGGCGTGAGCGAAAACGGGTTGCGCAACAGGTCCAGCACACCGGGATCGGTGGCGGCAGCTGCCATGGTGGCCTTGAGGCTGGCAGCGGTTCCGCCTGAAAACGTGCCCTTCATCTTGCGCACCCGGCCGCGCACACGGCTGGCGGGGTGGCCAAAGCGCTGGCGCATGTCGTTTTGCAGCTTGAACACGCCCAGGTCAAAAGGGATGGAGTCGAACCCGCACGAAAAAACGATGCGCGCGCCGCTGGCCTGCGCGGCGGCGTGGTGCGCGTCGATCATGTGGCGCATCCAGGCGGGCTCGCCGCACAGGTCCACATAGTCCACCCCGTAACTGGCACATGCGGCCACCAGCTCATTGCCATACAACTGGTAAGGGCCCACGGTGGTCAGCACCAGGCGGGTCTGGTCCATCAAGGCCTGCAGGCTGGCGGGGTTGGTGGTGTCGGTGACGATCAGCGGCGTGTCGGTCGGGGCACCCACCTCGTCGCGCACTGCGGCCAATTTGTCGGCATTGCGCCCACCCATGGCCCAGCGCACGCCGCTGCCAGCAGGGTAACGCCGCAGCAGGTACTCGACCACCAGACGGCCCGTGAAGCCGGTGGCACCGTGAACCACGAGGTCAAAGGGTTTGGACATGGGAGGGCTCCGTTCAGGGATCAGCAAATGGAGCGGCATTGTGAAATGCCCACCCACCGCCGCCCTGTCACCCATGTTCCGGCCCCGCCGATGGCACGTGTATTGCTTGAAAGCCAGGCTTGAAAGGCACCGCCCCATGGAACTGACCCTGAGCGTTCAGCCGACACGGTCGGCTGCCCCGAGCTGACTACCCTAGCAATGAGTGAAACGACATGGAACTGACTCCTCGGGAAAAAGACAAGCTGCTCATCTTCACCGCCGCCCTGCTGGCCGAGCGCCGCAAAGCCCGTGGCTTGAAGCTGAACTACCCCGAAGCCGTGGCCCTCATCTCCGCTGCCGTGATGGAAGGCGCCCG